>CAJTVB010000029.1 GCA_910579755.1 uncultured Acetatifactor sp. | reverse complement strand
CTTATTCCGTCGGCATCCATAGTATTGCCGCAAAACCCAATCTTATTCCAGAGGCCGGGTGTGGGCAGAGCCCACGGAAAAGAGCAGTCGGGATGCTTTGTTTTTGGTGCAAAAATTCAGATATTTTTGTATAGAACCATGGAAAACGGTTATACTATAATCAGAAAAATAAATCGACACAAAAATCAATACCATAATTCGACAGCTAGTTGTACATATCTGAATTTTACCGGAAGGATTTTTCCTCCATAGACACAGAAAAATTTACAGCCTCCCCCAATAACATAAAGAATGAGACAGTCCACAGAATTCCGGGCTTTTTCAAGTCCTTGGATTTCCGCGGAACTGTCTCATTCTCTTTCTATCCTGGATTTTTCGGATACTACCTCTCATCCAGATACAGCTGAACCTTATTTTGAATCAAGGCCGCCGCGTCTTTGGCACTCTTGTCTCCATTAAAGAAAGCGGCTGCCTCCTCCATGATGATACTACGAAGCTCTGTCATCATCCAGGTCTCCGGAACTCCCGTATCGAGCAGCTCCACATACTCCTGAAGGTAGGAGCTGCCATCCGGCTTCCCCTCCAGCTCAATTATACTTTTCTCTCCATGCATGAATACGGGGGAATTTCCCGGACGTTCTACCACTCCTTCCGTCAGAATATCCCGTCTCACGGTAGAGGTTCCGTATTCTCTCTGAATTTCCCCGCTTAAAATAAAATTCAAAAAATCAGCGGCGACATCATAGTTCTTTGTATTGGCATTCACTACCGCAAACTGATAGCAGGTCACGCGGCTTCCACATGCCCCTTCTGTAGGATACCCCACACATTGGTAATCTTCCCCGCACATAGCCATGGCATAACTGAACGTCTTCAGGTCGCCTCCCACGGAATAGCTAAGCGCCCTTCCGTCTTCCACTTCAGAAAATCGTTCCTCGTCTGTCATATATTTCCTGGCATCAGGGGCTTCCCCATATTTTTTACATACTTCCAGAAGTCTGATAAACTCCTGTGTGTCAAAAAAACATTTCCCCTGCTCCATATCCAGAAAAGAAGAGGTTCCCTCTTCCACATCCAGCAGAGCAAGGTCAAAGAACATCTGATCCGCCGTCAGACTGGAGTACACGCTGATAAACCGGTCTAAGGGTTCACCCCGGCGCTCTCCTTCATCCAAGAGATCCAATACATCCCGAAAACTCCATGTTTCCCCCTTCCACACCTTCTGCGGTACCAGAAGAGTGCTTATGCTCACCTGCCTGGATATACCATATAAATCGTTTTTTATTGTTCCCTGGCGCAGTACGCTTCCAAAAATCTGCTCCCTGATTTCTTCCGGCAGAACCTGGGAAAGCTCTGCAAGCACTCCCTTATCCTGAAGAATCTCCATTTGATTTCTGTTCACCACAAGAATATCCGGCCCGCTCCCGGAAGTTACCTGCGCCATAATCCGATTTAAGAGAATTGTCTTGTCAGCTCCCGGCTCACAGGTCTCCACCACAATCTGTATTCCCGGATGCTTTCTGGAATATTGGGCGGCAATTTCCTTCATCTGCGCATCTTCCAACAGCTGAAAAATTCTCACCTGAGTCTGCTCTTCTGCGCCCTGGCTCAACAAAAACATACTTGTAACGTCGTCTTTACAGCAGGCAATGGATATATTTCCTTCGTCGTCCACAAATATTGCCTCACAGCTTAATGTATTAAGTCCGTTATCCTGGTAAAAGCGCTCACAGCTTCCTTCCACAGCATTCCAACGCAGAATTCCGCTGTAATCCAGCCAGACAATATCTCCGGAGCCATTGATATACCGGACTGTTGCAGAGGGTCCCTGCCCCCGGTACAGAATTTTTTCGGCATTTCCGTCAAAGCAGAAAATCGTCAGAGCTTCTGTTTCCGGATCTATATATTCAAAAATCGGCCTCCCGTCTAAAAGCTTTCCAGTACATGAGTATATACCAGTCTGATTCCCGGAGATCCCTATCTGCGCAAGAAACTCCCCCTTTTCATTCAGGACACAGATTTCTCCCCCTTTTGAAATGCCCATGACAAAATAATTTCCTTCAATATCCCTGATCAGGTCTGTTGGCTTTCTATCCTCCGACAGCGCTCCGGCCTGCGCAAGCCCCGGAAGCAAATCCGTCATCCCTTCTACCCTGCCGTCCATCCCCAGCCGGAGGGAATAAATCTCCTCCAGCCTTCCGTCTGCCCATCGGCAGACAAACAGACTAAGCTTTCCCCCTGAAACGTCCAGTCCCGCAAGCTCCGCCTGTCCCTGATCCAATGCATCTGCCAGTACAGCCAGCTTTGACGCTTCTTCAGAGGTCAGAGAGTCTGTGGCCCGAAGATCCAGTTCAATTCTCTCCGATTTCAAAGACAGCATATCAATCTGTGTCAGGTAATAGAATTGTTTTCTCTGCCCTTCCAACTCCTTTTCACTTACCAGAATATAAAAGTTCTGCCCTTCTGACGCAGTGTATCGGTCCATTCTCCCCATTCCCGTTGCCGCAACGCCTGAGCTAAGATCATCCCAGTATCCTGACACTGACCATTTATCATCGCTGTCAATAATTTCTCCGTATGCCTTCCACTCTTCCGTCGCCAGGTCATAATGATCCCTTTGCCCGGACGACACACTGCTGCCGACTTCCGACGCGTCATTTCCCGTATCCTCACCGCACCCTCCTGTCATAAACGCCAGAAATATGGCGCAACAGATCACCACAAACATTCTGCTCATTTTCCCCATTTTTATCTCCTCGAGATTAAAAACGGCATAAGCACTCTCAAAAGCACCCTTGAGAGCACCTATGCCGTTCCTGCTTTGTCAACTTATTATCTCTTGCACATATTATACTTGGAGAAGCAATGTACGTTGCTATGTTTTTCCGAGCATGTCCTATTTTCTGTATAAAGAACAGCATTACATCCTGCACACTTAATTGTGTGTGGACCTGACACGATAGTAACTGCACACTGCGAAATGTAGCCATTCGGTTCTTCCACCATATGACCATATGCCGTTGTTTCTCGAACATAGCCGCATGTAGCAGTTGTTGCTTCTGCGTAACAGTTTGGTGTTTTGGTACACGCCTGTACACTTTGTGAATAGCCTAAACACATTAATCCTATAGCCAACAATATTGCCATACACTTTTTAACCATTTTTAATTCTCTCCTTTCCTATTTTGATATAATCATACCACACATCAATATTAATATCAAGATTTTTCCCTGTCCTTCTTCTCTCTCACCCTAAAATAAATCTGATAGGGCTCGTAGCCGATCTCATTGAGCTTGCGGAAGGAAATGCCGGGATCCTGATTTTCCGTGCGGTAGAAGGTGCGGAAGGTTCCCCATTCGCGCTCCGTATCGGGAGAAAGCTCTTCCGTGGGATCCGGACTTTCCGTATTCAGAACCCTCTCCTGCTCCGTGATTCCCGCCAAAACGTCGGCGCCGTAACGGAAAGCCCCCATCTGAGGGTCATCCGGAAGCGGAATAAACTGAAGTCCCACAGGCAGCGTAAGCTCCACCCTGTCGCCGTCCTTCCACTCCCTTTCCAGGGAAAGAAACTCATCCGTGTGCTCTGTCTTTGCTATCAGTTCACCATTGATATAAGCCTTTGCCTCATCCATAATCCAGTCCGGGATGCGCAGATACAGCTTAAACTGCGCCCCGCCTTCCCCTTCCAGATGTATGGTAAATTTATATTTCCTGAAATCCGGTTTATTTGCAAAGGCCGCCGTCACGGCATTCACGCTCTGCCGCACATTGTTTTCGGAGGAATTCATCAGGCTTCCATTCATATAATCCTGCCGCTGGGACAGCCTGATCCTGCAATCTCCCATCTCAAAATCGGCCTCCGAATCAGCATACGCCGCCACATAAATTTCCCTCTCCCGCTGATAGTACAGATAGCGGTTCCAGGCCGCGTTGGCCTGAACCATGGTACCGTGACAGCAGAAGAAACTGTCCATTTCCCCTGCCCAGTCTTTTCTGCTGGCCGCCTTCATGGGAAGGAAATAAGTAAGCAGGCCCCTTCCGGAGCTGCCCTTCCAGGGCATCCCCTGCCAATAGGTCTGGGCCATGACGCCGTTTCGCAGATTATACTCCATATAATGCAGATAGGAAGGATCTGCGGTCTGCCGGAACAAAAAGTCTGCCAGCCGGACCATATTGTATACGGTGCAGTGCTCCTGGTTTTTGTCTCCCAGCCTGGCCTTCAGCTTTTTCCTGGGAGTCCACACCTCCCCCTGGGTCTGGCCGCCGGTGGCAAAATATCCTCTGTCCGTCACCGCACATTTCCAATAACACCGGACAATATCCAGCCATTTTTCCCCGCCGGTCACCTCATAGGCTCTGGCACAGCCCAGGATCTCCGGTATGGTGGTATTGGCATGCATGTTCGTGAGTACGTCCTTGCCCTCCAGCAGAGGCTCAAACAGGCGCCCTCTGTAATACCTGCTCAAAAGCTCCCGGTATTTCTCTTTGCCGGTAATCTCTAAAAGATCCGCCCACACCTCCAGCATCCCGCCGGTTTCGATATCCAGAATATTGTCAAATTCCTCCCTGGTATAGCTTCCGCTCCACCGGTAAAACCAGTCCGCCAGTTTGTCTGCAATGGTCAGGGCGTTCTCCAGATCCATCAGCCGATATACATCCACCAGCCCCATAAACAGCTTATGAACATTGTACTGCGGCGCCCAGATATTTCTTCCTTTTCCGATCCAATACAGATATTTTTCCGGAATGGGACACACCCACTCTCCGCCGTTGTCCTGCTGGCACCGTTCCAGCTCCTCCAGAATCGTCTCCGTCTTGGCCTTCAGTTCCCGGTCTCCCGATTCCTGATACCGCATTGCGGCTGCCGACAGCCAATGGCCCAGAAAATGCCCTCTCAGCTGACAGCTGGGATCCTCCCAGCCTCCCATGGCGTTTAAATCCATTCCTCTCCCGGAAACTCTTCCTGCCTCCAGCATATAATTTCGCAGTAAATATCTGTTTTCCAGCTTCATCAAATACTGCCGGTTCGCTTCCTCCCTGCGAAGAAGCTCCCCCTCCTGCAATTTTACAGCCTTTCCCTTTAATTCTCTGATCATTCTCTCTCCTTTGAATATCAAACCCGCAAATTATTACAGACACTTATATCAGCCTATTCAACCTATTCCACATCCGGCACGGAAGGATCCAGTAAAGCCCCCAGATACGCCTTTTTGGGATTCATGTCTCCGTCAAACAGCAGACCGTATTCTCCTGTACGCCAGGACAGATCATCATTCATCCCCCATACCGTGATCCCCGTGATGGGATATCCCTCCTCCTGAAGAGCCTTCATGTTCTTAAAAAACGACTTGTATTTCCTGGCCTGGGATAAAAACGTCGATTCACTGTTGTCCTTCACGCCGATATCCAGCTCCGTGGACTGCACCTCATACCCTGCGTCGCAAAACTGCTTAACCGCCAGCATGAATTTATACTGGATCTTGTCGCTGGTGCTTAAGTGGGACTGCATACCGATGCCGTCGATGAGCCCTTCCTCCCTGGCCTGTGCCAGACGCTCCAGAATCAGATTCGCCTTATCCATGCATCCATAGTCATTGTAAAACAGCTTCATATCCTCCGACGCATATTTCCGGGCAAAGACAAACGCCTGATAATAATAGTCCTCTCCCACCACATCATACCACAGATTGTCCTTCATCCGCACGCCGTTTTCGTTCCCGTTCCATGGGTCAAAAGCCTCATTCACCACATCCACCGCATAGATCAGCCCGGGATAATATTCCTGAAAATACCCCAGCACATCGGCTATGTAATTTTCCATCCGCCCCAGCATCACCTGTCTGTCCACCAGCTTCCCGTCCTCCGTATAGTCCTCCGTAAAGAACCACCTGGGCGTCTGACTGTGCCATACCAGAGTATGAAAACGAATCTTCATATTGTGCTCCAGAGCAAATTCAATGGCCGGCACGCAGGCGTCAAAATGCACCGCCGCCTGCAGATTCGTTTCCTTCAGCTTCTTCTGGCTGCCTTCCTTGTCCAGCAGATAATCGGGCTTCATCTCGTTTTCACAGGTTATACTGTTAAAATTATTCAATATAACCTCTTCAAACTCTTCCATATTTTCAAATATATACCCCGACAATGCCACGCCTATAGGAAAATTATTTTCATAAAACGCCGCAAGCCCCGGCCTGTCCATTTCCGGTTCCGTGGCTTCTGTGCCGCCCTCATTCTGCTGATCCGCCAAACTTTTCTGCTGATCCTCCGGACTCTCCTGTCGGTCCGCCGGGCTCCCCTCCTGTCCGGGCGCTTCCCCGCTGTTCTCATCCTGCCCATCTTCTTCCGCTCCGGAATCATCTCTTCCGTCTGCTTCTGTCTGCACGCTGTCCCCTGTGTTGGTGTTATTTTCCTCCCTGGGCTGTCCGCATGCTCCAAGGCAGATGGCAAGCCCCGCCCATACTGCCCCCCACTTCCAGATCCATTTCTTCATGTTCCTCTCCTCTGCCTTCCCCGGACTTGGCGGCGCCTTCTGCAGGCTTCCGCAGAGTCCTCTTTATTTGTAATACTGAGCCTGGGCCTCAAACATTTTCGCATAGATACCGCCGGAGATATTTACCAGCTCCTCATGGCTTCCATACTCGGCGATGCCGCCCTCGGAAAACACCGCAATTTTGTCACAAAAACGACAGCTTGACAAACGATGAGAAATATAGAATGCCGTTTTGTCCCCCACCAAACTGTGAAATTGCTTGTAAATCTCATATTCAGCCATAGGATCCAGCGCCGCCGTAGGCTCATCCAGGATAATCACAGACGCATTTTTATAGAGCGCCCTGGCAATGGCCATCTTCTGCTGCTCTCCTCCCGAGGGCTCTATCCCGTCTTCCTCAAACATTTTAAATACCGGGGTGTCCACGCCCTTTGGAAGCTTTTGCGTCATCCCGTCCAGACCTGTCAGCTTCAGGATTTCCTTCAATCTGACCTGGTCCATGTTATCGAAAACAATATTCTCCCCAATGGAAAATCCGAATATTTTAAAATCCTGAAACACCGGAGCAAACTGGCCGACATATTCCTTGTAGTCATACTCCATAATGTTTCGCCCGTCCACCAGGATCTCCCCCTCCGTGGGATCATACAACCGGCATAACAGCTTGATAAAAGTAGTCTTTCCTGCTCCGTTCAGTCCTACAATGGACAAATGCTCCCCCGGCTCCACGGTGATATTGACCCCGTCTAAGACCTTCTTGTCTGTTCCCGGATAAGCAAACGTCACATTCCTGAATTCGATACGGTGCTCCCCCGGCTTCACATGTGCCGTCCCCTTGGGCATAGCCTCAGGATACTCCATAAAAAGCACATATTCATAGGCGTAATTGCATCGCTTCATCAGCTCTTGTACATTCCACACCAGTCCTCCTAAGGTGGCGTCCAGTCCTCCGGCGGCGGAAATCATCTGCGTGAAAATCCCGATGGAAAAGGCTTCCCGGATCACCAGATATCCTGCGTAAAAATACGTGATCAGAGACCGGACCAGTCCCGCTCCATCCAACGCCAGATTGTAGGGGTAGCCCTTGTCCGCCCGCCATTTCCAGGCGCCGATGCTTTCCTCCGTGTACTTCTTCCACTTTTCCACCAGCATCCGCCGGGCATCATACAGACGGATATCCTTTCCGAATCGAAAGTCCACTACCTCCCATCCAAAATAGCCAAACAGACGGTTGCTCTTGGAAAGGTTCCCATAAGATATCAATTCTATCTCATTGAGTTTAGACCGAATCCACCCGCTGATTACGACGTAAATCAATACAACGATCAAAAGGGCAGGCGCATGCACAGTGATAACCGTCACAAAGCCTGCGATTTTAAAAACATTTCCTATAAACATAAAAACCTGTTCACCGATTCCGTATGCCCCTCCCGAATACCAGGACATTCCCGTGACGGCCTTTTCCAGCTGATCCAGCGCCTTTTTATCCTCTGTCAGCTGAAAATCCAGTCCCATGGAATGCCGGCTGATCTCCATGGCAAAATAGTTATCCAAACGCTCCTGATACTTTTGAAGCGTCGTATTCACACGAGCCAGCAAAATCGACAGAACACACTCACCTATAACCAAAACGGCGGCATATGTCGCAAGCGTTCTTACATTGCGCCCGCCGCACAGCTCATCCACCAAAAGAGGCGTCAAAAAAAGACCCAAAAAAGGCTGGAAAATCTGGATCAGCGTCTTTAATGCCTCCATCACAAAAAACCATGGATACTGTCTGCCTGCCGTGGAAAACAGCGTCCGGATCACCGGAAACAGTTTTTGAATGGTTTTGATTTCTTTACCGTCCATTATGCCTGCGCCTCCTTCCGTTCCTCCTGATAATACTGCGCCTGCATCTCGAACATTCTGGCGTACTCTCCGCCCTGCTCCATCAGCCGGTCATGAGTCCCATATTCAATCATTCTGCCATCCATGAACATGGCCACCTTATCGCAAAACCTGGTGGACGCAAGACGATGGGAAATATACACGGCAGATTTCTCTCCGATCATCTGGTCAAACCGTTCATAGAGCTGCTGCTCTGCCAGCGCATCCAGAGCGGATGTGGGCTCGTCCAGCACCACTATAGGCGCGGCCTTATAAAGGGCCCTGGCCAGAGCCAGCTTCTGCTTCTCTCCCCCGGACAGATCCACCCCGTCCTCGGTAATAACCTTCAACAACTCTGTCTCAATCCCCTTGGGCAGGGAGCTTATCTTGTCTCCCAGACCAGCCTGATCCGCCGCCCTCTCCGCCCTGGAGCAATCCGTTTCCTGTGCTGTTTTCATGGAGATGTTCTCCGAAATGGGAAAAGCCAGGACCTCCACATTCTGGAACACGGGAGAGAAAAGCTTATAATACTCCTCCCTGGAAAACCGCCTGATATCCACCCCGTTCAATGTTATACAGCCTTCCGTAGGATCGTAGAGCCGAAGCAGCAGCTTGATCATAGTGGTCTTTCCGGCGCCGTTTAACCCCACCACCGCCAGCTTTTCCCCCGGATGAAGAGTCAAATTCAGATGCTCCAGCGCATTCTTCTCCTGCTTATGATATCGATAGCTCACATCATGAAACTCTATAGTCCACTCCCGGGACGCAGGAATAGGAATGGTCTCCTCCTTTCCCCTGCAGTCCAGTTCTATAAAAGTTCTGAAATCATCTACCTCCAAAGACGCTCTCTCATAGTCGCCAAAACGATGCAAAAACTGAAGAAGACTTTGAGAGAAGGCAGTTGCCAGCGCAAGATATAAGGTAAAGCTTCCGATGGATAAGCCCTTTTTCAGCACAGCATAAAACAATGCCCCGTAAATCAGCCCCTTCCCAACCACAAAAAGCAGTTCAACCACCAGAGAATGACGAAACCACAGCTCCCTGCAGTGATCCATACGATCCTCTCTTTTGGCATAAACATCTTTCTGCTTTTTTAACAGAAAACCGCTTAAATGAAACAGCCGGATATCCTTTGCAAAATCAAAATCCTGGGTAATGCGGGACATATAATGCACCTGTCTCCACACCGGAGCCAGCTTGTCCCATACCTCCTTTTTATCCGTTCTGATGATCTTCCTATAATAAAAAAACTGCAGAATGCAAAGCCCGGTCAACGCCGCCACAAGCCAGGGACTCAGCACCACAACGGATCCAAAGGTTACGACTACGGTAAAAAGCTGTCCGCCCAATGTGACCATCAGGTTCATCATCCCCTCCACACCGTTGTTGTTCCCTCCGGTGGCCTGAGTGGCGCGCTCATGGACATCCAGAACCTCAGGACTTTCCAGCATCTGATAGTTCAGGCCAAGCACCTTGTCCACACGTTCCAGGATCATCTGCATCCTCACATAGATAAAGCGGTACCAGGTTTTATTTTGTGAAAAGACATTGCCAAAAGTCAGCGCTGCGGCGCCCCCTCCCACTATCAGCAAAAGCCATAAAAGCCGCTGCGTCTTCTCCTCCATCCGTGCCTGCATCTGCACCAGATCGATCACATACTTTCCTATGAATCCCCAGTAATAAGATAGTATGGACCCACACACAATCCCCAGAAGCGCTATGGGAATCACCGCCGGACAATATTGCTTCAGCTTTTTTACTATATACACCGTATTTTTCCATGTGCCGAACCGCCGATGCAACGGATTATCGGCACTATCTTTATATTCCCCCACCATATCCTCCTGACCAGGAAAAAAGAATCCTGCTATTGAAACTGCCAGGTTTCAATCTCATATCCCTCTCCGTAAAAAATGAAAAACAAATCATGCACCCCGCTTACCTGCTCCACCATAGCCGTGTATTTTCGAAATTCCTGATTTGCCAAAGCCGCCTCTTCTGAATCTGTCCCCTCCAGGCGCTCTCCCTTCGAAGCATCCACAGGTACATATCCGATCACCTCTCCATCCGGTCCGTCCAGTCGAAGACAAATTACGCCCTCCTTCTGAGCGCCTGGCTTTGCCGTCACTACAAACTCCCGGGGACCTGCGTCTCCAAAATCCACGCCCTGAACCTTGATAAAGTCTCCCGTATGGATGCCTGCCACAGCCATATTTCCACAGCCGAAATTTTTACTGACTTCGTCCGAAGGCACACACTCCACACCGCCCATAACCGCCATGTTCGCCGCCCGGTTTTCCTCATAGGGATTCACATAGCAAAGCTGCTGCCGTCCTTTGAGCGTCTGACGAATGGTGCCGATGACGCCGTCCTCCCCCATGGCAAACTGGTCGATATGGGTACAGCGGTAGCCCTTCTCCACCCCCATAGCCCCTTCCAGCACCCTGGTGTGATAGGCAATGTACCAGTTCTCCTGAAATTGGAATACACAGTGATGATTATTTCCGTACAAACCGAACACACTGCCCGGATTCTTCAGAATGGTTTCCTGCAGTGTAAAGGGACCCATGGGACTGTCGCTGACCATACAGGCAATCTCTGCATTGCGAAATCCATACTGCGCCGTTCCCGCCTCATCCACCTGCCAGTTGGTACAGTAGGTATAAAAATACTTTCCCCCCGCCTTATGGATACCGGAATCCTCAAATAAATAAGGCACATCGATTTTTTGAGGCTCCCCCACAATGCTGATCATGTCCTCACCCAGCTCCACCACCCTGGCAGTACCCGGATCAGACTGCTTTCCCTCCGGAACGCCGCCTCCGAAATACAGATAAGCCCTTCCGTCGTCGTCCATCAGCACCGCCGGATCAAACAGCCAGAGCACATCGCCGCAGTTGGGTGTCTGCCTGGTGATCAAGCCCTTCCCAAGAGGATCCCGAAAAGGTCCCGCCGGGCTGTCCGCCTGCAGCACACCGATGCCGCCTCCCGCATCTGCAAAATAGAGAAAAAACTGCGGCTTTCCTTCAATTTCCTTCCAGGCGGCCGCCGGCGCCCAAGAATTGCGGGCCCAGACAGCGGCGCCCTGTTTCGATGCCGCCTGTATGGCGCCATGATCCGTAAAGTTCACCATATCCGCCGTGGAAATCACACGGATCTGACTGATCTTCCCATAGGTATTTTCCGCGACCTTCCCCTCCCCGTCATATTCAAAGGCATCCCCGGTCATATAAATATACACTCTGTCACCATAGACCATGGCGTAAGGATCTGCGCCAAAGCTCTGTGTCATCAGGGGGTTCGCATGGTCCATTCCCTTATAGCTCTCCGTAAGCTCTATTCCCTCAAAAAATTTCATATAATCCTCCCGTTCTTCCTCTGGCTGCGGGGCCGGCGTCTGCACCACTCCGGTGTCAGGCCGGGAAGCCCCTTCCCTGCCGCAGGCGGCAAGAAAAAGGCTTCCCCCTATTGCAAGACATAATACGAGTCTATGCAAGAACCTGGCGCTCTTCATCTGATTCCCCCATCGCCTCATAGGAAAAGCATCGGAAACAAGCCCGGCGCTTCATGTCAGAATTCTCTACGGAATTTTGCGCCATACCTTCCCCGCTGTCAGCTCTCATTCTCTCTTCCACAGCATACATTCCCACCGTACATCCCACAAAACCGCCTGCTGTCTCCGTGGACAAGCTGCTGATATCCACATTCCGGACGATCATCTTTTCTTCGCCCTCTTCCTCTATTCCAAGGTCTGCCTCCAGACCTCTCACCCGCAAAAGCAATGTAAGTTCCCGGGCTTTTTCATCCTTCCGGGTCCCGCCCATGCCCTGGGACGCACACATCTGAATGTTTCCAAGCACCCGGTCCTGTCCCTTCTCGCACAGAAGCGCCTCTGCCCGGTTTCCGGAAAGCTCCAGCCGCAGATGATATTCGTTACTCTGCAAAAGCACCAGCCCGGCCTTACAGCAATCCTCTCCCTGAGGGAAGCTGTCCCTGTCCACACAGACCTTTGCCTGAAAACTGTGATGCTGTTGCCTGATTCCTGCAAAGGAAGGACTCTCAGTCTCCTTCAAAGAAGCCGCGCCGAATTTCAGCCGCAATCCCTCTCCCTCTTCCAGAGAGTACATATCCCTGTCCGGATTTCGCAGAAACAGGAACTCATCTCCAAGCCTCTCCCTTTTTTCCCGGGTAAAATCATACGTCCTGCTGCTTGCGGGACAGCAATTCCTAAAACCGCTTCTGCAGGTAAACGACTCTTCTTCCTTCCAGGGATCCCACTGCGGCAGATCGATTTCCACCTGATCTGTCAGCATTCCCGCTCCCGGGTTAACCACCGGCCATCCATTTTCCCACACCACTCTGGCCAGGAAGGTCTCCCGTCCCATGGTGGTATAGCCCTTCTTTGGACGAACCGCCAGCATAACCATGTACCATTCTCCCCGGGGCGTCTGGATGATATCTCCGTGCCCCACATACCGGATAGGATAATCCTTTCCCAGATGCCTGTGCGTCAGGATGGGATTACAGGGATTGTTTTCATAGGGCCCCCAGATATTACGGCTTCTGCACACCGTGACTGCATGATCGGGCCCTGTTCCACCTTCTGCATGCAGAATATAATAATAGCCGTCCTTTTTGTACAGATGAGGACCCTCCGGCCAAATCACATCCCGCAGAGCGCCGTTCCATACATCCTTGGCTTCTCCTGCCAGCTCCATCCGTTCAAGATTCAGCTCCTGGATCCAGATATACCAATCTCCATTATACCTGCATCCCTGTCGGTTGGGCCTTGTTCCGATATAGTAGCATTTTCCGTCATCATCAAAAAACAGGCAGGGATCGATTCCCTCTGCCCCCCGGATAAAATAAGGCTCCGACCAGGGACCTTCCGGATTCCTGGCCGTAACAAGAAAATTGCCTCCCCCTGAAACATTGGTGCAGATCAGATAAAAAGTGCCCTCATGATATCGAATAGCAGGCGCAAAAAGCCCTGCGGAATGCCCTGCCCCCTTCAAAGGAAGCTGGGACGGCCTGTCAAGAGCGTTGCCCAGCTGCTCCCAGTGGCACAGATCCCTGCTGTGCATCACCGGAAGTCCCGGAAAATAGGCAAAGGTAGAATTCACCAGGTAGTAGTCTCCCCCCACGGCACAAATGGAGGGATCAGGATAAAACCCCGGCATAATTGGATTTTGTGCAATAACAGACATTTTTACCTCCCTGCCCGCTTTACAGTGCGAACCTTCTGTAATAAAGAACTTTCATGAATCCTGCGTTTTCAAACACCCGAAAAATTCGGGATTCTGCTTAGGAAAAAAGGATGGTACCCGGAAAATACCATCCTTTCGTCCATTTCTCTGTACTTTTGTGGATTACTGTTTATTTATTGATTTCTTCCAGATAAGCAGCCCACACAGGTCTGATGGTCTCTGCCTGCTGCGCAGGTGTGTTATCTTCGTTCAGCGCCCAGAAAAGATCGGGACCAAGGTCAAGTCCAGGTACCAGCGTATGATAGGTCAGGAAACCATTAGTCTCCAGTCTGGCAATGGTCAGGTCAACGGATTCCGTATCTCTAAAGGATTTATAATAGTTGGACTTGAAAGCCTCCTCCACAGTGTATCCGGGAACCACCTCTGTCCACAGGTTGTATGCAAAAGCCAGCTTCCAGGCCTTCTCCTCATCATAGCAGGCCGGAATAACCACCGGGTTATTCATCCACGCATTGGTATAATCATCCATTCTGGGGCCCATGGGGAAGCACACAAATCCGAAATCGTCTTTCATATCTTCCATCTGTCCTGCTCTGTAAGCCTCGTCAGCCATGAAGCAGGCTTCACCGTTTATATAAGCGGTAATCCAGTAATCCCATGCGGCATCCTCAGGATATGTCATCTCATATTTGCCCAGCATATCCAGCGCCCAGTTCAGCGCCTCCATGGTGGCATCGGATTCCAGCGCATTGTATAAGTTACCGTTCTCATCCTTTCCGATAAACTCTCCGCCGTTGGAGTATACGGCCAGAGGATACAAAACAGAGGTGAAATTTGCCATGGCATATCTGTCGATCACACCGTCATTATCGGTATCTGCAGCCACCTTCTGGCACATTTCCTCAAATTTCTCCCAGGTCCACTCCATGTTTTCCTGCAGATCGTAGATCTCCTGAGGATCAATACCGGCTTCCTTCAAAAGTCTCTTGTTAAAATACATTCCGCCCTTAGCCTCAGGGAACTCACCGCTCATGCCGTAAATGGCATCCCCCATGGAAGCCAGCTCCTCATGAGTCTTGTTGCCCCATTTACTTTCGGTAAAGTCCAGGCAGTCCAGCTTGCTCAGATCCCACATCAGACCGCTCTTCATAGCGGAAATGAATTCTGCGCCGGGACGAAGAATAAACAGATAATTCTCATCGCCGCCTGTGGTGGCATAGTTTACAAAATCTTCAGGGGTAGAGCCATAATCACTGATCTGTTTCTGTACAAAGGTAAAATTATAGGTCTCCTGGATCCACTCCCGATACTCATCCCGGGCTTCATCGTAAGCGCTGGGATTCTCTATCGGCTTATCAGGATCTGTCCACCAGTCCCGAAGGACGATCTCCATACCGCCCAGGTCGTAGGGTTCTCCGTTCTCGTCTGTAAGCACCGTATATTTTCCCAAGTCCCCTTCTTCATCCGGAGTCTCTTCACCAGCGCCCTGACCCTCTTCGGAGCTTTGCTCTTCGTTGGAGCTTTGCTGATCAGAATTCTGGCTTCCCTGATCGGATGGAGTGCTATCGTTGTTGCCACAGCCTGCAAGACCTGCTACCATAGCCGCTGTCAGAACAGCTGCCATCAACTTTTTAAATTGTCCTTTTTTCATAGTTAACCTCCTTTATATTAACACATCCCACCCTCTCCCGCCGGCGCTTCTGTGTTCCGGACACCGCGCCGGCGTGAGGACGATGATGATATGTTTTACATTTTGATACCTGAATTGCTCAGGCTTTCCACAAATCCCTTCTGTGCAAACAGATACAGGATCAGCAGCGGTACGATCACCATCAGGGTTCCCGTAGATACGATGCAATTGATGTATCCTACGGAGGCTCCTGCCGTCTTCATTGTATTTGTCATATAACTGCTCAGACGATCCCCGATAATGGCAAGCTGTGTTGCCAAAAGCCTTATGTTGCCCAGAAACATTTTGGAATAGAAGCCGTCTGTCCACTGCCACACAAAGGAAAACAGAAAGCAAGAGGTCAGAATGGGCTTGGCATCCGGAAGCATAATTCTCAGGAATGTTTTCAGGGTACCGCAGCCGTCCACATAGGCCGCCTCCTCCAGCTCCTTGGAAATATTGCGAAAAAACTGTCGAATCATAAAAATATACAGTCCGTTCTTCAATCCCATACAGCCGGCGCTCATCATATAGTAAGGAATCAGGGAGCTTCTCAGGTTTATTGTGTCTCCGGTAATCAGCTTACCCAGCCCCAGCACATCAAAATACCTAAAATGCAGATACAATGATGTGGATATAGTCTGAGGCGGAATCACAATTACCAAAATCACGCAGGCAAACCAAAACTTTTTCATGGGAAAATTAAATCTGGCAAATCCATATCCCACCAGGGTACACATGCCGATCTGTAAAATTGCAATGGTCAGCGATACCCCTATGGTATTTAACAACGTCTTTCCGTAATCCATGAACTGCGCTGCCAGCTTGTAATTATCTGTAGTAAAATTCTTCGGTATGGAAATGATCATGGCATCATACAGATCTTTTTCTGCCATAAAGCTCACCGATATTTTGCTGAGAATGGGCTGCAGGATCATAAAACACATTCCAAACAGCAGGAAAAACCTGATCACTCGAAAAGAGAGATCATATATGGTTTTTTTCAACAGATACCCTTCCGACTTTCTGTTCCGTTCCCAGAAAGCATTGACGCGGCTCCCGGCAGTTTTCCTGTTAGTCATAATAGTAGACCCCCTTTGAAATGATCCCTGAGCTGATACCGATGATTACAAGTACTGTGGCAAAATAGATCCACGCCATGGCCGATGCAAAGCCGTAATTCAGATTCACAATCATGGCCTCACTGATCTTTTCCATGACCTCGTTGTCGGATCTCATACAGAAATCCACAATGGTGTAAATCCAATTCACCAGAAACAGCGAGCTGATCATGGGAAACGTGATTTTCCAAAGCTTCTCCCAGGAGGTGCAGCCCTCAATGTCCGCCGCTTCATACATGCTGTCGGAAATGGTCTGCAGCCCTGACAGAAAGATAATAATCTGAATACCTGAGGCAATGGCCACATCGTATACCCCGTCCACGATCTCGAACACGGTCTCAAAGGCTCTGGTGCCGATTCCGGCAGTGATGAGAATCTCCTGAATGGCATCCGTGATGCTGGACCCGTTGGTACTGTTCTCAATGACCTCCTGCATGCCGGAAAGCAGCGAGTTGTTGAATTCCACCCCCAGGATCACTCCCGAGGAAAGAATCACCGGCAGGAAAAAGATCGCTCTTACCAGTGCCCTGCCCTTAAATTTCTGATTCAGGATCAAAGCCACAAAAAAGCTGAAAACCATTATGGCCAGAGAGTTGATGAACATTCTGGACAGCTCTTCTGTCAGCAGTCTGTTGAACTCTGTGTCCACGGTGAGCGCCCTGTCATAGTTGAAAAGCTTTGCAAACACGTAATTGAAGCCTCCCGGTCCCAGCTGCACGTCGCAAAAGCTCATATACAGAGACTGAAACATGGGTTTCACCATAAACACAAGAAATCCTGCAATAAATGGCGCGATGAACAAATATCCGGCTATCGCCTTGCGTTTCTGAAGACCTGCCAATTTCTTATGATTCTTCATACAAAACTATCCTTTCTGTGCCGCCTGGCAACGGGTCAGCGGACCACTGCATAATCCCTTGCCGGGATGACCTTCCCGTCCACGGTCTGATCCTTATAGCTGTAGTTGACATATACCCTGGTACCATCCTCATAGGTAGTACATGACAGCTTTTCCTGAAGGTATTCATGATCCACCATCCTCTGCCGGAAGATATGCCCCAGCTCCTCATTGTATCTGGTATAAATCTGTGTCAGCTTTTCCTGCCATCCGCTGTAGTCCGCCCCGAAATATCGGCTGTACTCCGTATTCTGAAGTGTAAAACAGGATTCCTTCATCAAAGTAAAGGACAGGCCGGCTCCATATTCCGCAGAGGTCAGCAGCTCCTCTTCATAATCCTGAGCCAGATTCAGAGACTCCCCCGTATAATTTACATATCCGTGGACTGCCATCTGAAAAACAGGAACCTTTCGATCTATAATGGTATAATTATCCCCTGCGAGATCCATGTTGGTGATTATGTCACTGTAAGGAACCGCATAGTCATTTCCCATATTTATCATAATGTTCATGCCGGAATCCTTGATCTGACGCAGCCTGCTCTCCTGGCTGTCCAGAGCCGCCTGTCTGGAGACCACGGTATCCTTGGTGAAATCCGAAGACAGATCTTTTCCGATATCATGAAAGGACACATTCGCCTGATACTCCTCAGCCGTCTCACACAGCTTCACGGCCATCTCATCAATGAGCCCTGCATTCAACAGATAATAGGTATCCTGAGTTTCTCTCTTTGCATAGGTAACCGTTGAGTACTGATACAGCTCTGCCTTCTCGTCGCTGGCAAACCTGGCCGCATCCCGGTATTGAAGAAATCCGTCCCGGATATCGCTGTCATAAGCGTAATTAGTAATTCCGTCCAGGTAGAAATCCATATCATTATCCGCTGCAAACCGGATCAGAGACTGCAGATCCTTCTTACTGCCCAGGTTTCCCACCAGCTTTACTCTCTTAAGAAGCTTCTGGTTTATCCCTCCGTTCATCCAGCCTGTAAGCTTCACTGAAATATTTTTGATGCCGTTCCCGCAAAGATCCTCCAAAATCTCCTGTGCCTCCCGGTAACTGGTAAGCTTCAGAGGCCGGGATACGGGAATTCCCAAAAACTGTGTTACCTTATCCGCCGCACCTAAAATCTCTATTACCGTTGGTGTTTCCGTATCCTCATTGAGTGTGAGGTATCCGGGATACTTCTCCAGAAGATAATCCTGGTAGATCTTTGCCATATCCACATACTCCCCGGAATCAATAAACCGATATCGGTTCACCAGCGTATCATCCGGCAGCCCCTCCTCATACACAAACATCTTTCCGTTATATTTATCACTCACATCATACTGCTCTCTGCGGGCGATATTGTAAATTGCATTCACCCAGTTATAGCTGCTGTTCCTGCCGCTGATATCTGCCTGAATGGAAGCATAGGGCGCCCCCTTTTCCAGAATACACAGGAAGGAATCCTCTCCCTTTGCAATTCCAAACACATTATAATAAGTCCGTGTCTCATGGACGATAGCCGACCTGTCCTGGCTCATATCCCATCCATAGACATTGGCATAATAGCTGTTCTGGGCCAGCTTGCCATTGTTGAAATCAATGATGGCGCCGCCTCCCTCCGGTACCAGCATATATCCCTCGTCCGAAGTTGAGCCTGCCCCAAAATACGGAAGCACACTCAGGTACAGTAACGGATATTCCTCCTCGTATTCAATCTCTCCCATGGCCACTTCTACAACCAGGTCGCCGCCCTCCAGGCGGTAGCTCATATTCACATTGAACACCGGCTTATCGGAAACTGTTACCGTCAGATCCAGCTCTTTGTCTCTGGCATAATCCTCCAGGGTGTATCCGGCCTCGGCAAAAATAGTTTCGAATTTACTCTTAAGGTTATCCTTTAAGGAACGCGAGACATAAGCTATCTCCGTTTCCAGAATGGGGTAGCTGGCCAGAAGCTCTTCCTTGTTATCCTTCTTCCCCAGGTTATTGATGTCATATTTTTTATAATACTGCTTTACCAGCGAAGCATCGGATTCGCTCATGTTCTTCAACAGATCTTCCATTTGCTCTTCAATGATCACCGGTGGAATAATATATTCCTTTTCCATATCTCCTACCGAATAGAACACTTTGATCGAATCCTCGGAAGCCTCCACATCATAAATCTTTTTTTCCATACTGTAGGTGTAATTGGGATACAGTGTATCCACACCGTTGATGGTGCTGTAGGTCAAAAGCAGCGTAGACTTCAGCTTTTCTTTCTCCGACACCAGGGCTAACGGATCCTCGTCAGCCTCCGGAGGATTGGAATACCATACCGCGCCGGTCTCCTTCACCGTCAGGGAAAACTGTGTGGTCTGAGCATCCATCACAAATTTCAGCTTGTCATTTTCCAGAACAAATTCATTCTCTTCTCCCTCGTAGCCGTTTACCCTGATAACCTTCTCCGGCTCCGGCTCCTCATGCCAGAAGATTACGATTCCGATCCCCGCTGCAATAAACAATAGAATGATCAGGGGAGCGGCAAGGCTCTTCAGCTTTTTGATCAACGCCGCCTTTATCTCCGCTTTTCTCACTGCCTTATCCTTTTTCATAGCGCTCCCTCCTGTTACATCCGGAAAATGATTTCCCTGTAGAGGGAAACGAAATATGCGATCCCCTGACTGATCATGCTGAAGAACAAAAGCAGAATAAAAATCATGATCAGCATGGCAAATATAGTGCCGATGGTGCATAATATGGTCTTGCTTACCTTATACTCATGAATCTCCATCATGGCTGTGATCAGCAGCACCGCGCACCAGGCCACAGACAGATTGCTAAGCACCGCATAAAACTCATATTCATCCACCGTTATTATGTTGCTGAGTATAATCAGAGGAAACTGAAACAGGGGATAGGGCGCTATTGCATAGCAGGAAGCCATGTAAACCTGTTTCAGGGTTCCTTTTCCGTCGAACAGGGTGGTCAGAGCCCAGTTTCCCACACACCAGAGAAGGAATGGGAAAAGAATACTGGCCAGGTACAGGAAAATATTGATTCCCTCCCAATAAACCTGCTGACAGACAATGCCGGTAAACTGCAGGTTCATGATCCTGGCTGCCAGTGTCAGCACCAATATGGTGTTGGCCGCTGCCATAGATCCCCTTTTTTCATGCGTCAGATCCCAGAAACCGTCCAGGGGATGAGTCATGCAATACAGAGAATATTTTAGTGTGGCAATATAATGTTCAAAGGACTCTTTTGACCATTTCCTTTTCAGCGATATCATAGCCGCCTCCATTCCTCAATTCCTCATATCGGCCTTCCGGGCCGTCATGGTTTTACAAAAATATCTGCAGTGTCTATTTCACGCTTGATAGCCTTCAGCTTCCCGATCCCCAGAGGCACACACAGCACCCCGAGCACCACTAATATCACCAGAATAATGTGATCCTCTACCCATTCCTTCCGGTATTGCTTAAACGCCTTGGAATAATTATCGTAATCCCATTTCAAGCGGAAATATTCCATTGCCTGGCCGTATTCCTTCTGCCGCAGGAGCGATCTTCCGATCCCGATATAGGCCAGATCATAATTACCATTCAGGGTCAGAACCTCTCTCCAGGTTTCCCCGGATTTTTGATAATCTCCCGACTGAAACTGATCTATGGCCTGATAAACCAGACTGCCGAATTCAGTGGGCGTAAATATGGTAATACTGCGGTCCTGAGAATCCAGCACCAGCAGATCCCTCCCCATGTGGTCAAGAGCCGCCGGCTGCTTGAAATAGCCGTCCATATTGCCGTTTCCTCCAAAGGCAAACAGGATTCTTCCCTGACTGTCATAAACAAACAGCCTTCCACGCACCTTATCCAGTCCCGCATAGGAATCATTGTCCAGAGCCGTCACATCTGTGATCAGGGACGGTCCCTCATAGCCGCCTCCCTCGCCCCAATACAAATCTCCTATGATATACCACTCGCCGTTTCTCACCAGAATATCATTGCCCATCATATTCAATCTGCGGATGGGCTCTGCCGTACCCTCGTCCAGATCCGCCTCCGCCACATTGGTGGTACACACATACAGGAATCCTTCGGAATCCGTATAAACATTGTCATACTCTGTGGGCACAAAGGATTCCAGCGCTTCTCTCTGTTCCTTTGTGGAAAACTTTTTCCAGATATAATCCGTCCAGTCGTAAACAACCTTTGAGGCTCCCACAAACCCGGAAAACTCTCCGTCCGCCTCATATTTGATCAGGCCCTTGTTTATATTGGTAGCTATACAGTACACTCTTCCCGCGCTGTCAGTGGATATTTTCCTGGGAAGGAAGCCCTGGTTCTGATCAATCGTGGCATCCACGGGCTGGGTAAATTCCAGCACATAATTCAAATCCATATCCAGCTTCAATATTCTTCCGTTGTTCCTGTCACAGACATACAGATAACCGTCTTCCGTCACAGCCACATCCGTAGGGCCGGAAAAGGTGTTGCTGCCTGTGCCTCCCCGGAAACTGTCTATGATCCTTACCAGCTCAAGACTGTCCTGGTCCTTTCTCTCCAGCTCCAGAATCCGGTTGTTGCCCGTATCACACAAGTACACCCTGCTGCCTGATACAAACAGTCCCTCCGGAGACGACAGCTCCTTGTCAAGTCCCAGTTCTTTGGCCGTAAATACCCCCGCCACCCTATATGCATCCGGGGAATACTGTACATCCCCCCACCAGTCATAATTATAGGTATAACCTTCCTCCGCGTGTACAGCCACAGGTGCGCTTACCGCTATCACCCCGGCGGCTGCCAGCGCGCCAAGCCTTCTTATCGCTTTCTTCATACCCTGTCCTCCATGCCGTGCCTGGCGGCACAAATCTGTTAATCCTTCAGTCCCGAGCTTGCCATGGTCTCCAGTATCTGGCTTTCCGACAAAATAAAGGTGGCAATGGGAACCAGCATCACGATCACGGCCACCGCTGCCGCCTGGCCTGTTCTGGCGATCCCTCCGCTCTGGATCTGCTGGAGGGCATACACGAGAGTCTTTCTCTCCTCCGAATAAATGAAGGTTGCCGCTCTGTTATTCCACAGGCTCTGCACGGAAAAAATAATCAGTGTGAGCCACGCCGGCTTTACATTCGGCATCACAATGCCGATAAAGACCTTCCATTCGTTAGCTCCGTCGATCTTGGCCGCCTCCACCAGTGACATGGGCAGACCTTCCATAAACTGTTTCATCAAAAACAATCCGATAGGCGCCGCAAATGCAGGTATAATAATGGCCCAATAGGTATCCACCCACCCCAGGGCATTGATAATCAGATAGTTGGGAATGGCTGTCACATAGCCGTTAAACATCAGGGCCACCACCACAATCCCGAAAAAAGCCTTGCTTCCAGGAAAATCATATTTCGCCAGCACAAAGGCACCCATGGAAGAAATAATCAGATGCCCCGCCGTTCCCGCCACAGTGATGAACACCGTATTGAAAATATATCTGGAAAAAGGAACCCAGGATTTACCCATGGTCACAAACAAATCCTGAAAATTGTCCAAAGTGGGATTCTGGGCAAAAAGCTTGGGCGGAAACTTAAACAGTTCATCCAGAGGCTTCAGCGCGCTGCTGACAGCGAATACCAGAGGAAACACCATAATCACCGCCACCAACAGCAAAAACAGATAAAGCAGGAAATCTCCTATTCTGGATCTGTTGGGCTGTCTCTTCTTCAGCAATATCACATTATGCCGCTTTACCATCGTCTCTTTTCTCTCTCTACTCATATCAGGTCCCTACTCTTCTCAACAGACTTTGTATCGCTTTGTTGCACAGTATCATCACAAGAAACAGCATGGTGGCAATGGCGGAGGCATATCCCATCTCAAACCGGGACGAGCCATAGTCAAACAGGTGTGTGACCACCGTTCTGGCCGCATAATCCGTACTGGGATATCCACAGAGGGCCATGGTCACATCGCAGACCCCGAATGCCTGAGTGATGGCCATAACCGCTCCGAACATCAGCATGGGCTTCATGTTTGGCAATGTGATATACCAAAGCTCCTGCCATCTGTTTTTTACGCCGTCCATATAGCCCGCCTCATATTGGGACCGGTCCACACCCTGGAGACCTGCCACAAAGGAGAGAAAGCCGGTGCCAAGGCTCATCCACAGAATAACTACCATACAGATAGGAAGCATATATGTGGGATTTACCAGCCAGAGTATGGGAGCGTCGATAATTCCCATATCCATCAGCAGCGCGTTCACATAGCCGTAGGCATCTCCCCGGAAGAAGATAGAAAAAATCACAAATACATTTCCGGCAATGGAAGGCGCATAGAACACTACCACCGCAATGGTGCGTATCCACCTGGGAAGCTCGTTGATCAGCCAGGCAAACAGGAAGGATGCGATATATCCCAGGGGCCCTGTAACCACTGCGATCATAAATGTATTCTTTACACCGATCAGGAAGATGTCATCCTCCAGAAGCAGGCTGATATAATTCTGCAGACCGATAAACCTGGGGCTTTCCAGAATGTTATAATAAGTAAAACTGAAGAAAATAGAGGTCACCACCGGTAATATGTAAAACACAGTAAAGAGGATGGCATAGGGCGCCAGAAACGCATAGCACATTTTAGAGCGCTTCGCCTTTTTTACCGCCACCTGGAAATTATGCCTGCGCAGCATGAAATATTTTCTGACATATTCTTTCATCCCAAACCTCCTATTCCACGGAAAGCCCAAATTCCGCGCGCTTTTTGGCGATCTCTTCGTCTATGGTGATGGAATAATCCAAAATGGTCTCCCTTGGATCATCCTTGTCGTTGATCACCTTACGGATGGCATTGGTAATATGCCGCCCTGTGTAATATCCTCCCGGGACCTCCGGGATTCCCACGGTCTGGCTCCACTGTTCATTCAGAACCTCAATATCATCTGCGTTCCAGGCCAGCTGATTAAAAGCATTCACATTGGCGGTGGCATATCTTGCAGATGCACCCAGAAGCGCTTCCAGCTCCCGCCCGAATCTCACCTGGGCATCCGCCGATGCCCACCACTTCATAAACTCCCAGGCGTCGTCACGCACCGCCTGATCCTGTGTGCGAATCATCATGGTGGCGCTTCCGGTGATAAAGCAGGACCTGTCTATATACTTGTTGCCGTTTTCATCGATTTTTTCCGTGCCGGGTATCAGAGTAAAATCCCACAGTCCCCGGATTTCCGGAGCAGATACCACCAGGGTGTTATAGGCGGTGTAATTGGTGATGCCTATGGGCATTTCCCCGGAACGGAAACGGCTCACAAAATCATATATGGTAGGAATGCCGTAATCCGTAAAATACTTGGTATATTCGGAAAAAGCCTTAACGCCTGCCTCTTCATCCACTATGGTTCCCGTGCCTGCTTCATTGTACAAATCCCCTCCGTACTGATACAGCAGCGCAAAATACATGGACAGATCCGGTGCGGCGGAGGCAATCGACGTGCTGGCGCTGGCAGCTCCGCTGCTGCCGGCTGCCGTGGGAATTCCCACCGACATATTGTTTCCCTGTATGGTGGGCAGCATCTCGATCAGCTCCTGCCAGGTCTGGGGAGGCTCCAGTCCCAGCTCCTCCAGAACATCCTTACGATAAAACATTACGTTAAACATCTGCGTCTCGGGCAGGGCATAAATCCCCTCTCCCAGCTGATACTGCCTGTAGGAGCTGGCAGTAAAGGATTCCAGCACTTCCTTATAGTCTGCGAACTGAGTCAGATCCTCTGCCGCATTACGCAAAGCATAGTTCACAGGCTGGTCTGCACCCACCGACAGCACCACGTTAGGGCCTCTGCCTGCCACCACTGCGCTGAGCAGTGCATCTGCTCCCACGATCTCCACGTTTACCTTGATTCCCGTCTGAGGTGTAAAGGTATCGTCCACCATAGCCTTTAAGATAGTGCCCTGATCCCGGCCCGTCAGCACCCATACCTTTACCGTCTGCTCCTTTTCGTCGTACACATCTCCCACTGCGTCGTAATCCACCACAAAGGAAGCCGCAAAAGATTTAACCTCATGCCATATTTTTGCAAAAGCCCCTGACTTATCCTTGGGAATCTTGGCCTGTGTTCCGCTGACCACCAGATAATCCACATCCAGCTTGGACTCACTCATGTTCAGAATAGCCGTGCCCAGGGCCGTAATATTGTCCTTAAAGGTGGTAAATTCCACGGATATTTTGTCCGGCCTGTCCACGAACCGTTCCAGCTGCTGTGCCAGCGTCTGGGCGGTTGCGATTTTGTCTGCCTTCTGCCCCGTAAACGCTACCATATCATCCACGATCTTATAGAGGCGCCTGGACTCCAGTGACATGGCCTCAATGATCTCCGGGTATACCTTGTCAAGGTTGTAGTCTCTGTACACATCCGGTGTGGCGCCTATGTATACCAGCAGCGTCCTGTAAATCTGGTTCAGCCGGAAGGTGGAATCCTCCAGCTCCTCCAGAATGCTTCCCATGCCTCCCAGCGTAGCCTCCAACCTGAGAGTATGGGTTCCGGCCGTCAGATAAAATCGATAGGGATTTCCCTCCTGATCGGAAAGTGTCATGCAGTTCCAGTCATTACTGTATTCAAAGGAAATTTCCTTCATCTCGTCAAAAGGAATCTGGCCGTCTATGTACAGGCATCTGCCGGATATGCTTCCTCTGGCATAATTCTGACGGCCCTTGACGGTAATATGGTAAAAACCGTCCTCGGGCACTTCCAGATTCCACTGAATCCACTGTCCGGCACTGTTCCAGGCATCTCCTCCCACATAGTTGAGAATGGTCTTCGTCACGCTGTAGGGGGAAGTATTGGGGGAGGATCTGTCATATTTTGCATACAGCGAAGATTCGGAACGCAGCACAGAATCCTCACCCTGCACCAGCTCTACATAGGCCAGGCCCTCCCCGGAGGCCTCTTTCCCCGTCTGGCCCGCCAGATATGTTTCATAGGACATCGCCTCTCCCACAGCCGCCAGGGTCAATCCGCCGATCACCATAGGTTCATTTACAGCCTCCAGGGTAATCTCGTTTTTTCCCTTTTCCAGATAAAACTGATATGGTTCCACAATATATCCCATATCATCCCGAAAAAAGCTGGACTGCCATTCATACACCTCCACCTGTGCAGGGCGGATCTCATTACCCTGATTGTCCACACGGACCTCTCCTCCGTCTGTCCACAGTCTGGTAAATGTCATATTTGCCGCATCTTCAAAGGGCAGCTCCCCATTTATATAAAGAGCTCTCTCCACCGCAACGCCCCTGGATTTTACAGTCATATATTTCACATAGATATTGTAAAAACCGGCGGCGGGCACATCCACCTCCCAGGTTACGGAGGATTTCTCGCCTGTGTACAACGCGTCTTCCACTCCCTCAAAGCTGTGATAAACCTCCACATCCCGGCCCGACACATAATCTGCTGCCGAAACCTCCACGCTCTGCTCCGGATATGCCGCATCCTTGTGAGCATTGAGATAACGGGTATATGTGCCCTCCCTGACCGCCCCCTCCACATCGACGGTCAAATCCCAGCCGTCATACTTTTCATGGAAGTCCTCCACACCTCGCAGACTCCTTATGAGGAGTAATACAGCTATAACTGCAACCACTCCTCCTGCCAGGATCCATTTCTTCACAGAGTCTTTCATAAGCACCTCCCTATCACAAATGCCATTCCCGATTTCTCTTTTATTATGACTTGACACCTGGTAGGAATCTACTCATTCATTGCTAACTTCTTCCTAAATATTGCTCGATTTAGCAAAAATAATCTATCATCTCTTGTAAATATTTACTTTCATTATCTGGAATGCTATAATGTTTTCATGAAAAAGCAATAATGGACAAATAATTTTTGGGGATTTTATCTGGCAACCTTAAATAATTAAGCCATAAGAGGATTTAGCACAAATGGGAAATGCGCAGACGAAAAAAGAATATTTTGATTATTACACAGCAAACAAGGACTGGGCCGGCAACCGGACAATCAACAACACCCAGGAGATCGTTCAGTATCACAATAATTCTACCGTCCGCATCTGGTGCAATGAGCAGAACAGTGATTATGATCCCCACTGGCATTCTGCCCTGGAAATCATCATGCCCATGGAAAATTATTACGATGCCGAGATCAACCAGGTCCAATATCACATCCATCCGGAAGAATTTCTGATCATCCCTCCCGGAAAGGTGCATCGTCTCATTGCTCCGGATACCGGCAGACGCTTTATTCTTCTCTTTGACATATCTCTTGTCATGAAGCTGAAGGGCAGCTCCAGCATTCAGGCACTGATGGTGCAGCCTCTCCACGTGATCAGAGAAAACTGTCCCAAAATCTATCATGAGGTTTACCAGATTCTACTGCAGATTACTAACGAATATTTCAGCGCAAACGAATATGCAGAGCTGACCATTTATTCTCTGTTGCTGAACTTTTTCGCCAAGTTTATTTACAATCATATCAACGAGGAAAAATTATTTCCCAATGTACGCCCCTCCAGACAAAAGGAATATGTGAAAAAATTCAACGACCTTCTGGATTACATCGATATGCACTATGCAGAAGATTTAAGTCTGGAAAGCATGGCGGATCACATCGGCTTCAGCAAGTTTCATTTTTCCAGATTATTTAAGCAGTACACCAATCTGACCTTCAGCGATTATCTGAACTACCGGCGGCTGAAGGCGGCTGAGGAGCTGCTGGTGAATCCCGCTCTGCCCATCATCGAGGTGTCCCTGCGGGCCGGCTATACCAGCATTTCCACCTTCAACCGCCTGTTTAAGCAGATCAAACACTGCACCCCCAGTGAATACAGGTCCCGGAATGCAGAGGTCTTTTAACACCGGAATCACAATCAGATCCGTCCCGGGAGCCTGCACATGCTGCAGACTGCTCAGTCCTGGCCGGGCGCGCTGATCACGATCTTTCCGTCTCTCATATCCAGCTTTACCTTATTATCCGGCAGTTGCAGCCCGCTCAGCATTTCCTTGGGGATCTGCACCCGGCCCGCCTTGTCCAGAATGGCGTATTCCTCCTGGGTATCCTCCGTGCGCCAGTCAATGGTGCTCTCCTTCAGACGGTCCGTATACTTTTCCCTCAGGATCCGCTCGCTGCTGATCTTTCCGTCCCGGATAGCCGCCACACGCCGAACCTTTTTGGACAGGGCCACATCGTGGGTTACGATCAATATAGTCTGACCTTCTTTATTCAGCTCCGTAAAAATATGAAAAATATAATCGGCGGTTTTAGAATCCACACTTCCCGTAGGCTCGTCTGCCAGAAGCAGACGGGGAGAATTGGCCAGAGCGATGGCAATGGCAATCCTCTGCTGCTCCCCTCCGGACAGAGTGTTCAGCAGACTGTGCTTTTTTGCGGACAGTCCCACCCTCTCCAGAAGCTCCAGGGCCCGCTCCCTCTTTTGCTTTCCTCCGGAAAGGCGCATGGGAAGTATGATATTTTCCAGAGCAGTCATCCAGGGAAGCAGATTTCTGGCGTTATTCTGCCAGATAAACCCCACCGTATCCCGCTTGTATGCCACCAGCTCCCGCTCCGACAGGGTAAACAGGTTTCGGTCCGCCACCACCAGGGAGCCGGCGCTGGGCCTGTCCAATCCTCCGATCATGTTCAGAAAGGTTGATTTACCGCTGCCGCTGTTTCCGATCAACGCCGTCAGCTCTCCCTCCTCCACGATCAGATCCAGTCCCTGGAGGGCCAGCACCTCTGTCTCCTTGGTTTTGTATATCTTCACCAGGCCGTCCGCCCGAACCATAATTTCGCCCATTATTTCTGCTCTCCGTTTTCCAGCTCAATCACCATGCCGCCTGCGTCCATAAGCCCCACGTCATGAGTGGTCATGATAATCGTCACCTTTTCTTTCTCCACCAGCTCTGCAAACAGCCGGGTCACCTCTGCCGCCATAGCGCTGTCCAGCTCCGCGGTGGGCTCATCCGCCAGAATGATCCTGGGTCTGTGGGCCAGGGCCCGGGCGATGGCCACCCGCTGCTGTTCTCCTCCCGACATTTCCGCCGGCATATGTGTCATACGGCTGCCCAGTCCTACCATTTTCAGGCATTCCTCCACCCGCTGCCTTCTTCCCTCCCGGATCCCGGCCATCCGCAGTGAAAACTCCACATTCTGCCAGGCATTCAGAGAGGGAATCAGAGACACGGCCTGAAAGACAAAGCCCATCTGCTTTCTGCGCAGATTGTCCTTCTGCCTTTCGGTCAGCCGGGCAATGTCTTTCCCTTCTATCAGTACTTGCCCCTGGCTGGGTGCATCCAGCGCCCCGATAATATTCAGCAGTGTAGTCTTGCCCGACCCGGATCTGCCTTTTAATATAGTAAGAATTCCCTTGGGTATTTTTGCATTGATATCCTTTAGGGCCTGAAAGGAACCGCCCGCCGTGGGAAACGTCCTTCCCACATGGCTAATTTCTATAGCCGTTCTGACCTGCTCCATCTCCTGCATAATATCTTCCCCTCTCCGGCTCTTGTCTGCGCCATTTCTCTTTGTTTCATCCGGCCTGCCCCTCTGCTTGTGTTATTCCTCCCCCAGCTTCAGCGCCTTGGCCACATTCAGCTTTTGCACCAGGGTGAACAAAATACACAGGCACAGCGCCAGCACCGCTCCCGTGACGCTGTAGAGCCGGATCATGTCCTGCTGTCTGGTGATCAACTGCAGGGGCAGAATCTGGTTGGAGGCCACATATGCAGTCTGAAGAATGGGCACAAACATATCACAGCATAATTTTCCGATAAAGATTCCCGCCGCCACGGAAAAGCCTCCGCAGAAAATCTGTTCATTGATTAAAATATGAAAAATCTCCCCCTTGTGCATGCCGCCTGCCCGCAGGATCCCGAAAATCATCTCCCTGGAGCGGATGGACAAAATCCAATATATTAAATATCCCACCCCGCACAGTAAAAGGATCACCAGAAAGCCCATGGTTAAAATCCCGTTGGTACCCTGAAGAAGTGGATCCCTGATCACCGCCTCCAAATCGGCTGACCGATCCTCAAACCGCACCAGGCGCACGTTCTCATCTCTGACCCATCGGTAAAACTCATCCGTCTCCGCATCCTCCCTGGCCGAAATCCATACCTCATAGGGAACATTTCCCCACCGGGAAGAAAGCGTACCGATGGGAGCAATGACCAGAGGGCGGGAAACATGGCTCACGCTTCCGTCGAGATTCAGCTCCAGAGATGAGGACGCGTAGCCCGGCCAGTAAGAAACAAAATCCAAAATCTTTCCTCTGGCCTGATTTCCCTGATTGCTGCAATAGGTAATGGTATCTCCCTCTTTATACCCCAGGATATCCCGAAAGTCCGTCGATACCAGTATTCCGTCAGGGTTCAGCGCCAGCCGGTTGAGATATTCGTGATAATGCTTTTCCATAAGCCCCTCCGGCATCCGGGTGATTTCTCCAAACTGCCGGGTATGGATTCCCATCAAGGTTATATCCTGTCTGCTGTTTCCGCCCATATCCACATAAGCTTTTGTGTCATAAATCACCTTTGTGCAGGCCCCGGCGCTTTCCAGTCTGTCGTATTTTTCGTAGTCCGGCTCGTAATACCGAAATTCTGCAGGATCGCCTGCCGTTCCTCCCTGAGAAGAATTATCCTCCCACACTTCTCTGACAATATAGTCCGCCCCCGCCAGATAATCCGCATTTTCCAGAGCGTTCTGCAAAATCGTCCTGGCGGCAACGGCATGAAACATCCCCAGTGAAATGGCCATCATTAGAAGAAGCATAATAAACTGCTGTTTTCTTCCGTTCTTTCCGTTCTCCATAAAAGAAATATAGGAGGCCGGACCCCAGAACCGCCTGCCCAGAACAAAAATGGCTTTGATTAAAAGCGGCTGCAGTCTCAGCGCCAAAAGCCCCAAGCCCACGATAAACAGGGACGAGCTGATGTACTGAAGGGGATCCATGTTCTCCCCCTTGAGAACGCTTTCCGCCACTGCTCCCTGATTCTTTGTACAGGTGTAATATCCGTAGAGGGCCACAGCCAGGCAGATCAGATCCAGACAGCATATCTCCCACCAGGAGTGCTTCCTCTGCGTCTTCTTCTGTTTCAGGTTCACAATGGTCAGCCGGCTGTGTTTCACCGCAGGCAGTGTCATAATCAGAATACATCCGGTCACAGCCGCGGCCGTGTACAAAATGGTGTTGGCCGAAAACACTACATCCATTCCGGGTAAAATCCAGGATCCCTGCAGATCAAATTCCAGAAAGCTTCTGGCAGAGCCCAGCACGCCGGCAAAAACCCTTCCCAGCCAGAGTCCCGCCCCGGTCCCAATAACGGTCAAAAAGCAATTCTGATAAAAATACAAAGAAAAAACCTGTCCCCCCGAAGCACCCCGGCTCTTCATCACCGAAATGTCATTCCGCTCCATGTCATACATCTGGCCGGAAATCATAAACAAAAATGCTCCCAAAAGCACCAGCACCGGGATCTGGAGAAGAAACAGCGCCGCATCGATCCGGGCCTGTTTTCTGGTATAGGTGTCCAAAATTCCGACGTACACAGGCTTTGACATGGTATTGCGATAAGGGCTTTCCCCGGTCAGCCACTCCGTGGTCTCCTTAAGCTTTTTGACCTGCCCGGCTTCCAGGTCTTCATATTCAAACAAGAATTCATAACAGCAGGTAATCGTATATCCGCCCGCTCTTTCACCGGTAAAGTATTTTCGAAATACGGCCTCGCTGATCAGGATATCCCCTGACAGCTCCTCCGGCGTCCTGCGCCAGTAAAAATCATTCTCCTGTCCCTCCTGAAATACACCTGTAATTCTTGCTCTCACCGGCTTTCCCTCCGGATCCTTCAGGCCGGAAAACTCAATGGTTTCACCGATCAAAAGCTTCGAGGACACCATACAGGACTGACTGATCACCGCTTCCAGACAGCCGTCATCGGCAATCCCCTCTTCGGAATACATTTCTCCGGCCAGCATTCCTGCGTGCTCCGGAAGCCGGGAAAGAAACCCCAGGCTTAAGGAAAGATTTCCCATATCCTTCCGGTTCATCAGAGAACGGGCATCCGCCCTGGCCAGGCTGTAATAATATACCGTCTCCTTTTCGGTTACTCCCAGCATTCCGCACAGCTCTTCCATCAGTCCCTCCATGCGGCTGATGGTTTTTCCCCCTGCATCCTTTTTGGAAACAATGATAAAGCTGTTCGCAGCGGGCCATTCTCCCTGTGTCGACAAATTTTCCCGGAATTCATCATTAAGCATCCTGTCAAAGGCCATGCTTCGATACATGGGGAAACTCACAGCCGTAGCCGCAAGCAAAACAATTCCCGCCAGAAGACAGACGCTCATCCACTTTTTGGAAAGAAGCTTTTGCAGCATCATTTTAAACATAATTTCATCCCTTCCGTAAGTCCGTCCACCACCCAATAATGAGAAGCGTCATAACCTCCCGCGATAAAGCTCCTGGGGCTGATCACTCCGTCCTCTTCCACAAGAACATAGGTCTGGCCCTCAGCCTCCCAGACCGCCTCCTTTGGCACCACCAGCACCTGCTCCATCTCCCGGATGACAGCCTCCACCTTTATGGGAACCCGCATGATCCAGCCGCTTTGATCCGGCATCCCAGCCGCTATATTACCCACCTCCTGGGATGGCAGTAAAATCAGAGAATATTCTGTCAGCAGGCCGCTGCCCGTTCCGGTCTGAGATAAGTTCGCTGCCATTCCTGTGGTTGTACCAGGTGTCCCATCTCTGTTGACATAGGACACCGTGACCCGGTTGCCGTACTGAAGCAGCCGGTTGGTATTTTCCAAAACCACATAACAGGTATTTTCGTCCGCAATTTCCACAAGCTCCGCATCTGCCGCCAGAATATCCTCAGGTCGGTAGTCCCGAAGGCCGATGACAATTCCGCTGCGGGATGCTCTGATCTGAGTGGTCCCATAGTCCGTTGTCATTTCATTGATCAGCTCCTGAAGTTCGTTAATCTCCTCCTTCCGGGATGCAATTAGTTTCTTATTTTCCTCTTTATTTTCCTGCTCCAGAGCCGCCAGCCGCTGCTGCAGCCGCTCCAGCCGCAGAGTATTGCGCCGCAGCGCTGTTTCATCAGGCTGCACCCGGATTCTGGCGATCACCTCTCCCTTCTCTACATGCTCATAAAGGGCGGTTGTATACTCCACAAAAAATGCGGTGCCATAGGTTATAGGATTCCGTGTATTTTCGGATGACGGATATGTCAGATAGCCGCTGCCCTGAAAACTGCTGTGAAAGCTGCCTTTTTTCACTGTGTAACGTTTCTCACCAGGCACCATGCTCTCTGCTGCCAGCACACAATCCCCCTCCTGAATCCCCGACAGGATTTCCGTGTATACTCCGTCGCTCATCCCGGTGGTCACGCTCACTGCCATGCTCCCCTCTCCCTTCATCACATATACAAAGGAGCCTTCTGCATCTGTATGAACAGCGTTTTGAGGAACGGAAAGAACATTTTCCCGAAGATCATTTACCACAACTACCACTCCAAAGTCCCCAACGGATACATCCTCTGTATCCTCCGCCAGCTCAAAGGTGGAATAAATTGTTTCCTTCAGGGATGACAGCCGGGTATACTCCTCCGCGTCCATGGGCTGGTAGACAATCTCCAGGCGCCTGCCGTCCACTAAAGCATAGATATCCACGGCATTTGCAGCAGTGGTTTTGTTGATATACTGACACTTCAGCAATTTCCGCTCCGGATCTCCTATTGCGATCACTTTATCCTTTTCACTGATATAGTCTCCCTTCCCCACATCCCTTGCCGCCGCTACGCTGCCTGTCATGGATGAGATGAGCATCCCCTTCCTTAATTCTTCCTTCAATCTTTCCAGCTGTTTCAGCTCATACTCATGGTCCAGCTCATACAGCTCCGTTCTCTGCTCCAGTTCGGTTTGAGCTATTGTGTTGTTGTGTGCCAGAATTCGGTAATCTCCTTCATACCGAAGGTAAAGCTCCTGCCATTCCAGATACTCCGGATTTTTCTCCGGTTCCCCGCCGGCAGCATCGCCGGCTGACACACTGCCGCTCTCCGGCAGGCCTCCTCCTGACACGCTTCCCTCTCCCGGCAGATACTCCTCCGGCTTTTGCTTCTTTAGGTTTTCCACAATGCCGCGCAGATACTCCGCCTGCAGCTGCGGTTCATAAAGGGCTTCCACGATCTCCTGTCTGTATTCCTCAAACGCTTCCTCCATCTGAAGAATCTGCTCCTCCTTTTTCCCGATCTCCTCCTCCAGCTTACTGTTATCCGCATACGCCAGCACACTGCCCTTTTTTACGGCTTCACCTGGATATGCAGCAAATCGGTCCAGTATCACATCCTTTGGAAAGGAGTATTCCTCCGTATAGGGAAACACCGTGGCGGAATATACCTTGGCATCGTAAAGAGTGCGGCGGGCCGCCGGCTCCCAGGCCTGGGAATCATTCACCGGATCCAGCAGCGGAATATCCTCCCCGGCAGACGCCGCCCCGGCACCGGACTCCTCCATGCCGCAGCCCGGGAGCATTATGGATAAAATGCAAATCAAACAAACGAATCTTCTGACCTTTTTCATCTTAAAATAACCTTCTCCCCCTGCTCCAGTCCCCCCGTAATCTCCACAGTTTCATCTCCGTGAAGTCCTGTCTCAATCCATCTGACTTCCCTGGTACCGCCCTCACCTTCCACATAAACATAGGTCTTTCCATCGGCTGTATGTACCGTCTGGGATGGCAGTGTAAGCACATTTTCCCGCCGGCCCAGCACCACCCGCATGGTTCCCACGGCACCCACCTCGATGGAACTGCCGTCATCCTCCCCCCACAGAGAAAAGGTGAGCTTCTCCCCCCATTCCTCCATTTTGTAGGGCAAAAGCTGATACTGTCCCGCACCTGTGCCTGAGCTGATGCTCATCTCCACCGGAACGCCCTCTTCAAACAGCTCCCCCAGATCTTCCCCTTCCACTACAAAAAGACATTCCGAGCCGCCAATGATCTTCATAATAATCTCATCTCTGGTGCAGGTGCTTCCCTCCAGATTTTCTTTCATCCAGGAAACCGTGCCGTTCATTTTAGAGTAAACCCGGCTCTCCGCATCAGACTTCTTCAAGCCTTCCAGCTCCATCCGGTCCAGATCAATGGCATCCTGATAATCCTCCCTCATATACTCGTCATTCGTCTGCAGCTGACGGATGGATTCCTTCAGAGCCTCTTCCTCCTCCTTGGTTCCCCTGGACCGGTACAGAAACTGAAGCCACCTGGCGGACAGCTCATTATTTTCATTCTCCTCCAAATGCTCCAAAAGCAGGCTGTTCCGGGCAATCTGATATTCCAGTTCATCGATTCTGCTCTCTGCCTGATCATTTACAAGCTCCGCCAGAAGCTGCCCCTTCACCACGGCGTCGCCCACCCGCACCAGCGTCCGGGCTATTCTTCTGCCGCTGACGGAAAAGCTCACCTCCTGATCCTCCACCTGCAGATAAGTACATTTGACCCGCTTTGTCAGAATCACATCCCCTATGGCAGCTTCGGTGAGGGTGTAAGACAACCCTTCCGCATCTTCCTTTTCCATAATGATCAGATTGTCCCCGCTCTCCGGCGCAGCACCTGCGCAGCCTGCACAGCACAGGACCGCCAGAGTCAGGAAAAATATATTCTTCAGCTTACTTTTTTTCCAATCATTCCTTTCCCTCTTCATCACCCTCCCCATCCTTGTATACAAAATCCATAAAGCCTGCCCTGCCGCCCTTCTCCTGCGTGGCATACAGGAACAAGCCGAAACGACAGCCTGTAAAATGATCCAGCCTGAAATACAGTTTCTTTGCACTTCCGAGCCCCTTCCACTGCTCTCCGTCCAGATAGTAGAACCGCACCTCATCCTTACCCCGGAAGAAATCTGCCTCTGCCCTGAGTCTCACTCTGCTTTCCCCGGCAGCAGCCTGCACTTCTGTGCCCCGCTGGCTTTCCCCGGCGCTCTGGTCTTCTGTGTCTCCCCGGTCCTGCGCCTTTCCGGAAGGATCTTCTTCCCCGGCGCTTTTCACCACAATATAGATTGATCCGTTGCGCCGGGTCACTGCTATGAAGGCGTAAGCTCCCTGAAAAGCACAGATTCCTGCATAGTCTCCTTCCTTCAGGCCGCCTGCATCCACTGTGACCTCACCTGTACAGCCCGGATAGCACATTCTCTGGGTCAATATATTCCTGGCCTGGGTCAGAGTGCTGCAGATCCTATCTGCAGTGATCCACAGCCCGCCCTTCTTCCGGTCAAGGCGCACCAGCGACAGCTCCGGCTCATGGTTAAACTGCCAGACGCTTTTCAATCCGAAACAGCCGTAAAGCCTTCTTTGATCCTCCGTTGTCAGCTCCTTCTCTCCTTTAAAGTTGTCTCCCTGCACCAGCGGCTGACAGGAATAACCAGGCTGCGTGGAGGAAACGGTAACCCTTTCCGGCGTCTTTCCCTGCCGACCAAACACGGGATAATCCTTCTCCCAGGCCACCGGCACCAGCACGGGAATCCTTCCCACAGCGCCCCTGTCCTGGAACAAAATTCCGTACCATTGTCCCTCAGGAGTGTCAACGATTCCGCCCTGGGCCACTCCCTGGCCCAGATAACCCATATCGTCCACCAGTACATCTGCGCCTGTAAACTTCTCCATCAGAGACCGGGACCGGAAGCAGGCTTCCGTCCGCATCCACCGATCCCTCAGGGAATGGATAAAAAACAGATAGTAGTTCCCGTTTATTTTATAGAAATGAGTTCCCTCATATCCAAGTCCGGGATGGCCTGCATCGCTGACGGCCAGACGATGCAGCCCGCCCTCCAGGGGGCCGCTTAAGTCCGGCTTAAGCTCCGTGATATAAATATTTTTGTTCCCATAAGCAATGTACACCCTATCGTCATCGTCAAACAGCAACGAACAATCATGATAGAATCCTTTTATGTAGTGCTTTTCCCAGGGGCCCCGGATATCCTCTGCCTTGTACAAGTAGGTCTTTCCCGTATCATTGGCCACAAAGCAGATGTAAAAAACACCCTTATGAAACCGCAGACTAGCCGCCCACATGCCCTTACCGTATATGTTTTCCTCTCCGGTCAGCGTCTGCCCCGGCGTGCCGTCCAGCCGGTCATAAACATAGGCCATATGCTCCCAATGTGCCAGGTCATAGGACCGCAGGATCTGGCACCCCGGCATAAAATGCATGGTGGTGCTCACCATATAATAGGTATCCCCCACCCGGATCACATCCGGGTCCGGATAGTCCAGCCGGGTAATAGGATTAGCCACCTCCGTCTGCATTTTCATACCGGTAAACCAGGTCTCCCCCGGTCCCAGGTAGGATTCCCGGACGATGGCGCAGGGCCGGTGAATCAGGATTTTCTCCACCACCACACCGGCGTCCAGGGCGCCCAGCGTGATCTCCTGCAGACCCGCCGCAAAAGAAAGAACCGCACTGGTCCGCCGTTCCTGATCCAGCGCTGCGCCGGCCCATCTGCCGTCACCCGGATCTCCTGCCCGGAAATCCCAAGGAATCACCTCCAGCCTCACAGGGCCGCCTTCTCCTCCTTCCAGCATCAGGCCAACGCCCCTGCCATTTACCAGGGGATTAGAGGGCGCCGTCAAAATATCCACCTGGTACTCCCCGGCCTCCTCCAGGAAAAAGCGATATGTTACCTCCGGCCTTTCTTCCTCCTCTCCAAATACAGCGGTTGAGGGAAAAACCTTCACCCCACAGCCATGCTTTCCATAGTCTTGCAACACCTGGAAGCCGCCTTTTGTGGTGTCCTTTTTGCGGCAAAAATGCTCACTGTTTATGACAATCAGACCCCTGCGCTCCAAAAAGGTCATATGAGGAAGGCCGGCAGCAGCGGATTCGGCAACTGCTGTTTTACCGTCTCTGCTTTCTACCTCTGCCGCTTTGCTGTCTATATTTTCACCCTCTGCCTTCTTTCCCCAAATTTCCACTCCAATCTTTCCGTCGCCGTCCTCCACCAGGAGCCTGACGCTTTGGGCTGTCTTTGGAAGCAGGCTTCTGTCACATTCCAGAACCACTTCCTGAACCGAATCCACCCTCCCACACATGGGCCATACGGACAGCCACCGGGGAAGAGCGGCCCGGTCACCGGTTCCCTCTGCCGAAATCTGAAAATGCAGACTGCCCACGCCTCCATTGGCAATCTCCAAGACCACCCTTGCGCATCCGGCATACTGGAAATCCGGCACCTCTATCACCGGCGGCGGTCCGAAGCTCTTTGTCACCGCCCGTTCCTCATCCTTGCGGGACACACTCATTCTGGGCCGGTGAGCCGGCTCTACCTGCATCACCAGCGGATAGCGATAATCATCCTCATTCCATCGGGTAAAACCAATGTGCTGGGCCAGCTGCATTCCGTTCCACTTTCCCTCCCGGAAAGCCGCCCATTCCGCGGCATATTCCCTGTCCTTTTCTATGCATTCCCGTACCAGCTTTCCGTAATGATTGGCCAGGGCTCTGCCCTGGGCGGCATAATGATGATTCTTTCCTGCATATAAGTGCATCTTCAGCAGATTCATGCTGGCCATGGCAGGAAAATGAACCATACTGTAATATGCGCCGGCCTCCTTCATGAGCCCCGGCTCATCCGGGTCTATCAGGACTCCTGGCTTGCCCGGCTCCCTTGAGCCTTCCAGCTTCTCCGAATTTCCCGGCTCATCCAGCTTTCTCAGCTCCTCCAGCACCTGACGAGAAACCGCCTCCAAGCCTTCCGCCTCCGCCAGCATTCTGTCCGTCTCCCCGTAATGGCAGGGGTGATAAACCTCGGCGTGAAGGGCCTCAGGCCTTCGCAGGCTGTTGATCCTGATATAATCCGTCAATACCTTTCCTGCCAGTCTTTGCAGGGCGGCTCCGGCCCGGGGAAAGCTCTTTTCCGCCCACAGCACGGTATATTCCCTGCTGCTGTCCGGAATGCCATATCCCCACCTGTCGTAATCATATGCCAGGGCAAGGAAATAGGACGCAGGCACCTCATGAAATTTCAAATCTCCCACGTTGACGATCCAGATATCTCTGATTCCGTATTCGTAGGCTTCACTCATCTGCTCCCAGATCCGGGTAAGCGGCGTGCTGTCCACCCATTCATAGGAAATGGGGCCCCCGTGATAATCCAGATGATAGTACATGCCGAAGCCTCCCTTATGCCCCCGAAGCTCCCCGCCGGGCAGGGTCCGCATATACCCGTAATTGTCCTCGCAGAACATACAGGTGACGCCCTCCAGCCCCTCCCAGTCCTTCAGTCCCGGTGTCTGCTCATCGCCGTAAAAATAGGGCTCCACCTCCTTATACAAAGCCAGCATCAGGGGAATCTGATCCGACTCCCTCTTTACATGTCTGCGGATCAGCTCCTTCTGTTTCGTGATAATATCCTTCAGCAGACTGATGTTTTCACTGACGGTGGAATTCTCTCCCAGCATGGAGGTGTCACGCTCTCCCCGCATACCCACGGTGATCACATTTTCATATTTGCCGCTGCGCTTCAGGGCATCCTCCCAATAATTCAAAAGTCCCTGCTCATTGGTGTAAAAATTCCACTCATTACCATACCGGCTTCCTTCTCCCCGCACCTTGTCCCACTCCTCGCTGGCCCGGAGACAGGGCTCATGGTGGGAATAGCCCATAACAATCCCATAAAGGTCCGCCAGCTCCTCGTTTTTGCTTCCCGGTCCGTCCAGAGGAAAGGAGGCGCTCCACATGGCAGGCCACAGATAATTTCCCTTCAGCCGCAGCAGAAGCTCAAACACGGCGTCATATGCCTCTGCGTTAAAGCCCCCGAAATGCTCCATGACCCAGCTGCCGAAGCAGGGCCACTCATCGTTGATAAAAAAGCCTCTATACCTGACGCTGGGCTCCCGGGAAATTGTCTCAATATCTCTCCCAATCACCATCCTCTCCCGCTTCAGGGGCTCTGCATCCCCCCAATAGCACAACGCAGATACGCCGATATATTCCGACAGGGAGAACATACCATAGATCGTTCCCCTCTTGTCGCTGCCGCAGATCAGCAGAATATTTTCCGTTTCCTTTGGCAGAGAGGAAAGCGCTCTGACAGGCTTTTGGGACAAAGCATCATCTGCTGTGTCCTTCCGGGAAATGAGCCTGATCTGGTAAACCTCCCTTTTGTGCAAACCGTCCTCCTTCACAAGCCCTGCAAGGTCCGCCATCCCCTCCCGGACCAGCTCCTCCAGAATCCGGCTTTTCCCCAGGGAAGCGCACAGAATCACCGAAGAAGGCTTCTCCTCCAAAAGCTCCCGGGCTGTAAGCACCCTGGGCCGTTCCCCAAAAACCTTCCGGATGTCCTCTGCCACCTTTCCGGCAATTCTTCTGACTCCCTCATAGCCCTGCTCCTCCACCACAAGAGCCGGCAAATTTCCCTTTATAAATTCCATTTTCAGTCCCCTTCCCACCTGTCCTGTTTTTACAATCCTTTTGCTCCGCTATTCCACATATCCAAAGCCCAGAATGGTAAATTCCTTATCCTCATCCCCCGGAGCCATCCGAACCTCCACATGATACTGCCTGTGTTCTGCTCCTCGGAAGCAGATCAGAGGATTACAGTGGGTCCAGCCATTTACATGGGGATCCGCCGTAAGGACATGCTTTCCGTCCACCCATACCTGGGCACAGCCCACGGCGCTGCTTCCGGAATCCTTGTAGATCAAAAGCAGGGCCGTGCAGATAATATCCATGGAAAAAGGAATATCCATGGAAAAAGGCTTGCCGGCATTTTCCCCTTCGGCACTCCCCCGATGCATCCAGTTGTTGGGAAACTCTTTGGTGGGCACAAGATCCCTGTCCATCTCCACCGCCTGCAGTTCCTCGTCCCGGTGGCAGAATCCGCCGCAGTCCACATGAATGTCCTCCCGGACGCAGCTTCGGTCAAACAGCCTTACAGACTGAAACTCTCCGCCCAGAGGCGGCCTGACCTGATCCAGTCTCAGAGTGTCCTCCTGCAGGGGCAGACTCTCCACCGCCCGAAACAGCCGATCCACACAGTCGGCCATCACTGTATGTCCCAGATTGGTGGGATGATAGCAGTCATAGAAAAACTGATTTTTGGAAAAAATCCTGCCTTCTCCCGTTTTTCGGTAAAACTGCTCCACCACCGCGTCCCTGACGCTGACCATGGGCAGCTGATATGCGATTCCCACAGGAGACAGCCTCTCCTGCAGGTTCCAGTCATTGTCAAACACCGCAAACAGCAAAATCACCGCCGGTTTATTCTTTCCGCCGAGAATCTTTCGCACCAGGGAATCATAGCATTCCCCCTTGGTCTCGTCCCCCTCGTCGTTTACGGCAAATTCCACCACCACAATATCCGGTTCCACACTGCCATCCCGGAGCACGTCCCTTTCATACCTCAGCATTCCCAGCTCGGAGGGTGTTCCCCCCACCCCCGCCTTGATGTAGTGGATATTTTCCTCCGTTCCCCTTCCTGCCAGACGGCAAAGTCTCTCAAAGGTTTTGTAAGCATAACAGCCTGTGTGAATAGGTACGGCTCCTGCCCCCTGGGTAATGGACCCGCCGATAAAAGCTATGGTGACCTCTTCTCCCCGCCTGGCCCGGTCCAGGGCTCTCTGCAGTCTTGCAGGATTACCCGTCTGCACCAGCGATTTATTCAGCAGCTCCTGATACTCCCCGCTTTTTAAGTCCACCGGCTGCTCCTCCGGCTCCAAGGGCGCCTCATATCCTTCCTGAAGATATAGCCTTACCCAAACCCGGGCAATCTCCCCGGAGGCCGGAAACTCAAACCGGATCTGCCCCGGCATTGCATCGTCCTCCGACCATTCCTGATCCTTCAGTACAATCACCTGCTCCCTGCCGTCGACAGGTACGGACACCCGCAGCTGGGTGCCGGAAACATAGGGATCCTGTTTTCCATACATCTGAAACACAAAATCCACGCTGCGGCTTTCTCCCTGCTCCATCTCCAAGCTCACCCCAATGCTGTGCACCAGCTTCCGGAACCCTTCCGCCGTCTGCAGCAGCTCAAGCATGGACTCATCCGTAAGATTTCCCACGATACGGGCGCTGCTTGCCATCCTGCCTCCATCCATGTACAAAAACTGTACGCCTCTTTGGTCAGGCATAACGGAGCCGTGAATCTCCTTGCCCCGCATAAGATAAAAACCGCCCCGCTTCTTTTGAGGGTCCAAAGGCGCCTTGGGGCCGGCGGCCTGTAATTTGTTTTCCTCTGTCTGAGCTGCACGCTCCTCTATTTGATTCATAGCTTCTGTACCCCTTCCGCATTTGATTTACACCTGCATAGCATTTTCCTTTTATAGCATAGCATTCCTTATATGAAAAATCTCTCTACTCCTTGCTGACTTCTGGTTAATTATTGCTATGATGATTATTTACGGCTTCATTGCATATTGTACAAATCAGAAACGAGTGCTAAAATATCCTGAAGAACAATGGTCGGCAGACTCTTACCGCCAATACATACCAGGAAAGGATGGAATTACATATCATGGGATTATTTTCAAGAAAGCCCAAAATCGATTTGGCAGAAGCTCAGAAAAACAAAGAAAAAATGCGCCAGCTGTTTAACGCTGCCGTGGCAGACGGAGATTCCTATCAAATTCTCTACGCCTCCACAGGCTCCACCTGGAAGGAAAGCGGCGTCCTGTCAGACACCCGGGTGTATCAGTTCATCAGCCTTGTATTCGGATATCGGGAGTCGGATTTCAAGCTGGTGGCCGTTCCGGTAAACACCCAGCTGACGGAGTCCTCCGAGCCTCTTGAAATCCAGATTTCAGAGGTCAAAACCATAAGATACAGGAAGAAGGAGACTACGCTGGAAATGGACTTCACCGAGCGCGGCAGAAGCTCCATGTATTTCTCCTTCAGCGACGTGGAGCAGAACTCCCACAGCTTTGTTGACAATGTAAGCCAGGAGGAAGAGCGGCAGGCAATTATGGTATTCCTGGAAAAATATAAGGCAAAGCTTTAAAAACACTGTGCTTTACAGGAAAGGGAAGCTTCTTCCAAACAGGAAGCTCCCTCTTTAGTCAAGTCTTTTTTCCTTATTTTTCAAGGATTTTTTAGTTATATATCTCAGATGAATGAGCCAAGAT
>CAJTVB010000028.1 GCA_910579755.1 uncultured Acetatifactor sp. | reverse complement strand
TCATGTTTCCGTATAAAATAATCATTATAAGTATTCAACACCACACAATCATCCAGAAAATTTTGTGTGTCCCTTTTAGTTGGGATATTTCCCACTATCACAGTAAAAATACACGTTTGCGTACTTCCATACATAAAATAGCTATTGAGATAGCCCGCGCAAGTATTTTCAACAAAAATACTTTGTGTTCCGAACAACTCGGATAAAAACATTCCATACCTTTCAAAAAGTGAATCCGATTTAATGTCTGTTCCTTTAGCCGTTTCGACTCTAATCTTGACATATCCAGCAAAAGCCTTCCCTTTATGAATCTTGCATTGCTTCCAGCATTTAAGCCCTTGCGCCGCATCAAAAAAATTTACGGTTTCATCACTTTCCTCATTTTCTTCAGCATCTCTCGCTGCGATTTCATAATGATTCTGTCTTCTTTGAATCTCAAAGGTTTTTTCATTGGCTTTAAAACATGGGAATTTATCCGCTTTCTCATCATTGGTCAGAATGTGACAGCAAATCAGGTTATAATCTGCTGTTTTACCACCTTTTGACTGCGGCAATATATGATCTACATTCCATCCATAAGCACTGTTCCTGTCATTGTAAGCAGCCTTTGCAATCTCACGACCTGAAAAATCAATCGCCTTTTGCCGTTTTCCAAACTGCTGGCCCCAAAGTCGGCTGGCCGTTTCTTTGTTTAGTTCCATCCGTTTTTTCATGTGTCATACTTCCCTCTCTTAAATAAATGGCGAAGTATAATTGCATTTGACCTCCTTCGAATAAAATTCGGCAAATACTCTGATTGACACATAGGGCAACCTACTGCTGAAACCTCAAAGGGTAATCCTTATAACAGCTTGACTAAGGATTTGCCAATCATCTTTTCACATCTGCGAAAAGAGATAAGATTTGCTTGCCCTTAGTATAACACATGGAAAGATTCGCCGCAATAAATGATAGATATGTATCTTTTCTAAAATCGGAAATTTCAATGCACCTTTTTTGCTATCCTGGTTTTACTTGTGGAGCTGTCGGCAGATGCAACAATTCCACAAACCCTATCTGCTATTCTAACTGCTGTTCTTCTTCCCGGCTTTCTGTCGGGCTATTCTCCAGAGAATCATCTTTTACTGGTACCTGCACTCCATCTGGAGCAAGCGCCTCATACTCCTCCACCGCCGGATCCACAATATCCGCCGTCCGCACCCACTCTTTCGTCCCCTCCACTTTCACCGCCGCCTGGGTATGCTTCGCCAGAAACCGCGTCAGTGGATACACATCAATCCAGATCTCATTATTCCCCTCTTTCTGCGACTCATCAAAAATCAGCTGCAGCCCCCAGTGTAGGTGCACGATCTTGATATTATTTACATTCTCCGTGGTGCTGTACCCGGTATGCCCCATATAGCCTATCACATCCCCTGCTGTCACCACGCTGCCCTCCTCCAACCCCTCCGCATAGGGGTAGTTCTGCCTCAGGTGAGCATAATAATAGTACCTCTTCCCGTCGAAGCTACTGATGCCGATACGCCAGCCGCCGTACTGGTTCCACCCCAGAGCAGTCACCACACCGGACTCCACCGCCATAATCGGCGTACCCACCAACCCCATCATGTCATGTCCCAGATGCTTCCTCTCGTAACCATAGCTCCTTCCTACTCCAAAGTCATCATAATGTGTATAATCAAAGCCACGGGCCAGCGGGAAATAGCCCTTCAGCCCATACTGCTGCTCATAAGCCGCATTGCCCGCTTCGTCTACGATCTCCTCCTGATATTCTCCCACCAATCCCCCAATGGCGGCATCATAGGCTTCCTGGTAATAAGAAAAATACTTCATATCGGCGGTCATTTCCTCCAACGTCTTTTCGCCCTGGGAAATTGTTTTCGCCGCCTTTTCCATGGTCTTCAGAGAGCTTTTTTCAAATTTTCCGCCAGTTTTGGCTGCAGTGTAAGCCAGAAGGTCCACCCAGCTTATCTCATAATTCGTTCCATGGGTTTTCACATCCCATTCATAGGCCATGCACAATGCCTCATAAGAGACAGTAAAATCCACCCATTTTATGTAATCATTTTCCACGGACAGCACATGGCTGCTGGCGATCTCGGCCTCCTCCCCCGCCTGTCTCCAAAGTGCTATTGTCATTACAGCCACGGCAGCACATTCCGCCAGAATTGCTCCCTTGATCCAGTTCCTGTATTTTTTTCTGCCGCTCCTGTGCCCGTTTCCACAGTCTTTTACGGCAAAACGCTGAAATATTTCTTTAATCATTGCTTCCCCTTGCGCGTCTCCTGTCATTCCAATATATGAAAAGGGAAAGAAGCAATATTCATCCGGCAGGAAACTGTCCCCGGTCCTGCAGCAATACTGCCGCAGCACTTCCGCGGTACTGCCCAAATGCCGTACCAGCACTGCGGAGGTACCAGGTGCCGCGCCGCATCACAGCGGCACCTACGCATTAGCCTCACCGCATCAGCGTTGCACCGCCACCTCAGCATCGGCTTCTACACATCGTCATTGCACCGCCACCTCCACATCAACACCTACGCACCGCCACCTCCGCATTGGCGTTGCCGAATCCTCCGAGATTCGTCACCGGGAACACTCCAGCCAAACAATCATATCTCTACTCAATATTGCAGCATTTTTTGATCCGGGAAAGCTTTGCCTGAATGCTTTCCGCAAAGCCTTCCGGCATCATAGAACCGGCCATTTTCACCATGGCCTCCGGCGACATGCCTTTCAGCATATCCCACATACCGGTTCCCGGCTCGATCTTCATATTTGTGGCAAGCTTCATCGCCGTTGCCACAATCTCAAAGGCCTCCTGATTCCTGGCAATCTCCTCCATAGAGTCCCTGATACTGTACATGCCCTCTGGGAATTCCATAGGCGCTTTCAAGTCCATCTTCCCTATTGTACGGAACCAGTTGGCTACGCCCTCGGCCCGTTCCTCCACCTCCGGCAGTGTATAAATGGAAGGCTCCTGCTCCACCCTTTCCACAGTCATGGTGTCCGTGCATTTCCCTGCCTTGGCCACAATAATGTTATTGCCTTTTTTCAGAGCTGCTTCAAAGGTAAACACCTTGTTTCCTTGCTGTTCTCCGGCCTTTTCGCTGTTCACATACAATGTGACTGACGGCTGGTTGGAGTATACCCGGATACTTGTTGTCTCTCCCGCCCGCTGGGCATAGCGCTTGCCGCAGAGATGCACCATGGGCTCCCGGTTCCAATACGCCTTATAAAGATAGAAACTGTCCTTTTTCGTCTTTCGGTCAAAGGTCACCAGGCCCTTATTGTTTCGTCCGGCTACGCCTCCCTCATTCCTGGCCGCACAACCAAAGTCAAACATATTCCATACATAGCTGGACCAGATCCAAGGACGTTCCTCCAGCACCTGTGCCATGTGCTCATGATACAGCGCCTGATATTCCTCACTGTAATCCTTACAGGCCGGCTCCTGTCCATGGTAAGTGATAATCCCCTCGCAGCCATACTCCGACAGTCCCAGACAGATTTCCGGATGCATCTGATGAAAATGATCCAGCCATGGCCCGTTATCCTCCATTTTGCCCCCATACCATCCAAAATAGTGATTATAGCTTTCTACATCCGTAATGCCATGCATGGGTCCGTCCAAGGGCGTCATGCTCACATGGGCAATGGTAGTCAGCCGGGTGGGATCCAGCTCCTTGGCAATCGCATTCAGCTCCCTGTGATTTTCCACCAGGTGCTCCGAAATACCGCCGATAAGAATTTCATTGGAAATCCCCCAGAAACATACAGAGGGATGATGATAGTTCTGAATAATCAGCTCCTTTAGCTGGCTGATACAATTCAGATGGGCTTCCGGGTCCTGATTCATCACACTGATAAAGGGAATTTCCGCCCAGACAACAAATCCCAGTTCGTCACAGGCATCATAAAAGTCCTGGGAATGCTGATAGTGTGCCAAACGAACAGAGTTTGCCCCTAATTCTTTAATGATTAACGCATCCTCGTAATGCTCTCGAGCCGTGAGAGCATTTCCCTTATAAAGCCTGTCCTGATGACGGCTCACCCCCCGGAGGGGAACCGCCTTGCCATTCAGGAAAAATCCCTTTTGGGGATCGCAGGAAAAATCGCGTACTCCCACACGGATGCTTACCTCATCGACTGCCTCGTTTCTTCTCTGTAAAATCGCCGTCACTGTATACAGGTATGGGGCATCGATCTCCCACCTGCGGGCATCGGGAACATATATAGCCGTCCCGCTGTCCTGTGCAGGCCTGCAGGCATACGCAGCCTCTTTTCCTTCCGCATCCCTGACAGTATATAACACCGTATAATTTTCATCGGGATTTATAATATATGACATTAGCTCAAATACGGCTCCGCCCTCACAGGGTCTGGGTGTCACCTGAAGCCCGGGACCTCCGTAATATTCCAGGTCGAAATGTGTATCCGGCACACTGATCAGATTTACTCCCCGGTACAGCCCGCCATAAAAGGTAAAATCCGCGGACTGAGGATATACCCTGTCCTTCTGCTCATTGCTGCAGGAGATAGCCAGAAGGTTTGCTCCCGCTTCTCTGCAAAGTCCCGTAACGTCGGCACGGAAAACAGAATAGCCGCCCTCATGATACGCTGCCTTCATTCCGTTTACATACACCTCCGCCTGCTGCCCAGCTGCCAAAACCTCCACAAATACTCTTCCGCCCTTCAGTGGATGCACAGGTGTCTCAAAGTTCCTGGCATACCAGCATTTCCCCCGGCTGTAAGAACCATTTCCGTCATGTCCGTCCACCGCGTTCCATGTATGGGGCAGATCAATTTTTTTCCAGCTTTCCGGCAAAATATTTGGAAGCCCTGCATCCTCCTGTATAAATCTCCAGTCATGATCCAGCCTGATCACATTACGCATATTTCTCCTCCTTGCCATAACATTCGATCTCGTATTATTTTTACCGAAAAGACAAGCTTTAACCAAAATTTAAATACCTGCCCTAGTTTTTACAACCTGCGCACCACAAAAAACTCCGGAAGCCTTACCTTCCGGAGCCGTATTCAATTCCACTTCTATGAAAGTCCAAACTGCAGCCGCAGCCTATTGGTTTATTACACCTCAGGCTCGATCAGACCATAAGTGTCTCCCTTTCTCTTGTACACTACATTCACTTGATCAGTCTCGGCATTGATGAATACAAAGAAGCTATGTCCCAGCAGTTCCATCTGAATACAGGCATCTTCAGGATACATGGGCTTAATGTCAAACCTCTTGGTGCGGACGATCCTGACCTCTTCTTCATCCACATAATCATTCTCTACGTACATTTTACTGAAAGAACCGCCCGCCTGATGCTTGTCCACAATCTTTGTCTTATATTTCTTCAGCTGTCTTTCAATGATCTCCTCCACCAGGTCAATGGAAACATACATGTCATTGCTGACCTGCTCGGAGCGGATGATATTGCCCTTGACAGGAATCGTCACCTCGATCTTCTGGCGCTCCTTCTCAACACTCAGCGTCACATGTACTTCCGTATCGGGATTAAAATACTTCCCCAGTTTTCCGATCTTCTCTTCTACGGTTGATCTCAATGCGGGTGTAACTTCAATGTTTCTGCCTACAATAATAAACTTCATGCTGTTCATCCCTTTCCGCTGTTTATTGTATGATCATTATACCATATTCTAACAAGGTTTTGCAACAATTTGGCAAATTTTTTCTTTGTTTTTGACATTACCCCTGTCAATCAATTTTTTCCATTTACTCGTCGAAAATTAATTTTTATTACAACTTCACAAAACATACGTTTCCTTTTATCTCCTTATATCATTGTGTATTCTAAATTAAAAAGTGTGGATAATGTGTATAACTTCGTGTATAAGTCATTGTTGAACGATTTTGGCCAAGGCTTTTTGTGGATAACCTTTTTGATTTTTCAGTTAACTCTTTTTTCCCTTCTCATTCCTCATCTGTTTTTGTACAATGTGCACAGACAGCCCTATCGGTCCCTTCCGCCCCCAGAATGTAATATTTTGACAACTTCCGTAATTCATCAGACAAATATTTCCGACTGTGCGGTTAGATATATTTTATAAGCCGAAAAAAGAGGCACCGCACCCCCTGGTGCAGCACCTCCTTCATTTCTATAAAATCTGTCCGTTAGAAAATTCTTCTGATGGCCAATATCTTTCTGTAGCCGGCTCCCGACACAATAATTCCGGTTTTGCTGTTGGAAGCATGCACAATCTGTCCGTTGCCGATATACAGCGCCACATGTCCTGAGTAGCAAATCAGGTCGCCGGGCTGTGCGTTTTCAAGGCCATCCACCGCATACCCCTGGGTGCGGTCAGATGCCGACGAATGGGGCAGACTCACACCAAAGTTTGCATAGACACTCATGACAAATCCTGAACAGTCGGCGCCATTGGTCAAGCTGGTTCCTCCATACACATACGGATTTCCCACAAACTGCAGCGCATAATCCGCCACTGCAACTCCCATTTCGCTGCCTTCGCCCACAGCATAGGATGCAGGCTGCTGTGCAGGTGCAGAAGGCGCAGTATTGCCGCCCTCATTATTATTGTTATTCTGGGCGGCTGCGGCTGCCGCGGCTGCCTCTCTGGCCTTTCTCCGTTCCTCTTCCTCTTTGGCCAGACGGGCGGCCTCTTCCTCCCTGGACTCGGCCTGTACAAACTCACTGTGGAGACTCACATAATCCGTGGATACCCAGCCTTCGCCTTCCTCCACGTCCACCTTTGCCCAGCCTTCTGTCTCTTCCAGCACCAGAAGCTCCTCTGCCTCAGGAAGCATTCCCAATATACCGGACTCCGTGGTAGGCTCCATTCTGACAAACAGAGTCTGGGTCGTCACTGTGGCAATCCGGGTTCCCACCGCCTTTGCAATCTCCACTGCAGCCTCTCCTGTGACACAATATTCTGCCTTCACATAGCCTGTAACGGTTCCCGACGTAATCTTATACCAGCCGTTCTCCTCTTCCAGAAAGGTTCCGACAGAGTTATTGTAAAGCTTGCCCAGAATCTCGCCCTCCTCGCTGGGAATACTCCGGACATTTACATATGCATTCACCTGTGCGATTACCAGATTGCGGAACAGCTCTTCCTCAGCGGCTTCTTTGGATACGGCTCCCTCCGTAAACCGGCCTTGAGAATCCTCGGTATTAATCCATTCTATAATAGACTCCACAGGTATGGAGGAGGATGTCAAAATATCTTCCAGACGATTGCCATTAGCGATAGTCAGATCCACTCCCGCGCTGGGAAGCATGGCGCCGGAACCCGATGCAGATGCCGTCATGCCTGCTCCGGAAAAGACAACTGCTGCCGTTAATATTCCTGCCGTCACTTTGATGCCCTTAAATATCATCACGTTCTCCTTTTCTGGTATCAGTATATGTGAAAAATTACATTGTTGTTATCATTTATTACAAATTTATTACATCCGTTAAAAAATATATCACCTTTTCTTAATTTTGTCAATATAAGGATATTTTTGGCAACATCTTAAAAAATCCCCATTTTATGGGGTTCTTTGCTTCAACAAAAAAGAACCACTGATACAAATGGTTCTTTTTCCCAAAAAAATATTTTGCATTCTTAATAATACTTTAATTTTCTTTTTCCATTTCTTCACTTTATATACTTGTCTTCATATTTCTTTTTTCATCTTCTGTTTTCCCTGCAATAGTTTCCTGCGGCCACAGCGGCATTGGCTCCGTCCGCCACTGCAGTTACGATCTGGCGGATCGGTTTTCTCCTCACATCCCCCGCCGCAAAGAGTCCGGGCATTTGTGTGGCACAGTCTTCCCCCGCCAGCACATAACCGGCTTCATCACAAGCTGTCAATTCCTTCACCAGCTCCGTGCCCGGGCGAATCCCCACCGCTATAAACACACCGGCAACCGGCAAGATCCGGGACTCATCTGTCTTCCGATCCCTGATGCGGATTCTCTCTACCTCCTCTGTTCCCTGAATTTCCTCCACTACGTGACTGAACAGAACTTCCACGTTAGAAAAAGTCTTCAGCTCCTCCTGAAGTACTGCGGCTCCCCGAAACTCGTCTCTGCGGTGGATGAGATATACCTTTTCACAGGTTCTGGCCAAATATGCCGCATCCTCCAGCGCCACATCGCCTCCTCCCACCACTGCCGTCGTCTTCCCCCGGAAAAAGGCGCCGTCGCAGGTAGCACAGTAGGATACGCCCCTTCCTGCCAGTTCTTCCTCACCGGGCACTCCCAGATGCGCATGAACTGCCCCGGAAGCCAGAATTACCGACACGGCTTCCAGGCTTCCGTCATCGGTGTCTATCAGCTTATAATTGCCTTTATCTTCTATAGAAAGGACCTGCGCCTCCCTGAATTCCACACCCAGCCGGTCCGCATGCTGGCGAAACTGCATTCCCATGTCGAAACCATTGATGCCCGGCATTCCCAGATAGTTATCCACCTCATAGGTATTCAGCACCTGTCCGCCGCTCATGGGATTTTTTTCTATAACCAGCAGATTAAGGCCTGCCCTCTTGCCGTAAACTGCAGCCGAAAGTCCTGCCGGTCCAGAACCGATTATGATGAGATCATACATTATTATTCTCCTATCTTCTGTTGTCAGTCAAACTATTACCCTCTGATTTCTATCATAGTCTATCAGTTTTATAGTAGAAACACAAGGAAAAAATGTGGTACAATTAATCGTAAGCGTTCACCCCCTCATTCATAAAAGCTCGCAGGGAACATCCCGGAAAGGAATTCTATGAATATGTCTTCAAACAAAACTGCTCTGATTACAGGTGCTTCCAGGGGAATCGGAAAAGCGACAGCAGAAGTCTTTGCCCAGGCAGGCTTTCATCTGACTCTCACCTGCCGGGATTCCATGGATGAGCTGAACAGCTTCTCGAAAAGACTGCAGGAAAAATACCGGATCCCATGTCTCCCCCTTCAGGCAGATATGGGATGCGAAAAAGATGTGGAAAATATTTTTTCACATCTTCAAACGCTGGATGTATTAATCAATAACGCCGGCATGTCCCATATGGGGCTTCTTACGGATATGACCTCAGAGCAATGGCACCGCATTATGGCTGTAAATCTGGATTCCTGCTTCTACACATGCCGCTCTGCCATTCCCCTGATGCTGCAGAAGCACCAGGGACGTATCATCAACGTTTCCTCAGTCTGGGGCGCCCAGGGAGCTTCCATGGAAGTAGCTTACTCCGCCTCCAAGGGTGGAATGAACGCATTCACAAAAGCTTTAGCCAAAGAGCTTGCTCCCAGCAACATACAGGTCAATGCCGTAGCCTGCGGCGTCATAGATACCGCTATGAACAACTGCTTATCTCCTGATGACCTAATGCAGCTGGCCGCAGAAATTCCTGCGGACCGACTGGGCGCTCCGGAAGAGGCAGCCCGACTGATCCTGCAGCTGGCCCAGGCGCCCGATTACCTGACCGGGCAGATCATCACTCTGGACGGAGGGTGGTTTTAGCTCTTTGCTCACCCCATAGCCTTTGGCTGAACGATCTCCTCCAGCGCGCTTACATCTGTGTCCTGCACCAGGGAATCCACGATCCGCTGCATCTCTTCTTTCGTTTTGGCATCCCGGCACCGCAGAATCAGATCTTCCTTCTCACTTTCCGTCAGGCCTGCGTAGCCCTTCATGGCAGGCTCGTTCATGGCCAGAGCCATGCCAAACCCCATGGGAAGCTCCCGAAGCCCCACACTTCCTGTTATTCCGTTGATATCTGTATCCATAGCACATACTCCTTTCCCAACAAAATCCATTTGTGACCTTTCAAGTCAAAAACAGTATGTGCAAAAGATCCCCATTACTATTCACAGCCACATGAGAATCAGCAGACAGATGCGTCAAGCTTAAATGTTTGCTGCAAGCAAAATTAATTCTGCCAACTGCTCGGGATAATCCGTTTCGATGGTACCGTCAGAAATACCCTGATTAATAATGGGCAATATATAATTAGTATGTATTTGCATTATCATACCAACGGTATGTTTGTCAAGAAATTTTATATTATCCCACACTGCTCATGTTACTATTCTCGTCTTCGCTGCAAACACGCAAACAGCAACAGAAATGCTTCGTAAATAGCCGCATGTTTTTCTTGACTACAACACTATTTCTGTTTTAAATCCCGTGTCCATGGATATTCTGACCCGGATCTGTGTCGCCTCAGCCTGAGAGCCAATTTTATGTGAGCCGATTGCCGTCCCTGTCCGGCGGATAAAAGCCAGAAGCCGCCCCCGGAAGGTAGCCCTGCTGTTATCGCTGTACGGTGTCACATCTGCCAGGTTGCCGCTTTCCAGTCCTGCCAGCTGACCCGGTCCGTCTACAGACACTGTAACCATTCTGTCCTGCCAGACTACCGGTCTGTCCCCGGCATCCAAAAGCTCCATCTCCAACTGGTAGAGATATCCGGACTCTGCAGAAGCCTCCTCCCAATCTCCTCCCGTCAGCACATCCGGACTCCTCCAGAGATGACAGGACAGCTTCTCCGCAGCTCCGGCGGTAGACAGACTGCAGACCCTCCTGACACCGTCAAAGCCCTCTGCCGTCAGCGTTCCCGGCTGAAAACATACTCGAAAACAATAGTCACCATCCCCGTTATATTCATCAAGCCTTTCCAGCTCCAAACCGTTCAGATACAATGATACCCTGGGCAGATTGGAAAATACCTTTACCAGTATTTCCTCCCCGGGTTCATAATTCCAATGGGCAGACACAGGACGCCAGGGTTGGGTGCCGTCGGCCACACGCCTTGTTGCCATAAACAGAACCGGTTCCTCGGTCCAAAAAGATTTACGGCGGTAAAACTCCGGCTTTCTGTCCCCGGCACAGGTCAGGATTCCCGCGGGAGAGCCATGCACCGGCCAGCCGGCCGCCTCCCCCAGATAATCGATTCCGGTCCAAAGAAACTGACCGCTGATGTATGAATTGTCTCTTACCGCCAGCCATGCCTGGTAGCCGTGTCCGTTCTCGCTTCCCAAAAGGGGCCTTTCCGGAAATCTGGCATGATCCTTTTCATACAGGTGTTCCTTATAATTGTAGCCCGCAACATCCAGCCCGTCCAACAATCCTGTCTCCACAGAAAGCTCAGGAAATGCCGCCGCCAGGGTAACAGGCCTGGAATCATCCTCCTGTCGGACAATCCTTTCCAGATCGGCAGCAATTACCGTCAGCCGCCGGGCATCCGGCTTGTTAGGATCATACCGTCTCTCTGCTGCCGGCTTATTGGCATCATTGTTTCCGGTCATAGATTCAAAAGAGGGGTGACAATACGGGTCATTGGGGTAATCAATCTCATTTCCGATGCTCCACAGAATCACGGAAGGATGATTTCTGTCTCTGCGCACCATTGCCCTCAAATCCGCTTCATGCCACTGCGGGAAATCCTCCGCATAGCCCTCATGCCTGGGCGGGTATACATTATGCCCTGTGGACCATTTATTCTTGGCATTTTCCCACTCGTCAAAGGCCTCATCCATCACCAGAAAACCCATTCTGTCACACAGCTCATACAGCTCCGGCATATGAGGATTATGACTGCACCGAATAGCATTGCAGCCACACTCCTTCAAAGCCTCCAGACGTCTCTGCCATATCTCCGGTTTCATCGCCGCACCCAAGGCTCCGCCATCATGATGAACGCAGACTCCCTTCAGCTTTGTCTCCACACCATTCAGAAAAAAACCTCTCCGAGAATCAAAGCATATATTGCGAATCCCCGTTACGGTTTCGTCCACCATATAGAAGCCTTCGTCGGATCCTGCCTCCCTGCTTCCCTCAAGCCCCCCACTCTCAGGATTTGTGCCCTCAAGATTTTTGGATTCAGGGTTTTGGGACGCAGGATTTGCACCCTCGCATTTTTCAGCTTCTGGTTTTCCTGCGTCAGAGCCGCATACTGCATACCAGGTGCGCAGGGTGTACAGGTATGGATGCTCTGGAGACCAGAGCCTGGCCTGCTCCAGGCGTCCCTCCATCACACAGCTTTCTCCGATCCCCGTATACCTCTCCATGCACAGGACTCTCTCCCCTTGCTCATTTTCCAACACGGTACGGATTTTTACTTTCTTTCCTGCCAGACCTTTATCTGGTAGTTCTCCTGTCCGCGGTTCTCCCACAGCCGCCCCTCCAGGAGCCATTCCACCGACTGTGATTCCGCCTGTCAATTCCGTTTGGTGCTGTACCCGGATCACTGCGCTCCCGGTTCTGCGCTGGGAATCACTCTCATCAGGCTCTACCGATTCCGCCCGAAAGACAATACCATATTCAGCCGGATGCACCGGTTCCTCTATGACCAGAGATACCTTTCTTGTAATGCCGCTGCCGGTAAACCACCTGGAATCAGCCAGGTCCACATGCATCACCTTCACGCTGAGCACATTTTCTTCCTCTCCAAAGGCTGCCGCATGTGTAATATCATAGGAAAAGGTACTATAGCCAAAGGGACGTTTCCCCAAATGATAGCTGTTGCACCATACTCGGCTGTTTTTATAGATTCCGTCAAAAACTACACGAATGCACTTTCCCCGGTATTCCTCCGGCAGGGTAAAGTGTACCCGATACCAGCCGATCCCCCCTGCCAGATATCCGGTCCCGCTGGAATAGTCTTTCGAAAACGGTTGTTCCACGGACCAGTCATGGGGCACCGTCACCTGCTTCCAATCACTGTCATCATACCCCTTATACCATGCTTCCTCCAGATCCTGCTCTGGCCGGGCGGCAGGCTTCTCTCCACAAAATCTCCAGTTTTCACTTAAAATGATCCTTTTTGTATCCATAAAATCCTCGCTTTCAGGACCAGGCTTCTCTGTTCTTTTGCTCTGCTTCCTCCAAACTCCCATAGCCGTACATTCTCACACTGTTTCCCATAATGTCATATGCCGGATTTTTTCCGCTCCTGGCATATTCCACCACATATCTGCCATATAACTCCAGCATCTTGTCCGAATAAGTTCCCAGCTCTCCCCGCAGATATGTCTCATAGGAGGTGTCAAAGGGATTGTCCTCATAGGTGTGGATGCTTCTGGCATTATCCGCAAGGGCAGGATACTCTTCGGCAAATTCTTCCATCCATTTCACCTGCATGCTGCAGATCTGCCCGATTATATTCCTTTTTTCTTCGGTCAGCTCCGGGAAATGCCCCTTGATCTTCTCATATTCCTCCGGCGCGGTGCTCTCCATCATTCTCCCATATTTTTCCTCTATAAGATTATGCCCCAGAGAAAACTCCCGGTGAAAATCATAAAGATACTGTAGCAACATCGTCCTGTTCCAGGTAAGGTACTGGCTCTTACGCATAATAGAAAAGGTAAACCAGTCATTCTGACAGCTGGCTCTTCCTCCCTCATTTTTTACCTTATCAAAGGCCTGAAACTCCAGTTTAGCTATCTCCTCCACCAGGTCCTCGTCCGCCTTTTCCGCCAGAGATGCCTTGTACATAAGCTCTTCGCTGTGGGCATCCAGATAAGGATCGATGTCGCTGATCAGGTCCCGCCCATATAGTTCCATAGCAAAATGAGCCCCCAGCTGCTCAATCAACTCCCGGACACGGCTTTCATCCTCCGCTGCCTCCTGAATCTGTTTCAATAACGCTGTAATTTCCCGGCCTTCTTGGGATTCCTGCAGACTTCTCAACAACCATTTGTCATGGGGCGGAAACCTTCCCTCCAGATAGTGCTGCAGCTTCATGGCTTCTCTGATCCCGGCCCATAGCATCATCTGGGCAGTGACCCTGTCTTCCCGTTCCAGCATCCTGAAATAATTATACTGGGCAGACTGGGCAAATCTTGCAGCGCTCTCTGCAAGCTTCAAATACAGGATCTGCTCCGGATAGCCCTGCTGAAGCCGGCTTCGGTACTCTGTAAATATTCCTTCGTCATCCCGAAAAACCTTTCCGTTTACCGCTGCCGCCAGCCCATAATCCGGTGCCTGCTTCCAGTCGATGTCCTCATATACCCCAGCTCCTACAAGTCCACGGTAAAACTCCGAGATGCACAATGCCCCCCGTCTGCTCCGCCCATTTACATGGGGCGCCCGTTTATATCCCATGAATTCTTCTGGCAGCTCATCATATGCTTTCTGCAAAGCCTGTCCGATCTCCCGGTAGGTTTCCTCTGTCATCCACATACAGAAATCCGGCCCCCAATCGTGGTCTCTGGATATCTTGTCGTCATATCCAAAGCAGTCGGAGCCTCTGCCCACAAGGCCTATTGCAATTTTCCCTTCATATTCCGGAAATTTTTCCGCGATCATGGTTTTACCGCAGGTCTCATAATACTTCCGGGAAATAACCAGACCCTGATCCGCTTTGGCGGCGTCCTCCTCCAAAGCCCCCGGAGATACGGCACTGTTTTCCGGCTCCGCTTTCCCCTCCTTCTCTTTCCGGGTCAGAGCCTTTTCGCAGGCGGAAACACGTTCCTGCAGTCTGTAAAACGCCTCATTTCGGCCTATCCCCTGCTCCACAGCCTCCATCGCCTGCCGATACCGCTCCAGAGCGCTGGCAAATTCTTCCTTCTGAAAATGATAATCTCCCAATGCTGCCAGAGCTGCTCCAAAATGGCTGTCCGCCACCTGAATATCCTGAAATATCCTAAGTGATTCCTCTGCGTATTTCTTCGCTTCTTCCAGCTCTCCCAGCCGGACGCAGGAAGCTGCCAGATTAGCACAAGTCACCCCCTGCTCGTAGACCGTCTCTTTTCCCCTTACAATCTCCAGAGCCTTCAGCTGACACTGCTTTGCCTTGGCATACTCTCCCATCTCCTGGTAGAGAAGACTCATATTATTCTCAAGCCCTGCGATAAAAATGTTGTCCGGGGTCAACAGCTTTTTATAAAGCGCCTGCACCTGAAGGTAATACTCCAGTGACTCCTGCAGCTCTCCTGCTGCCCGGCGGGCATTGGCCACATTCAGCATGGTAGTAGCATAGGGAAATGTCCCCTCTAATCCCATCCTCACAGCCTGAGCAATAGCCTGTTCTCCGATGCGGTGTGCATTTTCAGTCTGGCTTGTCTCTCGGTAATACCCCAGCAATTCGTTTAAAAGCTGCAGAAGACTTTCGTCATCCTGCTCCTGCACCGCCTGCAGAATACTCTCCTGCATAAGCTTTTCGGCCTGCTCACCACGATTCTCTTCATAAAATACGTCTACCTGCTTCAATATCCCACGAATATCCATCTTCTGGCTCATTCCCCTTTCGCCGCACTCACCTTTCTTCATGAAGCCTTGCCGCAAAACGGCTTTCGATTAATTCCAGCGCCATGGCATACTGCTGCATTTCCCGGCTGACCTCATCCTTATTATCATACTCCTTTTTATAACAGATCCGATGCTCCATGCTTGCCCAAAAATCCATAGATAAGGTACGAAACTGTATTTCCACCGGAAAGTACTCCATGGCGTCCAAGCAATGGATCGGAACACCGAACACAATATGGAAGCTACGATATCCGCTTTGTTTCGGTGTCTTAATATAATCCTTTTCCTTGATCACAATCAAATCGGCTTGTCTTTTCAGGCAGTCCACCAGATCATATATTTCCTCGGGAAAAAAACAAATCACCCGAATACCAGCAATATCCATCAAATGATCCTTAGCGTTCATAACGCTGTCTGTCATCTCCAGACGTTCCAGTTTATCCTCTATGCTTTTCTTCATCTTAATGCGATTCTGAATATGATGGATCGGTTTCCCGTTATCTCTATTGTATATGCTGTGATTCAATATTTCCAGCTTTGTCAGCATTACCCGGCTGACATCCTCATAAGGCTTAATTAATTCGTAGTACTGTTCGTTAGTCATGATCTCTGTCCCTGACATTTCCTCAACGGGAACAATCCTTCTTTTCTTTTTCCATTGCTTCTTGGAATCTCTTTGCTCCTATCCTTGCAGCTAAGGAAGATATTCAAAGCAGCCTCTTCCAGAATACGGAAAAAATGTGAACGGCATGTGAGCAGAATATAAAATAAAACTTATGTTTTTCTTAAACATGCTTCCCTAAAATCACAGCCTCCTGATTCTATCCACAGCCTCTCTGGTATTCTCATAAGATCCAAAAGCAGTCAGCCGGAAATACCCTTCGCCCCCGGGGCCAAAACCGGATCCGGGCGTTCCCGCCACACCTGCATTTTCCAGCAGATAGTCAAAGAATTCCCAGCTGGTCATGTTTCCGGGTGTCTTCATCCAGACATAAGGCGCATTGACCCCGCCGTATGCCTGGTATCCTGCCTCCTCCAGGCCGTTGCGAATATAGGCAGCATTTCTCATATAGTATGCCACCTGCTCCCTCAACTGTTCCTTCCCCGCAGAAGAATAAGCTGCCTCCCCAGCCCTTTGAACGATATAAGGAGCACCATTATACTTTGTGCCGTGACGTCTGGCCCACAGCCCGCGCAGGCTCACTTCACCACACAGCAAATCCTTTGGTACTACTGTAAAGCCCAGACGAAGCCCTGTAAAACCTGCATTCTTGGAAAAGGACCGCAGTTCGATGGCACAGGTCCTGGCCCCCCGGCACTCATAGATACTATGGGGCACATCCTCCTGAGAAATATATGCCTCATAAGCCGCGTCATAAATAATGACCGCACCCGTCCTGTTTGCATAATCAACCCATTCCTGCAGGCGATCTCTGCTGATGGCAGCGCCGGTGGGATTATTGGGAAAACACAGGTAGATCAGATCGGGGTGTTCCTTGGGCAGCTCCGGCACAAAACCATTTGCTTCCGTGCAGGGCATATAGATCACGTTACTCCAGGTTTCGCTCTCCCTGCAAAAGCTCCCTGCCCTGCCGGCCATTGCATTGGAATCCACATACACCGGATACACAGGATCACAAACCGCTATCCTGCTGTCCTGACTGAAAATCTCCTGAATATTGCCCGAGTCACTTTTGGCTCCATCCGAAATAAAAATCTCATCTGCCTCAATATGACATCCCCTGTTTTTATAGTCATTCTCGGCAATAACACTTCTCAAAAATTCGTATCCCTGATCCGGCGCATATCCGCGGAAGGTTTCCGCCTTCCCCATTTCATCCACCGCATGATGCAATGCTTCTATAATAGCCGGCGCCAGAGGCTGGGTTACATCGCCGATACCAAGACGAACAATTCTTTTGTCCGGATTCGCCTTACTGTAATCTCCAATCTTTTTTCCAACAGTGGAAAACAAGTAGCTTCCCGGCAGCTTCCCATAATTTTCATTGACACTGAACATAGCGCTTCTCCTTTTCAAGTTGCTTTTGCGTTCCGCTTACAGAGGGGTATTTACACACCCTCTTGAGCCTCCATTCAAGATTTGGAAATTTACGTCCAAACTTCACACTTCTCCCTCGAAAACCGTAACAGCAGGACCCGTCATATAGACCAGATTTTCCTTTCTGTCCCATCGGATCAGAAGCTCGCCTCCCAGTAGCTTTACCGTTATCTCAGGCTCCGTCAGACCGTTCAATACACCTGCCACAGCCACGGCGCAGCAACCCGTCCCGCAGGCCAGTGTTTCTCCGCTACCCCGCTCCCACACTCTCATAAATACAGTTTTTTTATCTATAATTTCCACAAATTCCGTATTAGTCCGCCTGGGAAAGCTTTCATGCTTTTCAAAAAAGGGGCCTATCTGTTCCAGCGGCAGCTTTGCTACTCCCTCCGTAAAAATTACCGCATGTGGATTGCCCATAGATACGCAGGTCATACGGTACTCCTTTCCCGCCGCCCAAATAGGTTCATCCACTACCTGATGCTTTGAAGCTTTCACAGGAATCTGCTCAGGCTCCAACACAGGACTGCCCATGTTGACACGCACACCGGTAACATGTCCCCTGCCGCAGCAATCCCCTTCATTCTTTTCCACCACCAGATCCAGATATTTTATCTTTCCTGCGCTGATCACCGTAATATGCTCCGAATCCGTCAGCCCCTTATCATACACGAATTTTCCCACACAGCGAATCCCGTTTCCGCACATCTCTGCCCTGGTACCGTCCGCATTGTACATTTCCATCTCAAAGTCAGCTTCCTGAGAAGGATTAATAAAAATCACCCCGTCACCGCCAATGCCAAAATGCCTGTCGCTCCATTTTCTTACCAGCTCCGGCTTTTCTTCTAAAGGAATATGCTCCGTAAATCCATTGATGTATATGTAATCATTTCCACAGCCCTGCATTTTTGTAAACTTCATGCCATACCTCTCTTCCAGATCCTTCTTTACGGCTTTTTATTTATACTTTCCGTACATGCTTTTTGCCTATGCTTTCCCCCCATACCTTCCTCTCATGTCTTTTGCCTATGCTTTCCACCCATACCTTCCTCTCATGCCTTTTGCCTATGCTTTCCACCTATACCTTCCTCTCATGCACTTCGACCACATTTTCTCCCGTACCTTTTGTTCACACCCCGGCCCCCTTTTATAAGGTTCTTACGCAAAAACATTCGGATGTGAATATTCCGCGGCGCGGAAACATAATTATTATAAAGAAAAGCGTCCGGAAAAGAACAAGGGGAATTATAAATGAGTGCAAAAACAAAAATAGTCGTACTTCACATGAAGGAGCTGATTTATACCGGAATCTTTGCCCTTTTGGGCATCCTGTTTATTGTCCTGCTGGCCATGATGTTCCTGCCTGACAAAGAGGAAAATCCTGCGCCTTCCAATCAGGATACCGCCGCAGGAAGCGATTCCATCTACATACCCGGCATCTACACCACCGAGCTGGTTCTGGGAAACCAATCCATTGATGTAGAAGTCATTGTGGATAAAGACTCCATAACCTCCATCCGCATGGTAAATCTGAATGATGCCGTAACCACCATGTACCCTCTGCTGGAGCCTGCCTTCGATTCCATTTGCAGCCAGGTATACGAACTGCAGACCCTGGAAGGAATCACCTACCCAGTTGAAAGTAAATATACCTCCCTGGTACTTCTGGAGGCCATTCAAAATTCATTGAACAAGGCGATGGGCTCCTCGTCTAACCAATGAGCTGTATGCTTCATGCAGCCCCGGCATATCGCCGTCTGTGATATGCCGGGCCGTCAATTACAGTCCTTCCAGCTGTTCCAGCCAAAGCCTCGCACTGGCATCGGAGGGCATTCGCAGATCCCCCCTGGGAGACAGCGCCACGCTTCCCACCTTGGGACCGTCCGGAAGGCATGAACGCTTGAACTGCTGGCTGAAAAATCTTTTGTAAAAATTCTTCAGCCATTTTAGAATTGCCTCCGGATCATACAAGCCTTTAAATGCCAGCTTTGCGATTCGGTACACCTTCGCCGGAGGAAAACCGCATCGGAACATATAATATAAAAAAAAGTCGTGAAGCTCATAAGGACCTACCAGATCTTCCGTTTTTTGTGCGATCATTCCATTCACCGGAGGCAGCAATTCCGGGCTGACCGGGGTGTCCAGCACATCCTGAAGCACTTCTGAAAGCTCTCTGAGCCCACAAATATCAGAATAATACTGTACCAGATGGCGTACCAGCGTTTTGGGTACTCCGGAATTTACACCATACATAGACATATGGTCGCCGTTGTAGGTAGCCCACCCCAACGCCAGCTCCGACATATCACCGGTTCCGATCACCAGACCGTTCACTCTGTTTGCAAGATCCATAAGCACCTGTGTCCGCTCTCTGGCCTGGCTGTTTTCATAGGTCACATTATGGTTTTCAGGGTTCTGTCCAATATCCCGAAAATGCACAGATACCGCTTCTTTAATATCCACCTCTTCCAAAGACACGCCCAGCGTCTCTGCCAGCCTGCATGCATTTTCATAAGTTCTGCCTGTAGTACCATAACAGGGCAACGTTACGGCAATGATTCCTTTCCTGTCAAGTCCCAGCAGGTCAAAGGTTCGAACGGTTACCAATAAAGCCAGAGTGGAATCCAACCCTCCGGAAACTCCCAGTACTGCTTTGGAAAGCTGCGTATGCTCATATCTCTTTTTTAGTCCGTAAGCCTGAATAGAAAGAATCTCCTCACAGCGCTGTCTGCGCATCTCTTCATCACCGGGCACAAAGGGCATGGGACCAAAAGTTCGATCCAGCTTTGTCTGTGTCACATCCAGCTGAAACGGAACCACCGTATAATCATCTTCCGGTTCCCCGCCAAAGGTTCCCATTCTTCGACGCTCATATAATATTTTCTGCACATCCAGATCTCCATAAACAATTCCGCCTGCAAATCGCTTTTGCTGCGCCAGAATAATTCCATTTTCCGCGATCAGATCATGACCGCCGAAAACCAGATCCTGAGTGGACTCTCCCTCTCCGGCAGAAGCGTATATATAGCCGCAGAGAAGTCTGGCGCTGGCTGATTTTACCAGCAGCTCTCTGTATTCGTCCTTCCCCACAGTCTCGCTGGAGGCAGACAGATTGGCAATGACCGTGGCACCCTTTAGCGCGTGACTGGTCCCAGGCGGATTTGCCACCCACAGATCCTCACAGATTTCACAACCTGCAGCGAGTCCTGGAACATTTGTACAGGAAAACAGAATATTTGTACCAAAAGGAATCTTTTTCCCGCCAAACTCAAACATCTCAGGCTTCCTGTTACCTTGGGAAAAATGGCGCCCCTCATAAAACTCCGCATAGGAGGGAATATTTGCTTTAGGTATCATTCCCAGGATCTCGCCATTGTTCAGCACTGCGGCCGCATTATAGAGCTTTCCCTTTCTCTCCACGGGAAGCCCAACCATGATCAGAGCATCTTTGCCTTTTGTGGTATAAGCAATATCCAAAAGCCGGGCTGACGCCTCCTCCAGCAAAAGCTGTTGCAAAAACAGTTCTCCGCAGGTATATCCTGTGAGACACAGCTCCGGAAAAACCACAATCTTTGCCCCTCTTTCACAGGCCTCTTCCATTTCCTGACAAATCGCTTGAGCATTATAGACCACATCGCCCACTTTGATCCTGGGTGTTGCCGCCGCTACCTTGATAAATCCCTGTTCCAATTCAAACCTCTTTTCCTATAAGTCTGGTTTCCGCTGAACCTTGCTTCCTCTAAGCCCAATCTCCTCTGAACCTTGCTTCCTCTAAACCCAATCTCCTCTAAACCTTGTTTCCTCTGAGGCTCCTTTTAACTGTCCTCAATTTTCCCAGAGCAATTAATCAGGATGACGCCCTGCCCTGCTTTACACTATGATACAGGGCCTGCAGCTCCTCCACAGTAAATCGATAATTCTTTCCGCAAAACTGACAGTTCACTTCGATCTCCTGCCCGTCCTCTATCATATCGCAAAGCTCTTTCTCTCCCAGGCTGACCAGAACCTTCTCAATTCTTTTTTTACTGCAGCTGCAGGTAAAAGCCGCCGGAGTTCTTTGCGTAATCTCGGGAGACAAGCCCTCCAGTACAGTCCCCAGCATTTCTTCCGGAGACATTCCCTGATCCAGCATAGAGGTAACGGAAGCGATTCTTCCCAGATTCTGTTCCAGCCTGTCAATCACCGCCGTGTCTGCAAAGGGCATCAGCTGTATGATAAAGCCACCCGCCTGTCTCACGGTATTGTCCTTCTCCATGAGCACCCCCAGCCCCACCGAGGACGGCACCTGCTCTGACGCAGCAAAATAATATGTCAGATCTTCCGCAATTTCGCCGGTCTGTAATAAAGTCTGCCCCACATAAGGCTCCTTTAATCCCATATCTTTGATAACGCTCAGGCTGCCGCGTCCCACTGCGCCTGCCACGTCCAGCTTTCCCAGCTGGTTTGCAGGTAATATAACATCCGGGATAACAGCATATCCTTTTACATTTCCCCGGGAATCTGCTGTCACGGTGGCTCCCTGCATAGGTCCGTCTCCCTTGATCTGCAGCGTCAGGATATCCTTCTCTCCTTTCAGCATGCATCCCATCATTGCCCCGGCGCTCAAAAGCCGGCCCAGCGCCGCCGTCACCACCGGACTTGTATTATGAGCCCTTCTGGCGCTTTCCACCAATTCCCTGGCAGTACAGGCAAATGCCCTGACCTGGGTATCCGCAGCAACAGCCCTCACTACATAGTCTGTCATATTGATCCCTGTACCTTTCTGCATTCTCTGGCTGTGACCACTACTCGCTCACTCCGAGCCGTGACGGAGCCCCCTGTATCGGCATCCACCATTTCCACAAGCTCCATACCGGATTTTCTCACCAGCTCTGTCATCTGTTCCACTGTATATCCTCTCTGAAAATGCGTTTCCGAAAATCGTCGAAAAAGTCCATTCTCTTCCTGAATAAATACTGTCAGATCATATTCATTGATTTCCTCTTCCGCATCATAAAGGTTTTCCCAAATAAAGCTGCAGTCTTCCCGGTTTTCCGCAATAGTGGTATCTCCGATGACTTCCCTGTACTTATAGTCTGTATTAAAGTCAAAGATAAAAATGCCTCCTGGGAACAAAAAGTTTTCAACCCGCCGAAACACCTCCAGGAGCTCATCCTCCTCCAGAATATAGTTCAGTGAGTCACATACGCTGAAAATTGTCCCCACTGTGCTGTACAGCTCCAGCTCCCGCATATCCTGCAATAGATACAAAATCTCCGAGCCGCTTTTCTCCTTCTTCTCCATCGCTGCATTCAGCATGGCCTCCGATACATCCACGCCGATCACATCATACCCTTTCTGATACAGAAGCTCCGTCAGAGTCCCTGTCCCGCACCCAAGATCTACTATCAAATTTCTCTCGGAGTCCAGCGGTCTCTCCACATCCCTTTCGGGTTTAGATACTCCGTACCGTTTAATCAGCTCATCCAAACGCTCACACCACTGGCCATAAGGGACATTGTCCATAAATTCATCATATACCTTTGCAAAATCTCCATATACTTCCATGGCTTCCTTTTCCACCTGCCCGTCATCTATTCGCCAAGCTTCATCGCTATTACAATCCCCACAGCCAGCGCAGCCGCGCCTGTGACCAGACTTATGACTGTCACCCCGGGGAAATCGCCCATCAGAAAAATTGCTACCGGCGAAGAAATGATCAAGCCAATAATAGCCCAATAGGCATAAAGAGGAAATTTTTCAAAAATGAACTCCACCAGCTTTGCAATAGCAAAAACACCGGCCACCACTCCCAGGCCAAAAGGAATCAAAATTCCGCATCCCGCTAAAATACCCTGTATGTCAAAAGCCGCCAGAGCCGCAAAGAAATCCCGAATGGCATTCAGCACCGGATGATAAAATCCCATAAGCATCAGTATCATAGAACCGCTGACACCGGGAATCACCATGGTAGCCGCCGCAACCACGCCCACCATAAACAGCTTCAGCACATTAACCAGATTGAAGGACAACTCAGCAGCATTCCCTTCAGTCTCCCCCATGGCGGCAAATCCCACCACCAATGCAAAGAAAAGAAGCCCGGCTATTATGTGCCCTGCTTTGACGGCTTTCCCTCTGACATTTTTCCAAATGGCCGGCAATCCACCGATAATCAGCCCCACAAACAACAGATTTGTCTGGATCGGAAAGTTCTGAAATAAATAAGTCAACCCAAAAGAACTGCCCGCTATAGCGAGCACCATTCCTATAGCAATGGGAATCAAAAATAATACACTCTTTTTAAACTCGCTGAACAAGTGCGTAATACAATGGATCAGCTTATCATAAATACCCATGGACACCATCATGGTGCCCCCGCTGACACCAGGGATAATATTGGCAATGCCGATTACCATTCCTTTTAAGATGCTTTTGATCATGTTTCTTTTCCAATCCTTCCCTTTTCAATCATATTATTGTTCTCAAGCTGCGGCCTTTTCATCTTGTTCCTTTCATGCTGCCGCCTTTTTCTCATAAAGAGCCTTTGAACGGTTCCATCATATACGCATATCCGCCATTTGTCTATTAAAAATTTTTCCACCTGTGTGGTTGGACGCTCCAAAGAACATCCAGCCTGACTCCCACATTCGCAAAGCCCTCGCTTATGCGCTCCCGCGTCTGCCTGCGCAGCCGCACAAGTGGAAATTTTTAATGTATGTCTCCAGCACTTCCACCAATCTGTCCATCTGTTCGTCTGTGCCTACCGTAATGCGAAGTGATTCCGAAATCCTGGGCTTATCCCAGTACCTTACATAGATATCCTTCTCACGCAGTGCCTGGTAAATCTGTTTTGCCGGAACGCTTTCATGGGAGGCAAAAATAAAATTGGCCCTGGAATCCGGGAAGGTAAAGCCAAGTCTCGCCAGTTCTCCCTTTGTCCGCTCTCTGGAAGCAATAATTTTTTCCGTGGTGGCTCTGAAATATGCATCATCCTTCACCGACTCCACCCCCAGTCTCTGAGACGGCAGATTCATGGTATAGGAATTAACGGAAAATTTAACATCGTTAAGATATCCGATCAGTTGTTCATTTCCAATACAGTATCCTATCCGCAGGCCGGCCAATGACCTGGATTTGGAAAAAGTCCGAACTACCAGCAGATTATCGTATTTTTTCAACAGGGGAAGGGCACTGACACCTCCAAAGTCCACATAGGCCTCATCCACAATAACTACTGATCCTTCATTGGCCGCTATAATCTCTTCCACTGTCTCCAGACGCTCCAAAAGGCCGGTAGGCGCATTGGGATTGGGAAAAATCACCCCGCCATTGGGTTGGCAATAATCCTTGGCGCAAATATGCCAATTTTCGTCCAAAGCACAGGTTATGTAGGGGATTCCATATAGCCTTGCCCACACATCATAAAAGGAATAGGTCACATCGGGAAACAGAATTGGACGCCCGCCGTTAAAAAACGTCAGAAATGCCAATGAAAGCACATCATCTGACCCCACTCCCACAAACACCTGCTCCCTTTTAACCTGATGATATTCTGCCAGCGCATTCACAAGGATGCCTGAATCGGGATCCGGATATAACCGCAGATCATCCCAATTCATTTGCCGGGCCATTTCCGCCGCCCCCGGTGCCGGCGGATACGGGCACTCGTTCGTATTAAGCTTAATTATTCCAGGCCTGTCAGGCTGTTCTCCCGCCACATATGGCACAGCCCTGCGCACATTTTCTTCCCACTTCATCTTGATACCTTTCTTGCCGGCAATATCCTTCCTGCCCATAATATGCTTTTTTTAATATTTCACTCCGGCCCTTCTCCCTGCTTCAGCTGGGAGATATCATTCCGGCCAGCTCTGTTCTGTAAATGTCGGCCTGTGCTTCACATCCCAGCTTTTCATAGCATCGGATCAAGCCCTCCAGGCCTTCCCTTCCCCCTGTCTGCAGGTTCAGCGCAGGCCGGGTCTCATATACCGCATTGTAATACCAGACGGCCGCCTCCTCATGGTCGCCGCGGTCCTCATAAAAATGCCCCATCTCACAGCAGATCTCCGAGTTTGCTTCTTCCGCAATGACCTTGGACGCATATTTAAAAAAGGTGACCACATCTCCCTTCCGTCTGGCGGCACGGGCGGCGACACAGCAGGCCTCGGCAATCTCTTCCCCATCCCGTTTCCCGTCCGCGGCTGAAGCCATAAAAAAATCCGAAGCCAGCGCCAGGTCTTCCTCGTCTCCTGCTATCAGCAGCTCTCTGGCGTACAGATTGTGAAGTCTTTTGGAAAGCCGATAGCCCTTGAGGCATTGTCTGTGAAAATTCATCAGATCCCGCTTTGCATGGCTGGCTTCCGGAAGATGATTAATCACAATATCGCTGTCATATACCACCGGCTCCAGACGGACTGTCTCATGTATGGGAGCTTCCCACACAAAATCCCTTTTCCTTTTAAACAATTTGGGACGGTATTCCTCGTCAAAATTATAGATCGTATTATATTGCAACTGGTTTGCATATTTCATCTGCACAATTTCTACTTCGGGAAGCAGCGTTTCCTTCAGGCGGCGAAACCGCCTTCTGTTATCCTCATCTAATACCTCATCTGCATCCGCAGAATAAATATACTCCCCGGAAGCTTTGGAGAAGGCATAATTTCTGGCTGCACTAAAGTCGTCCACCCACTCAAAATCATAGATATGTTCTGTATAATGAGCTGCGATCTCCTTGGTCCTATCCGCAGAGCCGGTATCCACCACAATGATTTCATCCATCAAATCAGCTATGCTGTCCAGACATCTGGCCAGTATCTTTTCTTCGTTTTTCACTATGATGCAAAGTGAAATGGTAATCATACTTGCTCCTCCGGTATGCTTTTTCTCCAGTATCTATCATAACACCAAAAGAGTGAAAATGATACCATAATTATCATAAAAACAGTAAAATAGCAAAAAAAGATATCGTAATATAGGGAATAAACGGCACAGGCTGCTTTAAGCTGCCCTTTCGGCTGATGTTACCTTTCGGGCCCTGCACTGCTGCCAGAAGGCTGAATGATACCAGCATATGGAGCAGGAATCCGGCAAATCCCATGCCTGCCGCCGTTTCCACAGCGGCACAGACACAAAAAGCATGACAATCTCCTTTGCCATACATATGGGAAAAGAAAACCAATTGAAGCAGGCAAAACAGAACCAGTCCCCAAAGATTTTCTCCCTCCGGCCGGCCATGGATGCCCAGGAGGAGCAAGGCCGCTCCTCCCGATATCCACCATACAAAACGATATACCTGGCATGTGGCGCAATCAGTAATGCAGGCCAGAAGCAGACAGCCTATGACCACCTCCAGAAACAGTGCCGGCAAAACTCCATTTTGTATAACGGCCCTCCATCCAAAGCATGCGCCTGCAGGTACTCCTGCCAGAATAATGATGCCGGTCCGCCTGTCCGGTGTCAGTCTTTCATCAAATCGATTTATAGTATACAGCCCGGCTGCCAGAATTGCCAGAAGAAGCGCGCTCATCGCAGTCTGGTGCGAAAATCATCCAGCACCGTTCCGTCTATGTGAATCACACTGATCGCCGGATGCTCCTCCAGCTTTTTGTCTCCCTTATAGGCTCTCACCGTTATGGTAAAGGTCTCGTTTTCCGGCGTATTCAGAGGAATCATAAACTGTATCCTGGATTCCTGCCTGTAGTGCGGTTCTTCCGTATAGACAAAGGTTTGGTCAAGTTCCGGATTCAATGTGGTTAAGGCTTCCGGAAATTCTACCTCCACCCGTTCCGCATATCCCCATGTGGTAATAGTCAATATACCGCTTTCGCCTCTTTTAAATACAGGATCATGAGGCTCTAAAATCCGTTCCACTACCGCATCCAGTGCAAATTCCGTCACCGAATGACTGATCTGACTAACATTTCCCACATGATCCGATGCTTTCGCCGTCACGGTAAAGTCCCCGCTGAAAAGAGGATCTTCCTCTGTGATTTCCACCCGGATCACACCATTTTGCGGCCTGAAAATCTGGCTGCAATAATTATCCGTATTAATCACCTCCAGGTAAAAATCCTTTACTCCCGAAAGAGCGTCCTCCGCCGTAACCGACAAAATAATCTTTCCCTGATTTCTGTCGATCAATTCTTTATTCTCCAGCTGTTCAAGACCCCTGATCACAGGCCCTTCCCCGTCTCCGATTAAGGTCAGCCCATTTGTCAGATCTCTGGCTCTTTCCGAATATATAGTGCCCTTTTCACCGTTCCTTTCATAGTCCGCTCCGGAAATCGGAATCACCCGAATACGCTTTCCGTCGGCAGATTTGTCCAGCATAAACATCTGCACTGCCGCCAGTGTTCTGTACTGATTCCGCCTCCAGGTCATGGAATAGGGATACCTTTTCAGGATCGTGCTGCCTTCCGTAGAATAGACAAGCTCATCTGCCTTTGTTACCTTCTCTTCTACCGTGGGGACAGAAGACACGGTATGTATGATGCTCTTTCCCTCCTCGTTGGGCCGGGATTCTGCCCAGGAAGCAAAAATCGTATGATTGATCTGGTATCCCGCAGACGCGGCTCCCTCCATGAAAGCTTCATGCTCCAGCAAAAACGGTGTCTCCCCGTCGCACCGCACATAATATGTATTCGGCGCTCCCTCCGGATATACATGGTCAGCCGATCCTATGGCCAGCTGTTTTGTATGGATGTCCCACAAAATGTCTTGAGGATCGATCCGGACATGAATGGTCGGCCCTATATTTCCTGCTGTATCCACCGGTGCCAGATGCAGATATTGTAACCTGTTGTCCAAGGTAATCACTACATCTGTCCGAGGGGTAAATACCCCGTTGCCGTCGGCCTGTGTATTCCCGTTTTCGTCCACAGAATAAAAGTATCCCTTGATCCCGGAGGTCAGCGTATTTACGGTCACATTGGACACGCTCAATATCTGTGTGCTTCCCAGTATACTGCTGTGGGCCTTGTGATAGTAAGCGGTGCCCTGATCCTCCGGTTCGCTCCAGGATATCTTTACCCTGCCGCTTCCTTCAGGTGTTTTTTTCACTGTTTCAACAGCTACCGCATCCGGCGCCGCCAGATCCGTAGCCCTTACTGCTGTCATCTCTAAATTTTCCACATATCCGATCTGTGTGGAATGCAGGGCCAGCGCCCCGTCTCCTGCGCGGACTCCGATATTTTCAGAATAGCTAAGCACCTGTGTAGTATTCACATAATTACTCCCTCCGTATGCAGGCTTTGAAACCTCGATCTGACCCTGCTTCTTTCCGCAGATATATTCATTTTCCCTTCCACAGCCTGGGTTCCAGGAAACAATTCTGGCACAGCTGCCGCTGTTTCCTTTTTGCCCGCATGCTTTGCAATAATACACATAATGCGCATGACAGTTCGGATAATTGGCATGACAGTTACGGTCCATCACTCTGGCGCATTGATAGCACCGGCCGCTGTCATCGTCGCACCAGCAGGCATACCAGTACCATACTCTTCTCTCCATCTCGCCTCCGCATCTTACCGGAACCGTATAGCAGCCTCCCTGAACCTGTGTTGATCCTGTGTGAATATGATTGCACATCCCTTCCACATGTTCATGCACCTGGAATTCCCCGGACATTCCTCCACGATATCCTCCGCCGCCTCCGGCCAGACCGTTTCCGCCGGCATAGCCGGAAGGCTTCAGAGCCGTGGTGCTTCCGCCGGCTCCCCCCTGGCCGCCCGGGAATGCACCTCCTCCCCCTCCGGCCACGGCGATTACTCCCTTCCGGTCCGAAGACACAATGGTGCAGCCTCCTCCGCTGCCATACAGACTTCCGGCACCGCCTCCGTTATACCCATTTTGGCTGCCTATGGTATAGCTTAATATCTCGCCTTTGCTCAGCCATATGGAAACGGAAACCCTTCCTCCCTTTCCGCCGGCATAGCCTCCAAAGCTTTCTCCCTGGGCCCCCTGAATCGACAAGGTATAAATCCCTGTACCAGGCACAATATACCGTTCCGTTTTTCCGGTGTATCCCCCACTCATATCAACAATATTTTCGTTTCTTATATCCTCCGCCGTATTAATCTTTACCCATTGAGAAAGATTCCGGCTCTGCCAAAGTGTGTACACCTTGTTGTTTCCGTCGGGTTGCTGCCAGGTCAGATCTACCGCCCCGCTCCCGCCGTAGGCAGAATAATTATCCCTGGCCTCCAACTCAAGTCCCACCCATTGGGCATACAAAGTCATATTACTACCGGGAACGATCCTTGCGCCACCCTTTCCCGCCGGCTGTGTCAAAGCCCTGTCATAGTACCATCCCCCAAAGGAACTGCCGGAACGCACTGCCGCGGGAAGGATCACAGGGTCCGGCTCGTACTGAGCTGTCAGCACATCCACGCTTCCCTCCGGACCTGTAAAGCAATAGTCATTTCCCTTTATTGTGCCGACAAAAGGCTGACGTCGGCTCCATTCAGTAAAATGCCGGGTTCCGGTAATCGCCGGGATCGGCACCCCGCCGTTGACCTCAAAAGATATTGTATATCCTCCGGGTGCCATAATCCTGCGGCTGTCCAGAGAAAAAACGCTTCCATAGTCCTCCGTAATCTGTGTAACTGCCCCACTTCCGCCATAGCTGCCGCCATTTGGGTCGATCCGAAGAGTGCTTCTGGAAGACTTCCACATGGCATAAAGCACGATTTTGCCTTCCTGCACCAGATTCCATATTTCCGCCCCGTCGGCGTAGCATTTTCCTGTACCGTCAGGCTCGGTGTTCCACCCGGCAAACTCATATCCCCTCCGCGTATAGGTATTCTTTGACAGACGCGTCACCGGTGTCACCGGCTGCCCCTGGTATTCTGTTGCGTTATTGTACATATGAATACTGTTTTCCATATACCCGCCATAGGTACCAGGAGCGGCATTGGGATCGTATTCCACCTCATAGCGATTCCAGGATATCCTTTTACAGATATGTTCTATGACGGCACCCTGTTCCAAATTATTGCAAAAAGGGCATAGATAATAGTAATCCATATTATCCTGAACCATAACATAATCAATACTTTCTGCCGCCTCCCGGCTCATATATATAAAAATATCAGACAGCCTGCCGCCGCAGTCCGCACAGTACGCCTTCCAGCCGGAATAGTGTTTTCTCAGGCATCTGCTTTTTCCAAAGGGCAGCCCATGAAATTGATCTGCAGACGAGGGGTACCTGTTATGAATACATTGTCCGGGGCAATGCTCTACCTCCCAGTATCCCACCGGAACCGCTCCCTGCCTTTTTGCGTCATATACATGCTGCCCCTCCGCAGGACTCTGCAAAGACGATTCTATTCCCGTAGTCACCCTGGTTCCCTCCGAATACCAATTCACATCCTGATCCCCTGCATTTGTAGTCCATGCCTTCCCGTCCGGAGCAAAAGTCACATAGGGACTGTTATAAATGGTTTGCTGTGCCTTGGCCGAAGGCATGGACCATATGGTCCAAAATAGAAAAAACAGCGGCAATATTGTTCTTTGAACAGCCCGTTTACATTTACTCACACTCACTCCTATCCGCCCGCTCTGACAGGCCTTAATCCAATGCCTTTACAACCCGCAGCGAGCCTCCCGCAAGCTCACGATAGAATTCAGCCACATCCTCCCGGTCCAGATATACATTGATCCTCTGAGCCGCCGCAGTATTGTTTCCGTTTGGAATTGCTGCTCCAGATGCGTCAAACACCTGTTGAACAAAAATTTCTTTCCACACCAGGGTTGTCTCTTCCTCCATCACAGAATAAATGTGCACCCTGTCTCCGGCACGAAGTATCCCGCCTGCCACCTGATAAATATCCTCCGCTTTAAAGCCTGCCACCACCGGTTCCTTCATGCCGCCGGTTATCTCACTGTATTCCTCAAACATCCCCCTGGTCAGCAGCACTCCCGGATCAATGCTGTATACTGCAATCAGGCCGTTTACCTGATCCGGCTGACACAGAGCCGTTTCCGGAATGCAGCTTTTATCCAGCTGCTTTTCCACAAAATACTGCTGATAGTTTTCTTCCGTGATCATTTGCCCTCTGGGGATTTGTGCCGCCGCAACATAGATGGTTCCCTTCTCATATTGCGTCAGAACACTTTTTTCCAGCTGAATCATGACTGCGAATACGGCAACGGCTGCCGCCAGTGCCGCCACAGTTCCCCCTGTTCTGATCCGGTCCCCCGATATTCTTCTCTCCTTCTTCTTTTTCATTTTCTTTTCCGTCCTCTATCCTTTCCTGACAGACAAGTCTGCCGCCTCATCCTTTCTTCAACAATACTGCCCTTCTACTACTCATCATTTTTCACTATATCTGCCAGCTTTCCTTTATGGGCCTCCACCTCCAGACCAAACAGGCCCTTTGTAAGGTAGGAAATTTCACTGTATATTCCGGTAGCCTCCACAGCAGAACCGTCAGGCGCCGTCACATATCCCCTGTTTCCCCGCTGAAAGGTCATTAAGCCCGTCTCGTCAAAATGATAAATTTCCACCTCTTCTTCGCCTACGTTGTACACCGTGAAATTCACGATCCTTATAGGACCGGCAGCTATGGATCTGTTGGGGCACTCCCATGCATCATCTAAGTTCAGATTTCCCTTTACCGCTGTCAGATATCGCTGATATGCTTTCACGGGATCATCGATCCGTATTTCATTGGAGATCCCATACTCTTCCACGTCCACCACTGCGGCGGCCAGGTTGGATGCCGCCAGTGCGTCCTCCAAATACTGAGAAGAACTTCTGTAAATATCCATCTGAAGTGCCGCACAGAGCAGAATCCCCAAAAACAGCAGAAACCATAATCCTGTCACCCACTGAATCTGCCCGCTCTCAGTGCTTTGCAACAGATACCCGTTTTTCTTCAAATTCATAGCCATCTCTCAGCCTTCCGCGTATAACAAGCACAATTGCTTCCCCATATCCTGCCTTTTCCAGAGTGGATCCTCCCAGATCCACTCCGGTGACTCCCAGTGACTCCAACTCTTGGCAAAGTGTGGTTCTGTCCGCATCCGTCAGTCTTCCCTCCGTCTCCATCTTCAGGATATACTTTCTGGCAAGCTGGCTGATCTGCGTCTTTTCCCCCACCAGTCTCACACTGTCCACATAAGACAGCATTACCACCGTCAGAGCAAGCATACAGAGACACACCGCCATAAAATCCCCTGCATTTCCCTCTTCCTTTTTCACGGCTGCACCCCGTTAAGGATCTGTTGGGCCTGGGCGGTCATAGCTGATACAATCGTCTGAATGAATGCCGTCAGGCTGTCCTTCATCACAACACACAGAAGCAGTGCAATGATGCACAGCCCCACTGTCACAAGTATTCCGTCGATCCCCGGCTCCTTTACCATTCCTCTTTTCAAAATTGTCTTTACTGTATTCAACATTTTTCTCATTGCTATACCTCCTGATTTTCAAAATCCTGATGCCGCGCCAAACATGTAGCTGACACAGGCATAAAGAGCTATTCCCATTACCACTGTCAGCACTCCCAGCTGATAAAAGGTCAGCTTCCTGTCCAGCGCCGTCTTTTTTCGTTCCAACATGGTTTCCTCCATGTCCCGGATCTGCTCTCCGATGTCCCGCAACAGCTCCAGCGCCTGGCCCGATTCCAGGGCCTGAAGGATCGTAATACACAAGGAATCAATGTATCTGTTGTCAAATTTTTTCTGAAAGGCGTCCAATGCATCATAGATATCCGCCTTTAAAACTATGTCTCCTGCCAGGTCAAGAAGGGCCTGACGGAGCCTTTTTACCCGGACGCTCCCATAGCATTCCGCCAGCGCATCCGTCACATAAACTCCCGCACGGATCTGTATCTCCAGAGCATGATAAACCAGCTTCAGCTCCGGCAGCAGCTTTTCATTATCCTGTCTGTTCATATATACCAGCAGCCATACCGGCGTAAAATATAATAAACCGAATGCCGCTATCCCATATCCGGGATGCAGCGGGAAAAATGCCCCAAGCCCCGCCGCCCCCAGAATAACCCGCAGAGAAAGGAAACGTACCGGCTCGATTCTGTTTCCCATATGAAATCCGGCTCCGTTTTTCATCAGCCACTGCCTGCTTTTCTGGTACCAGCCGTTTGATTTTCTCTTTTCCTTTAAGAGTCCTGTGATCTCCCGATAAGCCTTCAGCAGCTTCTTTTCGGGATGCCAGGTTCTGCGCAGCTGCCAAAAAATAAGGAGTAACAACCCGGATATCACACCGGGAATAATCCTCAGGGCCATAATAATCTGTGTCTCTTCCATGTCTTGTTCCTCATGTCTTGTTCCTCATGTCTTCCGCCTCAGCGGGCCGCTTCCGTGGTTCTTACGGCAAAAGCATCCGTCATCTATCCAATGTCCTGCTTCTGCCTGCTACCTGCAAGCCCTGCGCAGCTGTCCCCGGAACATAAGCCCAATAAACAACAGGACCCCAATCCCCGCTCTTCCCGGCAATGTTCCGGTAACCAGCTGCCAGACGGAAATTCCCGTAAGACTTCCCACAATCATCAATACGGCAGCCGACATGCCCAAAAGCAGCACCAGGTTGATCATGGCCTCACGAAGCATGCCCTTTCTTTCCTGAGCCATTCTCAGGTATTCCCGCAAGCTCCTTCTGCTGCCGTTTACCAGGGCCTTGAAATCTGCACAGTACCGGATACTGATCTCCAGATTCCGGGCCAGCTCCTTAAACTTAGGATGTTCAATCCGCTCTGCCATCGTCAGAAGCGCCGCACTGGCGTCACCGGTGGTAGAAGCCTCATAACAGCAGGCATCCAGCGCGCTTTTGAGCGGTTCCTCCATGTATCTGCTGACCTGGTTGAAAATACTTGTGACTTCTCCTGCAGTGATACTGTAATTTCCCAGGAAATCCAAAAGCCTGGTCAGATTATTCTCAGTCCGCTTCAGGTTTGTCTCCCGCAGGCGTCTCATCACATATCCCTCCGCCAGGCCTGCCGCCAGCACTGCCGCCGCGGCAGGAAACAGTCCTCCCGCCAATGCTGTCACTAAAAATATAATCGCCGCACATACGGCGTTTCCCACCAGCCACCATTCTGCTGTCAACCCGGGAAAGCGTATGCCAAGTCCGCTGTATTGAAGCTGCTTTTCTATGGAATACCACAGCGAGTGCTCCTGCTGCAGAGCCAGCAGCTTTTGTCTTCCCGCCAGACTCCTTTGCCGGGATGCCGCATTGATATCGGCTCTGGTCCGCCTCAGCATCCCGGCCATATTTCGGAACATTCTCAGATCACGAAACAATAAAACAAGCCCTGCTGTCAAAAATAAGAATACCGAACTCTTCATCAGCATAATTCCGCTGTCCCAAGTGGATATAAAATTCAGAATCCGGGTCTGTATCTCTTCCAAGCTCACCCTCCTGTCTGCTTTTCAAGCTTCTATTGAATTGAAATGTTACTTAATAAATCCTTTCATAGGACAGGCTCCTGCTGGCAGGATCCCATCCCCTGCAGTCGAAGATTTCCTTCACCTTGTAATGCTCCACAAACACAAGTGTGCGGAAGCAATCCAGCATCTTCATCAACTCGTCCCTGGAATAACGGCTTCGATACATGGCATAGTCCACCAGCTTGTCCGGCGCCCTGTCCGCAGAAGGGGCATGAATGGTAGCGGCACAAAGCTGTCCCGTATAAGCTGCATTCAGCAAATACAAGGCCTCCGCTCCCTTCACCTCGCCGATAATAAAGAAATCCACATCCATGGTAAGACCGGCAATGCTGATATGTTCCAGGTCATAGCTGATTTGCTGTTCCCCCGACCCGGGCATGGAATGCAGAAACATCATATCCGGATGAAACATGGTAGTCAGCTCATCTGCCTGCTGGGCCACCAAAACTGCCATATTGTCCGGAAGTGTCTCCTTCAGCGCATTGAGCAGCGTGGTCTTTCCTGAGGAATTGCCTCCGCATATTAAGGTAGATCCCTCCCGGAAGCGGCTCACCAAAAGCTCAGCCGTCTCCCGGTCCAGCATTTCCTGTGCAATCAGTTCTTTCATCTGGGGAAAAACTCTGGGAACCTTTCTGATACATAGATAGGGTTCATTATAGGTGTTTACAAGAGGCATGGAGAGCGTAAACCGCAGAATAAAATCCGGATGGCTCTCGTTGTCCGTAAACCGTTGAATTGCATTGAGATTAGATATGTTCACCTGATTTTTTGTAGCAATATAGTCGATAAACTGCCGATATTCTCTGGGAGAGGAAAATGACACATCTGCGGCCATCCTCTGCCCTTTTCTTTTGATGCGGACGTTGTCATAGCCCACCACCCGGATATCCGAAACTGTTCTGTCGTCGATCAGCTTTGACAGTCTGGAATAACCGAAAACATACTGTTCAAACGCGTCCAGCAGCTGCTGGTCCTGCTTTTTTGACCTTTTGTAATAGGCGGCTATGTGGCCTGCCGCTTCTGCCAGAAAGGCCTCCTTGGAGAGCTGGCCTTTCTTCATCTGCATCAATGACTGCTGCTTCTGAGTAGTATAATCACTCACCAGCTGCTGCAGCAGATCCTCCTGGGCGGCAACCTGTTCTGTTTTGATTTTCTTCATCCCTCCAATCCTTGCACGGCAATCCTGACACAGATATGCCTGCCTTGGAAAACTGCGCTGCAATACATCACATCCGCCTTTTTCCGAAAACGCTTCGCTGTCTCTCAAGAATCCGTCAGACAAAAAGATCCCCGGCAGCAGTAAAACTATAGTAAAAACTGTGGTAATCGGCCGATACGGCCTGAACTCAATGAGTAAAACCAGAAACTTACCTCCGGATGTGTAAGTGTCTATTACACTACACCAGAATCCGGAGGTTGTCAATACCTAATTTTATAAATTGTGATGAACTGGTTACTATTCACTCCGCACACATAAGCAAAACACAGAACCGCAGCGCGGCGGCAGACAGCAACACTGGCTGGTTTTGCGAATGTAAGTGGAGAGGCTGTGATTATTGAAAAAACTTAAACATGAAATTCTTCTATAACACTATTCAGTCGTTCTACCACCTGGTGCAGCTCCTGCATGGAGAAATCAATGCTTTCCATCTCCTCATTTTGATTTTCCACCCGCTCATTGATCTCCTGGCTGGCCGCCGTCAGCTCCTGAGTCTCGCTGGATATACCGGAAAACTTGTCAACGATGCCGTCCTTGTTTCGATTCAGGCTTTCCACCGCCGTTTCAAGTTCATTTATATCACTTCCCATACCGGAAATATCATCGCTGATCCTCTGAAACGCTCCCTGGGCATCCTCCATGGTCTGCATACAGTCCATAGTGGTGTCCTGGATCTGCCCGATCTGACCGCTGACATTCCTTACCTCATTCTGAATTTCCGTTATAATCTGAGTGATATCTCCGGTGGCAGAGGATGTCTGTGCCGCCAGCCTTCCGATTTCCTCGGCTACTACTGCAAAGCCTCTCCCTGCTTCACCGGCCCTTGCCGCCTCGATGGAGGCATTCAGGGCAAGCAGAGAGGTCTGACTGGCAATTTCACCGATCGTCTTGCTGATACCGTCAATGGACTCCGACTTCTGCGAAAGACCGTCCGCTGTTTCACGGGTAGTAGCCTGCATCCTCCGGCTCTGGTCAAACTTTCTGGAAAGCAGGTTCACCGTCTCCATGCCGTCGCGGCACTGGCACACAGCCGCAGCGACCACCTCATTCATACGTTCCATACGATCCGCCACATTGGAAAGCTCTTCCGCAAATTCCGTAAGATTTTCATTTGCCTGCTGAGTCTGCTGGGCCACATCGTCGATGGCCACCACCACCTGGCTGATGGTCCCCTTCACCGAACGATTATCAGACACGGCATTCCCCACCGAACTCCGCACACTGGAAAACTGACTCTTCAGCATGTCGGATGCCTGCATCAGCTGATGAACGATCTGATTCAGACGGATACGCAGCTCCTGAACGGCCCTGTCCATAACCCCCAGCTCATCCCGGCGCCGGTTTCCGATCTCCGACCTGCCGTCCATCTGCAGTTTCAGCTCTCGCAGCTGTGTGATCTCACTCTGCATGGCAATAATAGGTCTTGTAATGCTGGCGCTGAACAGGAACACCACCACTGCCGCCACTATGGTTGCGATCAAAATGGTGGCTATAAAAATGCTTACCAGCTGATTAACCGCTTCGTTATAGACCGATACCGGAGTCGCAACGATCACACTTCCCACAGAACTGGGAACTGCCATCAGGTATCTCTCTACACCATCATAATCCTTAACAGAAACCGACGTGTCCGCCAGTGAGGCGGCATACGCACCTCCCAACACCTCATTTACCAGGCTCATGCTTCCGCCGGCCGGCATGAACTCACTGTTGCGATGCATCAGAATTCTTCCGTCGTCATCAGTCATGAACACATAAACCCCGTCCGAGGTATCTGCCACCTGGTTGAGCGAATCAAACATGGTCTGCAGCTGCAGACTCATGCCGATCACACCGGCAGAACCATCCTTGCAGACAAATTTCCTGGAAACGGGCATTACCATCCCTCCTGCACTGCTGTCCATATAAGGATCACAATAGACCTTCTCCTCAGCAGCCATACCTTCCGTATACCAGGGATATCCGAAATAATCCCAGTCATCTCCAAGCTCCAGCCGGCTCCCGTCTAAAAAGGTTCCATCAGCAAACGCCGCAAACACATCTGTCGTACCCTCATTTCCATTCATCAGTGCTTCCAAATATGTAATAACCGCTTCTTCGTCCATCTCCTCCAGAGATTCCATATATGCAACTGCAGAATCCACAATTGCCGTCTTTTTTTCAAACCATGCCTGGATCGAAGCGGCATAATACTCCGCCGCTGTTTTCGCCTGTACATCGTTCATTGTATCAAAGCGTTGATGTGTCTTTGCCAGAACACTCAGCATCGAGATCAGCATACATCCAATGCAAATTGAAGAGAAACAGATGATCAGCTTTGCCCTGATTTTCATAGCCAAATCCTCCATACAAATATGTTAATCCTGAATATGAGTATAAAATTTTTTCCGTCTTCCTGTCAACGTCCTCAATGTTCTATTTTACGTACAAAACCGGAACATCTACCACAGCTTAAACCTCTGAATGGCCCATCTGGCCGCCTTATAGGAAATTGTCTCCAGCTCCCCGGCGGCATTTTTCAGTTCCTTCCGGATGGGAATATGCTGAGGGCAGTGCTGCTCACATTTTCCGCACTGAATGCATTGAGAGGCGCTGGATGTATTTTTGCGCATGGCGGTGCACTGCAGATAATCCCTTCTGCCGGAGGATTTCTTCTCAGAATACATGGCATTGTAGCAGCGGAAGGTACCCGGAATGTCCACCCCGCTGGGGCAGGGCATGCAGTATCCGCAGCCCGTACAGCCCACCTTTACACTGCGCCGGATCTCTTCACGAACCTTCTCCACCAGTGCCTTATCCGAATCCGTCATGCATCCCGGCCAGGCCTGGGCAGCCGTGGCAAGATTCTGTTCCACCATTTCCATGGAGTTCATCCCCGACAGCACGCAGGTCACCTCCGGCTGATCATACAGCCACCGAAAGGCAAGCGCCGCCGGAGCGCGCCCTTCCGGATCTTTTCGGAATAAGTCCTTTGCGGATTCCGGCAGCAGATCCACCAATCTGCCGCCCCGAAGGGGTTCCATGATAATCACCGGAAGCCCCTTCCCTGCGGCATACCGCAGTCCTTCCACTCCCGCCTGGGAATGTTCATCCATATAATTATATTGAATCTGGCAGAAATCCCAGTCATAGACATCCACCAGCTGCTTGAACATGTCCGAATTTCCATGATATGAAAAGCCGATATTGCGGATCTGGCCGGAGGCAAGCTTGGAGGCAATCCATTCTTCCATTCCCAGCGCTTTCAGCTTCTCCCAGGTGGCGGCATCCGTCAGCATATGCATCAGATAATAATCGATATGATCTGTCTGCAGCCGTTTCAGCTCCTCCTGGAAGGTCTTCTCCACCCCTTCCATAGTTTTGATCAGATAATGCGGGAGCTTCGTGGCAATATACACCTTATCCCGGCACCCTCTGCGGTGGAGAATCTCGCCTACCGCCGCCTCGCTGCCCGGATAGATGTATGCCGTATCCAGGTAGTTTACCCCGCCTTCAATGGCTGCCATAAGCTCCCTTTCTGCCTTATCCAGGTCAATGGACGCACCCTTTCTGGTAAAACGCATGCATCCATAGCCCAGAAGAGAAATGTCATTTCCTTTTTTGTCCTTCCGATACTGCATTGTTTTCCTCCTCTCCAACTCCTCTGCCGAGCCCTGCCCGCATAGACATCATACCACCTGCTCCGCTTTGGTGCAAGCCGATTACTCTTCGCAGCTTCGCCGCATATAATCTTTTTTCCCAAAACTGTCCAAAAGATATTGTAGTTTCCAAAGGAAAATGATATACTATTTTCGTTCAGCGCATGAACGAACCGGATAATCACCAATTCCTTTTAAATCACTAATTAGTATTTTAGATATATTCAGAAAAGAGGTATCATTATGTTTATTGTTTTAGCAGGCGGACTTTTAGTTATCATTGTGGCGGTAGTGGTTGCCGTGGTATCTTCTGTTACTTCAGCAGTTGCTGCAGAAACAGACTTTGACGATTAAATACTCCATTGTCGAAAAGCCAGACCCAATCCCCGCCTGAGCGGGGAATCTGGATCCAGCTTTTACCGGTACAGCACATAATCCTGCATCTCTCTCCCGAAGCCTCCGGCGGAAAGCGCTTCTGCCGTCCCGTCGGGATATTCTTTTACCACGATTCTTTTCTTTCCCGGAAAAATTCTTCCTCTTTTGAATTCCTCCGAAAATAATTTCAGTACATCCTCCAGTCCGTCCCTCTCAAATACCCGCAGCGTCCTTCCCTGTCTTTCAAAGCAGGCGGCAGGTATCCCTTGCCGGAGAGCGGCGGCCGTACCCGGCACATTCATAAAGGCTTTGTCCGGTTCATGGGCAAGGAGCTTACCCCAGGGCTGCATGGGATCGGCTGCATTCAGCCACACGATCTCTTCCCTGGGATGCTCAAGAGCTGCCGTCACACCTTCAAAATCGCTGCTTCGAATAAACTGCGCCCCTGAAAATCCTTTCACAAAGTATCCTCTTCGCACCTGTCCGGTATACTCCTGAACCCGAAGCTGTCTCAAGGCCTCCTGCCAGGACAGGCCGGCGGCGGAAGCTGTCTCCCTGCACAGAATCAAATACCTGTCAAAGCATCTGTCCATCTGTTCCTGTACCGAAAGGGGCTTCACGGGTCTCACCAGATCCCAGCGTCCGGCATGCAGCGCCTTCACCCGGGTTCCCAATCTCTGCCGGACCGCCGCCCTTTTCACCTTTTCTCTGTTGCGCCACTGCCGGACCGGCACAAAGCTGTCCGCACTGACACCCCCCTTCTCCATGAGCGACAGCAACGTATCATAAGGCGATTCCCCGGCCAGCACGCTGTTCAGTGCCTGCATGAAGCTGGCTCCCCGCCTGGAAAGAGCCTCTGCCAACGCCTTCTCCTTCTCCGAAAGCTCCCCCCAGGGCACCTGCGGCTCCCTCTCCCAGTCGATGCGGTCCGACGACTCAAAGCAAATCCGTCCCTCCTCCATGTGCCAGAAAAATTCTCCCGAAGCCAGCAAAGCGTCCAGCAGTCCCTCCCGGTATCCCTTTACCCGGGCGGGCAGCAAATATTCCTCCCAGGCAGAAGCCTCCAAGGGCATACCGGAGAAGAAGGAAACCGCCTCTCTGAGACATTCCTCCGGAGGAGCAGGTCGCCGGATCCGAGACACCAGCAGCGCACCGTAAGCGGCGGAAGAGCAGGTGACGATCTCCTGCCGGCGGTTTTTCAAAGTCAGATTTCTGGCCCGGCTGTACACCGCGCTGTGATAATACCGGATTTCCCCGGCCTCCTCCTGCCGGACCGCTTCTCCGCGGCGGCACAGCTCCTCCAGTATGTCTCCGGCCTCTTCTTCCTGCCATCCGTAGCGCAGGGCCGTCTGCTCTGCATCTGCCCCTCCCCGATACCGGAGCATACGGCGGACCAGCTCAAGAGCCTCTTCCCCCTCCGGCTCCTCCAGAGCCTTTCCGTAAACCTCCTCCTGCTCCGCTGCAATCCAAAGACCCTGCTCCAGATAAAGGGCCCTGCCTTCCTCTGCCAGCTTCTCCAGCCACTCTACAGGCACCTCCAGCTCCCCGGCGGCCAAATCCCCCTCTGCCATCAAAAGAGAATGCAGCTGCCTTTCATCTCGGGGCAGCTTCTCCCTGGCCTGAACCCGGGACAACTCCTCTTCTCCCGGCCTCACCAGATCCTTTTCCTGCTCCAGCGCTTTTTCCACCTCCCGATGGATTCCCTGAGGGGTTGGCGCATAGTCGTACATTACCGCTGCCTCCTGCGCCCACTGCAGGGGCAGGGACATGGGAGAAGGAATCTCCGTGTAGATTTCTCTTACAACAATCTCCCTGGAACGGATTTTCTCTAAAATCTCTCTCACTCCCGCCCCGTCCCACAGCTGCTCCAGGCATTCCCTTCTGGTCTCACGGATCAGAGGATGGGCCTCTTGCCCCGCCACCTGGTTCAGCATTTCCGCACTGCGCAGACGCTGCATCCACAGAGGCTGTCTTCCGTTTCCTCTGACTCCCATCATAAGCGCCCTGCCACAGTTATAGCGGAAGGCCATGTTGAACACCGACGTGGCAGGAAGCATGGCTGACAGCACCGCCTGACAGGTCTCTGGACTGATCCTCCCCAAGAGTCCCTCCGGCAGAGCTTTATCTGCATAGGAATACAGCAGAAACCCGTCCTCCTCGTCCACACATCCCACATTGACACCCATCTCTTCTTGGGCCAGGCGGGCAGCCAGCAGCGACAGCGGTCCGTTGACCCGCCTGCCAAACACGGAATGAATCATCAGCTGGCTGTTTCCCGATTGATCCCGGAAATGCTCCGCCAAAATTGTCCTGTCATCGGGAAGACCTCCCGAGGCGGCAATCTGACGGCTTAAATATTCCGCCGCCAGGGTCGATGCAGAAGCGTCCAGCCCCAACTCCTGCAGGGCTTCCTCCAGTTTTCCGTCCCCCCAGGCTTCCTGCAGACGCCCCAATATACGTCCGAACTGTTCTCCGGTCTCTCTGTCCCTGCCCTTCAGCTCCCCCTTCCAGAAAGGCAGCCTGGCCCCTTCTACCGGCGCCTGGGTCACGGTTACCGCATCCCTGCCGATATGAACCACCTTCCAGGCAAAGGCTCCCAGGATAAAGCGATCCCCTTTCTGGGTCTCGTAGACAAATTCCTCATCCACCTCCCCGATCTTTACGCCATCCTCCGTATAAACTGTATAAAGCCCCTTGTCAGGAATTGTGCCCCCTGCGGAAATGGCCAGCATCCGGCTGTAGCCGTCTCCCTCCACCCTCCCATGGATCCGGTCATAGAGAATTCTGGGCCGCACAGGCACATCTCTTTTATGCTCATAATCTCCTGCCAGCATCTCCAGCACCGACTTCACATCCTCTTTTGTCACCTTGCGAAAAGGCCAGGCCCGGGGCAGAAGCTCCATAACCTCCCCCAGCTCATAGCCGCGGAAGGCCGCCATGGAAACCAGATGCTGAGCCAGTATATCCAGACAACCCTCGGGAGGATTCATCCGCTCCACCCGTTTTTCCCTGGCCAGCTGAGCAGTCATCCCGCAGAGGACACATTCCGCCGCCGTCCTGGGAAAAAGATACATCACGCTGGTGCGGGAGGGATCATGCCCTGCCCGTCCCAGTCTCTGCAGCGTGCCGGAAATGGTGCGTGGACAGCCCACCTGCAGCACCTGGTCGATCTCACCCACATCGATCCCCAGCTCCATGGATGAGGTGGCGCACAAAAGCCGAAGCCTTCCCTCCCGCAGGGACTGCTCTACCTCCTGACGCTGTTCCTTGGAAAGACTCCCATGATGAACCCGGGCAAAATCCTCCCCGCCTAAAAGATTCACATAATAGGCCAGCTTCTCCGCATATCGCCTGCCCTCCACAAACGCGATCACACTTCTGCTGCTCTGGCAGTATCGATAGACCAGAAGAGACAACTCCTGCCATACGGGATCCTTTCTCCGGCGGCTTCCATCCGTATAGGGGCTAAGAATCTGAAGCTCTACCTTTTTTTCCATGGAAGGCGCCGCCACCCACACCGGCTCCGGCGCCAGGTACTGTGCCGCATTCTCCAGAGGCGCAATGGTGGCGGACAATCCAATGCGCTGAAGAGGCCTTTTGCATAAAGCATCCAGCCTGGCCAGAGACAACATCAGATGGGCTCCTCTCTTGGTGTCGATCAGCGCATGCAGCTCGTCTATAATCACCGTTCCCGCAGTGCAAAGCACATTCTGTCCTGTTTTGCTGGTCAGCATCAGATAAAGAGATTCCGGGGTGATGATCAGAATGTGTGGCGGTTTTCTCACCATCTGCCGCCGCTCACTCTGAGTGGTGTCTCCGGTCCGCACCTGAACCGTGATCAACTCCTCTCCGCCAATGCCTGTCAGAGGCCTTTTCAGGTTCTCCCGAATATCCGAGGCAAGCGATTTCAGCGGGGATACATAGATCAGCTGCAGCTCCTGTTTCAGCTCCCCCGCCAGAGCCATCCTCTTAAACCGATCCAAAAAAACCAGAAAAGCAGACAGGGTTTTCCCCGCTCCGGTGGGCGCCGACACCAGCACATGCCCCCCTGCCTTGATAGCCGGCCAGGAGGCCTCCTGCACCGGAGTAGGCTCTCCCAACGTCCTGCAGAACCACTCCGCCGTATTATGATCAAATATGCTTAGACGATCCTTCATCCTGCTTTCCCGCCCTCCAGTACTGCAAAGCTTTTTTCTGATTATAAAATAGCTTATAAGAAATTGCAATGTTCTCCTGTTGACTGAACAAAGGACACGGTGTGAACAGGGTAACTTTTCACGGCTCCGCCGTTTAAAGCAACTTGATGCCCAGCGCCGTTACTTTTCACGGCTTCGCCGTTCAAAGCAACATGATGCACACAAAATGAGCAAAAAGCGCTCATTTTGGCGCGTGCTGTCTCGGGTTTTTGTGCAAACAGCGCACAAAAACACCTCGCGGCCCCTACCCGTGAAAAGTAACCCCAGCGCCTGCTGTCTCGGATTTTGATGCAGAAGAACGCATTGAGTAAAATTATGAAATATGATAAAATATAAGGAGCAGGTACAAATGAAAAACGAAAGCACAACAAACACACCTTATGATGATGTGTTCCGCACACTGCTGAATGACTGTAGTCCTTTAATCATTCCCGTAATAAACGAAATATTTGGCGAACATTTTTCCGGCCAGGAAAAAATAGTCTTTTCCCCAAATGAGCACTTCCTGAACCAACAGGGGGGAAATGAAAAAGAGCGGATCACAGATACCAGTTTTATGATACAAGGAAAAGAAACAAAAAAATACCACCTGGAATGTCAGAGCAATGCTGATAACAGTATGCTTATCAGGTTCTTTGAATATGACACACAGATTGCTCTTGATGAAGGTGAGATCAGAGGAAATGTCCTTACCGTAACACTACCTCACTCTGCTGTATTGTTTTTAAGATATCATACATCCACGCCAGATACGCTGAAGATCAAAATAGCCACCCCAGGTGGGACATTAGAATATGATATTCCGGTGATGAAATCTCAACGATATTCACTGAACGAAATTTTTGAAAAAGATCTTCTTCTGCTGATTCCTTATTATATTTTTTCTCACGAAAAACAGTTTGAAGAATATGAAAAGGACAAGCTGAAGCTGGAAATACTCCTGAATGAATATGAGCATATCAAAAATAAGCTGGAAGATTTTATGAATCAGAAAGTCATCAGTGAATATATAAGATGTACCCTCATTGACATGTCAAACAAGGTATTGGAGCATATTGCTGCAAAATACAAATCAATAAAAGAAGGAGTGAAATCGGTTATGGGCGGAAAGGTTTTAGAGTATGAAGCAAAAACTATAAAGCGAGAAGGAATAAAGGAGGGTCTGGAGGAAGGTCTGAAAGAAGGCATCAAGGAAGGCATTAAAGGCACTGTCTCCATATTAAGAAATTTAGGAATCCCACAGCAGACTATTTTGTCCAAAATTCAGGAACAATATAACCTGAGTCCGGAAGCTTCTGAAAAGTATCTGTAAAATATCCACTTCCTGCGTAGTCAACTCCTTATGAAAACGGCACCGCCCTCAGGCGGTGCCGTTTCTCATACACAAAGCAATTTCCTAGAACAAGCAATCCACCGTGCCGCACTTTGTGTTTTTTTATAATACACATCCTGCCGACCTTTGATTATTGATTTCCGCGAGCAATGGCCAGGCAGACGTGCCTGCACATATATTTGTCCATTGCCGTGAGGGTCACGTACCCCGGCAATGTTGTAAAATCGATGTCCCCTTGCATTAAACGCTTACAAAATGTCAGCAACATATAGGAAGAAAAAGAGCAACAGGTAAGAAGACGGGATCTCTTAGTTCCAATATGATTATATATAAAGGGCATTCTAAAGCTCAAGCCAACAAAACAGGGGGTAATCTATGAAAAATATTTTTGCGCTAGTGTAGTGACATGTTGATATATAGCCAAATTATGCTGGCAAATACAGCCGTTTTGATATATACTAAGAAAAAACGGCGGTGATTCCTATGGCAAGACCCAGAAAATACGTAATCAAGCTTACGGAGGATGAATACAAGGAGCTTAAATCCATAATCCGTAAGAAAGCAACTTCAAAAACAATACGCTGCAGATGCCAGATAATCCTTGACCTGGACGAGTCGCATGGAAAAGCTCTTACCCATGAGCAGAGTGCTAAAACTAACGGCGTCTGTCTGGCAACAGTCACAAATACTGTTACAAAATACATAAACGGCGGTGTTGATGCTGTCACTGAATTTAAAAGAAGCATAAACTCAGATAATGCAAGGCGCAAGGTTGACGGGCGCGTGGAAGCCCGGCTTATCGAGCT
>CAJTVB010000027.1 GCA_910579755.1 uncultured Acetatifactor sp. | reverse complement strand
ACAGGGCTGGCAGATGCGGTGTAAGTATAAGCACTGGTAATAACCTCGTCCCCTTCCCCGATGCCCAGCACTCTGAGAATCAGTTCCAGGCAGGCAGTGGCAGAATTAAGGCATACAGCCTTTTTGCACCCGCAGAATGCAGCTGCCGCAGACTCGAATTGTTTAGTTTTGGCGCCGGTTGTGATCCAGCCGCTACGCATCACATCCGCCACCGCCGAGATTTCCAGCTCGGTGATGTCCGGCGGGGAAAACAGTATGTTTTTCATGTTCAGCTCCCTCCCTGCAGGCATCTTTTGATCCAGCCCAGACTGCACAAGGCCGGATCAGCATCTAACTTTCGAGGCACGAAAGTGTAATAAGCAAAACAGGATTTCACCTTTGTTGATAACCTGTTTTATTTTATCATTTCTTTCTTTAATATGCAAGCTTATCTTTACGCCCGCAAAAACTAATTATGCATTCTGGTAAGCAACAATAAATCTTGTCTTCTTAGGAAGCCAATCATGATAAGTCAAATATTGTACTATATGAAACAATGTAAAAATCAATTGCCCATAAGTCCAAACGATTTCCATCATACCAAATATTACAAATACGGTCGTGATCACTCCTGCTGTCATAAGCAAATAGTAATAAGTCCCCTGCTTATTTTTCTTTATCTTACTTGCAAAACTAAAATATGCGTAAATAACTAAACCAAAAAATAAGCACCCCGTTGGTATTCCAAAGCCAAATGCTATCTGAAGGAAAAGATTATGTGCATGAGGGACACTAACACTTTTAGAAATCCAAACTGTAAAGTCACTTTGTTGATGTCCAAACATGTTCAAGTTCATAAAATAATACTTGTAAGTATATCTGCGAATAATCATCGAATCTGAAATATATTGTTCTATCTCCTGCATCGGATGTTCTTGGCTTGCTCCAGGCTTAATACTGCCGGCCTGGCTATTCTCCGCATAATTCATGCTTCCCTGTGTATTCTCCGCCGCATAGACCACCATAGACGGCCTAAGTAATCTGCTTACCTCATTTGAAGCAAAATCCGCAAACCATAGCAGTCTTCCAAAAAATCCTTTTACTACATCATCCAGCTTAACATATTTTTCTGAATCTACCGGATCATCTTTTTGTATTTTCATCAACATGCTATATGCATTATCATCTCCCTCAAAAAAAACAGGATCATTAACATATGCAGGAATATATCTAACCATGTAATAAGAAGGTACAAAACACAGGACAGCCGCCAAAGCCAGCGCTACCCCGTCGATTACAAATTCCCTTATCCTATGTCTTCTGCGTGACATCACCTGAAATATCAAAAACAGAATCGATAAAACTCCGGCTACGCCAACGGCTGTCCTGCTCATCGTCAAAAGCATATGTCCTACTAAAAGTCCTGCAAAAAGTATATAAACCACGCGTATCACATACGTTTTCTTCTTCAGCTTCGCCTGATACCACTTACACAGCACCGCACAGAACACCACCAGATAGAACAATGCATTCATATTACAGTTGGAATACATTCCCTCATATCGAATTATATCATATGGTCTATGCATCCAAGCCTGCCCCTGCACAATAAAAAAACCAATCATCACCCCGTCTACCAGACAAGTAAACAGTGCATTCAGGTCTTTGCGGCTGTAGTTCGTCAAATAAAAGGTACCGAACGTAAACAAGAAACGCAACGGCCATTCTTCTTCGTTCCCAGACACAAATTGAGAAAAAACCATGCAAATCATCATAGCCATCCAAATCCCAAACAGCGGCCAGTTCATTTCAGGCTTTTTTTTCTCAATAACATATTGGTAAAACATACGGATGTACACAATGCCAAAAATCCAAATCGCCCATGACATAGACTCCAAATCCGGCAGGAAGCCTATATTGGATCGAATCCAGGAAAACGCAAAGGGCTTTAATGTAAAAAACACAACACTCCAGGCCAAGTAGGGGATCTTCAAAAAATCTTCCGGCCTATATGCACATAAAATTATAACTCCCACCGCCACCAAGGTATAATCACGCATTGCCTGCTGATAGATACCTGTGGCGCTGCCTACAATCTGATCCAAAAGGCATAATACCACAAAGCTCAGGGTACACAATACTCTTTTTACTGCCCCTATCCACACTTCCCGATCTTTGATTTTTTCCTTTATTGTCAAAATCAACTTCTGCCTCACCTTTTTTGTCTGCGCCACTCCCTTATCAACTGCATATAAAATAGCATTTTTTTTTTTGCTTGTCAAACTTACCAATTTGAATATTTGTCTGACATTTTGAATTGATATTTCACACTACTGGCAATCGTCAGTTACATCGCAAATTTTAAATTCACTATCAGATTATTTGCTGCTTATCTGCAAATTATGCCGTTGCCAGCAAATCGACCACAAAAAGAAATAACATTATTATATAACGCAAAAATGGCCTCTCTCTTACAAGACAGGCCATTTTTGTTTTTCCGATCTGCTTCCCCTTTGTGCTTATAGATGCTTTGACCACATCACAATATTTATTATACATCCTTTTTCGCAGATGTCAAGTGAAATTGAGCAAAAATCCAATATTTTGTGTTTTTTATTCTTCTTTGTGCAAAATATAGCATACATCTTCTGCTGAAAGAACCTTACGTTACTTTTCACGGCTTCGCCGTTCAAAGCAGCATGATGCACACAAAATGAGCAAAAAGCGCTCATTTTGGCGCGTGCTGTCTCGGGTTTTTGTGCAAACAGCGCACAAAAACACCTCGCGTCCCCTACCCGTGAAGAGTAACAACCCTACACCTCTTTTTGAAGCAGGCAATGCCGTATTTTAAAATGATCTCCGTCCCCTCCTGCCGCAGTTTTTCCTCATACCCCAGCCGCTCTATCTGCGCCAGCGCCTCTTGGCAGGCCCTTTCCAAATTGGCATCCTCTGAATACTTGACTTCAATCACAATGCCAGTGGTTCCTGCCTCATCCTCTATCAAAATGTCGCTGTATCCGTCTCCCGATTCCACATTGGAGCTGACGCTCCAGTCCTCCCGGTGGCCAAGCAGACCCAAAAGAATGCCATGATAAAAGCTTTCCTTCCTCCCGCGCCTGCCCCCCGTATCCCGGATGCTGATGGCCTTTGCCAGATAAGCATTAAAAAGCTCCTCGGCAGTCTCCGCATCTTCCTGCAGAAATGCCTCACAGAAGGCATCCAGCCTGGGGGCATCCCGGCGTGCCTCCTCCTGAAACCATTCCAGAATCTGTTCTGTAAAAATTTGTCGGATTTCTCTGTTTGGTATCGCCAGTCTGTATGCCCCGTCTTCCTCTTGGCCCCTCTGGGTAAGATATCCTGTAGTAAAAAGCACGCTCCACAAATTGTCTACATTTTTGTATAAGTCCCTGTAGGTCAGACTTTGGTTGATCTTCCGGGCAATACATTCCCCGGCAACCAAAGCCTCTATTTCCCTTTTCGTCCGCGGTGTCGCCTTTGCGATAAAATTTCGTATAATCTCATTTCCGCTGGTATTGACCCAGAACGCTCTGGGCGCAGCATCCGGCTCAGAGCATAACAATTTAATATAATTTATGACATCCCATGGGCAGTAGACATCTACATTGCCCATGCGGTAGCCATCATACCATTCCTTGACAGCTTCAAACCGGGCCGCAAATCCATAATACTCCAGCAATGCCCTGACCTCATCATCCGTGAAGCCAAAATGTCTGCTGAATGAAGAATCCGTAACAGAAAAGACATTCAAATTATTCAGCCCCGTAAAAATACTCTCCTTTGATATCCTCAGACAGCCTGTCAGCACGGCAAATTGCAGGCTGTTATTCGTTTTCAGGGCCTGGCTGAATAAATTACGGATAAGACCAACCATCTCATCATAATAACCCGACTGCTGTGCCTTATCCAAGGGCACATCATACTCATCGATCAACAAAATGGCCTTCTTGCCGTAATGCCTGTGAAGCAGCGCACAAAGAAGCCGCAGAGAATCTGTAAGAACCGCATCGGCCATAAGGAAGCTGCCGTCTTCCCCAACATTCACCAGCGCCCGAAACTGTTTTCGGTCTGTTTCATCCAATCTGTCGTCGGATAAAAGAAAAGAAAATCTTTTTACTTCATTGCCTATAACGGAGCAGAGCATGCTTCTGGCCATATCATAATTTCCCGCGCTTACGCTCTTTAAGGTGATGGAAATCACGGGAAACTGTCCCATATATTCGCTGCAATACTCCTTTTCTCTGCTGATCGCCAGGCCCTCAAAAAGCCGGGAATCACACCCATATTCAAAAAAGTACTGCAGCATATTCATATTCAGGGATTTGCCAAACCGTCTGGGACGGGTAATCAGATTTACTTTTCCCCAATTCTCCAGAAGTTCCTTGATAAACCCCGTTTTATCCACATAGTAAAACCCTTCTGTCCGAAACTCTTCAAAATTTTCGATTCCAATAGGAAGCTTGACCCTGTTTACCATGTATTTTCCTCCATCTGCGAAAAGCCGGCATGGGAAACTGTAAACATCCAGCACCATCTTCAGGTGCTTTCCGAACGATAGCTATAGGTATCAACCATCTGCTTGATATGCTCCCGGATGTCATCCGGCTCCTGAACCACATAATCCCTCAATTCCTCAAGCTGTTTCATAAACCTTTCTTCATCGAATTGGATGGGTTTGCCGATACTGATCATTTTATTGGCAGTCTCCTGCATTCCCTCCTCCGCCATCAGGCGTTCCTCATACATTTTTTCTCCGGGCCTGAGTCCTGTAAATTGAATGTCAATATCTTCGCCCACCTTATATCCCGAAAGCTTGATCAGGTTCATAGCCAGATCCACAATTTTTACCGGCTGTCCCATATCCAGCACAAAAATTTCTCCGCCTTTGGCATAGGCGCCTGCCTGCAGTACCAGCGATACTGCCTCGGGAATGGTCATGAAATAACGGATGATCTCCGGATCTGTTACCGTCACCGGTCCCCCTTCCGCGATCTGTCTCCGGAACAGCGGTATCACACTTCCGTTGCTGCCAAGCACATTGCCAAAACGCACGGCTACAAACTCTGTCTGAGAATGGTTGTTATAGGTCTGAATGATCATTTCGCAGACGCGCTTTGTGGCTCCCATAATATTGGTGGGATTCACCGCTTTGTCTGTGGAAATCATCACAAAGCGTTTCACCTTCCATTGGTCCGCCGCCTGGACGATTTTCCAGGTTCCCAGAACATTATTTTTTACCGCTTCATTGGGACTGGTTTCCATCAGAGGCACATGTTTGTGGGCCGCCGCGTGATACACAATGTCCGGGCGGTACCGCTCGAAGATCTGGTTGATGCGGTTGGTGTTTCTCACGGATGCGATCAGCACCACCATATCCATCTTAGGGTACCTTCTGGCCAGCTCCTGCTGAATATCATAGGCATTGTTCTCATAAATGTCCAGGATAAGAAGCTGCCTGGGATTGTGGGCGGCGATCTGTCTGCACAGCTCACTTCCGATGGAGCCTCCTCCTCCCGTGACCATTACCACCTTGCCGCTGACGTAGCTCATAACCTCACCTGTATTGATCTGGATCGGTTCCCTGCCCAACAAATCCTCAATATCCACTTCTTTCAATTTGGCAACAGACACATCCCCATTGATCAGCTGATACATGCCGGGAAGAGTTCTCAGTTTACAGCCGGTTTCCTTACAGATATCCAGAATTTCCTTTCTGGTCTGCATGCTGGCAGAGGGAATTGCTAGAATGATCTCATCGATGCCGTACTGCGTCACCGCATCGGCGATCCTGTCCCGTCCTCCTACAATGGGAACACCCCGCAGTAATTTCCCATGGCATCCGGACTGATCGTCAATAATGCACTTCGCCTGCAGGCTCAGGTACTGGCTGCTCTCGATCTCTTTCAGGATCATATTGCCGGCGGCTCCTGCCCCGATCACCATCACATTGATGCGCGTCTTTTTTTCTCCAAAGCTTGTCCTCTTATTATTGAGAATCCGAAGGATCCGGTATCCGAAGCGAATGCCGCAGGTTAATACCGTCAGCAAAAACCAGTATAACACATAATAACTGCGAGGCATATGATTATCGGTGGAAATACAAAGAATCAGCTGAGCCAGAGACGCACAGCTGGTAGCAAACACAATATTGATCAGTTCATTGGCGCTGGCGTAGCGCCATACGCTTTTATACAGCTTCCACAGTGCATAAAAAAGCAAGGTCAAAAAGATATTGGGTAAAATAATATATCCCAGCTTATCAAGATACCCCCTGTCTATATTGCTGAAGCTGAACTCAAATCGGATATACAGCGCCGCAAAGGCCGCAACAATAATCGACATAATGTCCATCAGGATCAAAGCTAGAATCCTGCTGAAGGGTATACTTATCAAGCGTTTTTCTTTTTTCATATCCAAATCCTCTTTATTGTATTAAAAACCCGTATGACCATGTGCGCAGTAGATCAAGCGGCGGCAAAGCAGACATTTGATTTTCAAGCCATGGTAACGAGAAAACTTCAAAGCGCACAGCAGCTGGATTATCGAGTATATTTTACCATATTTCCCTCTGCATGTCAGCTTTTTTTAAATTCCCCATAGGGTTTTGCCCTGCCGGTTATTTTTTTCACAGCACAAGTTCCTCTCTCAACACCTCAAATGCCTCTCCGTGCATCTTTCCCATCTCATATCCACGAAATACCGCCCTAGCTGTCACGCCGCGAATCCAGTAATCGCCATATTTATTTTTCTCCGTGGCATGCGCATCCAGCGCTGCGATTTTAATGTCGATTACATCAGTAATGTCTACATACACTTGAGGACGAAAACCCACGTAGGATCTTCCCGATGGAGAAATGGGTTCGTAAAAATATATTGTATTATAGCGTCTTGCGGCAGAAATGGTAGCCTTTCCGACTGCGACATGAGCCTGATGCGTGTCAAAAGGCCAATGTGTAAAAATGATGTCCGGTTTAATAATGTTAATCCTTTTTTCTATTGCCTCTACCGTTTTAGAGTCATAGGCAATGTCCTTATTGCTGAAATCCAAAATGTCCAGATCCTTACATCCCAAAATCCTGGCCGCATTTCTTCCCTCCTGCATAGCGGTCTCATCGGTTCTCATGACTTTTCCGTTATAATCAGTATAGCCAGATTGACTCATGACGATCATGTGAACATCATGTCCTTCGCGGATTGCCTTTGCCAAAGTTCCTCCCGCAGCCAACTCAATATCATCCAAATGTGCACCAATAGCAACGATTACCTTCTTCATTCTGTCGCCTTCCTCCCTTATTGTTTTGCTTTCTTCCTTCTGATCTTTCTGGATATTTGCTTTAACTTGTAAACAAACATAAACGCGATTGTAGACCTCAAATGCAGATTAATCAATTTCTGTTCATAATCATTCACATTTTGAATGTAGTATGTGTTTTGACGGAAATCGGGAAACGTAGATACCATTTCCTCCCCTAATTTTCTTACAAAGCCTGTATCTTTCTTTATTTTACTCTGCATGTAAGAAAACAAAGTGTTCCGATAAAAAAAGATACTGAAATGATACTCTATCACATCACGAAACTCTTCCAATGCGCCATTTTCCCTGGCATACTTCAGCATAATACGCATTGCCTCCATTCGGTCCTGACAATTTTTCAGGTCATGGCTATGCGTTGTTGAATCCCCATGCTGATAGTAAAATACATTCGCCTCTGGTATATGTTCAAAATGCTTCATACGCATTCCTATTTCAACAAAAGTAGCATTGTCTTCATATGACATATGCTCGGGAAATTTAAATTCCTTATCAAAAAATATCTCTCGTACATAAATTTTTGTACCAAGCGGTCCGGGATGCAGCAAATACTCTTTCCTTATTTCATGGTCAAAAATCCCCGTCTGACTAAGAAAGTTACACGCCTCCCTCTGTGCGGGAATCATGGTGTGTTCATAGACTCTGCTCATATCCGTTCCTACAACGTCTGCCCCTGTGCTCTTGGCGAGTTCAACCATTCTTTCATAGAGGTCTTCAACGACCCAGTCGTCTGCATCCATAAAACCAATATACCGCCCTTGCGCTTCCCGTAGCCCTAAGTTTCTTGCGCCTCCCTGTCTTCTGTTCTCCGGGGACGCAACCGCCTTGACTCTTCCAGGATATATTTTCTCAAATTCTCTAAGAATCTTCAACGAATCATCCGTGGATGCATCGTCAACGGCTATGATTTCCATGCTCTGCAATGTTTGCCGCGCCAAAGAATGGATGCAGTACTCCAAATTACCATCTTTAGCCATATTATAAACAGGTACTATCACGCTTAAGTCAAGCATTTGTCTTTATCCTTTCTGACTACGCGATCCGTTACAATCCGAAAAAGGACAGAGCGAAGCACGTCCACGCAAATTCCGAGCACAAACATGACAGCTACGCCGCCAAGCACCCGAAACAAAAAAACAGGAATCGATTGTTCCATGGCTTCCCTCAATCCAAACCAGTCTTGCCACAAATATCTCATCATAAGATTCTCTTGCAAGAGATATACTCCCAGGCAATAGGGCGAAAGCATACATACCAGCCTTCCAAACTTCTCTCCCAAAGGTTTCGCATGCAAAAATGCCGCAAACAAACCAATCGCCGAAAAGAAAACCAAAATGTGATTATACTCAAGAGAAACTGTGGTCATTTCTTTTAGCCGTCCTGTTCGCAATTGAATCTGACTCACAATAAATATCTCTGCAAAAATCAAAAACGTACTGACAATATAAATAAACCACCCACGCCTGGCAGTTTTCACAATCTTAAATCCATAGAGCCTGATTCGTGCCCCTACCAAAAAGAGGGTTAAATACCAAAGAAATGAATACCCCTTCATATCCATTGATAATCGAACCGGCAAGAAGCTCTTAATCACACACTCAAAGACCAGCAGCCACAAAATAACCCCTTGTAATTGCTTTTCCGTCATGGCATGCACTCCGCTGATGATCAAAGGCAACAACAGATATATTATGACATATGCCGACATAAACCAATATGTCTCCATGTGAATCGGCAGAAAATGCTGAAGGATATCGTAACTATTCATGCTCGCCGGAGGCACTCTTCCAAGAAGCAAAAATATGGCAAAAGCGCCCGCCGAATAAAACAAGGTCTGAAGCACGATCTCCACCATGCGTCCTATTTTAAATCTCGAGGAAATCAAAAAGTATCCCGAAATCAGCATGAAAATATCAACTGCAGGGACGGAAAGCACCTCAAGCACCCAGGCGGCCCATCCATTCGCGGAGACTTCATTTCCCATAAAAGGCAGCAAATCACTCTTGGTCAATGCATGAAGCATTGTCACCATTATCATGGATATCATTCTCAGAATATCCATATTTGCATTTCTTTTTCCTTCCGTTTGACCCCATGCCATGGTTTGCCATCCTTTTCTATTAACCCTTTTCTATATTACCAATCATTAAAAGTAAATATTTCTATGATAGCAGGCAGACTGTTTCCACACGCAGTGAAACTCCCCGCAATAAGCTGCGGGGAATTAAAACCTCTTTTTGATTAAAGACCAGCAAGCCTTTGGTTTTGTTCTCTAACGTCATCCACAAGCTTTTTATTTGGCCGGATTGCCTTTTACCGTAACACCAGCGGGCACATTCTTCGTAACAACGGATCCCATACCCACAAACGAATCCTCTCCAATAGATACGCCGTCTCGGACCACAACATTTCCGGAGAGGTAAGCTCTCTCTCCCGTGGAAGAGCTTCCCATCATCAGAACCTCTCCAACAATAATCGTATTTCGTCCAATCTTAACATTATGCGAAATGAAGGCGCAATTATCAACTCGGCTTCCGCTTCCAATAATGGTATTATCTATGCTTCCCTTACAAACAACACTGTTTGCACCAATCTGTACATCGTTTTCTATAACAACGCCTCCAAACTGAGGAATCGTAATAATCTTTCCATCCTCATTTCTGCGCGTAGTCAGACCGTCAGAACCAATCACTGTATTTTCGCGAATGATACAATCATCATCAATCTGCACATTGCCGACAATTCGAACTCCGGATGCAACATAGCAGTTTTTCCCAATCTTTACATCGCTGTCCACATAAGCTCCCGGAAAAATGATTGTACCCTCTCCAATCTCAGCCCCTTCACAAATCATAGCGCCATTTTTCACTTGATAAGGTTTCGGCATGGCATTGTATGTCACATGATTTTCATGAAAAAACTGGGCAAAGCCGTAACGTGGTTCTTTTGAAAGGATCACCGCGTGTTTTTTTGCAAGTTCTTCCGGAACAGGTTGATTCTCCGGCCAGATAACAATGCATTCCTCTACAGTCAGCACTTTTTCCCAGTATTTCATAAATCCCTCTGTCACAAAAAATACAGCATTGTTTTTCGGATTTGAAAGGCTGGCAGGGCGAACCACCTGAAAATGTTTTGTTTCATCATATGCTGATGCGTCTATACAAAAAAACTCTTTTAATTCATCCGTTTTCATAGTACAAGTTCCTCTCTCAGTACTTCAAATACCGACGTTATTTTTTCAAGTGAAATAAAAACCTCTTTTCCCGTTTTTCATAATATGCCCAAAATATCAAATTGTCAATAGCACGAACTTCATTTAAAATTATATCACAATAATCATCCCAAAACAATCAAAACAGGATCCTGCCTCCAGGTCTTTTTCCGTCAACAGAGCAGCCTCTCCAAGACGCAAAGCGGCCCGGGCATCAATCGCAAGGATCAATACCCGAGCCCTCTGATATCTGTCACTCCAGGTCCGGCGACCACTCAATATCCGTATCCCCGCCCGGCGCAGGCGTAGGTACTGGCGTAGGCGTCGGCGTCGGTGCAGGGGTAGGAACCGGCGTAGGCACTGGCGTCGGTGCAGGGGTAGGAACCGGCGTAGGCACTGGCGTGGGCGCCGGAGTCGGTTCCGGGGTCTGCGCCGGTGTGGGTGTCGGCGTAGCCGCAGGCCTTCGGGTAGCTGTTGGCTTTGGCGTCGGTGTCGGTTCCGGCGCAGGCTCTGGAGTGGGTTCCGATGTCGGTTCAGGGGTGGGTTCCGGAGTCGATGTAACCACCGGATTCCCCCCCTGGTCATAGGTGGTCACAGTCTTTTCGTACTCCATACTCTCCCGCATATTCCACAGATTGTAGAATTCTTCCTCCCCGTCTCCCTCCTTGACAGCCATAATATGCTCTCCTACGGGAACTCCCTGGGTATATAGTCCTTTTTCCTGACTGACCCGGCCTGTAGCCGCATCCATTTCCCAGATTTCCACGGCGCCATTGTACATTCCCTCCAGCACTCCCGCCGTTGTCACCCGCAGGACGCTGCCGGAGTGCTGTAAGAGGATCATTTCCCCAGGACCCTTCTGATAATATACAATAGAACAGGGCTCCCCTGAAATATCAATCATTATCTGCACGGACAGAAGCGTTTCCTCCCCCTTCTTCAACGCATAGATTCTTCCTCCCTCCGCCATTCTTTTAACTAAGGTCTCATACCATATCTGGCTTTCAACTACGTGTATGGCTTCTCCCAGATACTCCGACAGCTCCAGATTCTGATGAAGGGTGGCAAGCATCTCCAAAACAGCAGTCAGCTCTGCCTCCGTAAGGCTGCTTCCCGGACTATAAAGAAGCTCTGTCTGCACATCCTGTCCCGGATCGTTCTCTAAAACTTCTCCTGTTCCGGAAACTGCCTGAGATCCTCCCTGATTTCCTGACGAAAGCCAGTCTTCCCCGCTTCCGTCGCCGCATCCTGTCAAAATCATTCCCGACAACATAACTGCCGCCGTTATTCCATATATTTTACTCTTTTTCATAAAATACCACACCTTTCACAGCCCGCAAAAGCCGCCGGCTGATATCTATTTTCAATTCCCTGATGCATCCGCATCGGATATCAACTTTGTCAAAAATTCATATGCAGTGGAGCCCGGCGTGTAGGTGCCGTTTTCCAGCAGCTGCTTCGCCAGATTGTAAATGCTTCTGGCCACAGGCGGACCATACAGGGTTATGGTCTCTCCGCCCTTTTCCAATACAATATATCCCCGGAAGGCATATTCTGTTTTATACTGCGCCGCAGGCAGTCCCACCAGCACAGAGGTAAAACGGTATCTGCCGTCAACCGTCTCGTAGACCACATCCGTCTTATTTCCATTGCCATCCACGCCGTAGGACAGGCCGTCCGCTACCTTTTCGCCTCCCTTGATCATGGGATACTGTTGTCTGTTGGCATTGTTCATGACCAGGGTTCCATATTCCTTCAGCAGGTAGCCTCCCGCCCCCGTCGTAGTAAGCTTTTCCCGCAGCTCCGTTGAAATCCCTGTTTTAAAACGGATTCCCGACTTACCTGTGATGCGAATGGAAAAACCGTGATAGGTCAGCAAATCCTGCAGCTCCGGTGCCGGCGTCGGAGTATAGACCCCATCGGCAAACCGAAGGCTCCATACATACATTCCCCGGGGCACACCCTTTTCGTCATACTGATACATGACTGCCGTTTGGGCTTTGGTGTCCTCGGCCTTTGCAATCAGGTTCTTTCCCTTCTTGATTCCAGTATACGCCTTCCCGTCGATCCATAGAGTGGTATCGGTGTATCCTTCCGGCAGGGTGACTACCACCTCTGTGCTTTCTGCCGGAGCGCCGCAGGGCTGTTCCGGCATATTGTCAAATACCGGAATTTTGAACACAAAGGCGCTGTCCATGGCGTTTGCTCCCGCATACAGCTTTTTCATGTTTTTCGCCTCGCTGGAAGGAGCCGAAATATTCTGCATATATTGGTGGGTATTGATCGGATAGCTGCTGTCGGGATTTACATTATACTTCTGCAGATACAGGGTATCCTGTCCCTTTTTAATGTAGTTAGCCGCAATCACATCAGCGCCTCCTGCGATGGATTTTTCAGCATCGGTCCAGTTCTTGCTTTTTGCATAGCTCAGACCGCTTTCATACACCTCCTGATTCGAGGCGCCAGATGCACCCACATTAAAATAATTATAAAATCCCACATATCCCGGATAGGTACCGGAAATCAAAGGCGAAGTACCCTGTCCCTGCTCCTGATACACCCGGACTGCCAGATGAAAGGGGCTGACCTCCCGTCCCTTATCGGTTCCCACCTTCCAGAATATCTCCGTATAGGTGGAAGAGGTTCCCGGAGCTTTCTTTCCGTCCCGATCGTTCATAAAGGTCCCGTCCAGAAAATTATGCACCGCCTCCTGGGTATGGAACTCCTCATTATAAGTCAGCAGTTCAAACTGAAATATGGTATCCTCCTCCAGAAAATTCCGGGGATCCATATACATCTTCACCGCCGCTTCCGAAGCAAAGTACCAGGTACCCTCATCCTGAAGTCCGTTTTTGGCCCATGCAGGAAGAGTCTTATACACCAGGCTGGTGCTTCCCTTCATCTGACTGGCAATCACACTGTTCCAGTCCAGCGCCGTGTTCAGCTTTACAAAGGTCCAGTCAGGATGCTTTTCCTTCAAAGCCACAAGCGCCTGCCGATAGCTTTCGGGAAACTGATCGATATCTGAGTAAGATGCCTTACCTTCTCCGTCTACAGAATAGACCCCCTGCTCCGGGTTCATCCCATAGGTCTCCTCCCACTCCAGGAAGCGGGTATCCGACACAGCTATAAAGGTACGCGGAACATATCCGAAATACTCCTGGCCTCTATATTCCAGACGCACATATTCCCAAACCTCTGCCCCTTCCTCCCGGATATCCACATATATGTCCAGAATGTTTACCTGCTGACCGCTGTATACAGTCACCACATTTCCGCTGTCGTAGGAGGGCTGCTGTCTGACAGGATAGGTATCGCTCAGATAAATCAGCGCCATAATGTCACGTTCCGACGCTATGGCCTTCAAAGCCTGCCTGGCGGTCTCTATCCAGGCAGCCGTCTCCTGATCCGTATCAGGCACCTCCTGCACATCCGGGGACGCCGCTTCATCTGCCTCCGCCCCGGACTCTGCGGACGCTCCGTCGTCCGCATCCGCTCCTCCCTCCGGCAGAGTGCCGGCGCCCGCTGAATCGCCGGCATCCGCATTTATTTCCCCATCCGGCGAGCTCCCTTCATCTGTGCCGGCCTCCGCATCCTGATTCATGCTTTCTCCCGTTTCCACGCCCACCCCCAAGTCAGGCTCCGCCTGCACCGCCACAGCCGGTGCACCCAAGGTTACCAGTAATGCTGCCGACAGGAAAAATGCCATATATATTTTTATTGAGCTTTTATGCCTCATAAAGTACCTCACAAAACTTTTTTCAACATAATAAATGTTTTTTCCACACCGGTCAAGCATAATACCCCATTTTCCAGTACCAATATCTGCCTTCCAGATCAGCCAGCCCATTATAAAGGGTGTAAATCGTGCTTGCACGAATTTTACACCCTTTATATGGGCTGAGGGAGCGCCTCTTTATGAGCAAAGGCAGCTGCGAAGCAGCGATAAGTGCCGCAGGCACGTCTTTGCGAATGGCGCGCGCTGATCTGGACACTGCCAGCTAAGGGAGCGTCCGGCTCAAACTTCCCCTTCATTTCCTCCGCAATTTCGCATGTATCTTCCTCACCGCCTTAGGCGCCAGGGCAAACAAGGTGTGATACAGCTTATTCTTTCCGGTGAGTATGGGATTTCTCATGGATCTCAACCAGCTTCTGCGCAGATCCCTCACGATATTACAATACTCTTCGTTATCCCCGGTCATGCGGGAAATGGGAATATGAAGCATATATTCAATCCTCTGAAAGACCCCGAAACGAAACGCCACGGCTGTAAGCTCCGGATATTTTTCCTCCGTCAGCCGCAATGCCAGCTTTGCATTCTCCACGGAATCCCGGAAAACCCTGGAAAATTCCTCCCGGCCCTCCTTCCTGGAATTGCTTCCCGGCCTGTAAAACACATGATAGGCCTGGGCAGGAAGAGAAACGATCTGCCCCATATCCTCCAGCAGCTCCAGCAAAAGATGAAAATCCTCGTTGAGCTCGCCCGGAGGAAAACCTCTCCCTTCAAACAGGTCCCGCCGGATCAGCTTTGTACAAAAGGAGCAGTCCCCCCTGTGCATCAGCAGCTCCTCCAGAAATTTCCCGGCAGGGATACATTCCACATTTTCCGGAGGAATACAGATATCCGGAAGCCTGTGTCCCTCTTCGTCAATCTCATCCCTGCCTGCCTGCGCCGCCTTTGCCTGATACTTCTCCAAAGCATCATACAGCTGCTCATACATTGTATCGTCTATAAAATCATCGCTGTCCACAAAACCAAGATATTCACCGGACGCCTGTGCGATCCCCACGTTTCTGGCAGAGGAAGAGCCGCCGTTTTCCTTGTGAAACACCCGGATCCGGGAATCCGCCGCCCCGAGCCTGTTGCACAATTCTCCCGTACCGTCCGTGGAGCCGTCGTCCACCAGAAGGATCTCCAGGTTTTGATAAGTCTGGTTTCGAATGGAATCCACACACCTGGGCAGATAATTCATTACATTGTAAACCGGTACGATCACGCTGATCAAAGGCTTTTCTTCTCTCAAGGCTCCGTCAACCTTCCCTTCCCTTTAACATTCTTTCCCTTTAGCAGTGCCTTTCCTTTAACAGTCTCTTCTGCAGTGCCTTCCCTTTAGCAGTGCCTTTTCTTTAACAATCCCTTCTGCAGTTCCTTCCCTTTAGCAGTCCTTTCCCTTCAACAGCCTGTACATCCTCCGCTCCGATATCACCGGCGCCGCGGAACAGGGGCCCTCCTTCGGAGGCTCTTTCCCTGTTTCTGCGGCTGTCCCGGTCCCGCTTCCTGATTTTTCCTTAAAATCTCCCTCTTCCAGCAGCCCCAGCCTGATACATAGCTCCCCCAGACGTGCCGCTGCATTCTCTCCGTTCCACACCTTCGTGATGGTTTCGTAAGCGTTTCTGCCCAGCCTTCCGGCCAGCTCTCTGTCTGTGGCCAGCCTTTCGGTCATTCCAAAAAGCTCCATTGTGTTCCCGTCTTCATAAACAAGTCCATTTATGCCGTCCTTTACCAAATAAGGAACCGCTCCGATCATATGATCTGCCACCAGCGCGCAGCCGCTGTTCATAGCTTCGTTGGCCACTGCCCCCCAGCCCTCCTGTCGGTCACTGGTAAAGAGAAAGATATCTGCTTTTTCCATATAATCTCTCACCTTTTCCGGTGTCTGAAAGCCCAGAAAGTCCACGCAGCCCTCCAGACCATATTGCCGTGCCAGGTTTTCCGTCTGCTCCCGCAATGGCCCGTCTCCGATCAGATCCATGTGGAACTTGATACCCTTCTCCTGCAGATGCCTGGCAGTCTCCACTGCCAGCTCCGGATGTTTCCAGTCAATCATCCGGGCCGCCCACAGCAGATAAACCATCCGCTCCTTCTCCTGCCAGCCCTTATTTTTCAAAAGCTGATCCACATCGTAGTGCCTGGCCTCCGTAAAATATCCCCATCGATACATTTTCCCCGGATAGGCTCTCACAATATGAAAATCCGACGGCACATAAGCCCCGGCGCACAACAAATATACCTTCTCTTTCCTGTATCGGGTATGGTCGTGATATTTTTTTCGAAGCCCCTTGGGCGAAGCAGCCTTCCACTGCCCGGTCTTATACAGCCGCTCGCTGTAACGGATCACCGCCTTTCCGGCCTTCAGGCGCTTCTGAATGTAGCATTCTTCATCCGTTCCCCCAAACAAAACCACCCTGGCTTCCTGGATCAGCCTCCGGCAGGCCTCCGGCTCCTGATCATATAATTTAAGATACGGCAGCTCCTGGGTTTCCTTCCACCCCATCCGGATCCGCTCCTGCTCCACCGCTTCCGTTTGTATAAACGCAAAACTGCCCTCCAAGGTTTCATACATGGCGTTGCAAAAAGGAATTTGATGATGATTTATATAATTCGATACAAATACAAGCTTCAACCTTTAATCCTGCACCTTCCCGGTTCGGCGTCTGCCCCTCAGGCCTGCTGCGCCATCTCCTCATAAATTTCCAGCAATCTTCTGTAATTCTGTTCCCTGTCGTGGGTCTTCATCCCATGGCGGCGCGCACATCTGCCATACTCCTCCGCCCTGTCCTCATTGTCCCACATTTCAAGCACCGCCTGCGCCAATCCGGCGGATACGGCCTCCAGCTTCTCTTCGCCCTCCCGGGAAGCCCGGAAGCCCGGATACATAATACCGTCCTCCCCCGAGGTAAAAATGCTGGGAATCCCCCCCACATCGGCGCTGACACAGGGCATCCCCAGCAGCATGGCTTCCCCCAGAGAATTGGGTGAATTTTCAATGGAAGAGCAGCATACAAACAGGCTGCTTTTCAAATACTGTGCCTTCATCTGCTCCACGTTCAGCCGGCCCAGAAAAGTCACCGTCTCCTCCAGATTCATCTCTTCTATAAGCCTGCGCAGATACTTCCCATATCCGGAAATTTTCAGCTTTTCCTTCAGGGTATCATACCGGACCAGACTGTTTCCGGCCACCCATACCTTTACATCGGGATGTTTTTCCCGGATGGCAGGCAGCGCTTTCAGCATATAGTGCAGTCCCTTGATGGGATAATCCCCCTGGCTTAAAAAAATGGAGTGGGGAACACAAGCCGCTCTGCTCCAGGTATCCTGGTAAAACTCCGCTCTCAGTGTCTCATTCATACTGTGATAGACAGCGTCGGGATTCCACCGGTTCGTATAAAGCCTGTCCCACCGGGTTCTGCCGGTAACATGACCGGCCAGACTCACAGCCTCCTTTTCGGCCTCGCCCCGGCGCACATATTTTTTCTGCTGGCGGACCATGCTGTCACGGCGCAGGATATCACGAAGCGTCACGGACCTGACCACTCTCTTGGGCAGATCCGCAAAATATGCGTGGGCATATACGCCGCATAGTCCCTGGATACCGATCAAAATCCGGTCCTTCCTGGGAAATGCCCGGCATATGGCCAGTGTATGGGGATACTCCGTGCCGAAGCAGTGCACAATATCCGGTTCATAATCCTCCAGAACCTTGCCCAGGCGCTGTTCCAGGCCTTTGTCATAGACCTCCGCCCTGCGTGTATCTTCCCGAAAGCCGTAACAAGTCAGCTTTCCGCCCAATATTTCCACTGTTCTCACCGCCAGCTCTTCCCCGTCCAGCATTTGTTCCAGCGCCGGAAACGCCGCCGCCAGCTCCACCCCGTTGCGGCCTCCATTGCCAAGCACCAATCCCGCAAGACCGGAAAGCCACCCCTCCTTATTGGATGCCTCCAATCCCATCTGAGCCGCCGCCGCCGGCAGCATTATATTACACAGCCACAAAACCTTCATAGAAAACCTGTACCCTTTCCTCAGTTAAAGATCCAGTTCAAATATGGCAGAAGACGGATGTCCACCGCGTACATTTCTCTCAGCAAAAGGATGAAATACATGCCAAAGGCTCCCGCCACTCCTGCGTAAGCCAGCCTCCGCAGCCACCCCTTCTCCATCTGTGCCAGCAGTCTGGGCAATAAAAAAATCTGAGAAATGATCATATAGTACCCCACCCGGGATACCTCCGGTATAAAGGAACCGCAGCAGTAAACCACGAGTCCGAATAGATTCAGGAAAAAATAAAAGCGGTTCATCACATCCTCCCCCAGACTCCGCTTATAGCAGATGGCACAGAGAATCAGAACGCAAACACATTTCAGAATATTTACATAGGAAAGATGTCCGTTGTCAAAAACTGAATTTCTATAATAAGGATAAAAAAAGAAAATAATTTCCCGGTACAATCCCTGACAGAAAATCAGACTGCACAAAAATCCCCCGCCCAGGATATAATGCCATTTTTTTAGTCTGGCTGCCGCCAGAAACCGGGCCGCCAGATACACCGGAATCACCAGAAGAATGGATTTATGAATAAATGCTCCTGCCAAAACCCAGAGCACAAATTTCTCATATTCTCCCCGAAGCACATACTTCATGGAAAACAAAGCCACCGCCAACGCCAGATAGTACCGCACGGAATTCAGACTGTTAAAATAATACCCTCCCGTCATTAATAAAAATAGGGAAAAGGCATAATAGCTCCCCTGATCTTCCAGAGCTCTCACATAGAAAAACACAGTGACCAAAGAGAAAAAAGCAAAAATGGGAAGATAATTGTCATAACCGAACAGATCCTGAAACAGCTTCACAATAAAATTAAAGCCGATTTCTGACGAAACATGCCGATTTTGAGCGATCAGCTTGAAATTGTCCCTGTAAACCCAGTAATCATTTCCCACCGCGATCCTGCAGGCCGACACCCCGGCCAGCAGACAATACACCCCAAACGACGCCGCACGGTTGGCCGCCTGCTGCCTGGTGGCGCACCGGCTTTCCCCATATCTGCCGCCTCCCCGGATATACCTGGGAACAAACTCCGTATTTTTCACAAATATCCCCAAAAAAACCGTGACCACCGTCAGCCCCACATACACTAAAGCGCTTTTCTCCATAAACCGCTCCCTTTTGCCCGTAAATCCATATTTTTGCACACACCTGCATGCCATTTACATACAGTGCCCTGTCCCCTGCCCGTTCCGCTGACAGACTTTCCTCATCCAACGTATCCTCAGCGCCTTCTTCATCCTTCCCGGATTCCCTGTCTCATCCAGGAAAATGCCTGCCGGATACCGGTCTCACCGCATAGCTTTTCTCTGTGGGCCGCCAAAAACCGCAGTGCCATAGCCCCGGCCAGCTTTCCGTACAAATATCGGTACAGAACTCCCCTGTCCCGGAAAAACTTTTCGTTGTATCCTTCAAACCAGGTGGAGTCCCCGGGCTTTTCCTTCCCGATTGTCACCGGCGCCGTATAGACCCGGTACCCCCTGTCCATAAATTCCTTGAGGAACAGACTGTCTTCCCCGCTGCCGTATCTGGCTCCGCCCCCAAACAGCAGCGAAAAGGTCACTCCCGATGCCAGCAGACTTTCCCGACGCACCGCAAAACTTACCGCACCGTACCTGCCGCAGTTGTACCAGCGGACCCGCCGCCGGTCCGTGATATGATAGGTTCTGCGCGATTCCTCTATTGTGACATTAAAAAGTATCATATCTGCATCCGGCTGACGCTGAAATTCCTCCAGGATGGCCTGCGCATATCCCTGTTCATACACAATATCCTCATCGGAAAAAAGACAGATATCCCCTTCTGCCCGCAGAATCGCCTCATTGCGGCTCCGTCCCACCCCTCTTTCGGGAAAAGAGTAAAAGCGTATTCTGTTTCCTCGATACAGCTCTTCCTGGTATCCCAGCTGCCCGCACTGATTGATGATCACCGCCTCTGAATCCAAAGCCATCTCTTCCGCGATTTTGTCAAGAGACTGATTCATTACCGATGCCAGCACCTCTACCTTCATGGCCGTCCTCCACTCCTGCGCGGATGCATCCGCCCTGCCGATCCTGCAGTCTGCTCCTCCTGCATCCCGATCTCCTTCCACACACTGGTCTTTATACTCTCTCTCTGCCTGCGCCGCCCGGAAGCTTATAGTACCAATGGATCAGCTTCTCATCTGCCTCCCACAAAAGCGCCGCCGTCACCTGACAGTCCTGCTGCCTGAGAAAATCCAGCGCGTATTCCAGCCGGCGCCCGCTGTGCCCTCCGGCCTTCACCACTATAAGAACGCCTTCCGTTTCCCGCAGAATCCGGCAGCTTTCAGGGCAAAGTGCCAGCGACGGTACCGGAATCCACTGAATATCTTTTGTCTCTCCGGCTTCCCCCTTTGAAGACTGCCGGCAGATCTCCGCCAGTGCTTCCGCCGCCCTGCCGGGATCTGCATCCTCCTGAACCGTACAGAGGGCCGCCGTCTTCTTTCCTTCAAATAAGTATTTCACATTTTCCAAAAGCTCCGGGCTCTCCACGGTTCCCAGAACCTTCAGCCCGTACCTTCGCCCCAGCTCTGCCGGCAGCCAGATGCTGTCATCATTCAGCTCCTTCAGTATCAGAAGAATCACTGCAAAAAAGAATGACAACAGCCCGCTGAGAACAAGGGCCCGAACCGGTCTGACATCGGGAATCACCTCCCGGGCTTCCCCGGCGGGATCCACCACCCGGATTTTATCGATCTCCCGGATCAACTCCGGAAACTCCTCTGTCATCACCGCCTCCACTGCCCGGGCAACACACTCGCTGATCCGGGGATTCGGGGCGGTGACGATAACCGAAGGCATCCGCAGATCCGTAGCCAGATCGCACTCCACATACTTCGCCAGTGTCTCGTCGTCCATATACAGAGTCATGCTGTCCATCAGGATACGAACCTGATCCAGACGGCTCTGCACCCTGTCCAGAAACTCCTGAGAATGTACATAGGTATTCCAGGTGGCTCCGTTGATATATACCTGATTTACGTCCTTATCTTCAACATTGTAATCCACCCGATAGACAGATGTCACCCTATACAGCTTTTCCCCTCTCAGCAGCACATTCTTTACAAAATACCCGCCGCCAAACAACAGGGTTCCTGCCAGCGTGACTCCAAGAATCAGCGGAAGCCGCCGAAACAGGCGAAATACCGTCAATCTCAGATCAAAGAGTTCCTTTCCATAATATCCTTCCCACATACGCGGTCCCTCACATTTCCTTCCGGCATTCCTTACCTTCCGCCGGCATCCGCTCCGGCACCTGCAGTTCCTGAGCCCGCTTCCGAAGCGGTGCCTGCAGTTCCTACGCCTGCCTGCGTCCTGTTGTCGCGGTTTCTTCCTTCGGTTTCTGCCGGGTTGCTCCGGCTTCCTCCGTCGGCCTCCGTCCCCCCATCGATCACAGTCCATCCTGCGCATTTTCCGCTTTCCCGGGCTTCTGCCCCCATATCGGTCTCCTGCTGTCTGCGTTTTTCGTTCTGCAGAGCGGTAATCTGTTCCGTGTCCACACCCTCGGTGCTGTCCGGCCAGAACAGCACCTTCAGCGTCAACAGCATCAGCTTCAAATCCATCCACAGAGTATAGTTCTCTATATAAGTGAGGTCCAGCTTCAGCTTGTCATAAGGAGAGGTATTATATTTTCCATACACCTGGGCAAAGCCTGCCAGCCCCGCTTTCACCTTCATTCGAAACGCAAATTCCGGCATAACCTCCAGATACTGGGCAATAATCTCCGGCCTCTCGGGCCTGGGACCGATAAAGGACATTTCTCCCCTCAAAATATTGAACAACTGGGGAAGCTCGTCGATCCTGCATTTTCTGATAAAGCTTCCGACGGGCGTAATCCGGTTGTCATTTTTCTGGGCCAGTCTGGCCACTCCGTCCTTCTCCGCATCTGTCCTCATGCTCCGAAATTTCAGAATATAAAATTCCTTCTGATTCAAGGTGCATCTCACCTGTTTGTACAGCACCGGACCGCCGTCATAAAGCTTGATGGCTATGGCAGTTACCAGCATGATGGGAGACGCAATTAGCAGCAGAAATAAAGAACATACCACATCCACCAGCCTCTTTATAAAACGCTGCTCCATAGTCAGGCTGTATTCCCTGGTGAGAAGCATGGGGCTGTCAAATACATGTAGCTCCTCGGCCCCCATCATGATTACATCCGTGATCTTCGGCATCACGTATACCCGAATGGAGTGTCCGTAGCAAAACTTCAGAACAGGCGCCCTGTCCTTCACGGAAATATCTCCCAGCACCACGGCGTTGCATTCATTGGTCTCATAGGTTTCCAAAATTGTCCTGCATATGTTGAGGGTGCCTTCCCGCACATGAATAGACCGGGTAATTAAATATTTGTCTCTGCGGGCGGCAAATTTATTTTGAATGTCCTCAGGCGGTCTGTCTCCATATACCAGCAAAAGTCTCCGGGGCGGAAAAATAGACCGGTAAATCCGGTTGGCCACATTTACATAGACGGTGGCAAACAAAGTCTGCTCCGCCAGCATAATCAGAAAAGCGCTGGGATCCAAAAGCCTTCTTGCCATGATGGAAAGCTCCAGGTAAATGACGATATCCGCAAGGGCCGTGGAAAAGAACTGGGAAAAAACCACCTCCACATTTTTCTGATATCCCAGCCGCATGCCTCCGTAGGTGCCTGACAAAAACAGCAGTACAATTGCATAAAAAGCAATCTCTGCAAATGTACCTCTTCCCCACAATTCCCGCAGACCCTCCACCACGTGGAAACGAAACACGGTAGCCCAGTGATAATTAAAAATGGCCACCTCCACACCCAGACACACAGCAATCAGCGAGAGATTGATCAATCGTTTAAAGGTCTCCAGGCTCCTGATTCTTCTTTCATTTGTAATTTTTCTCAATGAAAAAACCTCCTACACCCTTCTCTTCACGGCTCTCACCGCCCAGAGACAGAAATGTCCCATACTGACAGGTATGCTCAACCCCTCTGCCCTTCGGTACAGGTTCCAGATCCGTCGGAGCGCTTCCAGCTTGTTGGCAGACAAAGAGCCCCTGGACCTTCTGTATCTGACAAGATTTTCATCCAGTCCCCATGCCGTATAACCGCTTCTGAGCACCTTCCACCAAAGGGCCGTGTCCTCACTCTTTATCTGCGGCATCTCCAGAAGCTCCCGCCCTGTCTTTTCCATATCGAACATAACGGTTGAAGTAAATATAGTAGTATTACTCAGCGCCTGCCGGTAAGTCAAGGTGCGGGGCACTCTGACCACCTTCCCCGTACCCTTTCCATTTTGATCTGCAAATTCATAGCCGGTGAACACAAAAGCCGCTCCTGTTTCTTTCAAAAAAGCAAGCTCCTTCTCCAGCTTCTCAGGCTCCCAAAGGTCATCCGAATCCAGGTAGGCAATATACCTGCCCGAGGCTTCCAAAAGCCCTCTGTTCCTGGCCTGGGCTGCCCCCAGATTCCGGGGCTGACGGATCAGGCGGATACGTTCATCCCCCTTTTCCTCCATATACCTTTTGATCACCTGTATGGTGCCGTCGCTGCTCCCATCCTCCACAAGAAGGAGCTCCCAGCATTGCCATGTCTGGGCCCGCACACAGTCCATGGTCTCACAGATCAGGCCTTCCACATTATATACAGGTACAATAATACTCACTAATTCCTTCACAGCCTTACCCTCACATGACCAACAGATAATATCCCGGAATCTTTTCCGCGCGGATCCCCAGAACTTCCTCAAAGCAGGCCACTGTTTCCTCCGCCGCCTGCTCCGGCAGCAAAATGCAGTTCACCCCGGCATCCCACACGGCCTGAGCACAGTCGCTTCCGCCGTCCGTTCCCCCGGTTTCCGGCACGCTGCTCATCCACACGGCCAAAGATGCCTCCTGTTGATAAAAGGTGTCATAGGAATATGCGTTCAGGGACGGATCCCACATATTCCTGCCGTACAGCAGACAGATTCCGCTGTCCGTCTCTCTGGCATATTCCATGATCTCCCTGGGCGCCCACAGGCAGATATCCCTTCCCTGAAACCGTTCCTTAACCAGCGCCAGAGTCTCCTGGGCCCATATTCGGCTTTCCCGATCAGCTCCGGGCTTCCAGGTCTGCCCGGAATTTCCGGATCCGATCCCCATTCCGCCGCTGAGCCCCAGAATCCCCAGCAGGAACAATGCCACGGGCAGTCCCTTTTTCCAGCCGACGCCGGGAAAGTCCGGCCAGCACTTGGCCAACAGCACCACTGCAGCCTCCGCCGTCACCAGTGTCATGGGAACCATGCTCCAGATCCACTGATAATCATAAAATTTTGTCTGATATACCATCAGGACTGCAGCCGTAGCCGGCACAATGCAAAATCCCGTCATCATCGCCCCGTAAATCAATACATTTTTCTGCTCTGCCCTTTTATAATATACCCACAAAAAAACAAGTGAAGCCAGAAAAAGGGCGCAAAGCTTTCCGTTACTCGTAAATTCCAGCCAGCCTCTCCAGGCGTTTCCCATCAGCTCCCACATGTTCCGGCTCCCTTCCTCCCTCTTATATTCCTTCTCCAGATCCTCTCATTCTGTGCCGAAGCCAGAATCCGATTCCCGCCATTCCCAGAGAAATCACCACGCCTGCACCCAAACCGTAAAGAGTCCAGACAATGCATGCTTCCGCCGCTGCACATAAAAGAACTTGAAACCATTTTTTCCTCAGGCACAGCGAAAATAAATACGGCAAAATCACGCAATTGCGAATGGTCAATCCCCTCCATCCACTGTAAAGCACCCCAAATCCGTCCATTCCGAAGGCATAGCTTCCTGCCCACAGCAGGCAGCCAACCGCAATGAGAAAGGTAAGGCGTTTTTTTCTGCTTTCGGGAAAAAGGCATCTTCCCAGACAGCTGTACGCCGCATAGCAGCTGATCAAGGTAATCACCGGAACCACATGCCAGACCGCCAGACGCGGATCAAGCCGAAAAATGCTGCATATTGCCCCATACAGAGCGGGCAGGCACAAAATTTTCAACCGCAGTGGAATTCCCTCCAGGTAAGCTCCTCCTGTCAAAGGGTTTACCTGATAGATGCCGTTGCTCTGAAGAAAGCTTCCCACGGTTTCCACTGTCATATCCCCCTGACGGTATATATTCTCTCCTGAAGCCGTAAATAAAATCTGCCATATAATCATCAGGCCCAAAATCAATAAAAGGATCCATTCCCCAGGGTTTCCCGTCAAGACGCTTTTATCCGGAAGCTTCCGGCCCCGTCCCTCTCTGTGGAGCCTTACAGCAGCCAGTGCCGCCGCCCCGGCCAGCAGAACTGCCGCCAGCACAGTAAATACCAGCACACACTCTGAAAATGGCCTGTGCAGAAGCACTCCCCACAGGTGGGCGATCTCCGCAGTCCCGATGAGTAATATCTCTCCTGTCAGCAGTCCGTCTGCCCATGAGCTATCCTTCCTCATTCTGTTTCCTTTCTATCAGTCTCCTTGATATGACCAAGACTGTAATTGGATACATTTTAGCACATTTGGAAAATGCTTACAAGCAAAAGCAGCCGGCTTTCACCGGCTGCTCCTGTTTTCCTAAAAGTACTCCGCTCCTTTCCCCTCACCGAGCTGCTCTCAACTACATGGCTCTCACGTCCAGACGTACCTTGTCCGCAATCCTTGCAATATACTCGCTGTTGGTGGGCCTTGACCTGCCCGACTGGGCGGAATACCCAAACATTTTCTCAAAAGTCTCCGCATTTCCTCTGGTCCAGGACACCTCAATGGCATTGCGGATAGCCCTCTCTACCTTCTGGTCTGTGGTTCGAAACCTTCGGGCAATAGCCGGATAAAGCAGCTTGGTCACACTGCTGACCACCTCCATGTCCCTTCCGGACATCATTATCGCGTCCCGCAGATAGTGATATCCCTTCAGATGAGCAGGTACTCCAATGTCGAGCATGATTTCCGTAATATAACGTTCCAGCTCATAATCCTTCAAAACACTAATCTCCATAATGAAATTCCCCTTTCTTATGTCGATCCCCTTTGCCTCCATATATCTGGCATTTTCCGATATATTTTGGCCCTTCCTTCAGTTTACCGTCAAATTATACCATAATATTACGATTCCCGAAAGCGTTTCGCCGTTAAGAAAGTGTTAAAATAAAGTTTAAACAGTCATAAATTGTGATAACATCTCCTACAGTTTCTCCTTCACCAAATAAATGGGGCGCTTTTTCACCTCCAGATAAGTCTTGGCCAGGTACTGCCCCAAAATTCCTGTGCAGAAAAACTGCACGCCGCTGGTCATCAGTATAATACACACCAGGGAGGGCCAGCCCGACACCGGGTCTCCGAAGATCAGTTTTCTCACAATGATGAATATAATCATCACAAAAGCCAGCAGGCAGAAAAGCCCCCCTGCAACGGAAGCCAGCATCAGCGGCAATGTGGAAAAGGCCGCAATTCCGTCCAGAGAATATAGAAACAGCTTCCAGAAGTTCCACTTTGTCTCTCCCCTCGCCCGTTCCACATTCTCATATTCCAGCCATTTGGTGCGGAAACCCACCCAGCCGAAAATCCCCTTGGAAAATCGATTATATTCCTGCATGGATAGAATAGCGTCCACCATCTGCCTGGTCATCAGCCGGTAATCCCGGGCTCCGTCCATGATCTCTGTTTTGGCAATCCGTTTCATCAGACGATAAAACATCCTGGCAAAAAAGCTCCTGACCGGCGGCTCCCCCTTCCGGCTTACCCGCCTGGTAGCCACAGAATCATAGCCCTGCCTTATATGGGAAAACATCTCCGGAAGCAGGGCGGGCGGATCCTGCAGATCCACATCCATAATCACCGCATAATCCCCCGACGCATTTTCCAGCCCTGCATAGATGGCGGCTTCCTTGCCGAAATTCCGCGAAAAAGAAAGGAGATGGACCCTCTCGTCCTCTTCCCGCAGCTTTTTTATCTCCTCCACAGTTCTGTCTCCGGAGCCGTCATCAATATATAACACTTCCAGATCAATCTGATTTTCCTGGAAAAAAGAATCATTTTTTACCAATTCCTGAAAAAAAGGCCTTATATTCTCTTCCTCATTATAACAGGGAACGATTACGCTCAGCAGACTCATATCTTTTTCCTCCATATGTTTTTTCATTCTAGCATAATTCACAAGGATTTGAAAAGAGTATAATAGACTTACGGAGATTTTTAGGTTATAATGAATTACTGTCCACGGAGTAGTTCCGTGAGATGTTTTTGTGTGCATCATGTTACTGTCTGCGTCGAAGCCAGCAGATTCTTTTGTTACCGGGAGTTATTCACATGAACTTTTTTCAGGATTTTTTGCAAAACAAGCTTTTCTTTACTGCCGCCGCCGGATGGCTGGTGGCTCAAATTTTGAAAACAGTTATACACACCATTCTTTTAAAGGAATTCCATGCGGAGCGGCTGGTAGGCAGCGGCGGAATGCCCAGCTCCCACTCGGCCACCGTTTGCGCGCTGGCCGCCGGCACCTGTTATGAATATGGAGCAGGAAGCTTTCCCTTCACCATTGCCCTGCTGTTCGCTATCGTCGTTATGTATGATGCCATGGGCGTCCGCAGGGAAACGGGAATCCAGGCCAAGATTCTGAATGATATTCTGCGCACCTTTGAGGATATGGGACGAAGCGAAATTTCAGCCCATGACAAGTTGAAAGAATTCGTGGGACATACCCCTCTCCAGGTGCTGATGGGGGCGCTTTTGGGAATTTTAACAGCCGTTCTGGCTTACAGCTGGTAATGTTTTTCTAAAAAAATCTTAATTTTTTGCCTGCCAGGTGACCGGTGGGTTTTATTATGATATACTATTCGTGTAAGCAATGAGCAGGGCGAATGCCCGCAAATAAGGGAAATCTCTGATTTCCCGAATGATGCGTTTGTGCTTCGAAGCAATTTACGAAATAACAGCTTATTCAAAGCAGAAAGTGACCATCCATACCAGGAGATATAATAATGAAAAATACCAAAATTTTATTGATCCTTGCCGCTCTGGCTGTGTGCCTGTGTGCCTGCGGCCCGGAAAACGCCCCCGGAGAGACGGATTCTTCTGATTCAACTTCCTTATCGTCTTCTCAGGAGCTTCAGCCTTCCCGGCCCCTGCCGGAGACAGATGCTTCCGGTCCCAGCGTTGAGGATGACACTCTGCCTCCCCATGAAGGAATGGCCCGGAGCCGGCTGACAAATGAATGGGTAGATGCATCTGTCGCTGCCACCCGGCCTATTGCGGTAATTATTCCCAACGAGGCCAACGCGGTTCCTCATTATAATCTTTCTCAGGCCTCCGTTCTGTATGAGGCAAATGTAGAAGGCAGCATGACCCGTTTTATGGCGCTCTATGATGACTGGAAGGATCTTGAAAAAATAGGAAATGTACGCAGCCTGCGGACCTACTATATGTATTGGGCCTTTGAGTGGGATGCCTGCATCGTTCACAGCGGCGGCCCCTTTTTTATCGACGAACTGATCGCACAGCCCGACACGCAAACCATCAATGACCACCTTGGCACTGACGGGGCCGCCTTCTTTGAGGACGAGACCCGCTCCAAGCCCCACCGGCTGTATGCCAATGGTCCTGGACTGCTGGAAGTTTTCAACAAAAAAAATTATCCTCTGGAATACCGCGGTCTGGCTGACCGATCCCATTACCAGTTTGTTGGAAAGTCAAACCCCAACACCCTGGAGCAATATGGTAAATCTGCACAGAATGCTGCCTATATCGACATGTCAGGCTGTTATCCCCTGACCAGGTGCTATTTTGAGTATAACGAAGAGGACGGACTCTATTATCGCTCTCAGTATCTGTCCCGGGGTACGGATGGTCCTCATATAGACGCAGTCACCGGTGAACAATTATCCTTCCGGAATATTATTGTTCAAAATGTCATACAGGAGGATCTGGGGGAAGGCTACCTGGCACTGCAGTGTCAGGACACCACTCAGGACGGCTGGTTTTTTACCTGCGGAAAAGGAATTCATGTGACCTGGGAAAAAACCAGTGATTACGGCGCTACCAGATACTATGACGACAACGGAGATGAAATAGTCCTGAATACAGGAAAAACCATGATCTGCGTAGTGGAAGCCGGCGATAATTTTACTTTTCGCTGATTAAATTCGCTTCCCTGAACGGAGCTGCAGCATCCAGACAAAAAGAAACCGGGATATCTGTTCCTTACAGACATCCCGGCAGTTTTACTTATTCCCCAAGTCCGCTTTCCACGGCCTGAACAAGCATTTTCAGCGCTTCCTGCTCATCCTCGCCCTCACATACAAACTCAATCTCGTCTCCGCATTTCACGCAGGCCCCCAACACGCTTAATACGCTCTTTGCGTTTGCTGTATTCCCCCTGAAAGAAAACGTGATCAGCGACTTAAACTGCATTGCCTCCTTACATAAAATACCCGCCGGCCTCAGATGCAAGCCTGTAGGGTTCTTGATCACTACCTTCTGACTTACCATTTTGACACTCCCTCCAATTCTCTCCGCCGCGTTCCGGCCTTCTCTATATCTATACTACCATGATTCTACTTCCTTCACAAGGTATTTTTACCATTGAGACCGACTCAAAACATAACATCCTGAATCAGATTGGCAAGCTTTTCAGCCTCTCTGCGAATCGCCTGTTGATCCTTCCCCTCGATCATAACCCTTACTAAAGGCTCCGTGCCGGAAGGCCTGATCAGCACACGTCCCTCCCCGGCAAACTTCTCCTCCAGCTGTCTCACAGCATCCGCAATCACCTGATACTCCATGTATTTTTCTTTCTTGTGGTTAGCAACCTTGGCATTGACCAGCGCCTGAGGCAGCATTTCCATCACCTGTGCCAGCTCGGAAAGACTCTTTCCTGTTTCCACCATCACCTGCAGCAAATGCAGGGCGCTGAGCAGACCGTCACCGGTAGTATTCTCGTCCAGGAAGATAATATGTCCCGACTGCTCTCCTCCCAGACTTGCACCGATCTCCTTCATGCGCTCCAGCACATAACGGTCTCCCACCTTCGTCTGCTCTACGATAATGTCGTTCTTCTCTCCCATGAGGAAAAAGCCCAGATTGCTCATAACGGTAGCTACAATCGTATTTTTCTTCAGCTTCCCCTGGCTCTTCATATGATTGCCCACAATAGCCATGATCTGGTCGCCGTTCACGATACTGCCGTTTTCATCCACCGCCAGAAGGCGGTCCGCGTCGCCGTCAAAGGCAAGGCCGATACTGGCCTTTTCATAGACTACACGGGCCTGCAGCTCCTCCATATGTGTGGAACCGCAGTTGGAATTGATGTTTGTTCCATCAGGGCTGTTGTGAATGGCTACCACATTTCCCCCCAGCTCCTTCAGCGCCTCCACCGAAGTATAGTAGGAAGCGCCTTCAGCGCAGTCCACAACAATCTTCATGCCAGCCAGATTCACCGGCACCGCCCTGGTAGAGTGATTGATATATTCCTCCCGGGCATCCGTGCGGTACTTGATCTTGCCCACACCGGGACCGATGGGAAACTTGATTCCCGGCATATTACTGCGGATCAGCCCCTCGATTTCATCCTCCAGCTCATCGGGCAGCTTATATCCGTTTCCGTCGAAAAATTTGATGCCATTGAACTCCACGGGATTATGCGATGCGGAGATCACAACCCCCGCGTCCACTCTGTACTTTTGGGTTAAATATGCCACAGCAGGCGTGGGAAGCACCCCCACATACACACAGTTCGCCCCCACGGAGCAGGCGCCCGCCATCAAAGCGTTGGCCAGCATGTCACCGGAAATGCGGGTATCGCATCCTACCATAATCGTAGGCTTATGCTCCTTTTCTTTTGTCAGCACATAGGCTCCGGCCTGCCCCAGCTGCATGGCAAGCACAGGAGTCAGCTCCTCGTTTGCGATTCCCCGGACCCCGTCCGTTCCAAATAATCTGCCCATAAACTTATAAATCCTCCGTCTCAATAATTGTTATCTGCATATATACCTGACTTTCCATCGTTATATTGTCCGGCAGGCTGAAGGTTACGGGAATTTGATAGATACCCGGCTCCAGCTCCTCCATCCGCCGCTCTCTCATCCAGGCGGCAATATCCGCCGTTCCTCTTATGGCATTTTGATCCAGGGAAGCAACCGCCGCCTCCAGTCCGCTGACGCGAAGCTCATAAGCAGGCGCAGTTTCCGGCTCCTCTATCAAAAGCTCCTCCGAGAGACCCACCACATCGATAGACTCATACGGTATGAAAAGTGTCTTTTCCATCTTCGGCTCAATATAAACCGTAGCCTTGATCCTTCCGTCAAAGCTGCTGTCCGCCAGCCTTACGTAATCCGGAAGATATGGTCTGATATTAATGGTATTTACCACGTTTCCCTCGGCTCCGGATATATCCAGCATCTCCTCCGGAATCGTTATCTTCTTCACCTCAGCCAGCACAGCCGGAGTACCCGCAATAGTCACCGTTGCCGGATCACAGGTCACCAGACCGGTTCTCAGATAGCCATTGGCGGGATTTCCCATTATGTTCAGCTCCACCGGAACGGTCTTCACCGCCAAAACCTCCACCGACATGCGGATGTAGCTGACGCTCTTTGTCACATTAGGCAGCTCCAGTATATTTCCTTCCTGGTCATAAAATGTGGCCTCCACATTAGCCGACAGATTGGAGGCAGCTCCTGTTACGTCGATCTCCACTATGGCAGATTTAATTTTTTCCACGGAGGATACAGGCCCTGTAACCTCGATCATGGTCTGATCCACAGAGGTGCTTCCCACCATATAGCCCTCTGCCGGTTCCCCTATGGTGCGATGCTGTACCCGGATCCATTCGTGAACCTTATCTTCCACATTCAGCTTCACCACCTCAGGAGACCCGTCGATCTCTATGGAATCCATATTGGTGTCCGTATTCAAAATGCTAAAATTAATGGCAATGGTATTAATATCTGTAAGCTTACTCACATCGGCCTCCGCAATAATATCAGACTGCTTCAAATCCTCTACCACGCTTTTAGGCCCGCGGATACTCACCCGTACCTTATCCGTATTGTCCAGAACCTCGTAAAATTTATTTTGGCTGTCCAGTAATTCCGTATTGACCAAAGTTACCGGTATATTGAGAAACACTCTTCTGTCCTGCGGATCCCCCAGCTTAGTTACCAAAAGCCACAAAATGCAGGCCAGCAAAATGGAAGCCAGCTTCAGGCCCCAGTTACGAAATATCCTTTTTTTCATTTTTCCGGCCGCTCCTTCTCTTCCACAACCCCTTGCCCTTTGTTCTGTCATCTGCATTTCTGTTCAGAATCTGCTGAAGTCTGCTTCGCAGCTCTTCGGAGCTCAGCGCCCTTTCCAGCTTTCCCTCATAAGCTACGCTGATTCCTCCCGTCTCTTCGGACACGATCACTGTCAAGGAATCCGTCACTTCCGAAATTCCTACCCCTGCCCGGTGTCTGGTTCCCAGCTCTTTGCTCAGCCCCAGATTATCCGACAACGGAAGATAACAGGTGGCGGAAACGATACGGTTTCCCCTTATAATCACAGCACCGTCATGAAGCGGCGTATTGTGCTCGAAAATATTGATCAACAGCTGGCTTGTGACAAGGCCGTCCACATCGATCCCGGTACGCTCATATTCCTTCAGGGATTCTCCCTGTTCAATGACAATCAGAGCTCCCGTCTTTACTTTACCCATCTCTGCACAGGCCCGGGTGATCTCGCTGATTGTTTTTTCAGAAAAGACCTCCTGCTCCCTGCGGGAGGAATCGGAAAAGGAAATGGAAGGAAGATAATTCTTTTTACCCAGCTCCTCCAGTGCATGCCGCAGCTCCGGCTGCAGCACGATGATTACCGCCACCACTGCAAATCCCAGAACATTCTGTACAATCCACATGATGGTGTTCATCTCCATCAAAGCCGCAAGCGCCAGAAATACGCAGATAACGATCAAGCCTCTTAAAAGCAGCCATGCCCTTGTGGTTTTCATCCACACCAAAATACAGTACATCAGGAACGCAATGATCAGAATCTCCAATACATCGCGCCAATCCATAAATGTACTATAAAAACTAAAACTCTTCAGACCGTCAACAATCGTCTCAAACCACTGCATCATATTCCTGTCCTGTCTTTTTACCTTGGGGAAAGCATCATCCGGCACACAGGCTGCTGTGCACACGGGCACACATTCACATTTTAGAACAATTCCTCAAAGTCCATGGTGCCGTCCTGATTTCCGGCTTCCCCGGGAATATTTCCTATAGTGACGCTTCTCCCCGAGCCTTTTCGGCCTCCGTTCCGGCTCTGGTTCCGTCCTTTAGCGCCTCCACGACTGCCTGCAGACTTTTCCACTGCTGCATTCCTTCCGCCTTTTCCATTTTTTGCGCCCTGCCGCACCGGCCTTTCCAAAGCGGTCCCATGGGCTGGGGCCGTTCCTTTTGACCGCTGGGTATTGATCTTCTTAACCGTCTTGGAAGATACAGCCACTGTCATTTTGGGTATTGCCTTCACATAATAGTAATACTCATCATCCTCAAACTGGACCTTTTCCGTACGGCTGTAATCCACGCAAAAGCGGAAAAACTCTATAACCTTTGCCACGGCCAAAGCCAGAATGGATCCCAGCAGTGCTCCTGCCACGGATATATTGGTCTCATAAAGCAGATCACCTACCAGCAGGATCACAATGTCTGTCATTGCACCCGCCGCCATGGCGATGGTCCAGGAATGGTCTATCGAAAGCCGGCGGATCAGGTAAACCACCAACGCCGTGACAACGAAGGCCGCAATAGTCACAAGCATGGCTTTATTTCCCAAGAGTCCGTCGATAATCAGACGAATCTTCTCCACAGCCTCGGAATCCGCCATGGTATTGATTCCGGGAACGCTGGCAATCACTGTCTGCAGCAGGTAATAAACTGCCACGCCGCAGCCCAGTGACACAATGGATGAGGGGCCGCAGAGCAGTCCCACTGCCAACGGAACCACATAGGGTATATTCATCGAACAAAGCAGCGGAGTCAGCGCCACCACCAGAGAATCCTTGGGACTGAACCGAAAAAACAGCAAAAACATAATCAGGTACATGCACAGCCCTACCACAGCAACCTCCAGAGAGAAGGCATACATGTGTGCCAGGCTGAAGCCGGCAGCAAACAGTACAATAAAGCTGGTGGGAAGAAACGAACAGAGCAGCGCAACAATCAGTACGATAGTCACATTGTCCAGCTGAGTCATATATCCCATTTTACCGTTGACTGTATTCAGCACCACAAAAGCCAGCAGAAACTTTACAACCGGCAGGATAAACACCTCATACCTGCCATAAATCAGCTTGATTTTTTCTCTTATTTCCAGTAAACCTGTCATTGAAGTCCTCCAACCAAATTCTCTCTTTTTGTGTCCTGCTATACTTCCTCATGATACAGAGAATTCAGTTTCTTTAAATTTTGATAATAGCGCTTCAGGCTCTTTTTTGCCCTGGCGTAGCGGATTGTACATACCGCATATATCAGAGCGCCGTATCCCAATACGCTTATTGCATACCAAGTCAAAACATTTTTTGCAAAGCCCAGCAGATCAATCTTATAAATATCCTGCATAAACCCTTCCAGGTCATAAAAAATGTACAGTGCAAACACAATCCCATAAGCAATGGTGCCGCAGAGCAACGCCTTCAGCACCTGTATGGCAATGTAATCACTGCGAAAATAGTTTCCTATTTTCACATTTTTCTTTCCTTCTCCGCATTCGTATGATGCCATGTGCGTCATCAGGATCACACGATCTTCATTCAACATAATTAACCTCCCACAGCTGCGGCCATGCCTTTATAGAAATCTCATCTTATTTTTGTGAGGCTCCTCCTGTTTGGGTACAGGCGGAGCAGGCTTTCCGGCATTGAGCACATCGTTAAAATTCTTTGCCATGTTATCCTTGCACTTGGGGCAAAACCTGCCGCTGCGGATAGGCTCACCGCAGTTCTCACAGTTCAGGACCATGGGGGAATCCGGTGTCAGCTCCAATCTTTCCTCCCGCAGCCACTGGCGGATCTGGGCGGATTCCACCTCACAAGCCTCAGCCACCTCCTGGATCCCCACGCCTCTATTGTCCCGGATATAATCCTTCACCTGCTGAAACTTTGCTTCCAGGCTGTCACGGCAGGCCGGACAGATGGCGGGCCCAGACACATAATTGAAAATCCTTCCACAAGTTCTGCAATTTCTGATATTCATAGTATCCTCCATATTGCGTTTTGTGTTTTGCGGATATTGGGGAGACCCGGCACCCCTTTGCGGTACCCCGCTCAAATACCGGATCCGCCGGCCAGAGTGATAAAGTATATCTTTTCCGCACCGGCCTGCTTCAGTACCCTAGCCGCTTCCTTTATCGTGCTTCCAGTGGTATATATGTCGTCAATAATTATAATCGTCTTTAATTCTACATCATTTCGCGCTATTTTAAAAGCCTTTTTCAAATTATTTTGGCGTTCCTGAGGATTTAGGCGTTTCAGAGGGGCAGTATTCTTTGTCCTCACCAGTGTTCTGCGTAACACCGGCACCCCCATGCGGCGTCCAATGGACTGGGCCAGTAGATCTGCCTGATTATAGCCGCGCTTTCTCTCCCGCTTTTTATGAAGGGGAATGGGAACCAGCGCCTGGGGAGCGGCAGACTTTATAAAATCGCCCAGATAAAGCGATACCTGCTCTCCGAAAAAGTCGGCATACTCCCTGCGGCCCCCATACTTAAAACGATAAATGGCCGGCGCGGCGCTCTGATATTCATAGAGCATTCTCCCTCTTACAAAGGGCTGCTCTGCCTCCCCGCACTCAGGACAATATTCCGCTTCCTCCGAAAGCTTTTTTCCGCAGCACAGACACCAGGGAGGCGTCAAAAGCTTCAGTTTTTTCAGACAGGACAGACATATTTTTTCACCCGGCTCTCTCACGATCCCGTCGCACACGGGACACCGCCGGGGAAACAAAAGATCCACTGCTCCTTCTGCCGTCCGTTTCAATATTTTAATTATTTTCAAAATCTGCCTCCTGAATTTCCTGTATCCGTTCATTCAGCGCCGTATACCTTCGGTTTTCACTGGCATTATCGATCATTCCCCTGACAGTGTCACTGCTGCCCAGGATCGTGACGCAGCTTTTGGCCCTGGTGATTGCCGTATAAAGGAGATTCCTGTTAAAAAGCATTTTAGGTCCCGAAAGCAGCGGCAGAATCACCGCGGGGTATTCGCTTCCCTGCGATTTGTGTATGGTGACAGCGTAAGACAGCTCCAGCTCCTCCAGCAGTGTAAAAGGATATGTCACCCTGCGCTGTTCCTCGTACTCCACCACCAGGCAGGAAGCTGTTTCGTTGATCTCCAAAATACGCCCCATGTCCCCGTTGAACACACCTACTCCATGCTCCACGGGAATCCCATAGCGGCTGACGACCTCCCACTCCAGCTGATAATTGTTTTTTACCTGCATGACCTTGTCGCCCTGACGATAAACAGTATTCCCGCTGACATGCTCCTTTTTGCAGCCGTCGGGAGGATTCAGATATTGCTGAAGAATTCCGTTTAAGGTCTCACATCCCAGGCTCCCCTTCCGCATAGGGGTCAACACCTGAATATCAAAAGGCTCCGCCTGAACGTATCCGGGCAGTTTTTCCCTGATCAGCTGTATCATATGCTTGTATATTACATTGACATCCCGTCTTTCCAAAAAGAAAAAGTCCCGGGATTTATTGTCCAGTGCAATCTGCATGCCGCAATTGATTCGATGGGCGTTAACAATTATATCGCTCTCCTTTGCCTGGCGGAATATTTTTTTTAATTCCACCATAGGAAAGGCTCCGCTGTGGATCAGATCCCTCAGCACCTGCCCCGGACCCACGCTGGGAAGCTGGTCCACATCTCCCACCAGAATCAGTCTGGTCCCGGGCGCCACGGCCCGAAGCAGCGCCTGAAACAGCTGAATGTCCACCATGGACATCTCATCTATTATGACCACGTCCGCCTCCAGCGGGTTGTTCTCATTTCGCTCAAATCGGACCTTCCGGGTATCCTCATCAGAAAGAGCGCTGTTCAGCTCCAGCATGCGGTGAATGGTTCTGGCCTCGAATCCGGTGGCCTCCGTCATCCGCTTTGCCGCCCTTCCTGTGGGCGCTCCCAGAAAAATATCCAGTCCTTCCGCCTCAAAATAATGTATCATCATGTTTATGGTAGTGGTTTTTCCCGTTCCCGGCCCTCCCGACAAAATGAAAAGCCCGTTCCTGACGCTCTCCGTAACCGCCTGCAGCTGCAGCTGATCCAGCTCCATCCTCAGCTCCTCTGCCAGCCGGTTCAGGCGCTTCCTCAGCTCCCTGCTCTGCTCGGGCATTTCCTCTTCCTTCCACATGGGAACGCTCAGCTCCCGCAGCATTCCGGCGCAGTTCATTTCTGCATAGTAATAAGGGGCTGCGAATACCTTGTCCCCTTTAATCACCAGCTTTTTGTCCATCGTCAGATTGTCCGCCTGAGGTCTGATTTCCTCCGGCGCCACATGTAACAGCATATGCGCTCTTTCCAGAAGAGTATTCATGGGCAAAAAGCAATGCCCCTCCCCCACAGCCTGCAGAAGCGTGTACAGAATGCCGCTGCGAATTCGGTATTCGGAATCTGTACGGATCCCCAGCCGTGCTGCCAGCTCATCTGCCAGCCTAAAGCCGATTCCCTTAATGTCCTCCGCCAGTCGATATGGATTTTCCTTCAGAATACCATAAAGCTCCATACCGTAAGTCTCATATATCTTTACAGCCATGGTATTGGATATGCCATATTGCTGCAGATAAATCAGCGCGTCCCGCAGATCCTTCTTTTCCTCCACCTGCAGAGCGATCTCCCGGGCCTTCTGCTGGCTGATTCCTTTGATCTCCGCCAGCCGCTCCGGTTCTTCCTCTATGATGCGCAGGGTGTCGTCCCCGAATTTTTTCACAATACGGGCCGCAAGAGATACCCCAATGCCGCGGATGGCCCCGGATGCCAGATATCTCTCGATACCGGCGGTGTCCTTTGGTGTCTCAATCCGAAAGCTGCTGATCTTGAGCTGTCTGCCGTATACTGGATGATCCACATATTCGCCCTGAACAGAAACATTTTCTCCCTGGCCCAAACCGCCGCACATCCCCACACAGACCACCTCATCCTCTCCTGCCATCAGGTTCAGGACGGTATAGCCGTTTTCCTTATTCTGAAAAATGATGTGTTCCACATAACCGCTTACGGTTTCCATTTTATCCTCCGCTCGTTTAAGGAATATGCAAAAAAGCTGCCTGTTCCCAGCAGCTTTATATTTTTCCTATATTTTACTCTTTCGAAGCAAACTCATTCAATCACAGGGCAGGAACCGTCGAAGAATCGGCTTCCGTCCCTCCGGCTCCGGCCTCTGCGCCATTGTCCGGGGCCTCTGTCAGCCCGTAATTGCGCTTCATCTGTTCATAAAGCATCCTCGCCAGTCCCAGACTGCTCTGGTCGGTAGTCTGCTCCGCCATACTCTGAATCATCTGATCCTTATAGTAATCCAAAAGACTGCTGGTAGATCCGGACATTCCTTCCCCGGATGGCACTGTCTTCATCATAGATTTATACATCTGCTCGATAAAATACGCCTCAAACTGTTTACAGGCATCCAGCAGCTCGTCGTCAGAAGCCTTGGAATAATCCGTTCCGCTTACCTTGTTCTGCAGCTTTGCCGCCGACTGGTTCGCCGCATTGGCATATGTATCGCTGTACATGGCTGCTATATTGCTGAAATCCATATCCATACCCCCTGCCCGTACCGGGCTGTCCTCTCTTCTATATCTTCCGTCCGGCCCCCGGGGCCGCCGCCTGCCCATTCTTCCTTCAAGCAGAAATTTTACTGCAGGCAGCCTCAAAGCATCCCTTAGCGTCTCAGGTTATTGGCCTGCTGAAGCATTTCGTCGGAGGCAGTTACCGCCTTGGAGTTCAACTCATAGGCACGCTGGGCCACAATCATATTGACCATCTCATCCACTACCTGCACACCGGAGCCCTCCAGATATTTCTGGAGCACCTTACTCTTCTCCACATTGGGGTTTGTAGCCTCGTTGATGGGCTGGCCGCTGGCCGCAGTCTGGGCATAAAGGCTGTCCTCCAGCCTGTCAAGACCATTGGGATTATTAAACTGGAAGAGTCCGATGGTAATCCCAATGGGCTGAGGATTCTCATTTGCATCAGGATAGCAGATCCTGCCGTCCTTATCCACGCTCACCTTATTCAAAAGGTAATTCGTGCCCAGAATAATCGGCTGACCCGCCGTATTCAAAACAGGCAGTCCGTCGCTGGTGGCCAGCATATTCCCCGTGGTACCCAGTGTGAACTGCAGATTACCGTTTCTGGTGTAGTATGTATTTCCGTCTGCTCCTCTCACCGCAAAAAAGCCCTTGCCGTCGATGGCAAATGCCGTTTCACTTTCAGAGGCCAGCAACGGTCCCTGCTTAAAGACCGTGGTGATGGCAGAATTCCGCACGCCAAGTCCTACCTGTGCGCTGGTGGGCTTCTGATCCCCGTTGGCTGTGGTGGTTTTGGTCTGCAGCGTTTGATACAGCAGGCTCTTAAACTCATTTACCTGGGTCTTATAGCCCTGTGTATTCACGTTGGACAGATTGTTTGCGATCGTATCAATATTTGTCTGCTGGGCGATCATCCCGGTTGCCGCCGTCCATAAACTCCGTACCATGTCAATATGCCTCCCTTAAAATATCTACATTCATGCCAATTTAAGCTCCCGTCAATGCATCAGCCGTCAGCGCCTTATACCTTGCCCAGCTGATTCGCAGCAATTTCCAGAGAACTGTCATAGGCCTGAATGATTTTCTGGCTGCTCTCATAAGCCCTGGTAATACTGATCAGATTGACCATCTCAGAAACAATCTGCACGTTTGCCATTTCCAGATATCCTGACTTCACCTCCGCGGAAGCAGTTGTGGTTCTGGCCCCCTCCACAGGGCGGTAATAGGTTTCTCCATATTTTTCAAGATAATTGTAGTCCTCAAAATCCGTCACCTGAATTCTTGCCACATTCACCCCGTTCTGACTGATGGTTCCGTTATCACTGATCTGAGTCTCCGCAAGAGTATTCAGACGGATTCTCCGATTCTGTGTGTCCAGCACATAATCTCCGTCCTCTGTCACCAGATAGCCTTCCCTGTTCAAAGTAAACTGCCCCGCACGGGTATACATGGTGGAAGTCTCTCCCGCCTTGTTGGTAAACTCAACGGCAAAAAATCCCTCTCCTGCCAGCGCCAGGTCATAGGTATTGTCCGTTATCCGGAACGATCCCTGGGTAAAATCCGTATAATTTTCCCCGATGCGCACACCGGGATTGTTTCTTCCCATCCGCTCCACGTTCTTGGTTCCCACAGACTGGTCCTTGACTTTCACCGTCAGGATACTGTCAAAGGCCTGGCTGGTAGCCCCCTCCTTTTTAAATCCCACAGTGCTTGCATTTGCAAGGTTATTGGTCAGCGTATCCATTCTGTGCTGCTCGTTGAGCATACCCGTGTATGCAGTATACAGCCCTTTTAACATTTTATGCCTCCTGATTGTCAGTCCTCACGATAACCGGACAAAAACTCTACATATCTTCCTGTGCCCACAGCCACCGCAGTGAGCGGATCCTCCGCCGTCATGGTGTTGATGCCGGTCTTCGCACAGATCAGCTCCTCCAGCCCTCTCAGCAGGCTCCCGCCTCCGGTGAGCACAATGCCTCTGTCTGCAATATCCGCTGCCAGCTCGGGAGGTGTCTTCTCCAGCACGCTGTGGATGGTCTCCACGATCTGGGCCGTAGTCTCCCGGAGCGCCTCCTCGGTCTCCTCGGAGGACACCTTCACCGTTTTAGGAAGCCCTGTTACCAGGTTGCGTCCTCGTACATCCATGTAATCGATCTCGGCTCTCCTGTAGGCGGAACCGATCTTTATCTTCAAATCCTCTGCCGTCCTTTCACCGATCAGCAGATTATGCTTCTTACGCATATAACGTACAATGGCTTCATCGAAATCGTCTCCCGCGATCTTGATGGATGCGCTGACCACGGTGCCTCCCAGAGAGATCACCGCAATGTCGGAGGTACCGCCTCCGATGTCCACGATCATATTGCCGCAGGGCTTTGAAATGTCAATTCCCGCACCAATAGCCGCCGCAATAGGCTCCTCAATGATAGCCACTTCCCGGGCCCCTGCCTGATAGGTAGCATCCTCCACCGCCTTCTTCTCTACCTCCGTAACGCCGCTGGGCACGCAGACAGCGATTCGGGGCTTGCGAAATGTGCGCTTTCCCAGCGCCTTCTGAATGAAATACTTCATCATTTTCTCGGTTACTGTGTAATCCGAGATAACGCCCTGACGCAGAGGTCTTACTGCCACAATATTCCCGGGAGTTCTTCCCAGCATGAGCCGGGCATCCTCACCGATGGCTTTAATTTTGTTTGTATCTCTGTCAAATGCAACAACGGAGGGCTCCTTTAAAACGACCCCTTTTCCTCTGATGTATACTAAAATGCTGGCTGTTCCCAAATCGATTCCGATATCTGTGCACTGCATGCTATGCATACCCCTTTCTGATGTTTCGGATATTTTAATCTATAAGCAGTCATACAGTGTCCATTATAACCGAAAAATTTTAATTTTCATAGAGCTTTTATAAAAAATTTTTCTTAACCAATGATTATTATCAGTTCAGATATTCGCATCACACCACAAAGGACGCCTTTGAAAGACGAATCCTTCCGTCTCCATGCAGCGTCCTTGCTCCGATATATGTTTTATCGGTCTGCAGCCTTAAACTCTTTAGCTTTTTTCTTACCTTTTTCTAACATTTTTTTCACATAAGCCCCTGTGTAGGACTTTTTCACTTTTACAATCTCCTCGGGAGTACCGCTGGCAATCACGGTTCCCCCTCTGTCGCCTCCCTCAGGACCGATATCAATAATATAATCCGCCGTTTTGATCACGTCCAGATTGTGTTCGATGACCACTACGGTATTCCCTCCGTCCGCAAGTCTGTGGAGAATTTCCACCAGCTTGTGTACATCGGCAAAATGAAGCCCTGTGGTAGGCTCGTCCAGAATGTAAATCGTCCTCCCTGTACTCCTGCGGCTGAGCTCTGTGGCCAGCTTGATCCGCTGGGCTTCTCCTCCCGACAGGGTGGTGGAGGGCTGGCCCAGCTTTACATAGGAAAGCCCCACATCATACAGGGTCTCTATCTTTCTTCTGATAGAGGGCAGATGCTCAAAAAAGGGAAGGGCCTCCTCCACTGTCATATCCAGCACGTCAAAAATACTTTTCCCTTTATATTTCACATCCAGAGTCTCCCGGTTGTAGCGTTTGCCCCCGCAGACCTCGCAGGGCACATACACATCCGGCAGAAAGTGCATCTCTATCTTGATGATTCCGTCGCCGCCGCAGGCCTCGCACCGGCCTCCCTTTACGTTAAAGCTGAAGCGTCCCTTGCTGTAGCCCTTGGCCTTGGCGTCCGCAGTGGACGCAAACAAATCTCTGATCTGGTCGAAAACCCCCGTGTAGGTGGCCGGATTGGACCGCGGCGTGCGGCCTATGGGCGACTGGTCGATATCGATCACCTTGTCCAGGTTCTCCAGTCCCTGAATGTCCTTATGTTTTCCGGGTATGCACCTGGCCCGGTTCAAGTCTCTGGCCAGATGTTTGTACAGAATCTCGTTCACTAAGGAACTCTTTCCAGAACCGGACACCCCTGTGACACAGGTCAATACTCCCAAAGGAATCTCCACGTCAATATTCTTCAGATTATTCTCCCTGGCTCCCAGCACCTTCAGCCAGCCCGTGGGAGTACGGCGGAGAGCAGGCACGGGAATCGCCATCTCGCCGCTCAGATACTTTCCGGTAATGGAGCCGGGCACCTGCATAATCTCCTCTGCCGTACCGCAGGCCACCACCTGGCCTCCGTGGGAGCCCGCTCCCGGTCCGATGTCCACCACATAGTCTGCCGCCAGCATGGTATCCTCGTCGTGTTCCACCACGATCAGGGTATTACCCAGATCCCGAAGACTCTTCAGGGTATTCAGCAGCTTATCGTTATCCCTTTGGTGAAGGCCGATGCTGGGCTCATCCAAAATATAGCACACTCCCACCAGACCGGAACCGATCTGAGTGGCCAGACGGATTCTCTGGGCCTCCCCTCCGGACAGCGTTGCAGTTCCTCTGGATAGAGACAGATATTCCAGTCCCACATCCACCAGGAAGCCTACCCTGGCACGGATCTCCTTCAATATCTGCTTTCCGATCAGCTGCTGCTGCGCTGTAAGGGTCATCTCATTCAGGAAGCCATGCAGGTCTCGCACAGACATGGATGTTATCTCGTAAATATTCTTATCGCATACCGTTACTGCCAGCGCCTCCTTTTTCAGGCGCATTCCTTTACACATCTTGCAAGGTGTGATATGCATAAAAGTCTCGTATTCCTGCTTCATGGTCTCGGAAAAGGTTTCCTTGTACTTACGCTCCACATTCCTGATCAATCCCTCAAAGGCTACAGGGTAGACTCCCTTCCCGCGCTGTCCCTGATAGTGGACCTCCACCTCCCGGCCGTCAGTTCCGTAGAGCAGAATTCTCCTGATATTCTCCGGATACTCTCCAAAGGGGGTATCCAGATCAAAATGGTATTCCTTGCAGAGCGCCTGAAGGATGGCATTGGTAAAGCTCGCCTTATCCGCACAGGACTGCCAGCCCACCACCACGATAGCCCCCTCCCTGATGCTGAGACTTTGATCAGGAATCATCAGCTCCTCGTCAAACTCCATCTTATATCCCAGTCCGAAACATTCCGGGCAGGCTCCGAAAGGATTATTAAAGGAAAAGCTCCGGGGCTCAATCTCGCTGATGCCTATACCGCAGTCCGGACAGGCAAAATTCTGGCTGAAGGTCAATGGCTCCCCGTTAATCACGTCAACCACCAGAAGCCCGTCCGCCAGTGCAAGCACGTTTTCAACAGAGTCGGCAAGTCTCCGCTGAATGCCGTCCTTTACCACCAGCCGATCCACCACGATATCGATGTTATGCTTTATATTCTTGTCCAGGGAGATGTCCTCTGTCAGCTCGTACAAACTGCCGTCCACCCGCACTCTTACGTAGCCGCTGCGCTTTGCACGCTCCAGAACCTTCACGTGCTCACCCTTCCGTCCCCGAACCACCGGAGCCAGCAGCTGCAGTCTGGTCCCCTCAGGCAGCAGCATGATCTGATCCACCATCTGATCCACCGTCTGCCTTGCAATCTCCCTTCCACAGTTGGGACAGTGGGGAATCCCGATCCTTGCATAGAGCAGACGAAAATAATCATAAATCTCCGTCACCGTCCCCACCGTGGAACGGGGATTTCGGTTGGTAGATTTCTGGTCTATGGAAATGGCGGGAGACAATCCGTCAATACGCTCCACATTGGGCTTTTCCATCTGTCCCAAAAACTGCCTGGCATAAGAAGACAGGGATTCCATATACCGGCGCTGGCCCTCTGCATAGATGGTGTCAAATGCCAGAGAGGATTTCCCGGATCCTGACATTCCTGTCAGAACAACCAGCTCATTCCTGGGAATGTCCACATCAATATTCTTCAAATTATGCTCACAGGCTCCTCGAATCTTAATATAATCTCTGGGCCGCATTTTCTTGATCTCTTCCACAAATTTTCTCCTTTTTACGTTGTGTCCTTCCTACAGCTTCCCCGCCGGCTACTCTTTGTCTTTTCCTTCGATTTCCGCCAACGCCTTCTTCAGCTCCAGCATCTTGTCACGCAGCTCGGCTGCGGCTTCGAAATTCAGATCCGCTGCGGCTCTCTGCATCTTTTTCTGCACCTCCGCAATCAGCTTTTCCAGCTCCTTGCGGTCCATGGATTCCGGATCCTTCTCAAACTGTACCTCCTCTTTGGCGATCACCTTGGAAATACTGATCAGATCCCTGACTGCCTTCTTGATGGTCTGGGGGGTGATACCGTGTTCTTCATTATATTTCATCTGGATTTCCCGGCGGCGGCTGGTCTCGTCCAGGGCCGCCCTCATAGAATCCGTTATGGTGTCCGCGTACATGATCACCCGTCCTTCCGCGTTGCGGGCCGCCCGGCCTATGGTCTGAATCAATGAAGTGCCGCTGCGCAGAAAGCCCTCCTTATCCGCATCCAGAATCACCACCAGAGAGATCTCCGGAATATCCAGCCCTTCCCGCAGAAGATTGATTCCCACCAGCACATCAAACACATCCAGCCGCATATCCCGAATGATCTCCGCCCGCTCCAGGGTATCGATGTCCGAATGCAGATATTTGACCCGGATCCCCACCTCCCGCATATAATCCGTCAGATCCTCCGCCATACGCTTTGTCAGGGTAGTGATCAATATCTTGTTTTTCTTCTCCACCTCTCTGTTGACTTCGCCGATCAGATCATCGATCTGCCCCTCTACAGGACGCACATCCACCTCCGGATCCAAAAGACCCGTGGGCCGGATGATCTGCTCTGTCCTCAGAAGCTCATGGGAAGCCTCGTAATCCGAGGGCGTAGCGGAAACAAACAGCATCTGATCAATATGAGACTCAAATTCCTCAAAGTTCAAAGGCCGGTTATCCAACGCCGATGGAAGGCGGAATCCGTAATCCACCAGCGTGGTTTTTCTGGAGCGGTCCCCCGCGTACATTCCCCGGATCTGAGGTATGGTCATATGGGACTCATCTATAATGATCAGAAAATCATCCCGGAAGAAATCCATCAGCGTCATGGGCGGCGCTCCCGGAGGCGCCCCGTTCAGGTGTCTGGAATAATTTTCGATTCCCGAGCAGAAGCCCGTCTCTCTCAGCATTTCCACATCAAAATTTGTCCTCTCGGCAATGCGCTGGGCCTCGATGAGCTTGTCCTCTCCCTTGAAGAAGCGCACCTGCTCCTCCATTTCCTTTTCTATATTATCACAGGCGGCCCGGATCTTTTCCTGAGACACCACATAATGGGAGGCCGGAAATATGGCAATATGATTCAGCTCTGCATGCACCCTGCCGGACAGAGGCTCCACCTCTGCGATCCTGTCGATCTCATCGCCGAAAAATTCCACCCTGATAAAATAGTCTCCCCCCTGGGCCGGATACACCTCCACCACATCCCCATGGACGCGAAAGCACCCTCTCTGCATATCCATCTCGTTACGGGTATACTGAATGTCCACCAGCTCCCTCAGAACCTGATCCCGGTCCTTCACCATGCCAGGGCGCAGGGACACCACCATGTCCTGATATTCGTCAGGGCTGCCCAGGCCGTAGATACAGGATACGCTGGCCACCACCACCACATCCCTCCGCTCCGTCAGGGAGACGGTAGCAGACAGGCGAAGCTTATCGATCTCATCGTTGACAGAGGAATCCTTTGCTATATAAGTATCTGAGGACGGCACATAGGCCTCCGGCTGGTAATAGTCATAGTAGGACACAAAGTATTCTACCGCGTTTTCCGGAAAAAATTCCTTGAACTCGCCGTACAATTGTCCCGCCAGAGTCTTATTGTGGGCTATGACTAAGGTGGGCTTGTTCAGGGCCTGAATGACGTTGGCCATGGTGAAGGTCTTGCCGGAGCCTGTAACCCCCAGCAGGGTCTGGAACTGGTTGCCCTGTTTAAACCCCTCCACAAGCTCGGCTATGGCTGCGGGCTGGTCTCCGGTAGGCTTGTATTCCGAATGAAGCTTAAACGGTTTTTGTTCTATGAACGATTTCTGTTCTATGAACGGTTTCTGTTCATTATACACAAAAAAGTCACCTCCATAATGCTGCTCGAAGCATCTCATTACCATATCAGAAAAGTGGTTCTCTTTTTCCATACTTGATATATAGTAGCAAAACCAGGATGATCCCAGTCGAACAAAAGCAGTTCTGATTATACCATAGGACATTTTATTTGTATAGATAAAAACTGCAATTTTTAGAACATTTGTTCCGAATATTTGTTTTCATATCTGTCTTTGCAATTATTCACCTGTAACAGACTGCTGTCAAAACCCAGGCTTGCAGCCTTGGCGGCCTTGACTGCCCTGCGTCACAATATGCCGCCCAATTTTTATAGTTAATTTCTGTGTAATTCGGGTTTTCCTGAACTTTGTCATAAATGGAAATTGGTAGAATTGGTTATAATTTCAGACGGGGTGCAGAAGACTATAGGTTACCTGCATCTGCCCCTTGCCGCCCTGTTCGGATACGCTGCGGTCATAAACGCCCCGACAGGACGGCAGGACAAATGCAGTCAGTGTGTCACCGGTTTTCTTCCAGAGAAAGCATGGCGCAGACCGGATAATGATCCGACAGATAAAGCCCGTTTTCCTCATCTGTCCATTTTACCAGGCTCTCACAGCGGACAGCTCTCGGAAACCCTGATCGGCCATCAGGAAAAAACCTCCCTTGCCTTCGCCATGAAATGCTTTATTGAACAGAATGTTCACCGCTCCCTGCATATTGACGAGATCGTCTCTCACGTCCATCTCTCCCGTTCCAGGGGCAATGACGTGTTCAAAAGGGAATACCGCACCACTCCTTACCACTATTACCTGTCCCTGAGACTTGAAATATCCATGAACCTGCTTCGCCATTCGCCCATGACTGTCCAGGAAATCTCCAATCATCTGGATTTTCCCGATTATCATCATTTTACGGCGTTTTTCAAGAAATGGTGCGGCTTATCTCCTTCCCAGTACCGGCGGGAATCTCATATGCAGCAAGATAAAGAATGCCGGCAGGAAAATCATATTCCTATTGACAACCAAAATATATACTGCTAAAATTACACAAAGTCAATCACCCCGCCGCAAGGGGCGGGGTATTGACCCTCGCGGCATTCGTCAAATACCCATGCAAGCATGGTTATTTTCCTCATTGCTCGCGGGAATAAAGGAAAGATACGACCATGACTAAATTTTCAGTTACCATGAACAAAATGAACCAGCAACAGCAGCCTATTGCCAAAATTGACAACGGGCTTTTTGGGCTGTGTTCATAACAAGTATCTTTACCTGGTTAATCTGAACCAAACGGCCCAAAGCTTGATACGAGTTTTGGACCGTTTTTATTTTACAATATTTCCATCTATTTCAGGGATTCAGAAAGGAACAAAATAATATGATATGTAAGCGATTAGCTCCAAATGAACGCCCCACATTTCCGAAGCGGGCAATTATTACGGCAGGTATGCCTTACGGAAACAAAAATTTACATTTTGGGCATGTAGGCGGCATGTTTGTGCATGCAGATATTTTTGCACGATTTTTAAGAGATCGAATCGGAAAAGATAATGTTATCTTTCTTTCAGGAACAGATTGTTATGGTTCTCCTATCATGGAAAGCTATCGCA
>CAJTVB010000026.1:16738-49091 GCA_910579755.1 uncultured Acetatifactor sp. | reverse complement strand
CAGCCTTATCATACAAGAAATTTCTTGACGTGTCACTAGCATAATGTTATAAATTAATTATAAATTTATTACTGCGGAGGATACCCATGCCTAATTTACAAGAACTCGAAAATGCCATGCCAGTTGCCCCGCTGAAGCTCATAGCTCTTTCCTCTGCCGAAAAGATGGGGCAAAGGGTCAATGATTATCTGGTGGAATTCCGCAAAACCATTCATAATGACAAGGTGAAGAACGACCCTGCATTCCACGGTTACAGCGAGGATGACTATCTGATCAGCGTACAGACACCCCGCTTTGGCAGCGGCGAAGCCAAAGCTTACCTTGGCGAATCCATCCGCGGCAAGGATCTGTTTATTCTGGTGGACGTATGCAACCACAGCATCACCTACACCTTGAACGGCTATACCAACCATATGTCTCCGGACGACCATTATCAGGATCTGAAGCGGGTTATCGCTGCCTGCAATGGCAAGGCCCACCGCATCAATGTCATTATGCCCTTTCTCTATGAAGGCCGGCAGCACAAAAGAAACGGCAGGGAATCCTTAGACTGTGCCTACGCACTTCGGGAACTGCGCGACATGGGAATCAGCAATTTCATTACCTTCGACGCCCACGACCCCAGGGTACAAAATTCCATTCCTCTCAGCGGTTTCGACAATTTTACGCCCCCCTATCAGTTTATCAAGGCTCTTCTGCACTCTGAGGACGATTTGATCGTGGATAAGGATCACTTGATTGTGATCAGCCCGGACGAAGGCGCTCTGGACCGTGCTATTTATTTTGCCAGTGTGCTGGGCGTGGATACGGGAATGTTTTATAAGCGCAGAGATTATTCCACCATTATAAACGGAAAAAATCCCATTGTGGCCCACGAATTTCTGGGCGAGAACATCGACGGTAAGGATATCATTATTATAGACGACATGATCTCTTCCGGGGGAAGTATGCTGGATACCGCAAGGCAGCTTAAGAAAATGAACGCCCGCCGGGTGTTTATCTGCTGTACCTTCGGGCTGTTTACCGACGGCCTGAAGGCCTTTGATGAGGCTTATGAAAAGGGATACTTTGACAAGGTGGTTACCACTGATCTGACCTATCTGCCCCCTCAGCTTTACAGTAAACCTTATTTTATTGAGGCAGATATGTGCAAGTTTACAGCGTCTCTGATTGATTTCATGAATCATGACGCTTCCCTTGCCAACACCATGGCCACCACGGAAAAAATCCACAGTATCCTGGAGGCCTACAACAATCGAATGGAGATCGATTTTTAATCCAGGCGGGCATTTTTCAACGAATGGAATAACCACTACATATAATCACTGCATAAGGACCGCGGTTTCTCTGTGATTCCGTGGTCCTTACCATATTTTCCTGTATTCTCCGGGACTGATTCCCTCAATTTTTTTAAATACTCTGCCGAAATAGGCCAATTCTCCCACACCGCATTCACGCCCGATTTCTTCAATTTTTTTATCCGTAAACCGCAGCATACGTTTGGCATAAGTGATCCTGACCTGCTGCAGATAGGCTGTAAACGTAATGCCGTACTGTTCCTTAAACAGCCTTGCCAGGTAATGCTTATTAATATAGAACAATTCCGCCGCCGATTCCAGTGTGATTTTCTGATGGTAATTTTCATCCAGATAATTTTTCACCTGCCGGATGTCTCTTTTTCGGGCGTAGCCTTCCCGATGCTCTCCCGGATGCCAGGACTCTCCCATCAGGCAGGTCAGAAGCATGCTCAGCTTTTCATTGATTCTCATATCCCGTATATAGTCATCCGAAGAAGCTGTCACATAAAGATCCTTCAGCAGCTCGTCATACACCTTCGCGGATTCCGGCCGAATAACCGGTCTTCCTCCCCGTTCTCTATATTTTTCGTATATGAACGGCAGGCTGGCACCGTAAAAATGACACCACCGCAGAATCCACAGCTCCTTTTCCTGTTCTCCTGTGCTGTGAGAATAGGGCTTCCTGCAATCGATAAATACCACGTCTCCCTGTTCCAGGAAATAGGTCTGTCCTTCATACATCAGCTTTCCTCTTCCCTCCAGAACCAAAAAGCACAGGCAGGAATACAGCTTCTCCCTTCGGTTCACATGGGGCGCCGCTGCCGTCAGAATGCCTGCCTCCTGCAGATAAAGAAGATTGGCCTTTGCAAAGGAAGACGGGGTATACAGTATCCTGTCAGAACGTACAGAGGCGGAAGGCATAAACAGCTCTTCATTTTGATTGCCGGTCATTCTCCTTCTCCTTCCCCTGGTATGCCTTATCGTTCAGCCCGCATGGGGTTGGAAAGAAAATCCTGATAAGTCAGGCGGATCCCATCTTCCAGCTCCGTCTTGTAGGTCCATCCCAGCTTTGCTGCCTTACTCACATCCAAAAGCTTCCGGGGCGTACCGTTGGGCTTGTCCCTGTCCCAGCGGATTTCACCGGTATAACCCACCACCTTTGCCGTCAGCTCTGTCAGCTCTTTGATTGACAACTCCTTTCCGGTACCGGCATTGACTGTCTCATCTCCGCTGTAATGATTCATTAAAAAAACACACAGCTGGGCCAAATCATCCACATAAAGGAATTCTCTCAGAGGACTGCCGTCTCCCCAGCAGGTCACAAAGGGCGTGCCCGTCTCTTTGGCCTCATGAAAGCGGCGGATCAGTGCCGGAAGCACATGGCTGTGGGTGGGATGATAGTTGTCATTGGGTCCATACAGATTTGTGGGCATAACGGAAATGTAATCCGTTCCGTACTGCTTATTCAAAAACTCACAGTACTTCAGTCCGGAAATCTTGGCCAGCGCATAGGCCTCGTTGGTTTTTTCCAGCTCAGAGGTCAAAAGACAGCTCTCAGGCATGGGCTGGGGAGCCATGCGGGGATATATACAGGAAGAACCCAGAAACTCAAGCTTTTTACAGCCATTCATCCAGGCGGAATGGATCACATTCATCTCCAGTATCATATTGTCATACATAAAATCCGCCAAAGCCTCCGAATTGGCTGTAATTCCTCCCACCTTGGCTGCCGCCAGAAACACATACGCCGGCCTCTCCTCCCGGAAAAAGTCTTCCACCTGCTGCTGTCTGCAAAGATCCAGCTGACTGTGGGTACGGGTAAGAATATTGGTGTACCCCTGACGTTCCAGCTCCCGGACAATTGCGGAACCCACCATGCCCCGATGTCCCGCAACATAAATTTTATCTTCCTTCTGCATCATATATTGTCACTCTCCCATTCTCCGGCTTTCAGCAAGGCTCTGTTTACTCCGCTGCTCTTCACTTAACATCCCGCGCATGGATCAGCGCTTTTTCGGCCTTTGCCAGCCCGCGGTCATGCCGGGCCATAATGCACACCAGCTCCTCATAACTGGTTTTCTGAGGATTCCAGCCCAGAACCGTTCTGGCCTTTGTAGGATCTCCCCACAGGTTGTCCACGTCCGTGGGACGAAACCAGGCCGGATTCACGCAGACAAGCATTTTTCCCGTATCCGCGTCGTATCCCTTTTCTTCCACGCCGCATCCCTCCCAGCGGAGAATCATGCCGTTGGCGGCAAAGGCCTTTTCGGCAAAATCTCTGACCGTATGCTGCACCCCTGTGGCAATGACAAAATCCTCCGGCTGGTTCTGCTGTAAAATCAGCCACATACATTCCACGTAATCCTTTGCATAGCCCCAGTCCCGAAGCGAATCCAGGTTTCCCAGCTCCAGATGATCCTGCAGGCCTTCCGCAATACGCCCGGCGGCCAATGTAATTTTTCGGGTTACAAAATTCTCTCCCCGGCGTTCGGATTCATGATTAAACAAGATTCCGTTTACGGCAAACATTCCGTAAGCCTCCCGGTATTCTCTGGTGATCCAAAAGCCATACTGCTTCGCCACCGCATAAGGAGAATAGGGGTGAAACGGCGTGGTTTCCTTCTGGGGGCTCTCCTCCACCTTGCCGTAAAGCTCGGAGGTGGAGGCCTGATAAATTCTGGTTTTCTCCGTCAGGCCTAAAATGCGGACAGCCTCCAAAATCCTGAGCACTCCCAGCGCATCCACATCCCCGGAGTATTCCGGAGCATCAAAGGATATCTGGACATGACTCTGTGCCGCAAGATTATATATCTCGTCCGGCTGAACCAGGTGAATGATTCGGATCAGGGAACTAGAGTCCGACAGATCGCCGTCGTGAAGCGTAACGGCATTCCGGGCAATCAGGTGATCGATACGGCCCGTATTGGAAATAGATGCCCTCCTGACAATTCCGTGAACCTCATATCCCTTCTCCAGCAGAAATTCTGCCAGATAAGAACCGTCCTGTCCGGTAATTCCGGTAATCAAAGCTTTTTTCATATTTCTATTCCTTTCTGTCCTGTCAGCTCTTCCTTAAATCATAGTCGTCATCGTATTTCTGCTTATCCTGAACGCTGATATCCCTGCCCAGCTGAACCTCTATCATCTGCAGCTCCGTGCTGGCGGCCACTGTATGCCGGCTCTCTGCGGCCATGGTAATCACATCCCCCGCTCTTATGTTCCGTTCCGCACCGTCCACCCTGGTCCGCCCTGTTCCCTTTATTACCACCCACACCTCGTCACGATTTCTGTGGCTGTGGTAATTCATTCTGTGTCCCGGATTGAGAGTCACCTTAATGGTCAGGCTTTCATCCCCTGCATCCAGCACGCGAAAGCTTCCCCAGGATTTCTCAGCGAACATAATCTGCTGATTAATTTTATCCACATATGGCTTGATATAGCTGGATTGTTCCTTATCCGATACCAGAATTCCTTCCGGACTGGCAGAAATCACCACATCCTGCATTCCCATGGCCAGAATCGGCACATCCAGCTCATTGATCACATGGACATTTCTGCACGTCTCATTCAGGATCGCCTCTCCGATACTGTTTTCTTCCATAGCCTCGGTAAAGGTATTCCAGGTGCCCAGGTCCTTCCATTGCCCCTCAAACCGCATGACCTGAAGCTGTTTTTCTTTTTCAGCCACCGCATAATCGAAGCTGATCTTCTCCAGATTCTCGTAATGGTCAAATAAATACCTGTAATCGGAGCTGCCTGTCATATCATGGGCCTTTTGCAGCATATATTTCAGCTTATAGGCAAAAACGCCTGCGTTCCACAGCGCCCCCTGTGCTATAAATTCTTCTGCTTCCCGCTTCCCGGGTTTTTCCCGAAAAGCGCGCACACTGCTCACCGGAAGTCTGTCCCCGGGAATAATGTATCCATATTTTTCGGAAGGATACGTGGGCTCCATCCCCATCAACACCAGCTTGGCCTTTTCCCTGGCCGCTTGTCTGTCCAGGGCCTTCAGCGCCTCAAAATAGTCGGCTTCCACGTAAGGGTCCACAGGGCAGACCACTACCGTCTCCTCCGGATCAATTTTTTGGATGTCCGCAAGGTATGCTGAAGCCAGTGCTATTGCCGGAAAGGTGTCCCTGCGGCAGGGCTCCACAGAAATCCCCACCTCTTCCCCCAGCTGGTTGTGGATCACAGACACCTGTGACTTGCTGGTGGCAATGATTACCCGGGCCTCTGGGTCAGCGCTGCGAATCTGACGGTATACCCGCTGTACCATGGATTCATGGGACCCCCCCGGCGCCTGGAATATTTTGATAAACTGTTTCGAACGGATATCGTTGGATAACGGCCATAGACGCTTGCCTGACCCTCCGGATAATAATATGATATTCAAACTTACTCCTCCGTGTTTGGACGCCTGCCTCATATGTGCTTCGGCTTATCAAAATATATTCTATATCAAAAATGCAGATTTAAAATCAGCAATTATAAACTTCTGTTTACACAATATTGACTTTCCGGCCATGGAGCACGCCCATCGTTATTATTTGTTATCCCCGGAATCCTGCTTCTGTTCACTCATATCCAGGTCCTGCCGTTTTTTCCAGCTTTCTTCCGAATTCTGTTTTAGTTCTTCCAAAGCCTCCCTGTATTTTCTGGAGGTCATTCCCGGATTGGACCGGATCATGGATCTTTGAAAAAAATCCTTCAGGCTTCTATGATACTCTCTTTTCTCCATGCTGACAGCATACCTGGTCCTCAAGTCCAGCAGCTCCTCTCTGATGCTCTCCATATAGCCGCCGGATTTGGACTGCGCCATTTTCTTAAGACTTTCCATACGGTTATCGATACCTGTTTTCAGATCTGCCATACGCGTTGTCATGCCTTCCGCCAAAGCATCCTTGCGGGCCGCCACACCTTCTGCCACGGCATTCCGGTACGCTGTCACACTTTCCGTCACGGCATCCTTATACGCGGCCATCTCTTCCTCCGCCACAGCTATAATCACATCCAGCCGCTTCTGGATCCTCACCATATCCTCCTTGGCCTGTTCCATCCGAGACAGAATATCCCGCAGATTAATGGCTGCCTTAAAGGAAAGGGCAAAATCGGCAAAAATACCCGCCGTCAGCACAAAGGTTACAGCGGTCAAAATTCCTCCCGGTATGGATAAAACAAATCTCTCCACGGGCACATGGATAAATTCCGTCATCAGTATCGTAAGAAGTCCCCAGGCCAGCGAGGATCCCAGACAGATATGACCCTGAAAGTTAAACTTATTTTGGGAATAATCCCAGTACCGGACCTTAAACAGCGCCTCCATGGTGACCCCGGTCACATATTCCAGTATCGTGGCGCCGATACACCCCGCCACATAGGTCAAAATAAGGCTGTCCTGAAAGGGCATGGACACCACCAGCATCATAATCGCACCGCTGCCGTATATGGGCAGAAAGGGCCCTCTCATAAATCCTCTGTTAGTCAGTTTTCTGGATTTTATGGACACATAGGCCGATTCAAAGCACCACCCGATAAAGCAGTAGAAATAAAAGAAAAAAAGCCACTGTGTAATAGTATAAGAGTACATGCCCATCCCCCTGCCCGTATCATTTTACTTTCATCCATACCTGCCTGCGCCTATCTGTATACGTCCGCTTCTACAGACAGCTTACCTTTTCTGGTCTCTCTGGCCTCTCCCCGCAGGGAAAACTTACCAAAACCGCGGACACTCACAGTTTCGCCGGTCTGCAGACTGCGGGAATTGTTTTCACAGAGTCTGCCGCCTACATAGACCTTTCCACCGCGAAAAAGCTCCAGACTCTTTTCTCTGGACAGACTAAATATCCTTGCAATCACGGCATCCGCCCGCAGGGACGGCACCTGAACGCTTACAATATCAGGCTCCTCCCTTGGAATGTCTTCCAGCTTCTCCGTAACTATACAGCTTACGCGGGTATGCCGAACCTGCTCCAGATTTTCACAAATAAATTCCGCAATGGATTCCACGCAAAAAAGGTAGGCTTCTTTCTCTCCTACCCTGATATCACCCAACGTGCTCCTGTCTATGCCCAAATTCATCAGAGCGCCAAGAAAATCCCGATGCGACAGCCGATCCGCAAATTTCTGCAAAAGCGGTCTGATATGAACACATACAATAGGAAAGGGCGTCTCATATCCCAATTCCCGGGGATCGCCAAATCGAAGAAGCTTTCTGTCCGCGTCCCGGCTTCCGCCCTCCAGGAAAGGACCCGCATACCGAAGCTTCTTCTCCTCCTGCCAGAAAAGCTCCTGCTCACTCAGTCCCAAAAAACCTGTAAAAGTAAATATCCCCTGAGAATACGATCTTTCCGCCAGGTCGTGGAATCTGTTTTTAATCTGTTGTATTTCCTTTTCGTTTTCCTGTGTCATACCTTTACATGAAGCTGATTACTTCCTCTTTAGGCGCTTTGGCCTTTTCTACGCTGACCGCCTGAAGTGTCAGCCCTGCTCCTCCCTGTTCCCGGGAATTTCCCGCCAAAACCGAGGCAGTCACCTTGATCCATTCCCTCTGCTTCAAAGCGCCTGCTCCGGAAAACTCACAGGGATACCCCAAAAACGCCATATCGTCTGCACAGCAGGTCATGGCCAGGCGCCCGGGAACAAAATAGTCCATGGGAAATTCCTCCGGCTTCAGCACCATAGCCACAAAACTAACCTTTTTTCCCAAATAGCGCTCCGGATGATCCATGCTGTCCAGATACCAGATTCCATAGCTCTGGTCATCCAGCGCTATGGTTTCCCGGGTCAGATCATAAGGCAGATCTTCTTCAAAAATTTCGTTGATCTCGCCATTGGCATCTTCAAAAATCACATCCGCAGAAGAATTCACAGCTTTTATATTGCGCTTGTACACATTCAATTGATCCCGCACAGTGTCGCAGCGATTAAAAATGATCATCTCAGACTTGCGGATCATTTCCGCCAAAAGCGAACGCATATTTGTATAGTACATGGAGAATGTAGAACCGTCAATGGTAGTGATCTGCTGTTCAATCTTCCAATACCAGGGCAGCTTCACGTTTTTATAATTCCACATTCCGTTAAATTCAATGATAATCCGTTCAGGTTTATGCTTCTTTTCCAAGCCGGTCAGATATTCCGGGTTGAAATCCTCCTCGTTCTCAATCCTCTCAATCTCTGTCCGGCTTCTTTCCAGAAGCTGACTGTCATATTCCTTCTCACCCTCCTCACAGAGAATCAAAAGCGTCTTTCCCTTCACCTGAAAATAGGCTTGTGCCAGTGTAAAGCAGATAAACTCTGTCTTTCCGCTCTCCAGAAAACCATTGATCACATATACGGGTTTCATCCTTACCTCCTACCGGAAAAGCTCCTCCAGCTTATTTTCCTTCAGTTCCGATCCAATGACGCAGAATTTGCCGGTCACCTCCGGCTTGCCGGTTCTGATATCATGCTCCTCAGGTACATAATCAAAATATATCCATGTGCTGTCCTCTCCGGGAACCATCCCCTTGGCCCGCAATATCACGCCATATTCACCGCTGTCCAGAGCCGCCAGGATATTCTCAACCTTCTCCCTTGTAAATAACGAAGGAGTCTCCCTGCCCCAGCTGGTGAACACTTCGTCCGCATGGTGATGATGGTCATGATCATGACCGCAGCTGCACTCCCCGTGCTCATGGTGATGATGCTCGTGCTCCTCATGCTCATGATGGTGGTGCTCGTGTTCCTCTTGCTCATGATGATGGTGCTCGTGTTCCTCATGCTCATGATGGTGGTGCTCGTGTTCCTCATGCTCGTGATGATGGTGCTCGTGTTCCTCATGCTCATGATGATGGTGCTCGTGTTCCTCTTGCTCATGATGGTGGTGCTCGTGTTCCTCTTGAGTATGCTCCAGCATACTGCGCATCATCTCATCCAGGGTATCGGCTCCTTCGATCGTCTCCAGCACAGCCTTCCCCTCCAGCTGATCCAAAGGAGTGGTAATAATCGTCGCCTTTGCATTATGCTTCCGGATCAGGTTCACGCATTCCTCCAGCTTTTCACCCGACACCTTATCGGTTCTGCTCAAAAGAATAGTTCCTGCATATTCGATCTGATTGATAAAAAATTCTCCAAAATTCTTAATATACATTTTCGCCTTAGAGGCATCCACCACGGCCACCGCACTGTTTACCTGAACATCCAGATCAGATGCCACGTTTTCCACCGCCCGCAGAACATCCGAAAGCTTTCCCACGCCGGAGGGCTCGATCAAAATCCTTTCCGGTGCGTAGGTAGCGATAACCTCCTTCAGCGATGCACCGAAATCTCCCACCAGAGAACAGCAGATACATCCGGAATTCATTTCCTTTATCTCGATTCCCGCCTCCTTCAGAAAGCCTCCGTCTATGCCGATCTCGCCGAATTCATTTTCTATGAGAACCGTCCTGCTGCCATCCAGAGTCTCCTTCAAAAGCTTTTTGATCAGAGTGGTTTTCCCTGCTCCCAAAAAACCGGAAAATACATCTATTTTTGTCATTGTCTTTCACCCTTTCTTTTTAAAGATTCCGCAATCCTACATTCACATATTCTACCATTTTTTTGAGAATGTCAATAAGAAAACTGTAATACAGACATAATTACGCTCAGCGGGACCACAGCTGCTTCACTATCACTGCTTCCTCCCGAAAGAATTCCCAGGAAATTTCCCTGCGCATCAAATAGACCGCCTCCAGACATACCCGGCTTAATTTCCGCCTCAGCCCAAAGCATATACTGCCCATACTCCTCCATAAAAATCCAGGGATCCAGAACTTTTCCCATATATCCTTCCAGCCTGCCGGCCCGAAACCCCACAGCCAGACATATGTCTTCGGCCTGCAGCGCATCAAACTGCTCCTTATCAATGCGGACCCTGTAAATTCTCTTCTCCTGATTCTCCGGAATATCCTCCCATGGTACCAGCAATATGGCTAAATCAATTTCTTCATAGATCTGAATGTCTTCAGCCGCAGCCTCCGATCCGTTTCCGAAAATAACTCTGACCAGATCCTCCGCTTCCTCCAGCACATGAGCCGCTGTCAGAATCAAAACCCCCTCTGTACTGGCGCCCCAGATTACGCCGCTTCCCTGCAGTCCTCCTGCCAGAATTTCTGCCGCAGCCCCGGCGCCTGTATTCAAAAACTGTTCTGACGCCGAGCCCGTGGAATCATCATATGTAATCCAAGGCATAGGATCCAAAGCATATTTTCTCTTCTCTTCCTCTGCTTTGCCATATAGAAAAGGCAAACCGCCCGCCAAACAGATCAGGCAGATCAGGCAGATCAGGCAGGCCGCAGCCGGCACTGCCTGATACTCTGTCCTCCACTTCTTTTTTCTATCCTCTGTCATGTTTTCCCGGCTTCCGCCCCACACTATTTTCCTGCTATAGCCACATTTCTCACCAGAACGGAGGGCGATCCGCACCTGCGGGTGACACCGCCTACAAACTCCAGGTCAGCCCCCGCTTTTTCGATTTCCTTCAACAGTGTAAAGAAATTTCCCGATACCGTAATATTTTTTACCGGCGCCGCCTTCCTTCCGTCCTCAATACAAAAGCCCACAGCCGACAAAGAGAAATCTCCCGTGATGGGGTTTGCTCCGGCATGCAGTCCTTCCAGTCCGGTAATATAGATTCCATCTCCGGCCAGAGCAAGCATATCCTCCGCAGTTCCTTCCACAGGCTGAATATAAAAGGTAAAAGGGCTGACTCCCACTGCAGAATTATAAGAATCCTTTTGCCCGTTTCCGGTAGATTTCACTCCCGCAGCAGCCGCAGTTTTCAGGTTGTGAAGCAATGTGGTCAACACGCCCTGGTCCACAACGTTTTTCCTGTAAGTGGCCACACCCTCCCCGTCAAAGGTTCTCTTTGCCATGCTGCCCTTGTACAGGGGATCGTCAATAATGGTTATAATATCAGCCGCAATCTTCTCCCCTTCCTTATCCTTAAGCAGGGACATCCCCTTCTGAACCGCCTCGCCGGAGAAAACTGAAGAATAGGTCTGCAGCAATGTGGCCATGGCCTCATTTCCCAGAACCACCGTATATTTTCCGCTTGGAACACTGCCGGCGCCAATGGTAGAAACGGCTTTCTCTACCGCTCTTGCGGCAATATCCTTCAAATCAAAATCCTTCAGTCTCCCCTGCTTCACCTTGAAACCGTCATACATTTCTCCGCCCTCAGATACCAGAGGCATGGCATAGCAGACGGTATAGGATATTTCCTCCTCCAGCTCCAGACCGTTTGAGTTACAGATCGCATATTTTTGTCTGCCGCTGCTCATGTAGGACTGGGTGCCGTCGGTAACCCGGGGATCACAATCGTAGATCTCCTTCTGCAGCTTCAGCGCCGCATCCACCAACTCCGCTCCCTGAATCTTTTCGTGACCGGACTGCTCACGCACCGCATAGGTATCCCCTTTTTCATGGATATAGGCTTTTTCCTCACTCTCTATGGAACGGGCATTCTCCATGGCCCGCTCTACCAACAGCCGGGCCTCATCCCCTGTCAGGTTCTCCGTGGAGGCATAACCCTCTTTTCCGTCTATAATACAGCGGAAACAGGCTCCTAAATCCGACTGGGCAGAATAGAATTTTATTTCCTCCTGAAAGGTTTCCGCATTGATACCCTCACCCTCTGTGTAATATAACTCATAATCCTTGATTTTCATCCTGGAAGCCGCATCTACCACTGCTTCCTTAAATTCCTGATATGTCATATTCTTTACCTCTCACTCTGCCATCCCTGTGGCAGGCACCAATACTTACTTGCCGCTCCTGCTTCCCGAAGCAATCCATGAATTGCCGGTGAAACTTCGTTCTGTCTTACCTGCCTCCCACAGTGATAGACGATACTCTGATCAGCGGCTGTCCCACATCGGTGGGAATACTCCCTGATGAAGCGCCGCACATTCCCTGTCCCCGGGCTACATTTTTGCCCACCATATCAATGTTCATGATAATGTCGGATCCCTTTCCGATCAGACTGGCGCCCCTGACCGGCTCACAGACCTTTCCGTTCCTTATAATATAACCTTCCATGACAGAGAAATTGAACTGTCCTGTCACCGGGTTTACGGAACCGCCGCCCATCTCCTTTGCATACAGGCCATATTCAATAGAGCCGATAATATCCTCATCTCTGTCTTCGCCTGCGGCTATGTAAGTGTTGGTCATGCGGGAAGTAGGCTCATACTGATAGCTCTGCCGCCGAGAGCTTCCGGTAGACGCCATTCCCATCCTGCGTCCGTTCAGTTTATCAATCATGTAGGTTTTTAAAATACCATTTTCAATCAATACATTTTTTTGTGAAGGAGTCCCTTCATCGTCAATATTAATAGAGCCCCATCCGTTGGGAATCGTACCGTCATCGATGGCCGTCACTTTGGAATTGGCAATCTGCTGTCCCAGCTTGCCCGCAAACTGAGACTGCCCCAGAGCCACACAGGAAGCCTCCAGCGAATGTCCGCAGGCCTCATGGAAAATAACGCCTCCAAATCCGTTTTCAATAGCCACCGGCATGGTCCCGGCATCGATATATCCGGCGTTCAGCATAGTAACAGCCTGTCCGGACGCTCTCCTTCCCAATTCCACAGGATCAAAATCCTCAAACAGCTCCACGCCTTTTCTGGCTCCGGGATTATATCCGCCGGTCTGATTCTCCCCGCCCTTACTGGCTATGGACGAAATCATCACTCTTGTGCGAATCTGTCTGTCCTGGGCCAGCAGTCCCTCGCTGGTGGCGATCAATATTTTATGATCAACCTCCATCCGAGCACCTGAGATATCTGAGCGTCATACTCCTTCGCCGCAGTGCAGGCCTGACGAAGATAGTCGATTTTATATGTATTACCCACACTGCCGGGAACAATTTTCACAGGATGGATGTCTCCAAACAGGCGCTCTCGCAATATGATGTGAGAAATGCCGGCAGTGCCCGACATGGCATCGGCCACCCTGGAGGCACAATCCAGCACTGCTTCTCTGGAAAGAGACGAAGCCGACCCGGACACGCATCTTGTTCCCTTGAAAATACGGATCCCCACACCGGAGATCACCGCATCAGCAACCTTGTCCACCTTCTCAGACACAATGCCGATATTTTTGCTCTGGGTATGCTCTGCAAAAATCTCCGCGTAATCAGCTCCTGTAGACAGGGCCTTTCCCAAAGCCTCCTTTAATAATTCCTGTGACAGCATGACAAATCCTCCTTTTTGATCGCTGTTATGAAAACAAGGAGACCGCGCCGGCCTCCCTGCTTCCTCCTATTTTACCTTATACCTGAGCCACATCCTTCATGGAAAAGCTGATCCTGCCCATTTTATCCTTGCCCAGACATACTACCGTTACCACATCCCCCAGCGTCAGCACATCCTCCACGCGGTTGATTCTCTCTCTGGCGATCTTGGAAATATGGACCATTCCCTCCTTACCCGGCGCAAATTCAATGAACGCGCCAAACTCCTTGATGCTGACCACCTTTCCTTTGAAAATCTGTCCTTCCTCAAAGTCGGTGACAATAATTTTCACCATATCCACGGCCTTATCCATCATTTCCTTATCCGTTCCGCAGACAGAAACCATACCGTCATCCGTAATGTCAATCTTCACACCGGTGCGGGCAATGATCTCGTTGATGGTCTTGCCTCTCTGGCCCACCACGTCTCCGATTCTCTCCGGATCAATCTGAAGAGAAATAATCTTGGGAGCATAGGTTCCGACTTCCGGTCTGGGAGCGGCAATCACCGGCTTCATACAGGTATCCATGATAAACATTCTGGCGTCCCGGCATCTTGCGATAGCTCCCTCCACAATGGGTCTGGTCAATCCATGGATCTTGATATCCATCTGGATAGCTGTGATTCCTTCGGTGGTTCCCGTAACCTTAAAATCCATATCCCCAAAGAAGTCTTCCAGCCCCTGAATATCTGTCAGCAGGACAAAGTCATCGTCTTGCTCTCCGGTCACCAGGCCGCAGGATATTCCTGCCACCATCTTCTTAATGGGCACACCTGCCGCCATCAGCGACATGCAGGATGCACAGGTGGAGGCCATGGAAGTAGAACCATTTGACTCAAAGGTCTCCGAAACGGTGCGAATGGCATAAGGGAATTCTTCTTCGCTGGGAAGCACCGGAAGCAAGGCCCTCTCCGCCAAAGCACCATGACCGATCTCACGCCTTCCCGGGCCTCTGGAGGGCTTGGTCTCGCCTACGGAGTAGGACGGGAAATTGTAATGGTGCATATATCTCTTGCTTACCTCATTCTCATCAAGCCCGTCGATCTTCTGCTGCTCGGACAACGGAGCCAGTGTACATATATTGCAGATCTGAGTCTGTCCGCGGGTGAACATGGCGGATCCATGGACTCTGGGAATAATATCAACCTCCGCGGAAAGAGGGCGGATCTGGGTAATCTCGCGGCCGTCAGGACGCTTGTGGTCCTTCAGAATCATCTTTCTCACTGTCTTCTTTTCATACTGGTAAACAGCCTCTCCCAGAATGGGAAGCCACTCTTCTTTTTCGGCGAAGGCCTCCTCCAGCCTAGCTGTTATATTCCGAATATTCTCTTCACGGGTCTGCTTGTCGTCCGTGAACACAGCCGTTTCCATCTCCTGGGAGGGAACGATCCTTTTCATCTCGTCAAACATTTCCTGAGGGATTGCACAGCTGGTATACTCGTGCTTCTTTCTGCCTGTCTCGGCCACAATTTTATCGATAAACGCAATAATTGTCTGGTTGATCTCATGAGCCTTGTAGATGGCCTCAATCATTCTGTCCTCAGGGATCTCATTGGCTCCGGCCTCGATCATAATCACCTTTTCTCTGGTGGATGCCACAGTCAGGTTTAAGTCGCCTGTTTTCCACTGCTCCTGAGAAGGATTGACCACAAACTCACCATTTACCATGCCCATCTGAGTCATGGCACAGGGACCATCAAAAGGAATATCGGAAATGCAGGTGGCAATTGCAGAACCGATCATGGCCACCAATTCGGGACGGCACTGAGGGTCCACGCTCATCACGAGATTATTCAAGGTCACATCATTCCGATAATCCTTGGGAAACAGAGGACGCATGGGTCTGTCAATAACGCGGCTGGTCAAAACGGCGTTTTCACTGGCCTTGCCCTCTCTCTTGTTAAAGCCGCCGGGGATCTTTCCCACAGCATACAGCTTTTCTTCATATTCCACGCTCAAGGGAAAGAAATCGATTCCCTCCCTGGGCTTTTCGGAGGCGGTAGCCGTGCAGAGCACCACAGTATCTCCATAATGCATAAACGCACATCCGTTGGCCTGCTTTCCCACCCGTCCGATATCCACCGAAAGCTTCCTGCCTGCCAGTTCCATTTCATAAGTCTTGTACATAAATTCCTCCATTCCACCGCTTCCTGCGGTATTCTCTATATGCTTAAGGAACAGAAGATACCGAAACTACTGAAAAAAGCACGCGGCCTCTCCGCATATTCTTTTCAGCGGTCTCGGAAGCTTCTTCTGCCCCCGTCTGCCTGATATGAGCTCGCTCGTTTGTGCGCCGGCACATTTCTATAAGGCAGTGTATCCTCCCACAGCCAGACACACAACAAGCGGAGGAGCCGTCAAACGGCTGTCTCCGCTTTTTTGACAATTTATTTTCTCAGGCCAAGTCTCTCGATCAGAGAACGATATCTCTCAATATCCTTTTTCTTCAGATAGTCCAGAAGTCCCCTCCTCTGTCCCACCATCTTGAGCATACCACGGCGGGAATGGTGATCCTTGGGGTTGTCCTTCAGATGGTCAGTAAGCTCCTGGATCCTTGCGGTCAGAACTGCCACCTGCACCTCAGGTGAACCGGTATCCCCGGGAGTCCTGGCATATTCGTTCATGATTGCTGTTTTCTTTTCCTTTGAAATCATTTCGTTCCTCCTTTAATTTGAAAACGCCTGATGCTAAGCCTCGGTCGGAGTGTCCGCAGGCCGGGCATCGGCTGAAATCTACTGAGTTATGATAACATATCTCTCCTGAAATGTAAATGCTTCTTTTTGAAAATGTTTTAAAAAGAACATGGAAAATTAATTCCCATTTTGCATATTATGTGGTAGAATGTAATATGTAATATATTAAATCTAGTATATTGCATCATCTATTTTACATGAAGGAGGAAACTGTAAATGCAAGATTTACAAAACGCGGGCTCCGGCCTGAAAAAAATGTTCATCGCGTCCATTGGCGCTGTTGTCTGCACGGTTCTGCTGATCATACCGATCGTCAATATTCTGGCCATGATCGGCGCACTGGTATTTGCCATCATCAGCCTGGTAGGCCTGAATGAGGCAGGAAAGGATATCGAGGGTTGCAAAACTGCATTTTTGCTTACCATTGTAAACATGGTAGTCAGCGTTCTGAAAAACATCCCTTTCCTGGGCACCGGATTTCTCGGAGCACTCTTTAGCATTGCAGGATACATACTGGGATTCCTGATTGTTTATTATGTGTGCAAATCCGTGGCTGACGTACTGGAGCAGAATGAGCCTGATGTGGCAAAAACCGGCCATATGGTATGGAAAATCAACCTGGTATGCTACGCAGCAGAAATCATAATTGCTGTTCTTGCTTTGATCCCTCTGCTGAATATCCTTGCTGCTTTTGCAAGCATTATTATCGCCATCGTTTCTCTTGTGGCTTCCATCCTGTACATGATCTTCCTGTACAAGAGCTCCAACGCTCTTGCATAAGCTGAAACTGAAAAAGCATCGGTTTGCGCCGATGCTTTTTTGTTTCCTTGTTTCAATACTTCTTTATTTCCATGCTTCCTTATTTCAATGCTTCCTTATTTCAATGCCTTCTTAATTCCATGCTTTCATAATTTTAATACTTTCTCAGTCTCTCAATATTCTCACATACTTCACAGGAGTCCGATAATTGTATTTGCTGATCTTAATACCGCTTTTCGGTGTGCTTGCATGCACCACCTGATTGTTCCCGGTATAGATCGCCACATGATTGATGGAACCTCTGCTGTTTCCGTAAAAAATCAGGTCTCCCGGCTGAAGCTCTGAAACGCTGATCACCGTTCCCTCCTTGGACTGGGCGCTGGCGCTGTGGCTCAGCTTTACTCCGAATTTCTTAAACACACTGAGTACAAAGCCGGAGCAGTCAGCTCCCTTGGTCAGGCTTGTCCCACCCCATACATACGGATTTCCGATAAACTGCTTGGCATATTCCACCAGTTCAACCCGGACATCGGACACTCCCACGCCGTACAAAAGCTCTGTCATGGTAATCGCCGTACTCAAGGTATCCTCCACCGTCACATATTCGGCAGATACATAAGCTTCCTCCTCGTCGATAGATACCTTAATCCATCCGTCCAGAGTCTCCACATATTCAAGCTCCTCTCCCTGAAGAACCTGTGTCAGGACGGCGCTGTCCGTGTTCGGCTCCTCTCGCACGTTCAAGCCGTCTGTATTGACTCTGACCACCGTGTTGACAAGATCATATGCCTTCAGTCTGGCATCCGGTCCTGTAAGCAGATATTCCATACTCACATAGCCTTCCACCTCGCCCGACTGAATATGCGCCCAGCCGTCAGCTGTATCCAGCACCTCGCAGGCTGAGTTCTTCGGCATCTTGCCCACCAGCTTTCCTTCGGTGGAAGGAATTGCCCGGACATTCAGGTTACCGCTGTCCACATTGGCGATACCAATGTTGGTATATCCCCAGCAGGCGCCCTGAGCCTGTTGGGCAATCTCAATATATTCTTCTGTAGTTAAGTTGGTATCCAATATAGAGGCAATTCCTGCGGTGGAAATCATTTCCGATGCCTGAACCGGCATTGGTTCCAGCGCAAGCCAAAGCAAAAGTCCGGCAGATGCAAGCGCATATTTTTTTTGGATGTTCGTATAATTCATCGGTCCGTACCTCCCCTAAAAATGTCTATGTGATTACATAATTATTACGAATTTGTTACATATTATGAATTATACATACATCCGCACTGCCTGTCAACCATTTCCAGATATTTCTTTCCTGCTTTCTTTCCTGCTCACAGGAATCAAGTGTTACTGTTCAGGGGGCGGTTCTGCGAAGCGTTTTCGTGCGCAGCATGTTACTATTTGCGGCGAAGCCGTGAATACAATCAAGCTGCTGTTCACACCGCACCATTTGTCAACTGTACCGGAATCAATAACTCTCTACCAGAACATCCTCCATCTCCTCCGTGCCAGCAGGCTTCTTCTCCGGATGATTCAGGTCGCTCCACGCAATCCAGTATTTATCTCCGGGCTTAAAGGTAATGGCACCCAGCCGGTTTCTTTTTATCAACATCTTAATAAACTCCTTTAAAAGCCCGTCAATATAGACGTCCTGAATGTCCAGAATCGGATCAATAAGTCTCTTCATCTTCCGAATATCATCATTGCTGAGCTTCCCTCCATGCTTTTCCAGATAGCGGATTTTCTCCAGGACATAACAATGTATGGAATAGCTCTTGGCCTTATCCTTGTGATATTCATGGCTGTTAATCAGCTCGAACATTCTGACCTCACCGGTATGGAACAAGGTCGCCGCCTCAGCCTGATCTTTCGTGTCATTGGCCTGCTTTAAATAGTTCCGGGCAATGGCATGCTGGATCTGATATGCGTTGGGACGTATTTTCCTGGCCATCTGCAAATGGTTCAACGCTTTTACATACTCCCGTTTCCTCTGCTCCACAATTCCCATCTGCAGCCAGTAATAGCTGATATTCCGATATTCCTCCTTCAGGCGGTAATACAGATCCAGAATGTCTGCCAGTTTGAAATGCAGCCGCTTTTCAAGCATATCCTCCTTCAGAAAGCTTTCAAAAATGACTCTCCAGTAATTGATATCTCCCTCAGAAAAATACGGAGCGATATATTTCAGAACACCCAGAGCAATTTCTTTTTTCTCCTCAAGTGTAGTATGCTTCCCCACCTGCTCCAGAAGAATCTTATTCTTAAGCGTAACCCCTTCCGCGCTTAACCGCACAAAATCCACGATAGCCGCTTCGCTCTCTGATTCATTCTCTGTTCCTGTAGAGCTAAGGCAATAAAAATCCAGAGAATATCTGTCCGTAAGCATTTCCTTAGGATAATAGGGCAGATCAATTTGTTCAAACAGCGTCAGCTCCTTAAACAGCCGCATACTTTGCTCATTGTAATCCTTCAATAAAATATTGATGGATTCCTGCACTCTGTTCTGGAATTGCCGGCCATAGGTGATCGCCACAAAAAAATTGGACAATATCTTATGACTTTTGATCTTGGCACAGCCCTCCTTTTCCTGCCGGGGCAATTCGCCCAGATAGCCTTTCTCCGTTAATTTCTCATAGATGGCCTTCGCATAAGAGTCGTCCAGCCGGTCTTCTACCTCAAAATCCTCGTAAGGATTTCCCTCCAGATAATATCGTTTCTTAAAGTGATGGTAATTTCGGGAGGTGGCAAGAATCAGAAGCTTCTTGCCTGTATCATTTTTTTCATACATTTCCTCAATCAGCACATAGTTAAAAGCAGCGTCCTCCATCAGCAGCGCATATCGCTTTCCCTGATCCAGCTGCATAAACTCAAACATTTTGTCAATGTCAAGGCTCTTTCCGGTAAATTCCATGACGGTATAGCCCTCTGCGTCCAGCCAGGCCCCTGCCTGCTTCAGCAGGCACCCCTTTCCCGACAAGCCCTTCCCGTACAGAGCAATACAATATGTATCCGTATTCTGATAGTCCACCTGCTGAACCCTTTTCTTCAAGGACTGGAAGGCAGGACTCTCAAAAAGCCAGCTTTCCCTCACATCCTGCCAATTGCAATTATATCCCTGATACAGCTTACTCTCATATGCTTCTTTTGCAGGAAGACAGCTTATAATATCTTTATATAGATAAATTCCGGAATAATTCAACCGTCCTACTCTTTTTTCCAGCTCTTCGGGATTATACTGGATGGTTTCCAGAAACTCCATAAACTGTTCTGCCGTCCACTTCAGCAGAATACCGGAAAACGCCTTCACCCGATTCTGGAACTTAATGCTGGGGTACGGATCTACAAAAATCTTTGTTCCCCGCTTAAAATAATTTGCCTGTTCATACATTGTGATATAGTGATCGATATCGGCCTCATCCAGGCTGGCGCCAATGAACACAAAATTTTCCTGACGGATATCGCGTCCCACCTCATTCAGCTTGAAATTCATTCTTCCGCTGACAAGATCACGATACTCTCTGCGGCTGAATACCAAGTCTTTGCTATCTCCGTTAACGCATCCATGCAGCTTAATGTATTCCAGCTCCTCGCCGGAACCCTTTTTCTGATAGGGCTTATTCTGTATCAATAAAGTCTGCTGACTTTTACGATATATGTGTTCCACTAAATCATCAATATTTACGGTATAAATCTTCTTCCAGGGATATTCAGATAAGCTGTAATGGAACTTGGCCGGCTCCACCTTTCCCAGCCTTTCTATCAAAAAGTCTCGGAGCTCCTCTTTTTTCCCAAGCGAATCATCCACATATTCACACACATCCTGCAGCTCATACTGTTCAATTTCCTGTTGCTCCTCTTCTCCCACCTGCCCTTGGATAAACTTTGCAACAATCTCCTTTTTCAATCCGTCTCCCAGAGGAATTTCACCAAATTCATTGGTTGATCCCACAGAAAAGCCTGCCCCAAGAAAAAGCATGGGCGGCGCCGATTCCAGGATCTGTCTAACCTTGTTCGCCGCCTCCTGATTTTCCATTCCTATATCCATCGCTTTCTTATCTGCTATTTCCCTGTTCATTTGTCTCTCCGCCCTTCTCCTTATGCAGTTGCACGCTATTGGGAATGCTTTTTACGGCATATGCCAATAACGACTAATCCCAAATCGTTATTATATATGAATCATTATTCACTGTCAATTCCGGTTAGGAATATATGTCAATCTGCCATAAGCACATAAAAAAAACGCGAAACCTGAACCACTATGGATCGATTTCGCGCTGTCAGCTGCGGAAGATGGGACTTGAACCCACACGGCATTGCTGCCACAAGATCCTTAGTCTTGCTCGTCTGCCAGTTCCGACACTTCCGCATGCGTATCGCACAAGAAGAATAATATCACTTTTCTCTCCGAAAGTCAATTATATTTTCACTTTTTGCAGAAATCCCGGTTTTTTCTTGTTTTTTACATGGATTTTTAGTAACTATAAATATTATTATTTCATGGACAATGTGGTAACATTGCATTGAATTATACTGTAAAATGCTTGGGAGCTTACAGTAAAATGTCCGTCCGGCTATAACCGGCTTGGATCAGGACATATATCATAAAGGAATTATGGAGGTAAAAATGAAAAAATTTGCAGTTATTCTAATGACAACAGTATTGGCGGCGGCTTTGATCGGATGCGGGCCGTCTGGTTCCTCAGGCGACGGGTCTTCTTCTCTTCCGGATTCCGACGCATTTGGAGACAGCGGAACTCCTTCTTCAGATCCCGGTTCTTCGGCAGATGATTCTTCTCAGCCCCCTGATTCTTCTGCCGGCGATGCTTCTTCCTCTCAGGATTCCGGCGTGTATCCCAGCCAGGGAGTTGCAGATGGAAATCTGAAGGACATTATGAACACAAGATTATTTACTTTCTCTATCAACAGCGCTTATATATGTGACGAATACGCCTCCTATGTTCCGGAGGACGGCTTCAGGCTCCTGGTGGTGGACCTGAGTATTAAAAGCACCACCAGCGGAAACCTGACTCTGGCCGACACAGACTTTCTTCTTCAGTGGAGCAATGGTGAAGAAGATGATTACGCCTTCCCTATGGAGGATGCACACCTAGTCCTTGACGAAAAGATTCTGCCGTCTGAATACGCCCTGGCCCAGAATGCCGAAACCTCAGGACTTCTGATCTATGAGGTTCCTGCGGACATTCGGGACTTCTTTATCTCCTATCTGGAGTTTTTCGGAGACGGAAGCACGGGCGATACCTTTAATGTGTATTTCACACCTGAGCAGTAATCAAAACCCCTGATACAGCTGATTGTACCAGGGGTTTTTTATATGTCCTGCCCACAGTCTTACACTGTGTCCAAGCTCAACAAGCGCTCCTTATCAGCGCTGCACTCTTCCAGAAGCATCTCCGCCTGCCAGAGTCTCCACTTCCTTCCGGGAAACCAGATTAAAATCTCCGGGAATGGTATGTTTCAGGGCAGACGCAGCCACTCCAAACTCCAATGCTGCCTTGAAGTCTTTTCCGTCCAGCATCCCACAGATCACGCCGCCTGCGAAAGAATCACCTCCGCCTACACGGTCCACAATGGGGTGTATCCTGTATTCCTTGGAATGGTAGAATTCCTTTGTATCCCTGGAATAAATACATGCTGACCAGCCGTTATCGGAGGCCGAGTGGCTTACACGAAGGGATGAGATACAATATTCAAAATTATAATCCGCCACCATCTGTTCAAAAATGGACTTGTATCCTGCAAGCTCCAGATCGCCGCTGGTCACATTCGTATTGCCGGGCTTATACCCAAGCACCAGCTCCGCATCCTCCTCATTGCCGATACATACATCTACATACTGCATCAGATTCTTCATAATCCTCTGGGCCTTTTCCGAAGACCACAGCTTCTTGCGGAAGTTCAAATCAACGGAAACCTTTACCCCATGCTTTTTGGCCGCCTTCAGGGCTTCCTCTGTCAAAGCTGCCGCAGCATCGGAAACCGCAGGGGTTATACCCGTAAAGTGGAACCAGTCGGCGCCCTTAAATATTTCGTCAAAGTCAAAATCCACCGCCGTTGCAGTGGAGATAGAGGAATGAGCTCTGTCGTACACCACCTTGGAAGGTCTCATGGCAGACCCGCTCTCCAGGAAATAGATGCCCAGCCTCTCACCGCATCTGGCAATATGGGATGTGCCTACGTTATACTTCCGAAGAGCCGCCACAGCGCACTCCCCGATCTCATTGTCGGGAACAGCCGTCACAAACTGAGCATCATGGCCATAGTTGGCCAGAGATACCGCCACATTTGCCTCTCCGCCGCCATAATTGATATCAAACTCGTCTGCCTGAATAAATTTTTCAGAATTGGGTGTGGACAATCTCAGCATGATCTCACCCATCGTAATCACTTTTGCCATATTCCTCTGATCCTTTCATCTCTATAATATAACGATATACTAAGGAGCAACTCTTCCTAACTCTTAGTACATCAGCGTTGAAGCAGATGCACGGCAAAGCCGCCCACCTCCTCCTTCAGATAGATCGCCTTGTATCTGCCCTTCTCGTCTCTTTTTGGCTCCTCAAACTCTACCCCCAGAACCGTGCTCATATAGTTTACGGCCCTTTCGATATAGTTTGTCCTGATAGCAATATGACCGCATTTTCCTTTGAAAGGCGCTTTCATCACTTCCACCGCCGTCCCGGCAAAGACAGATCCGCTCCCTGCTTTCGCCGGCATACCAAACAGAAACGCAAAACGTTCCGCCGTTTTCTGCGCTTCCGCTTCGTCCGCTCCATTGATGCCCACATGGGCCAGCTCGAAGCCCAGCATAGTCTGAACGGCCTCCCTTGTCAGCTGTTCGATCTTGTCCCAGGCGCCTTCATTGATCAGATCCCCGGGAACCATCCAGGAACCGCCGCAGGCAAGGATCTTGTCAAAATCAAGATAGGATGTCAGATTTTTGGCGTTGATTCCCCCTGTAGGCATAAATCTCATATTCACATAGGGAGCCGCCATGGCTTTGATCTTCGCCAGTCCCCCGGACTGCTCTGCCGGGAAAAACTTCACTACCTCCAGCCCCAGCTCAATAGCCTGCTCAATGTCGGAGGGGCTGGAAGTGCCGGGTGTTACAGGAATATTTTTTTCGATACAATACTTTACCGTTTTGGGATTAAAGCCGGGGCTCACTATAAATTTAGCTCCGGCCTCCACCGCCGCATCCACCTGTGCCGTATTCAGCACGGTTCCCGCGCCCACGCACATCCTGGGAAATCCGGAGGTCATAAGCCGGATGGCCTCCGCCGCCGCATCCGTGCGAAAAGTCACCTCCGCACAGGGAAGTCCCCCTGCGCAGAGCGCCCTGGCCAGAGGAACCGCATCCTCCGCCCTGTCTATTTTCACCACCGGCACGATTCCTATCCTGCCGATCTGCTCTAATATTGTATTCATCATGATACCTCCTACGGGTCAGCCTCTTCTCATTCGGCAAGAACCTTCTTCACTGCTTCGGCGATTTTTTCGCATTTGCAGTTTTCAAAGAAATACTCCCGGAATTTTGCCCCGGACAGTGCCCCCTTCACCAGGTCTCTGTCCAGCTTTTCCAATATGGTCACCATATCAGTATGAGTCACTTCCTTCACTTTATCCAGAATTTTTTTATTTCTCTGCTCCGGCTCTACTCTTTCCGGCGGATAGCCTCCGCCGCCGGGAGCACAGAATAGCTTTTCAAATGTATACTGAAGATTCAACTCCCCTCCCCAGCCAAAATTCTGGGCAAAAGGAATCGCCACGCAGTTTCCGTCGTTTACCTGAGAAAACAGATAGGCATCCAAGGGGGACTCGATATGCCCGCAGAGCACCTTGGGAAAGGAATTGCAGGCCAGCATGGCCCCTTCACCGGTTCCACAGCCGGTAATGCAATAGTCAGCAGCTCCGGAGTTCAGAAGTACCGCCGCCAGGATTCCGTTCTGTACATAGGTCAGCGGATTGGGGTCCTCCGCTGAGCACATACCATAATTATAAACCTCATGCCCCATAGGTTCCACTACTCGTTTCAGCACAGAACAGATCATCTCGTTTTTTGCCGCCTGGCTGTTTTCATTGATCAATGCAATCTTCATGAATATTACCTCCTTAGTCCGGCTGTTTTCCAATATAAGCCAGAATACCGCCGTCCACATAGAGAATATGACCGTTCACCGCATTGGAGGCCTCGGAAGCCAGGAATACAGCAGGCCCCGTCAGCTCCTCGGGCTTCAGCCACCGGTTGGCAGGTGTCTTGGCACAGATAAACTGATCAAAAGGATGTCTGCTCCCGTCCGGCTGACGCTCCCGCAGAGGCGCGGTCTGAGGAGTCTCAATATATCCGGGCCCAAGGCCATTACACTGAATATTATATTGGCCATACTCGGAACAGATATTTCTGGTCAGCATTTTCAGTCCTCCCTTGGCGGAAGCATATGCCGAAACAGTCTCCCTGCCCAGCTCAGACATCATGGAACAGATGTTAATGATTTTGCCATGTCCCTTCTTGATCATAGAGGGAATGACTGCCTTGGACACAATAAAGGGTGCGTTCAGATCCACATCAATTACCTGCCTGAACTGCTCCGCCGTCATATCCACCATGGGAATTCTCTTGATAATCCCGGCATTATTCACCAAAATATCAATAACGCCCACTTCTCTCTCAATCTGCTCCACCAGCGCATTTACCGCTTTCTCGTCAGTTACGTCGCACACATAGCCATGAGCCTTGATGCCCTTTTCCGTATAAGCCGCCATCCCCTTATCTACCAGCTCCTGGTTGATATCGTTAAAGCAGATAACGGCGCCGGCTTCCGCATAGGCGGAGGCAATGGCAAATCCAATGCCATAGGAAGCTCCGGTTACAAGGGCAACCTTGCCCTCCAGTGAAAAATTTGTAAACTGTGACATTTTTCTTCTCCTTTATTGCTATATATTTTTCATATTCCTATTTATTCACAGCTGAATTTTCAGCTTGTTCTTTTCATCCGGTCTCCCTATCTGAGATCCTTCATAGCAACACCGTCCATATCGTCGAAATCCTGATTTTCTCCTACCATACCCCAGATAAATGTATAGGCCCTGGAGCCGCAGCCTGAATGTATGGACCAGCTGGGAGAGATCACAGCCTCTTCGTTTCTCATAACAATATGCCGGGTCTCGTCAGGCTCACCCATATAGTGCATAACAAACGCATCCTCCGGCATCTCGAAATAAAGATACACCTCCATACGCCTGTCGTGAGTGTGACAGGGCATGGTGTTCCAGACACTGCCGGGCTCCAGCTTTGTCATACCCATTTCCAGCTGACAGCTCTCCACCTGTCCGGGCAGAATATATTTGCAGATCACCCGATGGTTCGCATCCTCCAGGGAGCCCAGCTCCACCTTGTTTTCCGGCTTGACAATAACAACTCCCTCTCCGGGCGTCCCCTCCGGCTTAATCAGTACAGTGGGACAGGTTCTGTGGGCAGGAGCGGAATTCAGATAAAATTTCGCGGGCACAGCCTCATCTTCACTGGCAAAAACAATCTCCTTCGAACCCATACCGATGTACATAGCCTCTTTGAAGCCCACCTGATATATCTTTCCATCCACAGTGATGGTTCCCGGACCTCCGATATTGATGACGCCAAGCTCACGTCTCTCACAGAAATACTCTGCCCGAAGTTCCTCCCCCGCAGTCAGGGTAATGGGCTGCAGGGGCACCGCCGCACCCGTGATGATCCTGTCAATGTGGCTGTATACCAGCTTGATCTGACCCGGCACAAAAAGATTTTGAATCAAAAATTCTTCCCTCAGCCGTTCTGTGGTATAATGCTTCACGTCCCTGGGGGATACTGCTGTTCTAAGTTCCACCTCTGCACCTCTCTTTCCTCATTGCACGGCCTCGCTCTTTACGGCGGACCGACAATGAACGATTTTTACTTTCCATTTTCAGTATAATAAAAAAAATACTCCATGTCTATTCAAATATATCTCTAAATCTTGCATATCCTGAACTTTTTGATTATACTGTAAATAACGGCTTTATATTCAGACTTTTTATCTGGAGGATACGAAAGAGATATGGAAGAAGTGACCTCTTGCAGGATAGCTATCGAGAACTGTGCCAGAACCAGAACCTTTTCCATCGCACATTTGTATAAAGAAGAAAAAGCCATGGATATGCATATCCATGACTGCTATGAGCTATACTACTCCATTTCCGGAGGAAAGCAATTTTTAATCGATAATCGTTTTTATTCCATCGCTCCCGGAGATCTGTTCATCATCAATCAATATGAAAGCCACAAGCTGACTCAGATCGATAACAGTGTCCACGAACGCATTGTGCTTTCCATCCATCCCGAATATGTAAAAAAGCTCTCCACAGCCTGCACGGATCTGGATTACTGCTTTTCTGCCCGCGGCGACCATTTTCAGCACAAAATATCCCTGAATGCCGGCCAGCAGAAGCGTTTTCGCTTTTTTATAAATAAAATCACTTCCGCCAAAGGCTACGCTCAGGATATTCTGGAGCAGACTGCATTTATGGAACTGATGGTTATGATCAACCTGCTGTCAAATTCCAACGCGGCAGACAACCCCGCTGATACCTTAAAATATGATCATCAGGCAGAGGATATTCTGCTTTATATCAACCAGAATATCGGACAATCCATCACTGTGGAACAGCTTTCACAGCACTTTTACCTGAGCGGATCCTACATATGCCGTATTTTCAAGCAGGCCACCGGCACCACTATCAATAAATACATAACCGCCCGCCGCATCAGCATTGCCAAGGCTCATCTGAGCATGGGAGCCTCTGTGGGCGAAGCCTTTGAAAAAAGCGGCTTCGGAGATTACAGCAGCTTTTTCAAGGCCTTTACCAAAACCGTGGGCATGTCCCCTAAAAAATATGCAGGTCTCAGCGTCAGCTGACCCCGGTCACCACTGCCGCGATCCTTCCCTTTACCAGCTCCGCAATCTCCCAGGTAGACATATCCGCATATTCTTCAAACAGGATGGGCTTCAGAAAATGAACCTGTGTCTTTACCCTGGCCAGAGAATTGATTCCAAAGGGCTTGTAAGAATCAATAATGGCCACGGGCACAATAGGTGCCTTTGCTTTGACGGCACACTTAAAGGAGCCCGGATGAAACTCCTGCAGTGTATTTTTATTATGCTCATATCCGCCCTCTGGAAAAACAATATATTTTCTTCCCGCTCTCACCTCTCCCGCGATCTTCTGGATCGTCTTCATCTGGCTCTTCATATCTGTTTTGTCCAGCCGGCTGCCTTTCACAAGGTCAATAAAGGAATCTACCAGCGGAAGGTGAGAGCGCTTGGAATCCATAACAATGGTGCAGGGTCTGGGATGGGAAGCCATGATTCCCAAGGTGTCGTATTTTCCCTGATGGTTGGAAAACATCACATAGCCGCCCTCTCTTGGCAACAGCTCCTGGCCATGGCTCTCCGTTTTTATCCTGCCATTATGCATCATGATCGCAATACATCTGCGGGCTATTTTATAACGCTTTTCCTCCATATATCCCACCCCATGCCTTTCAATATAATGAATCTTACAGATGTAATAAATCACAAAGGGCAGCGATACCAACACCACGTAACATATTCTCAGCATCTATTTATTCCCTTCCATCCCAACAGTATGTACACAGCTTTTCACTGTCGATTCCCACGGAAGCGATCAGATCGTCCAGTCTATGATAGCGCAGGGTGGTGAAATTCAGCTGTTTTCCTATGCGGTCCAGCATTTCGGCATATTCCGGCGTATCAGGATCCACATACAGCTTCAGATCGATCTGTCTCCCCTCTTGCTCCATTTCTTTCAGAATCCTTCTGGCAATCAGATCCATCTCCGAGGAGGAACGGGAAAAATTCAGATATTTGCAGCCATAAAGCAGGGGCGGACAGGCCGGACGGACATGCACCTCCCGGGCTCCGCTCTGATACAGAAACTCTGTGGTCTCCCGCAGCTGTGTTCCCCGGACTATGGAATCATCGATCAGCAGCAGACTCCTGTTCTCAATCAGCTCCTGCACGGGAATCAGCTTCATCTTTGCAATCAGATTACGCTTGGTTTGAATCGTGGGCATAAAGGACCTGGGCCAGGTGGGCGTATATTTGATAAAGGGTCTGGAAAAAGGAACCCCTGACCTGTTGGCATACCCGATGGCGTGTGCCGTTCCTGAATCCGGCACCCCTGCCACAATATCCGGCTGTACATGGTCTCTTTCCGCCAGGCGGGCGCCGCAGTTATACCGCATCTGCTCCACACTGATTCCCTCATAGGAAGAAGAAGGATATCCATAGTACACCCACAGGAAGGTGCATATCTTCATCTTTTTGCCGGGCTGCACCAGTGTATGAACCCCTTCCGGCGTCACCACGGCCACTTCTCCGGGTCCCAGCTCTCTGTCTGCCTTATATCCCAGATTCAGATACGCAAAGCTCTCAAAAGAAACGCAGCATGCCCCGTCCTTCCGTCCCACGGACACCGGGGTTCTGCCCAGACGATCTCTTGCTGCATAGAGGCCCTTGGGTGTCATGATCAGTATGGTCATAGAACCCTCTATGATCTCCTGGGCATATTGAATTCCTTCCACCAGGTTATCCTTCTGATTTACGATGGAAGCCACCAGCTCCGTGGCATTGATATCCCCGCCGCTCATCTCCAGGAAATGAGACAATCCCTTTGAAAATAATTCCTTTGTCAGCGCTTCCATATTGTTAATCTTTCCCACAGTGGCAATGGCGTAGGTGCCATGATGAGAACGCACGATCAGAGGCTGCGGTTCATAATCCGAAATACAGCCGATTCCCATCGTTCCGCTCATACTGTTGATATCTTTATCAAATTTTGTCCGAAAAGGCGCATTCTCAATATTATGGATTGCCCTGTCATAACCCTTTTCCCTGTCGTAAACTGCCATTCCCGCCCGTCTGGTTCCCAGATGAGAGTGATAATCTGTTCCAAAAAAAAGATCAAAAACACAACTCTCCTTTGCCGCCACTCCAAAAAAACCGCCCATGCCTGATTTCCTCCTGTCTCACATCACGTAAAAGAAAGCAGCAGAGACTTACACCATAATCTCCGCCTGCATACCCAGTAATTCTTTGTTCTCTTCCAGTAACGGCCTGACCACACCGGCCAGGAATGCATCCACCTGTTCTCTGGCGCGTCCCACATATCCTGCAGGATCCATGGTCCTCTGCAAATCCTCCAGAGTCATGTTGAATGCCGGATCCGTCGCAATCAGCTCCAGCAGATTATTATCTCTGCCCTCTTCCTTCACATTCCGCCCCGCTTCCATAGAAAGCTCCCGAATACGCTCATGGAGCTCCTGACGGTTTCCGCCGTTCTTCACCGCATCCATCATAATATTTTCCGTAGCCATAAAAGGCAGCTCACTCCTCAGATGCTTTTCTATCACCTTGGGATATACCACCAGCCCGTCCACCACATTAAGACACAAATCCAGAATTCCGTCCACCGCCAGGAAGCCCTCCGGAATGGAAAGGCGCTTGTTGGCAGAATCGTCCAGTGTTCTCTCAAACCACTGGGTAGCCGAGGTGATTGCCGGATTCAGAGCATCGATCATCACATATCTGGAGAGAGACGCAATCCTCTCGCTTCTCATGGGATTTCTCTTATAGGCCATGGCCGAGGATCCGATCTGGTTCTTCTCAAAGGGCTCCTCCACCTCCTTCAGATGCTGCAGCAGACGGATATCATTGCTCATTTTGTGAGCGGAGGCTGCAATTCCTGCCAGCACATTTGCCACCCGGGTATCCACCTTACGGGAATAAGTCTGCCCGGACACAGGGTAGCATTCCTGAAATCCCATCTTTTCCGCAATCATGGGATCAATCCTGTCAATTGTCTCCTGATCCCCGTCAAAAAGCTCCAGAAAGGATGCCTGGGTTCCTGTGGTTCCCTTGGAGCCCAAAAGCTTCATTTTCCCCAGCACATGCTCCAGATCTTCCAGATCCAGGCAGAACTCCTGAATCCACAGAGTGGCACGCTTTCCCACCGTAGTAGGCTGTGCCGGCTGAAAATGAGTAAAAGCAAGCGTGGGTTGATTCTTATACTTTTCCGCAAAATCTGCAAGAGCCGCCATCACATTGATTAATTTCTTTTTCACCAGCCTCAGCGCCTGCGTCATGATAATAATATCCGTATTATCCCCCACATAGCAGGAGGTTGCTCCCAGATGGATAATCCCCGCCGCCTTAGGACACTGCTGTCCATAGGCATACACATGGCTCATCACATCATGACGTACTTCCTTTTCCCTGGCCTTTGCCACATCATAATTAATATCCTCAGCATGGGCCTTCAGTTCCTCAATTTGCTCGTCGGTGATAACCGGCTTGCCGTTCTGAGAAAGCCCTAATTCCTTTTCCGTCTCCGCCAGGGCGATCCAAAGCTTCCTCCAGGTGCGGAATTTCATGTCCGGAGAAAAAATATACTGCATTTCCCTGCTGGCGTAACGCTCCGACAGCGGGCTCTGATATCTGTCCGTACTCATTGTGCTCCTCCTCTTTCAGTCCATTCAGCCACATGTTTTCCATTGCGTATTATAGCCTACCCGCAGAAAGAAGTCAACAGGCGGCTCAAGCATCACTTGATTCCCTGTTTAACCAAAATCTGCTATACTTACCTTGTCATGACAAAACATTATCAGAAAGGACATTGAAAAATGGATCAAACATTCAGCACAGACTATGTAGCCCAGAAAATCCGCTCCGCAAGGATCGCCCAAAACATGACTCAGATGCAGCTGGCCGACGCCATGGAGGTCAGTTATCAGGCAGTTTCTAATTGGGAACGCGCCAATTCCATGCCGGATATATCAAAGCTGAAACAGCTTTGTACCATATTAAATATCGGTCTGGAAGAATTGTTAGACCAGAGTATGGCAAAAAAAGTGCAAAAGGTAATAGATAAGAGGGAAAACAAGACCACTGCCCCAATTGATCTGGAGGACCTGGGCCAGATCATTCCCCTGATTCCTCCTAAAGAAGCGGGAATCTATGTCCAGGAGCATCTCCACACACAGCAGACCATTCATCTGAACGATCTTATTCAACTGGCTCCATTCTTGGACAGGGATGTGATAGACCAGCTGGCAGATAAGGCCTCCTTTGACGGTGATTTCTCCCAGATTAAGATGCTGGCTCCTTTTCTCAGCCGCGAAAAGCTGGACCAATTGGTGGATAAGGCCTCCTTCGACGGCGACCTCTCTCAGGTCACGGGGCTGGCTCCTTTTCTCAGCCGCGAAAAGCTGGACCAATTGGTGGATAAGGCCTCCTT
>CAJTVB010000026.1:0-16640 GCA_910579755.1 uncultured Acetatifactor sp. | reverse complement strand
ACCTCTCTCAGGTCACGGGGCTGGCTCCTTTTCTCAGCCGCGAAAAACTGGACCAGCTGGCAGAAAAGGCCTCCTTCGACGGCAATTTCTCCCAGATCACAGCGCTGGCTCCTTTCCTGAGTTCTAATACTTTGAAAAAAATAATGTTGGGGAATTGTCAAGCTCAATCAAGCTCAGATACCCTTTAATTCAAAAAGCAACAGCGCCTCTCCAGGTGCTGTTGCTTTATAAATCAGCTTAAATTGATTTGACAGAACCAGAACATTATCTATAATGCCAAAGTACCCCAGCATCCGAATTTAGCATAATCATTGGCCATCTGATATCCGGTACCTTGCGCAAACCCGGCATTATTTCCAGGGCGGCCCACAAAAGCGCCGGACTATTTTAGTTTTCACCCATCCTCGCCAGCTTGGCCGCCTGATCAGCGGCAATGCAGGCGTCTATAATCTCGCCGATATCCCCGTTCATCACCTTGTCCAGCTTATAAAGCGTCAGTCCGATGCGGTGGTCAGTCACCCTGCCCTGAGGGAAATTGTAGGTGCGGATTTTCTCGGAGCGGTCTCCGGTTCCGATCTGGCTTCTGCGCATTTCCGCTTCCGCATCATGTCTCTGCTGCTGTTCTATGTCGTAAAGCTTTGCCTTCAGCAGGGCAAATGCCTTGGCTTTATTCTGAATCTGAGACTTTTCCGTCTGGCTGTATACGACAATGCCCGTAGGATAATGGGTCAGGCGCACTGCCGAATCGGTAGTATTCACACATTGTCCGCCGTTTCCCGACGCCCTCATCACATCCACCCGGATATCCTTCTCATCGATGGTGATGTCAATATCCTCATCCACCTCCGGCATCACAGCCACGCTGATGGTAGAGGTATGAATGCGGCCTCCGCTCTCCGTCTCCGGCACTCTCTGCACTCTGTGTACGCCGCTCTCATACTTCATTCTGGAATAGGCGCCCTGGCCATTAATCATAAACTGTACTTCCTTCATGCCGCCGATCCCGATCTCGTCCGCGTTCATGGTTTCTACCTTCCACCGCCGTCCTTCCGCATAGTGTACATACATGCGGTATATCTCCGCCGCAAAAAGAGCCGCCTCATCTCCGCCGGCGCCGGCCCGGATTTCCACAATCACATTCTTTTCATCGTTGGGATCCTTAGGCAGCAGCAGAATCTTCATCTCCTGCTCCAGCTCCTCCGTCCGTTTCCGATTTTCGGCCAGAGTTTCTTTGATCATCTCCCGCATTTCGTCGTCGTTTTCTTCCTCCAGCATAGCCAGGGAATCCTCGATCTCCTGCCTGCACCTTTTGTATTCCCTGTAGGCCTCCACAATAGGCGTCAGATCGCTCTGCTCCTTCATCAGCTTTCGGAACCGCTCCTGATTATTGGCCACGGTAGGTTCATGGAGCTCTCCCATGATCTCTTCGAACCGGATCAGTAAATCCTCTAATTTGTCAAACATATATTTCCTCACATTCTATGCAAAGCTCCGTGTCCCAAATACCACACGATCCAGCCCTGCATAATCCTTCCTGACCTGCACATCCAGAAAACCGGTCTCCCGCATCATTTTACTCACTGCTCTCCCCTGATCGTATCCGATCTCAAAAAACAGCATTCCGCCCTTTTTCAAATGGCTGCGGCTTCCCTCCAGTATTTTCCGGTAAAAGACAAGACCATCCTCTCCGCCGTCAAGGGCAATCCTTGGCTCATAGTCCCGCACCTCCGGCATCAGACCTTCCATGTCCCCTGCCGGAATGTAGGGCGGATTTGAAACAATCACATCGAACATTTCCTCCACATTCTCAAACAGATCGCTTTCCAAAAACCGCACTTTGCCCGAAAAACCGCTTAGAATATTTTGGGCGTTCTTTTCAGCCACCCTCAGCGCCCCGCCGGAAATATCCACACCCAGTCCTGCACAGTCGTTGCTGTACCGCAAAAGGCTGATGAGAATGCATCCTGATCCGGTACACATGTCCAGTATTTCCATTCCGTCATGAAGGTTTTTCAAAACCTCCTCCACCAGGATCTCCGTATCCTGCCTGGGAATCAGCACATGCCTGTCCGCGGCAAAGTTCAGCCCCATAAACTCCTGACATCCTGTCAGGTACTGCAGAGGAATCCTGTCGGCTCTTCCGGTCAGCAGCTGTTCATAGCTGTTGCACTGGACATCTTCTACCAGCCTGTCTCCATGAACCAGAAGATCATTCCTTCCTGTACCGCAGACATGCTCCAAAAGCAGCCTGGCCTCAAGCCCGGCTTCAGCAATACCTGCTTCCGTTAAAATATTCTTTCCCTTTTCATAAGCCTCTGCGTAGGTCATGTGGTCTCCTCATAGCCAAAGTTGTCCTGCAGATACTTTTTCCAGTCAAACACAGCCTCCACCGCTGTTATGGCAACCTCCACCATCCCCTTATCCGGTTCCTTCGTAGTCATACGCTGGATCAGCATACCGGGGGCGGAAATAATGCGCACAAACAGATTGTCACTGCGGCCTGCCAGGCGGATAATCTCATAGGATATCCCGGCTACCACCGGCATCAGCAAAATCCTCAAAATCACCTTCTGAACAACATTATCCACCCGGATAAAGAAAAACAGAATGATGCTGACAAACAGCACAAAAAAGATAAAGCTGGTGCCGCACCTTCTGTGAAGACGGGAGCTTTTCATCACATTATGCACCGTTAACGGATGCCCCTTTTCGATGCAATTGATGCACTTATGCTCCGCTCCATGATACCGGTAAAGTCTTCGGATATCCTTCATCAGACTGATCCCGCTCACATACAGGATAAAGATCAGAATCCTGATTACCCCCTCAATAATCGCCATCAGCGAAGCATTCCTCACAAATCCGTCAAATAAAGAGGCAAGAAAATAAGGAAGCACCACAAAAATTCCTACCGCAAGCGCAACAGCCGCCACAGTCACCAGGGTCGTCACCAAAGATTCTCCCCGTCCCCCCGGCTTTCCTGCCGGACTCTTCTCTCTCTCAAAGAGATCCTCTTCCTCCTCATCTTCCTCCTCGTAAAAGGATGCGGAATAATTCAGGCACTTCATTCCCAGTATCATGGAATCAATAAAATTAAAAATCCCCCTGATAAAGGGAATTTCCTTTATTTTATTCCCGTGCATAACACCCTGATAATTTTCCAGCTCCACGGCAATTCCCCCGCCGGGTTTTCTCACCGCCACCGCATATTTTTCTTCGTTTTTCATCATAACGCCTTCCAGGACCGCCTGTCCGCCGATCCCGGAATAGTGTTTTCTTCTTCCCGCCATATACTTCTCCTTCTCCCGGAAGTCTCTAACAGAAAAGGTTGAGATAATTGCACCTCAACCTTTTTTGCGATTCTTATTTTACGCCGTATTTTCTGTTGAACTTTTCAATACGTCCGTCGGCTCTTGCTGTCTTCTGCTGACCAGTGTAGAACGAATGGCATTTGGAGCAGACTTCTACGTGAATCTCCGGCTTTGTAGAACCGGTCACGAAGGTATTGCCGCAGTTGCAGGTTACAGTTGCCTGATAATACTGGGGATGGATTCCTTCTTTCATCGCTTTCACCTCTCTATACGATCACATATATATTTTTATGTTCACATCCGCACTGCTTATGGAACCACAAACAGCTTTATTATTGTAGCACATGCTTCTTTTTCTTGCAAGTCCTATTTTATATAAATTTGTTCTTTTTTACCATCATGACAAATTCATTATTGTTTCTGGTACGGGCAAACATATCCAAAATACGGTCTGTGGCTTCATCCGGCTTCAAACCGTTTAAAGCCTTCCGCATAATATTGATGGCATCCAGCTCCTCGGAATTCAGCAGCAGATCCTCTCTCCTGGTACCCGATTTTGCAAGATCAATGGCCGGGAAAATACGTTTTTCGGAAAGCCTGCGGTCCAGAACCATTTCCATATTACCGGTACCTTTGAACTCCTCATACACTACATCATCCAGCTTGCTGCCGGTATCCACCAGCGCGGTTGCAAGAATCGTAAGACTCCCGCCCTCACGCATATTTCTGGCTGCACCGAAAAAACGCTTCGGCATATGAAGAGCCGCCGGATCCAGACCGCCGGACAACGTGCGTCCGCTGGGCGGAACTACCAAATTGTATGCCCTGGTAAGCCTGGTAATGCTGTCCAGCAAAATTACCACATCCTTTTTATGCTCTACCAGCCTTTTGGCGCGTTCTATCACCATCTCGGAAACCCTTTTGTGATGCTCCGGCAGCTCATCGAAGGTGGAATAGATCACCTCCACATTCTCTCCCACCACAGCTTCCTTGATGTCCGTTACCTCCTCGGGACGTTCATCGATCAATAACACCAGCATATGCATATGCGGATTAGTGCGGAGAATGGATTTGGCAACCTCCTTCAATAAGGTGGTCTTTCCTGCTTTGGGCGGGGATACGATCATACCTCTCTGCCCTTTTCCCACCGGGCTCACCAGATCCATGACCCGCATGGCCACACTACAGCCCGGAGTTTCCAACCGTATGCGCTGATTGGGAAAAATCGGCGTCATATCCTCAAAAGCCGTCCGCTTTGCGGATTCCTCCGTGGTATAGCCGTTGATGGAACGAATAAAAAGAAGAGCGCTGAATTTTTCCTGCTGAGTCTTGATCCGCTTGTTGCCCTTTAATATATCTCCGGTTTTCAGCCCAAAGCGGCGGATCTGGCTGGGTGCCACATACACATCGTTTTCCCCGGGCAGATAGTTTTCACAGCGGATAAAACCATATCCGTCAGGCATAACCTCCAGGATACCGCTGGCCTCCTCTCCGCTGTCCAGCTCTCTGGGATATGTTTTTTCATCATACACTTCATTGATCCGGTTGGGACGCGGTGCAGGATTTCCCTCCGCAGATGCAGCCGCCCCGGCCTCAGGCCTCTGAAATTCACTTCTCTGAGGCTCTGTCCTCTGATTATCCTCACCTCTGGCAGATCCCTCCGGCCTGTAATTTTCTCTTCTGGCCGGACTCTCCTGCCTGTAATTATCCCTGCGCATATTCTCTGTGCGGGAATTCTCTCCCTGGGCATTTTCCATCCGCACAGCTTCTCCTCGGGTATTAGTATTTTCCGTCCGCGCATTTTCGCTTCGGGAATTGGGATTTTCCGTCCGGGCATTTTCTCCCCGACCGTTGGAATTCTCCGTCCGCGTATTTTCACCTCGCTGGAAACGGGACTGCCTGCTTCCGTTTCCGGTGCGCCGATAAGCGCCCTGGCCGGATCCGCTGTCCGTATTCTGCTGTACCTCCCGGCTCTTCGCGATGCTTTCGGCTTCCTCAGGCTTCTTCTGCCTTTCATCCTCGACCAGCATAGCCTCCACCAATTCGGCCTTTTTCATCGCCGACGTACCTTTAAGTCCGCGCACCTTCGCGAGCTCCCTCAATTGTACAAGCGCTAATGATTCGTATTTTTCTCTCATAAATTCCTCCTGATTTAAAAGCAGTATAATAGTCCATAATTCAAAAATGGGGGTCCCAGCAAGATATCGCTTTGACGTGCTTCCTTGACACCATGATTGATATGTCATGTAACTCGCTATTATTATAATACACTTTTCCCAAAATAGAAAGCCCTAAATTTTATGTATCTTAAAAATTTTCTCTGTAGTCAAGACCATAATAGACATTTTTTTGCAGATTTCTAAACGGCAGACAAAAAAAAAAACGGATTACAATGTAATTGACTGCAAGAAAAAAAACCTTGAATACTCAAGGTTTTTCAAAGCTGCTGACGGGAATCGGACCCGTGACCTCCGCACTACCAATGCGACGCTCTACCGACTGAGCCACAGCAGCATCAGATGACTGCTCTTGCAATCACCGTTATTCATTATAGCAACCCGACAATGTTTTGTCAACACAATTATTTACTTTTTTCTGTATTTTTTTCTGGTAATAGTTCAGCCATGCACATGAAATAAAAGCCGAGCCGCATAAGCGGCATTGGATGCAAAGCAGCCGATTTTATGAATGAGAGGGCTGAACTGTTGCGAATGGCAGGGATAGGCTGTTACCGCACTTGTAACAGCTCATCCATTATCCCCTGGTAAACCAACGGACGCAGTGCCGCAGCATCCACATGAAAACAATCCTTCGTGGTAATCGCCATCAAATAAGACAGCAGACGCGAAAGTACCGAATACACCATGTATTCCAGCGGCAGATCCTTTCGCAGCTCTCCCCTCTCCACACCTCTCTGCAATACTCGCCCAAACACTTTTACAGGCAAGTACTCCGCAAAAGGTTCCGATGCCATCCGCTGACGGACCAACTGACTGAAATCAGAATTGTCAGTTAACATATGGACAAGCCGCCAAAAACAGAATTTCCTTTTCCCCTGCTCTTCCGTCTCATTCAGCAACAGCTCAATCTGTTCCTGAAAGCTGTTCTTTTCCATCAAAATACTGCCGATATGCTCAAAAGTCCACTGCATGCGATATACCACGGCACAGGCTATAATTTCCTCCTTGGTGTCGAAATATTCGTAAGCCGTACCTTTCCCGATGCCTGCCCGATCAGTGATGGTGGAGACGCGGATATTATTTATATCCACCCCTTCCTCCAGCAGCTCCGCCACCGCCTGGTACATTCCAAGCACCTTGGGCGGTACCTGGTGTATATTTTCCAAATCCGCCATTTTTCCCATCACTCTTCCTCCTTGGCCGGTTTCCTTCGAAGCTTTTCCAGAAAGCGTGTCTTCTCCCGCCGTTCCCCTCTGCTGAGCAGGTCATAAATACAAGGAATCACCACCAGCGTAAGCAATGTTCCGTATAAAAGACCTCCTATAGTAACCACCGCCATGGGCTTTGCCATCTCGGAGCCCATATCGTTGCTGAACACCATAGTGGACAAGGCCAGAATTGTGGTTAAGGCGGTCATCAAAACCGGGCGCAGTCTGGTACGGCCAGCTGTCATGATTGCCCTGTGCTTTTCCATTCCTCCTTCCCTCAACTGGTTAATGTAATCGATCAGCACAATACCATTATTCACAATGATACCGGCCAGCATGACAAAACCGATCATAGCGATAACGCTGACCTCACTGCCGCTGAAAAACAGCCCCAGGAACCCTCCGGTAAACGCAAGAGGAATGGTAAACATAATGATAAATGGCAGTAAAAGCGACTGGAACTGCGCCACCATGATCAGATACATAAATACCACCGCCAAAGCCAGCATCAGCATAACCTGCTCCATGGCATCCACGATCATCTCATTTTCACCGGAAAATACCAGCTGATAGCCTGCCGGCAATTCATAGTCTGCCAGCTTATCATTCACATCACCGGCTACCAGACCCACATTGTAGCCCTCATCAATGGTAGCGGAAACAGAAATATACCTTGTCTGATCTGCCCGGTTGATTGAGGTAAGAGCCTGCGCCGACTCAAAGGATGCGATATCCTCAAGCGGCACCTCCACAGTCTCCCCCTCCGCTCCGGTACCCTGAATCTCCAGCTCTCTGACCAGATCTCTGGTCAGCTCAATGTCACTGCCGCTTATAACATATACATTGTAATCCTTGTCTGCCGCCACCAGAGTGGTCGCGCTGCTGGCATCAGCCAGTCTGGAAGCAATCTGGGTAAATACCTGCGCAACTGTCAGACCGTATTGTACGGCTTCCTCCCGATTGATAATAATGCGAAGCTCTTCTTCCGCCTCACCCATCCCATCATTCACTTCCGCAGTGCCTTCCACGCTCTCCACAATGACCGCCACCTCGCCTGCAATCCGCTGCAGAGTATCAATGTCACGGCCTCTCACTTGGATAGATATTCCGCTTCCCCCCATGGCCGACATATCCATGCTGGAGGTATCTACCGTAATCTCCGCCTCAAGCCCGGCTGTCTTTTCTTTGATGATTCGGGCAATCTCCTCATTATTCATGGTTTTGTCTTCTCTGGTTACCACATAAACGGTAGCCCCATTGTCGCTTCCGCCGCCTCCACCCAGCATGGACATAGTAGAGGTGCTGGTCATTGCGCCTACATTCTGCACATCGTCTATGGACAGAATCGCTTCCACCACCTGATCAGTCACCTGGGCTGTCTGCTGCAGATCCGCATCGGGACCCAGCTGTACATTTACGGTAAGCTGCGTGGAGTCCATGTCAGACATAAACGCCGTTCCGTTGCGGAAGGCCAGCAGAATGCTCACTACCAGCAACACAGCCACCAAAACCAACAGAACCGGCTTTATTTTCAAAGAGACTCCCAGAAGCTTCTCGTACCCCCGCATCAGACCTCCGAATATCCTGCCCTCCTTCTGTTCCTTTGTCTTTGTCAGGATCTTGGAGGACATGGCCGGCACTACTGTCAGCGCAATCACCAGACTGGCAATCAGGGAGTAGGCAATGGTCAGTCCCATATCCACAAACAGCTGCCTGGTGATCCCCTCCGTAAACACAATCGGCAGAAACACACAAACGGTGGTGAGCGTAGATGCCGCTATGGCACCGGCCACTTCCCTGGCCCCTTCCATAGCCGCCTCCTTCACGGACCTTCCTTCACTTCTCAGCCGATAAATATTTTCGATTACGACAATAGAATTATCCACCAGCATGCCGATTCCCAGCGCAAGACCCGACAGGGAAATTATATTCAGCGTCACACCGCTGAAATACATGCACACAATAGCCGTCACCAGACTGATGGGAATGGAGAAGGCCACCACAATGGTAGGTCGCAGATTCTTCAAAAACAGTATTAATATGATAATGGCCAGCGCGCCGCCAAATAAAATATTGTTGATAATAGAATCCATGACCAGATCAATGTAAATTCCCTGATCCATCAACGGAATCAAAGACAATCCCTGGTTCTCCTCCATCAAACTCTTAAACCGCGCTCCCAGCAGGTCGGACACCTCCCCGGTAGAATACCCCGTCTGCTTCTGGATGGTCAGCATGACACCGGCGCTTCCGTCTACATTTGTATAAATCTCTGCAGAATTATCCGTGTAAAACACATCCGCCACATCGCCCAGCGTAATTACCGGCACGCCTTCCATGTGCAGATCCATCAGAGGGATCGCCTGGAGCTCTTCCACGCTGGAGGGCTTATCTCCCACCCGCACCATAAAGTCGATACCGTCCTCCGTCACATAACCTGCGGGCATGGAAAAATTCTGAGCGGTTAAAAGCTTCTTAACAGTGTCCACTGTCAGCACGTCCGTCATGTCAGCCTTCTCATAGGCCTCTTCTTTGGCATCCGCCAGCTGTTTCTCTCCCTCATCCAGCTTTTCCCTTGCATCCTCCAGCTGCTGCCCGGCATCCTTCATCTGATCCAATCCAGCGTTAATCTGCTCCTCTGCAGAATCCAGCTGAGCCTGGGCCAGTTCCATCTGGTATTCCCCCAGGGTGATCGTGGCCTTACCGTTGGCAAATTCCACAGCTGCCGTCATCTGGCCCTGCTCGATGGCAATCAAACCGTTATTGATATCATTCACAGCCTTGTTGATATCCGTAATATTTTGTTTGGCCAGCATTTCCCTGATCATGGCCTCATATGCTTCATATCCCAGACCGCCGGTAATCGCTGCCAATGCCGTCTTCATATCCTCATACTGCCCCATAGCCTCCAGCATCTGTTCAGACACTGCCTGAGCAGCCCCAAGAGCAGTACAAACCGTGGTCACAAGCTCCTTTATTGACTGCTCATCAGGCACCTCTCCCGACATAAGGCTGGGGCACCATCTGTCCAGTGCCACGGCTGCGCCGATCATCTGGGCAACCTGAGTATCTGTAGAAGAAAGAAAGGGCAGCGCAGAGTTATTTACAAAATCCGTACGAAGTCTCTCAATATCCCGCTCTGCCCCGAGAAGCTTCTCCAGCTCACCTCTCACCTTTGGATCCTGAATCATCTGCAGAGCCTGTTGTATGGATACGGAAGCAGCATCACCCCCGGAAACCGTCAGCGACTGGATCACCGGCGCCAGCTCAGCCAAGGCACTGGTCCATTCACCAATATACTGGGTATAATTTTCCAGAAAGCGGCCGTCTCTCAGCTGCTTCATATCTTCCACTACGCCGGCCTGGGGCAGAATGGCTTCCATCTGCCGGATGGCATCATTCAGCTGTTTTGCCGTGGCAAGATCCGTGCGGGTCTTTTCCAGCTGAGTCTTTGCAGACAAAAGCGCATTTTTCTGAACGGCAAGCTGGCTGGCTACATCATTCTGCTTATTCTCCAGCTCCTTCCGGCCATCCTCCAGCTCCTGCCGGCCATCCTCCAGCTCCTTCCGGCCATTCGTCAGCTCCTGCTTCCCCTTCAGCAGCTCTCTTCTGCCGTCCTCCAATTCCTTTTCGCCGTCCTCCAGCTCCTTCCGGCCATCCTCCAGCTCCTGTTCCGCCTCCTTCATCTTATCATCAATGGCGGCGAAAATTTTCTCATTGACGGCATCCACCTTATCCTGCCGGATAATCACGTTGACGCTTTCCTCCAGCAGTCCTGAGGCATTAACGCTGGCAACGCCCTCAATGCTTTCCAGTTCGGGCATAATGGAGTCCTGCACAAATGTACTGATCTGACCCTCGTCCATACCGTCCATGCCCACCGCCGCTATCATAATCGGCAGCATATCCGGATTCATTTTCATAATAATGGGATTTCCGATAGAATCATCCCAATAGCTGCTGATCTGATCCAGACTTTCCCGGATCTCCAGAGATACGGCATTCATATCCGCTGTCTGAGAAAACTCCAAAATCACCAAAGAATAATTTTCGTTTGACACGGAGCGAATACTCTCTATATTGCTGACAGTAGCCATGCTTGCTTCCACGGGCTGCGTCACTGCCATCTCCACTGTCTCAGGGCTTGCCCCGGCATATGTAGTCATCACGATCACGTAAGGCAGGCTGATGTTCGGCAGCAGATCCGCTGTCATTCTGGTAAAGGATACCACTCCCAGAATCACCGCCAACACCACCCCCACCAGTACGGTATACGGCTTCTTTACACTGAATTTAGATATCATATCTCCTCCATACATGCTTGAGACGTTTTTCTTTTCCGACTGACCAGTCAGTTTTCACTTCGTTGATTATATTCCGCACTTTGTATGAAGTCAATAGAAGAAGTCTTTTCAAAATATTAAAAAAAGCTAAAAAATAAGCAGGGCCCTTTTCCAGGCCCTACAGCATCTTCTTTATCTTACCTTTCAGCCTCTGCAGCGCGTTATCGGTAGCTTTTTCTTCCCTCCCCAGCACCCGGGCGATCTGAGAATAGCTCATCCCTGTCATATACAGATCCAGTACCTGCTTTTCAAAATCACTGAGTTCCTCCTCAATGACCTTCTCCAGATAGCTTACTCTCTCCTTATCTAAAAAGAGCTCCTCAGGGCTGAGCTCCGTTCTGTCCGCCAGCAGCTCCCGCAGATTCGTCCCTTCTCTGTCGTCTTCCCCGCCGCTTTCGCTGTCCAGAGAAACATAAGTGTTCAGGGGAAAATGCTTCCGCCTCCGGGATGCCTGTACTGCAGTATACATCTGCCTGTTAATGCACAGCTCTGCGAAGGTATAGAAGCTGGCATCTCTCCCGCAGTCAAAATCCCTCACTGCCTTGAACAGTCCAATCATGCCTTCCTGAATCAGATCTTCGCTGTCCGCTCCCAGAATAAACATGGATTTGGCCTTATTTTTTACCAGATCTTTATATTTATTGCAGATATGGTCCATCACCGAGCCATCCCCCCGGCGGAGCAGGTCTATCAGCTCCGCATCGCTGTACTGACTGTAATCCGAATCCCTCCCTGTCATTATCGTTCCTTCCCCTGTCTCCCGTCCTCCATCTAATGTCTGTCTGCATCTTCATTGTCCTGTTTCACTTTTACATTAACCGCTGCCGAAGAATCTCATAGGCCAGAATGCCCGCCGCCACGGAAACATTCAGGGAATCGATATTTCCCCGCATGGGAATGGCTGCTCTCATATCGCATCGTTCCCTCACAAGTCTTCCCACGCCTTCTCCTTCGCTGCCTACCACCAGCCCCATGGGGCCTTTCAGATCCAGCTGATACATGGGTGTACCGTCCATATCCCCGCAGACAAACCAGAGTCCTTCCTTCTTCAGATCTTCTATGGTGCCCGCCAGATTTGTAACCTTTGCCACCGGCGTGTAATTCAACGCTCCTGCGGAAGTCCTGGCGGTGACGGCGGTCAGGCCCGCCGCACGGTTTTTGGGAATAATCACGCCATGAGCGCCTGCCAGATTCGCCGTCCTGATAATGGCACCCAGATTATGCGGATCCTCAATACTGTCCAGCAAAATAAGAAAAGGGGGTTCTCCCTTCTCCCGGGCCGCCTGCAGCATGTCTTCCACCTGAGCATATTCGTAAGCCGCCGCCACAGCGATCACACCCTGATGCTTTCCCGTCTCCGAAATCTGGTCCAGCCGTTCCCTGGTCACATATTTTACCAACGTATCATGCTTTTTCGCCTCTCTTCTGATAGTTGCCATGGGTCCGTCCTGACAACCGTCCAGAATATACAGCTTGTCTATAGTTCTGCCGGCCCGGAACGCCTCAATGACTGCGTTCCTTCCCTCAATCATAAACTCCTGATATGCCATAGCTTCTCCTCTCCTGCAAATGTCTCTTCCTATGGATGTCCCCTTCTGACGATTATTCTTTCCCGCGAACATTCTTGGCTTATAAATACTGTTCCTGCGTACATCCCTCATTCACAGCCATTCTGCCGCCTCCGCCTCATATCCTCAGCCCTGCCTGCCTGATCCCCTTTTCCACCAGCTCCAGGCCCCGGTCCATCCGGTCCGTCAGATACAGATATCCTATCACGGCCTCCAGACCGGTAGCTCTCATGTAGTCCGCACCGCTGGCATTTTTTGCGGTGGTATGGGGTTTCGCATTTTTTCCTCGACGATATACGGCCTGCTCCTCTTCCGTGAAGCTGTCCTCCAGCGCCTGCACAATCCGGGACTGTGCCGTGGCGCTGACATATCCTATAGTTAAATGATGCAGCTGGCTGGCAGGACGGTTGGCCTTTTCCACCACTACGGTACGGATAATGAGATCATATACCGCGTCTCCGATATAGGCCAGCGTCAGCGGGGAATAAGTCCGGATATCCTTCTGTTTCCCCTGAAAAGTCTTAAGAATATCCTTCAGCAGACTATAGCCTATGCCATCTTCCATTTTACTCCCTCCCGTGTATCCTCCAGAACGATTCCCTGCTCCAGCAGCTCCTGGCGGATTGCATCGGCCTTCGCATAATCCTTTTGCTTTTTCGCCGCCTTCCGTTCTTCAATCCTGGAAAGAATATAGGCTTCCAATTCTTCATCCACCGCACTTTCCTCCTCTTTCGCCGCATACGCTGAGGTCAGATTCAGGGAAAGCACCTGGTCAAAATCCTTGATCAGCGCATACTTTGCAGCATCTGTGATCTCTGCCTTCAGCACATCATACAGCACGGTGATTGCCATAGAAGAATTCAGATCATCGCACAATGCATCCTCAAATTGCTTCCGGAAGAAAGCAAACCTTTCCTGGTCAATATCTCCTTCCCTGGAAAGACTTCCGATTCTCTTTACCAGCTTATCATATGCCGCTTTCATCTGGTCAAGCACCTCAAAGGAAAACTCCAGAGGCTTACGGTAATGGGACTGCAGGCAGAACCACCGATACACCAGCGGATCATATCCTTTAGACTCCAAAAGGGGGATGGTGAGGACGGCCCCCTTGGACTTACTGATTTTACCCGCTTTGTCGTTTAAATGGTGCACATGAAACCAGTAATTGCACCATTTATGTCCCAGATAGGCTTCACTCTGAGCGATTTCATTGGTATGATGAGGGAAAATATTATCCACACCTCCGCAATGGATATCCATATATTCTCCCAGATGCTTTATGCTGATGCAGGAGCACTCAATATGCCACCCCGGATAACCTACTCCCCAGGGACTGTCCCATTTCAGCTCCTGATCGTCAAATTTTGATTTGGTAAACCACAGCACAAAATCGCTCTTATTACGCTTGTTCCCGTCCTCCTGCACATCATCCCTCACTCCCACCAGCAGCTCTCTTTCGGTCTGATTGGAAAAAATATGGTACTCCTCCAATTTGGACGTGTCAAAGTAAATATTGCCTCCGCTCTCATAGGCATAGCCGTCCTTCAGCAGCTTTTCCACCATCTGAATAAACTCAGAAATGCAGTTGGTGGCCGGTTCCACCACCTCGGGAGTCTTGATGTTCAGCTTTCCGCAATCACTCATAAAAGCATCTGTGTAAAATTTTGCCAGATCCATCACAGACTTATGCTCTCGCTTTGCACCTATGAGCATCTTATCCTCACCGGTATCCGCGTCACTGGATAAATGCCCTACATCCGTGATATTCATAACTCTTTTCACATCATAGCCTATATAGCGGAGCGTCTTTTCCAGCAAATCCTCCATAATATAACTGCGCAGGTTTCCGATATGAGCAAAATGATATACCGTAGGCCCGCAGGTATACATGGATACCTTTCCCTCCTGGTTGGGAATAAACTGTTCTACCTTTCTTGTCAATGTGTTGTAAAAATAAAGCTTGTTTTCCATTCTGATACCTCCCGTTCTCTTTTCCCTTTATCCTGCGTATGACTTCTCTATTCTTCCGCCGCCCTCATCCGTATCTTCCCGTCTCTCCATTTGTAAGTCCCCGACATTTTTTCTCGCGCTGCGCATCATTTCATCCAACCGGCGTTCCAATGCAATGATCCGATTGGCCATCTCCGTGTTTTCTTTCCAAAGATTTAAAATGTCCTCTCTCACGGGATCCGGAAGATCTGTCTGATTCATGGACTCCTGCGGCAGCGCAACATTACATCGCTTCACCACCCGGCCAGGCACTCCCACTACAGTAGAGCAGGGAGGCACTTCGCCAAGAACCACGCTTCCTGCTCCGATCTTTGAATTATCACCGATTGTAAAGGATCCCAGCACCTTGGCTCCTGCGCTGATCATCACATTGTTTCCTATGGTGGGATGGCGCTTTCCATGCTCTTTTCCTGTACCGCCAAGCGTCACTCCCTGATACAGAGTCACATTATCCCCAATAACCGTGGTCTCGCCGATGATAACTCCGTTTCCGTGATCGATAAACAGTCCCTTTCCAATCCTGGCTCCAGGATGTATCTCGATCCCCGTTTTGCGAACCGCACGCTGAGATATCCACCGGGCCCAGAAAAAATGCCCCTTCTCATATAATCTGTGTGCGATCCGGTAATGCATCATAACCTTAAAGCTGGGATACAGAAATACCTCCATGGAGGAATGAATCGCCGGATCCCTGGCCCGGATAATTCGGATTTCCTCCTTAATGCTTTGAATAATGCCCATCTTGCTTCCCTCGCTGTCTCTTTGTTTGCTTCGAATTCTGATTGCCTCTGCATTTGCATACTATCCCCCCCAAAGTGTTTTATATCATCGAAGGAAATCTCCTAATGATATAAAAAAACCGCAGATATCGCTCATCAGAGACGAATTTATCCGCGGTTCCACTCTTTTTAGGGTTCTGCCCTCACTCCATGCGTATAACGCCCGCCTGCGTATCCGCCTAATCCGCAGCGCACCGATATTCTTCCTGTAATCAGTACGTCAACTCTTTCAACGAATCTGCTCCCGGATGCACTTTTGCCTTTTCCGGTGAAAACCGCTTACAGCCCGCCGGCGGTTTCTCTCTGACACCGTTCTACAAAGCTACTCTTTCCGTTCCCTGCATTTTTTATATTCAGCTACTATTCAGAATATGCAAAAAATGAAAATTTGTCAATGGCTTTCCCTGTTTATAAAAAAATTATCCCTTCAGCTGACAGCCTTTGCACCCTTCACAGCCGTTGTCCTGCCGGCTCACAGACAAATCAAAAGGACTTGTTATCAAACAAACTGCCTGAGCGGCAATTCCCTGACCGTTTCCGGTAAACCCCAGTCCCTCCTCCGTGGTAGCCTTTACATTCACATATTCCGCTTCCAGCCCAAGAGCCCCTGCAATATTTTTCCGCATAGCATCAATGAAGGGCCGCATTTTAGGTGCCTGGGCTATAATGGTGGCATCAATATTTTCAATCAAAAAGCCCTTTTCCTCCAAAAGTGCCCCTACATTCTTTAACAGCAGAACAGAGGAAATCCCTTTGTAGGCAGGATTGGTATCCGGAAAGTGCAGCCCAATATCTCCCATTCCGGCAGCCCCCAACAGCGCGTCCATAACCGCATGTATCAGCACATCTGCATCGGAATGACCCAACAGCCCCTTTTCAAAGGGAATCTCAACTCCGCCTATAATCAGCTTCCTTCCTTCAATAAGCCTGTGCACATCATACCCTGTTCCGATTCTCAATTCCACACCTCCCTGCCCTCTCCAGCGGACAGCCCGTCACATTTGATTCTCCAGCAGGCGATTATTTTTTCCTTTTCGAAAGAGGAAATGCGATTCCACCCCTCTCTTTCCGCTCTCCCTGATCATACCAAGGAGATTTCTGCCGACGGCCTTTGCCCTCTTCCCGGTACTTGTCCTCCCGGCGGGCTCTGCCTTCCTCACGGTACTTATCTCCGTCCCGGCGGGCTCTTTCTTCCTCACGATACTTATCTCCGTCCCGGCGGGCTCTGCCTTCTTCACGAT
>CAJTVB010000025.1 GCA_910579755.1 uncultured Acetatifactor sp. | reverse complement strand
CGCATTTCATCACATGCTTCATCTCCCTCATCGTCTACAGGTACCTGGAACGGAAGCTGGACAACCGGTACACCGTCGGCCAGATCATTGACACACTGCAGGAAATGAATTTCCTAAAATATGAAGGGAAAGGCTATCAGCCCACCTACACACGCACGGAATTGACAGATGCACTTCACGAAGCGTTCGGCTTCTGCACATCCAAAGAAATCGTGCCGATCAGAAAAATGAAAAAAATTTGTGCCGACACCAAAAGACAGAGAGAGTAACGTGCAGCGGCAAAATCTGGAAAAGTCCCGCAGGCCAGTAAATTCAAGGCCTCTGGGACTTTTTTGCTGTTTCAGGTGTCAAACTCAGGATTATTGTATCTCTTTTTGGTGTGGTTGTCAAACACTGAAAGGAGATTTTTTAATGGAAGATTTAATTGTGAAGAATGTTGATGTAATGGGAGATTCTATCAAAGCTGCTAAAGATGCAGACGGGAATATCTGGGTTGGGGTGCGTTGGGTATGTGATGCGCTTGATATGACAGAGGGGCAGATGAAGCGGCAGGTCAAGAATATCAAGAAAGATATGGTTTTCAGTGAAGGAGGATCTAATCAGATCCCCCTTCCGACAAATAGCGGAATACAGGAAGTGTTTTGTGTCCGTCATGACTTTGTTCCATTGTGGCTTGCGAAAATCCAGATAACCGAAAAGACCAGAGAGGAACGCCCGGATTTTGCCCGGAAATTAATGCAGTATCAGCTAAAAGCTAAAGATATTTTAGCAGATGCCTTCCTTCCAAATGGAGGAGCTGCTCCTATTCATGTATGCAATCCGGCAGAGATTCCATTAGGCGAACTTGCAAGCTACCTGAAAATCATGGACAGGATAGCGCGCCGCCAGAACCTATCCCCTCACAGGATTGCGGCGAACTTCAAGAAAGTGTCGGAGCAGTTCGGGGTGGAGCTGACAGAGGATTTTGTGAAGGTGCCGGAGTTTGAGCAGTTGACGATTGAGAGTATCGGGAAGTAAGGAGGGGGATTATTATGGAAAACATTATGCACGCATTTTATGAAATGTGGGTTGAAAGTGCAGAATACAACACGCAGAGCGCAGTTGAGAATGAGAAATATGCCAAATGCAAGGCGGAGATACTTAAGGCTGTCGGAGAAAAGGCAAGCTACAGCATAAGCGATAATGTCACAGATTTAGCTTGCGAAGCTGAAATTGCGGGGTTTGAGAGCGGTTTGCGGTACGGTATCATGTTTATGAGCGGTATGCTGAAAGGCGGTGTGGTGGCATGAATGACGAACGTAAATTCAAAGAGGTAATCCACACCATAAAGGGCGCAGAGAAAGACAAGGACAAGTTTCTGAAAGCGTCACGCTTGGAACGGCACGAGGGCAAGACGAGATTTAGCTTTGACAGTGATGATTTAATCGCACTGATGGCATTTGCCACAATTTGGCTGATGATGATTTTGTTCTTTATCGGCATGAGATAACTTGGTACAAATGGATTCCGATTCTATGATACGATATTTTCAGGCGGGGATAGAGATGTACACTCGAAAAAAGAACTGTTAGCCTTTCCGGTTTCTTTTCCCCGTCTAAAAAATAGGCTGGCAGATGTAGAAAGGAGAAACACATGAATGAAATTGTAAAAGTCGGCAGCAACAATATTCCAGTTATTGAATGGAAAGGGCAGAGAGTTATCACTACAGCACAGCTTGCGGAAGTGTATGAAACTGATTCAGATAACATCAAGAAGAATTTCCAGAACAACAAGGAGCGATTCAAAGAGAAGGAGCATTATTTTTGCCTTATAGGGGATGAATTAAAAGAGTTTAAGAACTTGGTAACCGATTTTCCCTTAGTCCAAAAGAACACGCCGAAGCTATATCTCTGGACACGCAAAGGTGCAAGCCGTCACTGCAAGATGCTGGGAACTGACAAAGCCTGGGAGCAGTTTGACGAACTGGAAGAGAATTACTACAATCCACAAAGGCAGTTGTCTGGAGAACGTCTTATCTCACTCGCGCTGATTGAAGCGCATAAGGTACTGGAAGAAAAGGATAAGCAGATAGAAAGCTTGGAAATTACTGTACAGAGCATGGACAAGGTTATTGGTGAACTGACACCAAAAGCGAACTATGTTGATGTTATATTACAAAGCCCATCAACTGTCCTTATAACGCAGATAGCGCAGGATTACGGAATGTCGGCAAAAGCATTTAATAAGAAGCTGTCTGAGTTCCGTATTCAGCGCAAGGTGGGCGGTCAGTGGATATTATATGCTGACTATCAGGGAAAAGGTTATGTTCACAGCAAGACCATTGATATTGTACGCTCCAACGGGCAACCAGATGTGAGAATGCAGACGGAATGGACACAGAAAGGCAGATTGTTCCTTTATGAAGAATTAAAGAAGCATGACATTTATCCTATGATAGAGAGGGCGGCATAATATGGCTGATATTATCCCTTTCAAAATGAAAAAACCATCAAGCATACTCCCATACATAAACCAATATGAAGGATGGAAATTCACTGAAAAAGATAGAAATTTTCTTATACGATTTTATCTGGAGTGGATTAAGGCACTTAAAGAGGATGCGGATGGAGATTTTGTTGAAGAGCCGACTTGTACACTTAATTCCATACTGGAAAGAGGGGTTGAGGAAAACAAGGACTTGATACAGATGGATGCTGTAGTATTGGCGGAGAGCGTGAATTATAATATATATGAATTTTACTCAAATGACGCAGATATATTAAAATTTATTGAAAATTCCATATTAACGGTTATATGGCAGGAGGACACATGAACGAAATAAAAGCATACAAAGAAATGATAGAGATTTTGAAAGATACTCTGGAAGAAGTCTGTGAAAAGCATGGTTGCATGGAGTACTATGACGGTTGCATGTTGGTGCTTGAAGACATAGCGGAGAACGCACAGCAGAAACTGGATATGTAAAAGGAAAAGCACTCCAAACAGGGGTGCTTTTTCATTTTAATTTGGTACAACTATCCTCTCAAACAATGATACAATGGAGAAAAGGATTGGAGGGCGTGGAAGATGCAGACAATAACAGAAAAAGAAAATACGCTCCAAAGCATTGACAATACCTTGAAGCGTATAGAGGCCATTCTACTTGAGAGGAAGAAACCATTGCGGGATATACAAAATGCAGTTAAAACCATAATTTCAGAAAGGAGTGAGGAACAATGAGTAAAAAAGAGCAACGTGGGAAAAGTTTGGGCAAGCCATTTGTTTTGATTGGTGACGGAACGGAAACGCACCTTATCACGAATGGTAAAGTGTATGAAGATGGAATACTTGAATTTGATCTTCACCATGAGGGTGCGGAATATCCGGAATTTACTTTTTTGGTTGATACCCTGGAAGTTTGCGCAAGTTCCGGAACAGACATTATTGAAGAGATGCATGAGAAAATTAAGCGAGTTTTGTACCCGAATTTATGAAAAGCAGCCCCTTAATGGGGCCGCTTATTACCTTAGCTTGTATGCTAGCATGCCGCTTGCGTATGTCTTGTGGATATAGATGTGCCCGTTTTCCTTAAGCTCTTTTAAAGCAGATTCAGCATCATCCGGTGAAATGTCATACTCTTTAAATTCTGTTTTTGAAAAAGAGCTTTTGCCCTCGGCGGTTTTCATAATACGCAAAACTTTTTCCGCTAATTCAGTCATAGCGTTTCTCCTTTCCTCTGTACTCGGCGCGTCACCGCCTGTACATAGATTATAAGGGAAACAAAACAAAATTACAACAAACCGGCTGATAACAGGTTTCAGCCGCTAACCTGGAAAAGTTACAGGCAGATTTGCAATGGCATCTCTGCTTATGTGGAGGTGTTTTTTTAATGGCAGAATATGATGGAAGTATACGGATTGATACGAGCATTATAACAAAGAATATCAGACCAAAAGTTCAAGAAATTGTTAAATCCCTGGAAGAAATAGGTAAGGATGCTGAAAAAGCGCGGGAGAAACTTGAACTTTTGGATAAAGCTGGTGTGTCGCACGCATCTGAAGAATACAAAGCGGCACAAGCAGAATTGCAAAAATATGTGGATTCATACAAAGATTCCATGTATAAGATTGCAGAATATGGGAGTGGAGTGTCTGATTCTTTACAATTTGACACATCTAAGATTGATGCTGCAAGAGAAAAGCTTCAGTCATTGGAGGATTCCGGAATTGATCATTCAAGCAAAGAATATAAAGAAGCAGAACGTGATTTAAATCATCTTATTGATGCACATGAACGATATCAGGAAGTAATTGATGAATTTGGCTCATATACAATAAATGCTTTTGAGGGGTTTAAAAAATTACGGGATGAGACTGAAAAGTATATAAATACATCTGGCATACAGGCTGAAAGCACAGATGAGGTTTCTCAACATTTAAATATATTAAGAATAGATGTAGAAGAGTATGCAAAGGCCTTAAAAGAACTCCATGACCAAGGTAAATTCTTTGGTGATGAAGATTACGATAAAATCTATCTTGCTTGGAAGAATGCCACGGATGCTGTAAAGACATATCAATCGGAACTGAACAAACAGACAGAATCTGGGCAGGCCAAAATTGCAGAGCAGGAGGCGCGAGCAGCAGAAAAAAGAGAAGCAGCACAACGCCGTGCAGAAGAGCAGGCAGAAAAGGCTTTACAGAAAGAAAATGCCAGAATTCAGAAAGAAGTTGAAAACCAGGCAAAATTAGAAGCCAAAGAGGCAGAAAGGAAAGCAAGGGAAGAGGCCCGTATAAATGCTATTCAAGCAAAAGAAGAAGCAAAACGGGCGAAAGAGATCGCTGCGATTCAGGCCCAAGAGCAAGAAGAACAGCGTCTTGACCAGATAAGGGTGAATGCCACAGTATCCAATCAGGAGATCGTTGATCTGCTGGAACGCCGCAGACAGCTAATATCAGAAATCAAAGATATGGAAGCGGCAGGTGTCGGACTGGGCTACCAGCAGTATGAGGACGCAAACCGGGAGCTGGAAGAGGTAAACGGTAAGATTAAAGAGTACCGGAAGAACCTTGGAAGTGTACCTGAGAAGTTTAATAAAATGCGGAAATCTGCAAACAAAGCTTTTACTGCAGTAGCGCAGGGAACAAAGAAAAGCAGCGGGCTGTTGTCTAATTTCACAAGCAGATTAAAAGGCATCGCCCTTTCTCTCTTGATTTTTAACTGGATATCCAAGGGTTTTAATGCCATGATCTCAGGCATGAAAAAAGGATTTGAAAATCTGGCCGGATATTCCGACTCTTACGCTCAGAGCGTGCAGAATATGAAGAATGCCATGTCCACGCTTGGCAATCAGTTCGCCGCGGCATTTGCTCCTATTGTGCAGATGGTGATTCCATGGCTTACAAGCCTTATAAATACCTTGACTAATGCCATATCACATATAGCACAGTTTATCTCCATATTGAGCGGGAAAAGCACGTTCACAAAAGCCAAAAAAGTGCAGGATGATTACAACAAGTCCTTGGGTGGCACGGCAAAAGCTGCAGATAAGGCGCGCGGAGCGCTGGCAAAGTTTGATGACCTGGATGTGCTGGAAAAGAAGGATAATACATCCGGCGGAGGGGCTGGAGCGGAGAATGCCGGGGCAGATATGTTCGAGGAAGTTCCCGTTGACACTGAAGTATTGAGTTTCTGGCAGCGGGTGCAGGAGGCTATGAAACCGGTTATTGAGTACGCCAGACGGCTTAAGGATATTTTTTCTCAAGGATTTTTTGATGGTTTGGGAGATTGGGAATATCGTTTTGAATCTATAAGAGTGAGCATTTTATCAATGAAAGACAGCCTGAGTAACATTTTTGCAGATCCTTCGGTAGTATCTTCTGCTGATAGCTGGGCGCAGTCGGTATCATATAGCATTGGTTCCATTGTCGGCTCAATGGCCAGTATAGGATTGACAATTGCAACAAATCTTTTAGGCGGTATATCTACTTTTCTTGAAGAAAACAAAGATCGGATAAAAGGTTATCTGATATCCATGTTTGATATACAGGCCGAAATCAATCAGAAATTTTCAGAATTGTTTGATTCTATTGCCTATGTATTCGAAGCATTTGCATCCGAACAAGGGCAACATCTTACAGCAAATATTATCGGCATTTTTGCAGACTCGTTTATGGGTGTAACGGAACTTGCTGGAAGACTGGCAGAAGATATACTTGGTGCAATCATACAGCCGTTTGTTGACAATAAAGAAGAATTCCGAACTGCTTTAGAGGGATTTTTGTCTGTCCTATCAGAAATAACTGGTACGATAAAAGAGGGAATAGACGAGACATTTGACAAACTAAATGAAGTCTATGATGAACATATTAAGCCATTTTTTGATTCTATAGCAACTGGATTATCAGACACAGCCGGAAAGTTTATGGAATTCTGGAATAATGATGTTCAGCCTATTTTAGATGAATGGGCACAAAAATTTGATGAAATATGGAAAGCGCATATCCAGCCGATGTTAGACAAATTTATGGATCTTCTAGGCGATGTCGCAGACTTTTTGAAGGCTGTTTGGGAAAATGTTTTGAAACCAATAATAGACTGGATAATCGAAAATATTTTGCCTGTTTTGCTTCCGATATTTGATGGAATTATTAAAGGAGTAATGGAAGTTGCTGGCGGAATTGCTGATGTTATTGGCGGAATCATTGATGTCATAAGCGGGATATTACAGTTTTTAACGGGCGTCTTTACGGGCGACTGGGAAAAGGCCTGGGATGGCGTTGTAAAAATATTTGATGGTGTATGGGGAGCAATAAAAGGTGTCATCAATGGAATTCTGGGTGGGGTTGAATCTTTAGCAAATGGTGTTGTAAAAGCAATCAATGTTATTATTCGGGCATTGAATGGATTGCATTTTGATATTCCTGATTGGGTTCCGGCTTTAGGCGGGAAAAGCTTTGGGTTTAATATCAATGAATTAAAGGAAGTATCTATTCCCCGCCTTGCCACCGGATCAGTAATCCGCGGCGGCAATCCGTTTATGGCAATCCTGGGCGATCAGCCGCGCGGACAGGTTAATGTTGAAGCACCGCTGGACACTATCAAGCAGGCGGTGCGGGAAGAACTGTCTGGAATGAATTTTGGAAATGCCGGCGTTGGGCAGGCAAAAGTGGTATTAAACATTAATGGTGTGGATGTGGGAGAGGCAATGCTGGATGATTTGTTTTCTGTAATGCAACGGCGTGGATATGACGTGAGCGTACTGGGGGTAAGGTAATGAAGTTTGATAAAGGCATAATGATTGACGGAATTTTTTTTGATATCCCCATGGTATCCCTGAAGCGTACTGGAGATTTTCTGCACAAATATGCGGAACGAAACGAAGCGGGTACTTTGATGGCGGAACTGATCGGGGTGTACTATAATTACACCCTGACAGCCGGAACCAGCTCCGATTTTGGAGATACAGACTATGAGGCGTTCTGGGATAAGATGACGGAGCCGGTGGAATTCCACGACATTTCCATACCTACAAAAAGTGGATATTATACATTCCGGGGTTACATATCAAGTGTTGCAGACGAATACAAAAAGATTTTGGACAACGAAGCGGAATTTACAGGATTTACATGTAAGTTTACCGCGCAGTCTCCTGCGAGGACGCCATGAGAACAGAATTCTACATTGATTATAATCTTTATGACATAACTGCATTAAATGACGCCCGGGAATCATCCAGCAGTAATGCGCCATTTGCAAATATTAACCGGATAAAAGAAAACCTTTTGGCGCCGGACTATGGAACGCTGGAGCATAATTTCTTTGTGCTTGACGGGAGCCGGGAGGAATTCCCGGACAGTCCGGAGGATCTTGTATATTTCTCCGCAGGGCAGTCAGGACCAGATGGAACGTTTTCGGCAGAGCAGTCGATCACAATCCGTTTCACGGAAAATCACACAAGCGTAGGTTTGACACTTGTATTTTTGGACTCTTATCCGATAGAGCTGGAAATATATTGGTATGACCTTGAGGGCAATTTGAAGAGCAGGAGGAAATTTTATCCGGATGCGCTGATGTACTTTTGCGAACATCAAGTGGAAGAGTACGGGCAAATCAAAATCATATTCCAAAAAGCGCTTCCCTGGCACAATGTGAAACTGCAGTACATTAAATATGGTACAAGCATCACCTGGAACAGTGATACAATTAAAACAGGTAAGCTGATTAATGATGTCGACCCGATCAGTGACCGGCTCACAACTGATACCCTTACATTTGAATTTATTGATGAGCACGACGAATTCAATCTTGGAAATCAAGGGGGAATGCATAAAACTTTTCAGCGGCGGCAAAATATGCTGGCCTATGAACGGGTGGGGGAGGAAACCGTACCGCTTGGAACATTTTTCCTGGAATCCAGCAGTATTACAAAGAATATCTGCAAAATGACAGCTATCGATTATAAAGGAATGCTGGCCAACGTGGATTTTATAGACGGGAGGATGTATAACGGGGAAAAAGCCGGCGGAATTATTACAGAGATTATGGCTGCGGCAGGAATTGAAGCTTACACGGTTGACGAGGAGACGGCGAACACGCCGCTGTATGGTACATTGAAAATCCAGACCTGTCAGAAAGCATTGCGCGAAGTTTTATTTGCATGTGGAAGCATGATCAATACATCCAGACAGGATGGTATATCCATTTACAGCAGTAAAAAGATAGTTAGCGCCGGCATTGAGCGGGAAAGGAAATTCGAGACTACATTGGAGGCGGACCGGTATGTATCTGACGTGAGCGTAAAGTATCAGACATGGACTTTGGAGGATAAAATAAGTGAAATAACTAAGGGGATATACCCTGCAGGCACTCATATGATACAACTTACGAGCCCAGCGGCCAGAATGACCACCAATGTGGGACGGATTATAAAGCAGATGCCGTATTATGTGATTTTGGAAGTTCCGGCACAATCACGGTCAGAAGTTATTATTTCCGGGCAAAAATACATCGGAGAAGAGCTGGCGGCCTTATCAAGCATTGAGCGTATAAAAAGCGGAGAGCTTCGAAACTCAAAAACATTGTCCGGTACATTGCTTAATCTGGAAGCGGCGCAACGCATAGCTGATAAAATTCTTGATTATTATCAGATGCAACAAATTATAAAAACAAAATATATTGCATCAAGCGAAAAAGCCGGGGATATGGTGGAAATCGAAAACCCTTCCAGGAAGCACGGAAATTTTGTTGCATCAATAGAATCCGTCACCACCGATCTGACTGGAGGCTTCATCAGCACCGCAAAATGCAGAGGATATTATAAGACATTAACAGATTATTATATGACAGGTGAGATTTATACCGGAGAAGATATTGGAATTATATAGGGAGGAAATATGCAGTATCCTAAACAAACAGACAATTATGATGTAGACATATTTAATGCCAACTTCCGGGAGCTGGCAGGGAGTGTAATCTCGCTGGATACGGAAAAATTCGATAAGACAGAGGCCCAGGGGCTTTTTAAGGATGTGGCTTTTAACAGGGGGAACGGTGTCATTACCTTTACTCTTTATGATGGCTCCGTCAAAACCATTGATACATTGCTGGAAAAGCTTGCGGTTAATTTTGATTTTGACCGGGAAACGCAGAGGCTTATTATAACCTTGGATGACGGGACAGAAAAGTATGTGGATTTGTCTGCTTTTATCACCCAGTATGAATTTCTTGATTCTGAAACCATTGCTTTTGTGCTGGGGGAAAATGGGAAAGTATCGGCAAAGATCAAGGAGGGCAGTATTGAAGAAAAACATTTGCGCCCAAATTATCTTGCTGACATAAAAACAGAAGCGGCTAAAGCAGAAGCGGCCAGACAGGACGCACAGGAAAGCCAAAGAGAAACAGAAGAAGCTGAGGCTAATGCCGTTGCCAGCGCGGCGGCATCTGCAGAAAATGCAAACAGTGCACGGACAGCGGCAGAAGAGGCCTTGGAAGCCAAAACAAAGGCGCAAAAAGCCGCAGTAGATGCAGAAAGCTATGCTCACGGAGGAACCGGCACCCGTGAGGGAGAGGATACGGACAACGCAGACTTTTACTATCAGCAGTCCAAAGCCCTGCACGATGTAATTCTGGCGGCCACGGAAGCCACGGAGGATAATGCCGGGCTGATGAGTGCTCATGATAAGTCCTGGCTGGACGGAAAATTCAGGCGGTATATATATGGATCGGATGCGGCTAGCGAAGACAAAAAGGGGTATTACAAAATTGCATCCGTAGAGTCAGATTTGCTCAATCATTCCTATGCGATCCGTCTTTTGATCTGGAGCCCGAACCACGCGAACTTTCCGGTTGCTCCGGCAGAAGTGACAGTTTATTTTCAAACAGGGAGCCGCATCGTTAACAGTACAAAAGTATTTGCATACTGCGATTTAGCCACTACTTCTTCCCGGATTTTTAAGGATATCGTTGTAAAACATACTGTCAATGCCGCTGTTGGAAAGTGTGAAATTTATTTTGACAGAAATATTGATACTGCAACAATAACAATTGATGTCATGGGTGAGATGGAACGGAATGTCACAACATCTGAAGAAAAATACCAGAAAGTATGGACGTTTTACGATAATTTTATCGCACCGGATCCCATCGAAGAAGAGGGATATGTATTTAAATCGCTCATTGAATGTATGAATGGGGCGACTGTGGGATCAGACACAACACCGATTTACATTGACAAGGGAATTCCAAAGCCCTGTGCGAGTCTACCCGCGGGAACGACAGACTATAATGATCTGGATAATAAACCGTCAATCAATGGAATCGAATTATCCGGAAATAAACGACCCTATGATTTAGGAGTGTGTCCTATTACATCACAAAGAGATTTGGGACTTGGAACCCCGCAGACTGCTATCGGGTATGTAAGGGTCGAAGGACAAATTTACGGACAACCAGACGGGGCCATGTACGAACAGGCATACAGCGATAACTGGTTTCACCAAATTTATGGCGATTACCGAACCGGACAGATTGCTACGCGCGGGAGAAATAATGGCACCTGGGGGGCGTTTCGGAGACAGCTGGATGAGTTTAATTATTCCAATTTTATCAACAGCTACGACAATGCCATTCATGCAAGAAATGCCAATATTGGTGATAATAAATATATTAAAATAATAATTGATAGATCAAAAGCGGATATAAAGAGTAGTGGATTCTTTGGGGCTTTCACCGTCAGAATATACGAAAATTATAGAGCAACCGATTACTTAATAAGCGGCTACAACTATTTAGCCGGATCAACTGCATGGTTAAATCCTTGTGCCTCTATTCTGGGAGGAACGCCATTTATTGAAAACGGATCCAGGGGCGTGAAATTCGGTTATGATTCGGATGAAGAAGTATACGTCATATTTGATATCGGGCAGTACGTAGGAGTAAGTGTTTTCGGATTTGTAGAAGGATATTATTCATTAACCAATGATATTAATATTAGAAAAATATTTCGAATAGAATTTGTGCCTGAAATAACAGGAACGATTGAAAAAATGGTTACTTGCTATTATCCTATCCATCACCACGAACAAAACATGTACATTGGAGGCGGACAAGCGTCTTTAAGGTATGAGAGTCTTGGGTTAATGAGCGTGCTTCCAGCTGGACCAAGCGCTATAAGGTATTATTTTAAGTCATTTACCGAAGCAGAAGGTGGCGGTGGAATGTTTATGCCATCTTCAAATGGAGGTGTCCACCTTGGAGCTTCGGATCATCGTTGGAGAGATATTTATTTAGCAACGGCACCAAATGTATCCTCAGACTCAAGAGAAAAAACTGATCAAAAACCTCTAGATGATGAGCTGACAGAAAAATTTGTTCTTGGATTAAAACCAAAGTCTTATAAAAGAATTGACGGAACCTCTGGACGAAGACATCACGGCTTAATTGCTCCGGAAGTTGAAGAGCTAATGAATACACTTGGCATATCATCTTTGGATTTTGCTGGTTTTGTAAAAAGCCCAATAACAGAACCGGAAGAATACGAAGATCCAGAAACAGGACTAAAAAGCATCATAGAAGTTCCTGTAGAAGGAGAATATACTTATTCCCTCCGGTATGAGGAATTTATTCCAATGTTGATCAAAATGATTCAGATACAGCATGACAAAATAAAAGCACTGGAAAACGAAAACCTGCGGATGTCAGAACGGGTGGCCAGGATTGAAGAATATCTGGAGCTTGTATGAGGATAAATCATGAATCACGTATTTTTTAAACGTTATACACATGTAAGGCTCAAAAGATATACCCATGAGCAGATGTCTCTTACATACTGGTTTGTATTTGTCTATGACCGAGAGGAAAAGGACGTACTCAGGGTAAAGGAACTGAACGGGAAGTACCTGAACCGAGCAATCACGCCAGAGGAAAAGGAAGAATGGATGGCCGGGATAAAGGGGGCGCTGAATGTACTGGATTTACAACGGATCGAATGGAACACGCGGCTTATTGGGGAGTTTGAATTGCTAAAACTAACAGTAAAAACAAAAGGTTGGAAGTATGGAGATATCCCAAAAGTAAGCGACTTTATCAGAATACTTGATAATGTGCAAAAGATCAGGGACGCGTGGGCTTTGATGTCAGGTACCCCCAATACACCAACGCTACCGCTCACGACATACCAAAAATGGAATGATATAGAAAAGATTATGCATGATATATCTTTTACATACGGACGATCAGTTGAGGATATCAGCTATTGCGGCGAGCTTTACGCCGGGGAAGGAATAGGTACGATCTAATGGCATTTATTAAGAAGGAATGGAAGGATCGGCTGGCGGAGTTTGCCGGAAGGCGCAGGCTGACCAATATCGACACCGGCGCGGAAATGACCGTAGATGTAGAACGGGATGAAGGCCTTGTTTCTCAGGTGGGAGACTCTTTTTCCGGGAAAAACATGAATGACCTGGAGGGCCGGATAGAAGCCGCGTTTACCGACTGCCCCACATCAACGATGATAAAAAAATTAGAAAGAGTGCAGACATTGCCATCAGATGCCGCAAGTCATGCAGATACTCTTTATATTATTATGCAGTGATTGAAAGGAGAGGCATATGCCAATATATAGCGGGCAGAACAAAATAAAGCTAGCTGTCGGAGGCCAAAAAGTTAAAAAGGCATATCTGGGAAATCAGCTCGTGTATTCTGCCGGAAGTGTTGTGACATACAGGGTGGATACCGAAACTGTTTATCAAGAAGAAGTTGATGAAGGCGCATCATGCCTGTCCCCCAAGACATTTACACCATCAAAAAGCGGATGGACGTTTGTGGGATGGAGATCGGACGGGGCCGCAAGTGGAACAGTACTTACAAATAAGGTCATGGGGGATACCCCTGTTACATTATATGCGGTGTTTCGGCAAATCATAACCGTTACATACTATAATGGAAATACTACAGCATCAAGCGCTTCAGGGAATCGTTACTATAATAATGGAGCGATATCTAATCCGTCCTTTACCCTGAACCAGGTGGCTTTGTCTGGATGGACTGTCAGAGGGTGGAGCACTAACGGCACGGCTAACAGTGGAATTACATATAATAATGGCGTGGCTTTCACCCGGGACTCTAATGTGACCCTTTTTGGCATGTACCAGCAAACCATTATATTGACTCTATACAATGGATCCAGCAGTGCTACAAACCAGAGCAGGACAAGATATTATTGTCCCGGAAGCGGCAGTACCGTAAATCCTGCATTTACTGTAACACCGGCTACCTTGAGCGGCTGGAGCTTTAACGGCTGGGCGGCTTCGTCTAACGCCACAGCGGCTATTGTTTACAGCAGTATATCAAACACGGTATTTTCCACCAACGCGACTTTGTACGGACGATACAGCCAAACCATCACGCTCTCTTACAATGGCAACGGTGCGTCAGGCGGCTCTACAGCGGCCCAGACCGGCACCCGGTATTGGAACACCGGAAATTTAGCCAACCCTTCCTTCGCTCTTCGGACAAACGGCTTTACAAGAACAGGATATATATGGACAAAGTGGGCCATGGGATCGGCTGGAGGAACGCAATACCCAAGTGGAGCCAAAGTTACTCTTGAAACAAATACTGTATTTTACGCACTTTGGGTGGGAACGCCCCATTATTTTGCACCATTAAGTAACGCCGAATGGAGTATAACCGACCAGTTTGGAGCTGACAATCATTTTAAGGTTGATACCGATAACGATAGAATAATTGCCAGTGCTAAAGGAGTTGCCTGGACAGGGACATATGGGTATACGAACGTAAGTGCAACAATTCCCACGGGAGGATGCACTAAAGTGCGTCTTACTGTAATGGGGCTGGGGGGAGCGCAGACTTACTATGTATATGGGATGGTAAATGATATCATTATATGCGAAACATCCCCCGCAAATCTTACATCTGTTGGATCTGCTAATATCAATGGAAACTCTATAACTGTAACCTTGAGAATAGTGAATCCTGATAAAAACAATGCGAGTTCTGGGGCATTGACCGAAATATATTTTTACAACTAAAAAATGGTACAACACAATAGAGCATATGAAGTAAAATATGACAAATGAAGATTTGCAGGAGAAATGCTTATGGAAGGAAATTACATAACACGACAGGAGCATGATGAGTTCGCCCGACGGATAGAAGCCGAGGGGAAGCGGCGCGATGATGAAAACAAGCGCCAGAACAGCCGGATTGACACGCTGGAAGAAAACATCAAGGAAATCCACGGACTGACTGTGTCTGTGGAGCGCATGGCTGTGAATATGGAGAACATGCTTGTGGCAATTGAACGGCAGGGAAACCTGATTGAAAAGCAGAACAGCCGGATTGATGAAATTGAGAAGGAGCCGGCAAAAGACTATAAGCAGATAAAAATGGCAATTATCACGGCAATAATCGGCACCGTTGTAGGAATTGTGATTGGCGCTGTGGTTGCGCTTTTATAAGAAAGGAGAATTATATGAAAAAGATTGACTGGGCAAGAAAGTTGACAAGCAGGAAGTTCTGGGCGGCTGTTGTTGGATTTGTGACGCCGCTTATGACTATGATGCAGGTGTCTGACAGCACCGCAGTGCAGGTGACGGCGCTTATCATGGCAGGAGGTACGCTGATTGCGTATATCATCGGTGAGGGCCTGACGGATGCGGCAAATACCGGATCGCAAGTACAGGAGGAAAAAAATGAATAAGAAACTGATCGCCCTGGATGCAGGGCATGGGATGGTGACTGCAGGCAAAAGGTGCCTGCAGAGCCTTGACCCAAATCAAACACGAGAATGGTGGCTTAATGATAGGATCATGGATCAAGTGCAGAGCCTGCTGGCGACATATGACTGCCAGGTGCTGCGGGTTGATGATACAACCGGGGCAAAGGACATCAGCCTTTCTGCACGGGTAAAGGAGGCAAATTCTGCCAAAGCCAACATTTATATATCCATGCACCATAATGCCGGTTTAAACGGCAGATCCGGGGGCGGAACGGTGGTATATTACAGCTCTAATAAGCTGGAGCGGGCCGTGCAGGCTCAAAAATTGTACAACGCCATCATCCACCGGACAGGCCTTTCCGGCAACCGAAGCGAAAAGGTAGTCAAAAAGGGATTTTATGTGATCGCACACACAACCATGCCGGCGTTCCTGGTGGAAAACGGATTCATGGACAGTCCCACGGATGTGCCTGTTATTTTAAGTGACCAGCACGCGGCCAGAACCGCGGTAGCGGTGGTGGAATTTTTGGTCGATGCTCTGCAGCTCAAAAAGGTGCAGACGGTATCCGGATCACAGTCTCCTGCAGGGACAACGGTTGAGGGAAGCACAGCGGACAGTGCATACTATCCTGCCTACACAGGCAAAAAAACCACGCTATCCGCCGCTATGACCAGCCTGCGGCTCAACAGTACCTATGCGTACCGCAAAAAGATCGCGTCGGCCAATGGCATCCAGGGATATATGGGCACAGCGGCCCAAAATACGCTGATATATAATCTCCTGGTGGCAGGACGGCTGAAGAGGGCCTGAGCTGTGAGGCGGGACAGATTGCGACGTCGCAAAAAGGGCGGTAGGTGTTATCCTGCCGCCTGATTTCTTTTGATGATTTCATTTTGCGCTTTTGAACATATGGTTTTATAGATCAATGCTTTTTCTTTATCATTTCCTGTGTGTGTGGTATAAATTTCCGGCCATTCCCCGGATATATCTTAATTCGTCAGTTGTAAAATTTTCCATATCCTTCTCACTTTCTCCCTGCATTACCCGGCAGGGACGGGATGAAATCAATATTTTGCATACTTCCTATCTTCTTTAAGCAATATGCTTTTAAAAACATCTATTGTATCTCTCATACATGAATTAAATTTTTTATCATCATGGACGCAGTATTTCTGTAAATATTTGACTGTTCCAGCCCTGCGACACATTTCAGAAGCAATATCCCCTCTTTTTCCGTTGTATTTATCAAATAATTCTTGGTTCGACAATTCTCTTGCGTTCATATCTTCCCCTTCTTTCTCCCGGCGCATCCCCGCCGGGTGGGTGGTGTGGTTAATGTCTTCCTGCCAAATAATGCTCTCCACTTTCAAAACAATACTGATGATAAGTCGGAAGTGAATGTTCAAAAGCCCTATCGTCTATATTTCCGAGATAAACATTCCATTTTGTGTAATTGCCAAAATGGATATCTTCTGACACGTTGCCGTCTGCCATAATGCAGAAAGATTTTACAGTTCCATCACTGCAAGTAAAGGACTTAAATGTGTTTTTATCTCTCATTTTCCATATCCTCCGTTCATTTGATAAGTCTAATTATACGCTATTGGTAACCAATAGTCAATAGGTTTTTGCAAATTTTCAAAAATATTTTTCTTGCATTTGGTAACCAATTATTTTATGATATAGATAGGTAACCAATGATAGGGGGATTGCAGATGGTAGAAAGAAATATAATCATGGGAAAAGCTGGGGGGACTGCCGGTAAAAATTCGGTTAACTATAAAATCAGTCTCCCGGCTGAAATGGTAAAGGCGTTAGGAGTGACGCAAGAGGACAAGGTGGTATCAGTGGATTATGTGGATGGTAAAATTATTATTGAAAAAATCTCCCACGACAAGGGGCGGCAGTGATTTTAAAATTTGTCCAGAATTTTGTCCATAATATCGCAAAATGGCTCATTTATCGCATTTATTGGCATTAAACAATCAGGTTCGAATCCTGTCACCCCGATATTTCATCCATAGCATCGAAAAACTCTTCTCGTTTGGTTTTCTTTTTACGGTTGGAATATTCCATATCTGTAAGTGTCATTTGATTCATGGGCGTACCACCTTTTGTTTGATACTTATATTTTATCATACATTATCAGGAAATACTTGAATTAGTGCTTCTCTAGAAACCTTCGACTTTCTGGGATTTACATTTTACTGCGGAAGGACAAGGAAAGGGACAGCATGGATGATGCCGAAAACGAGCAGTAAGAAATTCCGGCAGAAACTGACATAAAAGTCTGGCTGTACGCTAATCGAGACCAGAAACTAAAGAAACTGATGGGAATGCTCAATCTGAAGCTGACAGGGCACTACAGGTATTATGGTGTCAGCTTCAACGGAAGGATGATAAGCAACTTCAAACAGCAGGTAAGAGAAATGCTGTTCAAGGTTCTGAACCGAAGGAGCAACAGGAAGAGCTATACACGGGAAGGGTTCATAGAAATGCTGAAATATTATCCGCTGGTAATGCCGAAGATATATGTCAGCTTATTCTGAAACTGTAAATGTTATTATGAAGAGCCGTGTGCGGGAAAGCCGCACGCACGGATCTGTGAGGGGCTGGCATTATGAGGCGCCTGTCTACTCGACTTCCGACAAAACAATAAGTCGAAAAGGATATGAAAAAGTTGAAACTGAAATCTAAAAAGAAAAAGATTCTTTCTATTGTATTAGCTATCGTGGCTGTACTAATAATTGCTGGCGATTGGGTATTGTCTGTAATTGTGTATAACGAGAATTTTAATCAGCGATTTGAGAGCTATGAGCCGCTTATGCTCTATGTTGATGACTTTGACGGATTGCACCGCACGAAATATGAGTTTAGTTCCAACGAGGGACAGAAACTGGCGGGATATATGTATAGTTCGGGAGAAAACCAGCGTGGTATCGTTGTAATGGCACATGGCTTTGGTGGAGGTGGACATAATTCTTATATGGATTGTGTGAATTATTTTGCCTGTCATGGATATTATGTTTTCTCTTATGACGCTACGGGAAATGATGAAAGCGAGGGTGAGGGAGTCGGAGGACTTCCACAGGGAGTAATTGACCTTGACTATGCAATTACATTTGTGGAAGAAAGCGGGAAATTCCCAAGTCTGCCAATCGTTTTATTCGGGCATAGCTGGGGCGGCTACAGTGTTTGCAGTGTGCTTACATACCACCCCGAAGTAAAAGCCGTTATAGCGTGTTCAGGTTTTAACGCTTCACCGAATCTGTTTGAAGCCGGGGGGAAAAAACAGGTAGGAAATGGCATTTATTTGATGTTACCATTTGTGAAACTGCATGAGAGGATTCAATATGGCGGGTATGCCGCAAATACTGCGTTGGATGGCTTCTCAAAAAGCAATGCCGCTGTTATGATTGTACATAGCTTTGATGATGAAGTTGTTCCAGTCGAATACGGTTACGAAATTTATTACGAAAAATATAAGGACGATTCCCGATTTAGCTTTATTCCTCTTGAGAATAAAGGACATAACTATTTCAATGACGACACATATCGCAATGAGTTTAATGCGAAATTTGATGAATGGCTCAAAACGCTTGACTATGACTATAACACAGAGGAAAACAGGGAACGGTTTTCGGAGGATAAAGCTAATTATATATATCAAAACCTTGACAGGGAAAAATGGTGTAATTCATTGGATTTGGAGTTGTTCGAGGATTTTTTAGATTTTTACGATGAACATATCCATTAATCAAAAGCTAAAAATTGCCGCTGGATAGGACGACACACTAAGACAGGAAATCAAGAAAAGGTTTCCTGTTTTTTTGCGCCCATTTTTGGTATTTTCAACTACCACAGTACCAAATTTCGCTAATCGCTCATTTTGTCCTATGGGAATCTTGTTGGGGTTGCCACCCCAAGTTCTAAAAATGCCGACTATGGAGCTGCCGAGCAGTACCTAACCTCCCGGCATGACGAGTTTACCATGAAGCCCACTCTTGATAAAAACGGGCAGATTGTTCCGAGGACAGGCTATCTCATTTCCTCTCTGAATTGCGGTGATGATGAAGATTTCGCCATAGCTTGTATGCGCTTCAATCTGAAATACGGCAAGAATCAAAAACGGGAGGACGTAAAGAGCCACCATTACATTATTAGTTTTGCCCCCCGTGACGCACTCGACAACGGCTTGACAGCGTGACCGGGCGCATATCGGACGAGCGTTTCACGGAACTTTCGGCAGACTATGAAGCCGAGCAAAAGGAACTGAAAGAGCGTGCCGCCGTTCTGCAGGGGCGAGCTTTCAAGGACGCTGGAAGCCACGGGAAACGCCGGGGGAAGCTCCGCAGACAGGAAATCGAAATCCATTACTATTTTATCGGCAATGCGGAATTGCCCGACTAAAGCCCGACCCGTCCGGCAGTCAGCCGGACAGGGAACGGCAAAATTTTTTACACTTCTTTTACCTCTTTATCTCATATGAGCAAAGACTTGGGGAATGTTCCGGAAGATATTCGAAACCGCGTAAATATTGAAACAAGCACTGAACCTTTGCGAAAATGGCACAAGGCCGCCGCCAGAACAGAAAGTTTAGATGCCTTTCGTGAGCTTTTACATAATGAATTGCTATGATGTTTACAATCGTTTTTTAGAGCTGCTTTCCTCAAGGGGTTTGCTTGGGACCGGAGGAAATTTCATTGCTGGATGGATTGGCTTCCACGGATTTTCCGGTGAGCTTTTCGTACATCCAGCTGTAGATCCAGACCAATAGAGGGACAGCTATAGTACCAAAAAGGCAGGTCCAGAACCATCGGGCGGAGGAAGAGCTGTCCAGGATGGCAGCTGCCAGAGTCACGATATACAAAAGCACCAGCAGGACAATGCCTGCAATGGCGGCAGCCTGTCGGGAGGTTATTTTCTTTTTGGATGGTTTTGTAGTTTCTTTGTCAGGTTTCATATTTATCTCCGATTTTCTGTCTGTTTTCTGCCTCGAATGAGGCCATTATATCATGAGCATACATATTTTACAATCTGAAATGAGGTTTTATAGCAAAGTCAGGGCTGACACCTTTTACAGGGAGTATATCCCATGTTGATCATGTCCTGCCGGGTGCCTTCCCGGGTCTCCTTATTTTTTTCGGCCATATCTTCCACACTGGCACAGGAAGGAAGGTGAAACTTTTTCGTATTGGTGTTTAAAATATAGCAGGCGGTGTCTGCAGCTTCCGGGGAGGCTCCCGGATCGAAACCTTGTGAAGCGGAAGAAACGGTTGGTGTTTCCAGAGAGCTTTCTCCTGTTGCATAATCGATTACTATACCGGGTTGAACATTATATACGAAAACACAGAAGCAGATGCCGTCTCCACTGTCTTCTACAGACCATGCTTCCATCAAAACCCCGTCTGACACAAGATTTTCATCTCGAAAGAGGGGAGTTACCCTGTACAGGACATGATGGCCGGTTTCTTTAATATATTCAGCAGTGATGTTTTCAAAGGGAAGCATTCCTGCTACATTCAGACAGCGCGTTCCGGTAATCAGATTTTTCTCGTTTGCCCCTTCGGCGGTTAGCTGATAGCCGATCAGATGACAGCGGTTGTACAGGTAGTTTCCGTCTATTATATCGTATTTTACTGTGTGCCAGCCGGATGGCCGGATGTGGCCGATAGAGCCGATATCCTCTGTGGGCATGAGGTCCTGTCCTATATTGGCAAAAGCGGCACCGCACCGGCCCAGCGAATCCAGAGGACTGTAATTTTCAAAGGAGTCTGTGGTGTAGTCGTTTTCTGTGAAGAAAGGAATGTTGTTGTTAATTTCTGTGTAAGGATCTCCCGAGTACGGCGGGAGGCTGTCAAGCAGGGTCCGGGCAGCGGGCTGTTCCGGCTGAGATTCCGCGGATTTTGGGGCTTCAGGGAAGTCTGCCGGACTGCTGTTAAAATTGCCGCCGGTGTCATCCGGCAGGGGAGGCTCGGCATTATTTTGGCAGGAGGAAGTACATAGCACCAAAAAAATGAATGCCAATACTGTGAAAAAATGTTTCACTTTTCCTGTCATATTCCTTTTAAAAAAATGATTAAAATATTTATTTGATTCGGATTCCATATAAAATCATTCTTTCTTACTATATATGATAGAGCTGTAATGGTATCTTGCATCTTGAAATTCGCTGTGGGGTATCACAGTCTTTTATTAGGGTATCACAGAGCGGAGCGGAATGCAATTCTTCAATTTTTCTATTGCACAAATGTATGATTTTTATAAAAGCAGTTGTTTTTCTGTGGTATTTGCCGTATCATGCAAATATTCAATTATACAATATGTGCATTGAAATAGTGTTTCTTGTATAAAAAATGCGCATAATATACAATACAAACAGATTTTACAGAAAAAGCGCTGATCTGGTAGAACCTACAAAAAACATAAGGAGGCTTATTATGAAGCTGAAAAAAGTGATCGCACTTACGCTGACAGCAGCCGTATTTCTTTCTATACTGGCAGGCTGTGGTAATGGGGAGCAGTCCTCATCCGATAATGGTACATCTAATAAAGAAGAAAACAAAGGGGATGCCGGAGCAGCCCAGGGAGACATGCTTGACAGTGTTTCCTTTCCTTTGGCGGAGACCATGACCTTCACCGCTGTTGCGGGAATGAACGGCGATTATACAATGACTGACAATATCGCCATGCAGAAAGCATTAAAGGATGCCAATATTCAGATAGACTTTACCAACGTGCTGCATGCGGACCTGGGTGAGAAGCTCAGCACCATGATCAATGGAAATAATTACCCGGATATATTCTATAAAACCAATTTGGATGCCGATAAATACGGGATACAGGGAATTATGATCCCTTTGGAGGATTTGATCAGAAAGTATGCGCCTAACCTGACGGCTTTGCTGGATGAAAGGGATGGCTGGCAGTATATTACGGCTTCAGACGGCCATATCTACAGTCTGCCCCAGGTAGATCTTCCCGGCGTAAACAGGCCCGCATACTGGATCAACAAGAGATGGATGGATAATCTGGGGTTAAAGGAGCCCACAAGCTTTGAAGAGCTGTATGAGGTGTTGAAGGCATTTAAAGAACAGGATGCAAACGGAAACGGAGACCCTGACGATGAGATTCCCTTGTTCTGCAATTCCTGGCTGACCCCCTTCTTTTTGCTGCAGTATGCAGATTTTCCCAACACAGGGAAGGATGGAATCATCGGCGGCGAGCTTCGGTATGTGCCTGCCACGGAGGAGTACAAGGAATTTCTGGCATACGCAACCAAGCTGTATCAGGAAGGTCTGATGTATAAGAACAGCTTTACCGTATCTCATGATGAGCAGGCGCCCATGGGGCAGTCCGGTGATGTGCTGGGTTCCTTTTTCGATGCAGGTGCGTTTCTTACGGTAGGACGTGATCACGATGAGGATTATATCGCATTGACGCCCTGGGATGACTGCCTGGACCTGAGCGCCGGTATCAACGGCGGCACCCTGGCCATATCCGACAAGTGTAAGCATCCTGAGGTAGTGGTGGCCTGGGCCGATCAGTTCTATACCGAGGATGGTGGCAAGCTGGCCTGGATGGGCGTGGAAGGCGAGACCTATCAGTACAATGATCAGGGAGAATGGGAATGGATTTTGAACAAAGGTCACGGTGATGACATTACTACCGTTCGTGCCAGTTCCGCTATTCAGGGAGGCGGACAGAGCCATCCTTCCGTACAGCCCAGAGCGTGGATGGACGGAATGTCTGCCAATGTGGATCCGGATGAGGTGTATCTGAATCTGCAGAGACTGAAGCTGATCGACCACGGGCAGGTGCCCTGGCCCAGGCTGACCTATACGGAGGAACAGCAGAAGGAGCTTGGTACGATTGGCGCGGACATTAATCCTTATGTCGATGAATATATGGCAAAGGTAGTTACCGGGGAATATAATCTTGAAGAAACCTGGGACGAATATATCAATACATTAAAGGGTATGGGCCTGGATCGACTTGAGGAACTGTATAAAGGGGCTTATGATGCGGCGATGGACCGATAACCTTTTGTGAATGTGCAGGCGTAAGCTGTGATTGCTGAAAGGAGCCTGACAGCGGCGGAGAGTTGGCAGTGATTTCTCCGCCGCTTTTTTGAAAGGAGCAGGTATTGTTGATGAATATTACAGCAAAAAAAGAATCTTTTGGAGCCCGGCTGCTGAAAAATATGAGGAAAAACTGGATCCTCTATTTGATGATTACGCCGGTATTGCTTTATTATATTATATTTTCCTATGTTCCCATGTACGGCGTGCTGCTGGCCTTTAAGGATTATAAGATCAAGCTGGGAATTTTGGGAAGCCCCTGGGTGGGATTTGAGCATTTTCAGCGTTTTTTCAGCGCTTACAATTTTAAACGTCTGCTTATGAATACCGTTGGGCTCAGCGTCTATGGAATGATCGCAGGCTTCCCTATTCCCATTATCTTTGCCCTGATGCTGAACTATTTACGGCATCACAAGCTGAAAAAGGCGGTACAGATGGTATCCTATGCCCCGTACTTTATCTCCACGGTGGTTATCTGCGGTATGATATCCATTTTTATGTCTCAGGATTCGGGAATTTTTAATGTGATCCGTGGATTTTTCGGAATGGAGCCCGTGGATTTTTTGGCGAAACCGGAGTGGTTTAAGCACATTTATGTGTGGAGCGGCATTTGGCAGGGTATGGGATGGAGCTCCATCATTTACATATCGGCCCTGGCCGGAGTGGACTACGAAATGCATGAAGCAGCCATTGTGGACGGTGCCACTAAGATACAACGGATGATCCATATAGATCTGCCTTCTATTAAGCCGACTATATTGATGCTGTTTATTCTTCAAATGGGCGGCCTTCTGGGAGTGGGCTTTGAAAAGGTGTATCTGCTGCAGAATTCCTTAAACAGAAGCGCCGCTTCGGTTATTTCCACCTATGTGTATGAGGTGGGTCTGGTCAATTCCGATTATGGATACTCCACTGCGGTGGGTCTGTTCAACTCGGTGATCAGCCTTGTTCTGGTGGTGACAGCCAACCAATTGAGCAAGAAGTTTGCAGGCGAAAGTCTGTTTTAAGTAAGGAGGGTATATAAATGAAGTGGAGAAAATCGGGATACAGGAAATCTTATTCCGACAAAATATTTGACATAGTCAATCTGCTGGTGATGATCATCCTGCTGTTTATCTTTGTATGGCCTCTGTGGTTCGTAGTCATTGCCTCCTTCAGCGATCCCAATCAGGTGTGGATGGGAAAAGTGGTATTGTGGCCAAAGGGCATTACGCTGGTCTCCTATGAGGAGCTGCTGCATTATAAACGAATCTGGTCAGGCTATGCGAACACCATATTTTATACGGTGGTGGGAACACTGGTCAACCTGGTGATGACAGTGTGCGGCGCATATCCTCTTTCCAGAAAGGATTTTATGCCCCGGCATGTGGTCATGATTATGCTTATGATAACCATGTACTTTTCCGGAGGACTGATCCCTACGTATCTGGTGGTGAGCAAGCTGGGGCTGGTCAATACCCGCTGGGCCATGATCATACCGGGAGCCATGTCCGTTTACAATATGATCGTTACCAGGACATATTTTATGAACAGCATTCCCTCCTCACTGCAGGAAGCGGCCACCCTGGACGGAGCCAGCTCTTTTCAGTACCTGATACGTGTAGTGCTGCCCTTGTCCAAGCCCATTCTGGCTGTAATCGGATTATATTATGCAGTGGGACACTGGAATGATTTCTATTCGGCTTTAATTTATATTTATGATGACAGCATGCTGCCGCTGCAGTCTTTTCTGAGGGATATCCTCATGTCCACCAAGCTGACGCTGAACAATATGTCAGGAGTGGATATGGCCACGGCGGCTGCCAAGGCACAGCTGGCGCAGACTCTGAAATACAGTGTGATTATTGTGTCCACGGTGCCTGTGCTCTGTATTTATCCCTTTATACAGAAGTACTTTGTTAAGGGTGTGATGATCGGCTCCGTAAAGGGTTGATTGTTACTGTGGATATTGACTGCGGACATTGAATGAGAGGTGTTGATATGAACCCCATTTTACCGTTGCATTATGCGGCGCCTGACGGAGAGCCCCGGGTATGGCGGCAGGATCCGGATACCTTGTATCTTTATGCCACCAATGAGCTGGTGGGCTGCGCCGGAGATGAGCCGGTGCAGCATGTCTGGTCCACCAGGGATCTGATCACCTGGGAGGAGCATATTCCCGGCTTTGATGCCAGGGAGGCAGTGGACTTTGAACAGGTTACATCCCTGCCGGCCAGTGATTGTATAGAAAAGAACGGACGGTTTTATTATTATTTTACGGCGGGAGGCAGACAGTGTGTGGCCTTTTCGGACAAGCCGGAGGGGCCCTTTCTCCATGCGGTCCCTATTCCGGGAACGGAGTTTCCCAATTGCGGGGATCCGGCAGTATTTGTGGACGAGGACGGAAGCGCGTACCTGTATTGGGGGCAGTTCTATTTAAAGGGCTGCAGGCTGAAGGACAATATGTGTGAGCTGGAGGCCGACACCATCCGCACCATGCTTCTGACAGAGGAGGAGCATGGTTTTCATGAGGGCAGCTCCATGCGCAGGAGAGGGGACTTCTATTACCTGATCTATTGCGACACGGACAGAGGGGCGGCCACATGCTTAAGCTATGCGGTAGGCAGGTCTCCCCTGGGTCCCTTTGAGAAAAGAGGAGTGATTATTGACAATGCTGGCTGTGACCTGGCCACATGGAATAACCATGGGTCAATCGTGTGTTTTCATGATCAGTGGTACATTCTGTATCACAAGGCCTGCTTTGCCCTGGAGATGGGCGGACGCAAGGCCTGCATGGAGCCCATTTACTTTGATGAAAGAGGGGATATCCGGGAGGTACAGATGACTACTCAGGGCGTGGAGGGGCCCATTGCCGCTTCCCGCAGGCTGGAGGCCTACAGAGCCTGTCACTTCCAGTGGCCCGAGAGAGTCTATGAGATGGATCGGGAGGTGGCATGTTTTTATTGGAAGGAGCCAGTGACCGGGTGGCGCAGAACCGCCAGAAATGCAGCGCTTAGAAACAGTAAGGACACGGGGGTGCGTGCGGCCCACTATATCGAAAACGGGATCCACAGGGAATACTTGACCAGACTGACTCACGGAGACTGTATTTTCTATCGCTATTTGGACTTTGGAGACGGGGCGGCGGAATTTATCTGTTCGGCGGCCAGCCATAGAACCGGCTGTGAGCTTGAGATTCACATAGACGGAGCGGACGGTCCCTGTATCGGAAGGTGTGAGATTGGCGATACGGGAGGCTTTGGTCCCTGGAACTGGAAAACCTTCCGCTGTGAGGTTCGTCCGGTGACGGGAGTCCATGAGGTATGCCTGAAGGTCTGCTCCCACAGGTGGGACAGGGAATGGCTGTGCGATCTGGACTGGCTGCAGTTTGCATAAAAGCCGGGGGCCGCAAGCCACAGTCAAAAAGAAAGGAACAGAGCTGAAAGGTTTGCAGGAATGTGAAAGGAAAATGAAATGAATCAATTTGAGATCACAGTCAGAAATGCGGATTCCAGGGGGCTGGCGCCCTGCTGTCGTCCGGTTTTTGCATGGAAATGCGCCTGTCCGCCGGAGGCGGGAGGCAGAGAGTATGACCAGTATACTGTGCAGGTGGCGGCAGATGAGGAATTCCGGCGGCTTTTGTTTCTGCGGGATACCTGCAGGTCATATATTGAGTTTGACAGTGCACCTCTTCACAAGAATAAGATATACTTTATCCGGGTGCGGAGCGGGCTGGGAAAGTGGAGCGAAGGCAGCTTCATGACGGGAAATCACTAAGAACAGGTTTATTGACTTCACAGGGGGGTGGAAGTTAATTTCAGGGGGAACAAGGCGGCGTTTTCAGGCGCCGCCTTTTTGACTGGATCGGTATTGGGAAGGGGTCAGTCCGGTATCCTGCTTGAATTTCCTGCGGAAGCTGGAGGTGTTAAGATATCCTACCGCTACGCTGATCTCGTCGATGGACAGGTCGGTGTTTAGAAGCAGTTCTCTGGCCTTGTCAAGGCGAAGCTGCCAGACATACTCGGAAAAGTTCTGATTGACTTCTTTTTTTACCAGGTAACTGATATAGGCAATGCTTACATGGAACTGATCAGCCAGCTGATTGATGGAAAAGTCAGGCTGGGTAAAGTTGTTTTCAATCTGCTCTTTCAGATGGAAGGAGCTGGCGGATTTGGCTGTCCACTGTTCCCGGAAGAAATCGGCCAGATTTTGGACATTAGCCTGGATGGCCTGGGCATTTTCCCCATAGGAACAACTGCGGCAGAGGTACAGCGCTTCAAAATACAGATCGCTGTAGGACTTGAACCGGATATCGGAATGTTCCATGGCATTGGCGATGGCGGCCAGCAGATCGATGAGAATGCAGTGCGCGAAGAAATCTGGAATCTGCTTGTCCATGGATTCCGAGCGGTCTATGATATGGAACAATTCCCGGATACAGCCGTTTGCCTCTTCAAATTGATAATTCTGCAGGGCGGCGGAGAGCTTGCTCATCGTGTCGTAGGGATAGGTCAGGGCAGAGCCGCCGGTCAGGAGGGGAGAGGCCTCCCGGTAGGATACCACAGGGCTTTGATCCCAGAGGCAGCTGGCTTGAATGGCCTGCTCATACAGAGAAGGAATATCCAAAGGAGATTCTGAGCTGTCGCTGAGGGAGGAGCTGTATCCCTTTTCCTGGTGCAGGTCGAAAAGAAGCATTTTCAGTACTTCGTCCTTGTTTGGTTCTGAACCGGAGTAGTTGATCAGCAATATTGCGGTATCATTTGCTGCTTCCAGAATGACGCAGGAATCTTCAGAGGTTAGGGAACGTCTGAAAAAATCCACGATTTTTCCGCAGGGGAATGGAGATCTGGGGGATTTCATTTTCACGGCAAAAAGCAGTACGTCGGAATCTGCGCCGAAAAAGCGGTCAATATCCGGAAGCTCCCGCCAATCCGCAACCGCATGATTTGACGTAATGATACTGTCCAATATGGATTTCTGGATGGAGAGCTTATATTTTTCCAGCTTGTCCTGCAGCTGACGGTTTTGGAGGTTGGAATTTGTAAAGGTTTGATCCAGCTGTTCCAGGTAGCTTTGCTGTCTGTCAGGAGATACCACAATTTTTTGCGTCAGCTTGTGCAACGGCAGGTAGGTACTTCTCATGGACAGAAGAAGCAGCAGGAACCCCAAAAATCCAAGAACCAGCAGGACCAGGTAGGCAGTTTTAAAGGCAGTGTTGACCTGCATCAGCAAAACCTCATTGGAAATCAGAGAAAGCATGAGAAAACCATTGTTGAGACGGCTCACGCAAAAGGAGGTGTTACTGTCGATAGGATAGATTCCGTCGCTGGACTCAAAGCGATCCAAATGGGGCGTAAGCAGCTCAGGGCGTGTTCCTGCTACGATATTTTTCTCGGAGTCCAGCAGCGCCACAGCGGGCATTTCGCTGGAGGAGGCATTTTCGCAGAGCTGCTGAATTTCCCGGAGGTTGATTAAAAAGTAAGTGATATAATTCGAGTGAGAACTGTTTACAGGAAAATAAATCAGATGATTTTGACCATTGTCCTGCAGATACAGCAGCTGGTTCTGACGTCCGTCCAGATAGGGCTCGGGGTTGAAGACAAAAAGGTCGGGAGCGAGCATGTAAAAAAACCCCTCCTTGTATTCTGTGATGACTTGGGAGGAGGAAACAATATTATGATTTTTGTTTAAATAGACGATGGATTTTATGTAGGGACGTCCGGTGGTATATTTTATAATCTCTCTGTATGCGAGATATTGATGCCATTCATCGGTAGTATAACGTGTCAATATAATATTAATATTGTCTTTTATGGAATTGTTGACAGTGTTCATGGCATCCAATTCATCCGACAGGATCTGCCGGATATTGTGTAGCTGCTCTTCGGAGGAGACGGTGAGCTGTTCCAGATAAAGCTTTGCAAGCTGGATGCGGACAATGTAGAAGAAGCCTGTGATCAGGAAACAAAATATGATGAAATAGGAAAGAAAATAACGCAACAGTGTGCTGCCCGAGAATTTATGCGGACGTGCCTGTCTGACTTTCATTTGGTACTCCTTTTAAGTGCGGTATGTCTTGTGGGATACATTTTCATTATATAAGAACAGAAATGAAAATGCAATACCCGGCGGGGCCGGCACACGAAGGCAAAACGCCAGAAAAGCGTCTGATGTGCAGACGCTTTTCTGATGGCTGCATGATCTGCTGCAGGTGTTACTTTACGTTTTCCTTTGCGGCGGCAGAAGCCAGGGAACGGTCTTGTGCTGCGCTCTTTCCTCTGCCCGAAGGATTTCTTCCCGGTATTGGGGAAGCCATTCCTTTTCCGCCGTCAGCATTTCGTCCACCATCTGCCGAATCTCATCAGGAGTACATACTGCGCCTGTGAGGGGATCCATCATAGCGGCCTGGTAGAGCAGGCGGATATCTCCATGTACGGCGGCTTCCACGGCCAGCTTCTGAACCCATACGCTCTGAGAGCAGATGGCGGCGCAGCCCAGAGGCAGATCGCCTACCCTGGGAATTGATATGCCGTTGTAATCTACATAACAGGGCACCTCCACCACACATTCGTCGGGGAGATTGGTGATGGTTCCGTTGTTCATCACATTAAAACAGCCTCTGTAGATCCTGCCGGTCTCCAGTCCCTCAATGATGTAGCTTCCGTGTTCACCGGAGCGTTTTTCGGGGATAAATCTTTTGGCGGGCTCCTTCAGCCAGTTGGGAAAGTCCGTCTCAAACCAGTTCCGCCCTTCCCGGCATACCCGCAGATATCCGGCGGTTTCTCCCTGGATCCAGGAGCCGTAATTGATCCATTTTTCCATTTCTTCCGGGCGTTTCCGATACCACATCAGATATTCGGAAAGATGGCCGTTGGACTCGGTAGAGTAATATCCGAAATTTTTCATCACATCCAGACGGATATTTTCGTCCTTTGCAAACTCGGCCCGTGTCATTAGGTCATAAAGCTCGCCGGTTCGCTCCACACCGTCTGTTTTTACACTGATGTACCAGGTCTGGTGGTTTAAGCCTGCGCAGATAATGTCCACATCTTCCTTTTTTCGGCCCAGAGCTTTGGCAATCTGATCGTGGCCGTGCTGAACTCCGTGACAGAGGCCGTAGGTGGGAACATGTCCGTATTTGTTACATGCCCAGGTGACCATGGCGTTGGGATTGGAATAGTTTAGCAGGATGCATCCCGGGGCCGCCACATCCCGGATATCCTTGCAGAATTCCAGAATGGCGTGAATGCCCCGCTGTCCGTACATAATTCCGCCGATGCAGAGCGTGTCGCCCACACACTGATCCACTCCGTACTTTAAAGGGATCTCCACATCCTTTTCAAAGGCCTCCAGCATGCCGATCCGGACACAATTGATCACATATTTTGCATCCCGGAACGCCTCACGGCGGTCAAGGGTGGAATGGATCTTTATGCTCAGTCCGTTTTCGTCGATATCCCTCTGACAAAGCTGTGTCACCATCCGCAGGTTATCAGGGTTGATGTCTGTAAAGGACACCTGGATGTCGTGAAATTCCGGAACCGTCAGGATATCTGCCAGAAGCCCCCTGGTAAAGCCGATGCTTCCCGCGCCGATAAACGCTACTTTAAAAGACATGGCGCTGCCTCCTTATATGGTTTTTGATAATTCTTTTTGAAATCATCTGATTTTATCATAGACAATTTCGAGCTGTTTTGCAATAGAATTAGAAAAGCAGTATAAGGAAAAAAGCTGAATTATTTTATCGGTTTTCATCCAGAAATACCTGCACCCGGTTGGTGATGATCTCACTGACCTGATCTGCATTTTTGCTGCCGTTGAAGTAATCGGCGGCTTCCTCCAGAATGATGGAGAGGATGGGGGCTGTGCGGAGAGGACAGGGCCGGCTTTCTTCCAGAACCGTTCGGTATTCTGCTGCTTTTTCCTCCGTAAAATCTGCCATGGTGTAAGAGGCCGATTCTTCGGAGACTACCTGTCCGTTTGTGATTTTTGTGATAACAACATTTGCTCCCCTCGAAGCGGATGCAAGCTCTTTTTTCTCTTCCAGCCATGTTTCAAAGAAAGCTCTGTTTACCGGCGGCATGCCGCTGCAGGCCTGAGCTTCATTTTCCAATAGAAAACGGATAAACTCCCAGGCGCCGGCTTTGTTGGGAGAGCTGGAATTGATGGACATGGTGAAACCGGAACTCATGGCTCCATGGCAGCCGTCGTCGAACATGATTCCACAGGTCACCATCCCCAGACTTTCCTGGGCCGCAAGATCCTTGTACTGCAATACGTCAGAAAAAAATCTGTATTCTGCAATGGAAGGAGCAGCGCTTTTTTTTCCGTCGTCGCCGTAGCGCCGTGCTGTCTCTAGGAGCCTGGCAAACAGAGGGCCGTCAAAGTCACAGGTATTTTCTTCCCAGTCCACCATATCCCAAAGACTTTCTGTACCGGACAGAAAAATTTCCAGCACCTGTTGTGCGGAGAAGCCTGGCAGAAAGACAGCGGTATCCTGACGGGACAGCAGAGCGTCCAGAAGGGTTTCTATATCCGGTTCCGTCGTGCTTCCCAATATATCGGAAGCCATCTGATAGCCGATAATGCTCATTTTGGGGCTGACGCTGTAGATGGCGCTGTCGGTACGCCAAACGTTGAAGGTGCATGGAAAGAAGTCCTCCTCACGGATTCCGGATGCTTCCATATAAGGGGTTAATTCTTCCAGAATACCTTTGCTCAGCAATCCTGTTATGTAGTCGTGCATCAGGTCCCCGTACAAAATATCCGGTCCCTTCCCGGCAGCCAGCTGGATGCTGGTGAGCCTGGCGAAGTCCTCCAAATTGTTTTTTACGCCGCAGTCCTCTAAAACTATATGGTAGGTATCATTTGATTGGTTAAACAGGCCTGCCATCCTTAGAATCCAGGTATCTGTTTTAAACAGGCCTCTGACTACAATGGGTATCTTTTCTACCTTTGCCATGCAAAGCTTTTCATAGATTACGTCGGAGTCCCTGAGGGAGTCCAGCCAGAGCAGCTCTATACATCCGTCCTCCATTACCCGGAAATCGTGCAGGGGCAGCTCAGAATGGTCCGAAGAGCTCATGGAATAGGAGGTTCCTGTAAAGGACAAAATGGTGGAACTGCTTCCGTCAGTTATGTCCACTGCCAGAATTTCATAGCCATAAAGAGTTTCACAGTTCAGTATGGTCACAGATGCGCCGTCTGTTCCCAGATATTGCTCTGCCAGAAGAGGATCCTTTATCGCTGTGGATTTTACTTGAGAAAGCATGCCTGATTCAGTGTTTAGTTCCACTAAGCTGCGGGATTTCTTCAGCTGGTCCAGGAGAAGCAGGTAAACGCTGCCATCCTCCAGCTGGCAGAAATCTTCTATGATAATGCCTGGGGCCAGGGGAATATCAAAAAGAACCTGGCCCGAAGGAAGAATTTTTGCTATAGAAGAATCAAACAGGTTCTTTTGAGAAGGGTCCGTATGTCCCGGCAGGTAGTTGGCGTTGCGCCAGCAGTAGATATTTCCTTCCGGATCCAAATACCACTCTCCGCCTTCGGGAGAATACAGATTGGTGTAATATGTAAGTATTTTTTCCAGCAGAAGTCTGGAGCTTCCATCGGGCCGGAGGAGATAAATATTTGTTCCGCCAACAGCTTCTTTGGCCCTTAGCTGTATGGGACCCTCAGGAGAAAATTGTGTTCCCAGCAATATGCTGTCAGTAATGCCTTCAGAAGAGACATCCTGGTGCATTAAGACTGTGGAGGGATCTTCTTGATGGGGGGAATGGAAGATTACTTCCGATTCCGCAAATATGTCATAATATTCTGTTCTTTCTGTGATGGCAGTCAGGTCATTCATGCCTGCAGTAGCACCCCTCCAGGAAGCTTCGGATTGCGTTTCATTGTTACAGCCTGTCAAAAGGATAAAAGCAGGTAATATGAGTAGTAGAGACAGAGGGAACTTTTTCATAGGAGGTCCTCCCGGGTTTCATTTGATTCTGTAATTCGGCAAAATATATATTTAACAGATAGTAGATATCAATAAGCCAGGAGAATGGTAAAGCATTCTCCTGGCAGGAAACATCCATAATAAAGGAAATATCCCGTGATATTAAGTCAAAGCAATGCATTGATCACATATTATGGATTTTTGTTGTATTCCTTGATATTTACATATGGACACCCTGGCGTAGTACAATGAGCCTCAAACACATCTAAATAAGGAGTGTTCACAGTTTGCGTAAAATTGCTCATTTTATGATTTCCCAGCTTTACATTATGTTCTACCCTCGTCCAATAGTTATAGCCACAATTGACGCAGGTATTGGATATTCCTCTGTCGCCATAGTGACCATCCATTTGAAATGATAAGATTTTTTCGTCAAAGATAGATTGGCATATGGTATGTTGGCATGAAGAAGCCTGTACAGATAATAGATTTGCTGTGAACATCCCTATAAGAACGACACTACATAATAATACTCCATTTTTTGTTAATTTGCGCATAATTTTCCCCCTTTTGCCTGGCGCTTATTTGCCAATATGAATGTTTTCTAACAGGTCTTTCCGTTTTATTATGGATGTATATACACCATTGGAAAGGTTTTTGCCACTGCAATGGTGTGGTCCGCATATATTATTATAGTAGACCACGAATAAATATTCAAGAAAAATGTAAAAATAATCCCGGACCTGCACCTGCGCGAAGCCCGGGATAAGGGAGGGGACCTGGCCCCTCCTGCAAAAGGGGAGGATAAGGTTCTGCCCCGCAGAACCCAAGTATTACTTTTCTCTTTGGTCAGATCAAAGGAGGGGGTTCCTTGACAATCAATAGTGTGGACCGGATAAATTGTTTTATACATTGTTTTCAAGAAAATTTTGCAGACGGCGGTTTACGGAGAAGCCCACATTACTGTTTGCGGCGAAAAAACAGTTGTTTAAAATAGGATTATGTTATATACTGGTTCTTGGGAGCGGTCGGCTAAGTCCGTTTCCGGAATCAAGGATGAAGTGAGGATAGTGTTATGGCATTGTTAGATCAGTGGAAGGAGATCGCTTATAACGAGAACAAGGGGCAGGACGAGCTTCAGAGAATATGGGGCGACTATTTTCAGCGCGAGAAGGAGATCTATGCCCAGCTGCTGAAGGCGCCGGACGAAACGGTGAGGGGATCCGTTAAGGAGCTGGCGGAAAAGTACGGAGTGGATCTTATGACCATGACCGGTTTTCTGGACGGAATCAATGACAGCCTGATCGAGAAAAATCCCATCGAGGAGATGGAGGAGGACACGGAGGTCAATCTGGGCTTCGACAAGGCGCTACTGTATAAAAATATGGTGGCGGCAGAGGCGGACTGGCTTTATAATCTGGAGGAGTGGAAGGACATTTTTGACGAGGGTGCCAGAAAGGCTCTTTATAAGGAGCAGAAATCCTCCACGACTATCGTAAAGGAAGCAAAGGTATATCCCAATGATCCCTGTCCCTGCGGGAGCGGTAAAAAGTATAAAAAGTGCTGCGGCAGGAAATAAGGGGCAAATAAGGGGCAATTGCCTGCATCAAAGCCAGCAGGCCATGCAGCGCATATGGAAGCAGTGAATACATAAAAAGAATCGGCGGGACCGGTTCTTTTTTTGTGATTATTTTTGGGGTAGTATGTTCCCTATCCGTCCAAAATAGTGTATACTGGTATCATGGTTTGAAAAATACGGGAAAGGAATGGTAGTCATGAAGTACTTCAGGGAAAATTTTAAGGAGTATCTCAGGGAGGTGAAATGGGATGCGCTGATAGCCGGAATCCTGTATATACTGTTGGGAATCGTGGCGCTGGTGCTGCCGGAGACCATGGAGAGAGCTCTGGGTTATCTGTTGGCGGTTGCCCTGATCCTTACGGGGGCGGTTTCCATGATCTGCTATTTGCTTCGGGAGGCTCATCAGAATTATTACCGTAATGATTTTATGCATGGGCTTATCGAGATCGGAGCAGGCATTCTGGTTCTGTATCATGTGGAGCTGGTTATATCTTTGATACCGTTTTTGCTGGGAATCATGATCCTGATCAGCGGGTGCAGCAAGCTGCAGGATGTGATTGACATGAAACGGTGGGAATACGGAAACTGGGGCGCCATGCTGGTGGTGGCTGCCGTCAACGCGGGGCTTGGTATCCTGTTTATGTTCAATCCCTTTAAAATGGGAGCGCTTTTGTTCCGGCTCATCGGCGTGGGGCTGATACTCAGCGGCGTGACCGATTGCGCGGCGGTCATTTATTTTGCCAATAAGATAAAAAAATATTTTGACGGTCTGCGCACGGTGGACAGCACCTGTGTGGAGATTATCAACGTTGCGGAGCGGAAGACGGAGGCCAAAAAAGAAAAAAGTGAAGGGGAAGAGCGGTGAATATAGCATCTTTTTTGGTGCCCAAGGCGGATGTGGCATATCTGCGGGATGATATGACTCTGAGACAGGGGCTGGAAAAATTAAGGCGGAGCGGTTATACCGCTATTCCGGTTATTGACAGTGAGGACAGATATGTGGGAGTGGTGGGAGAGGGGGATTTCCTGTGGAATATTCTTTCTCATAATGAAAATCTGGACCGCATCACTCTGAAAAGCCTGGAGCATCTGACAGTGAGGGACATGGTTCAGAACGGAAAGGTAAAACCGGCAGGCATCGGTACTTCAATGGAAGTGTTGCTGGAGCGGGTAAAAAGTCAGAATTTTGTGCCTGTGATCGATGACCGGAGCGTATTTATCGGAATCGTCACCCGGAGCGATGTTATCAAATACTTTGTGGCAAAGGCCGATTCCTTTGACATTCCGGACAAAAGAAGTTATAATCTGGAAGAACAAGAGAGGTAAAGAATTATGAAAAAACTGGAAGAATATGTAGTGAGTATTCCTGATTTCCCGGAGGAGGGGATTATTTTCCGGGATGTGACCAGCGTGCTGCAGGATGCGGACGGATTGCAGCTGGCGGTTAATACCATGCAGGACAGGGTAAAGGATCTGGAATTTGATGTGGTGGCGGGCCCAGAGTCCAGAGGGTTTATATTTGGAACGCCCATTGCCTATAATAATAAAAAGCCTTTTGTGCTGATCCGCAAGGCGGGCAAGCTGCCCAGAGAGACGGTTTCCATCGAATATGACCTGGAGTACGGACAGGCGGTGATCGAGATGCATAAGGACAGCATCAAGCCTGGACAGAAGGTGCTGATCGTTGATGATCTGATTGCCACGGGAGGAACCACGGAAGCTATGGTAAAGCTCATTGAGCGGCTGGGAGGCCAGGTGGCAGGCATTGTGGTGCTGATGGAGCTCGCGGGATTAAAGGGACGGGAGCGGCTTTCCGGATATCGTCTGGAGTCGGCAATCTGTTATCCCGGAAAGTAAAGGCCCCGGCGGAGCATACGGCAGGAGAGCGTAGATATCTATGGCAGAAGAAAAGAATGATGTCATTTTTGACGATGGAAAAATCAATGAATCCCATGAATTTATAAATCCTGAGGAGCTGTATCAGGAGCTTATTCAGTGCGTCCAGAAATATCATCCCAGCGATGATATTTCCATGATTGAAAAGGCGTACCGGATTGCGTATGAGGCTCACAAAAATCAGTTCCGAAAGTCAGGGGAGCCATATATCATTCATCCTCTGAACGTAGCTATCATCCTGGCAGATCTGGAATTGGACAAGGAGACTATCGTGGCCGGCATTCTCCATGATGTGGTGGAGGACACCATTATGACGGAGGAGGATCTGAAGCATGAGTTTGGGGACGACGTGGCTCTTTTGGTGGACGGTGTTACCAAGCTGGAGAAGATACCGCTATCTTCCGGGACGGATCAGCCGGATCAAAAGCTGGAGATGCAGGCAGAAAATCTGCGCAAAATGTTTTTGGCTATGGCGAAGGACATTCGGGTCATTATGATCAAGCTGGCCGACAGACTCCACAATATGCGGACGCTGAAGTATAAAACGCCGGAGAGCCAGCAGAGGATTGCCAGGGAAACGCTGGAGATTTACTGTCCCATTGCACAGAGGCTGGGCATCAGTAAAATCAAGATTGAGCTGGACGATCTGTCTCTGAAATATCTGGAGCCGGAGGTTTATTATGACCTGGTAGATAAGATTGCGGTGCGCAAAAGCGTCCGGGAAAAATATATCCAGGGCATCGTGGACGAGGTAAGAGAGCATATAGTGGGCGCCGGGATTCAGGCCAAAGTGGACGGCAGGGTCAAGCATTTTTTCAGTATCTATAAAAAAATGAAAAACCAGAATAAAACCCTGGATCAGATATACGATCTGTTCGCGGTGCGTATTATCGTGGAGACCGTGCGGGACTGCTATGCGGCTCTGGGAGTAATTCACGAAATGTACACGCCGATCCCCGGAAGATTCAAGGATTATATTGCCATGCCCAAGGCGAATATGTACCAGTCCCTCCATACAACCCTGATCGGGAGCACAGGACAGCCTTTTGAGATTCAGATCAGGACCTTTGAGATGCACAAGGCGGCGGAGTACGGCATTGCCGCCCACTGGAAGTACAAGGAGGCCTCGGACGGCAAAAAGGTGGCTGCCCAGGAGGAGGAAAAGCTGGTATGGCTTCGTCAGATTCTGGAGTGGCAGCAGGACATGTCTGACAACCGGGAATTTTTAAATCTGCTGAAGAATGATCTGGATCTGTTTTCAGACAATGTATACTGCTTTACTCCCACTGGTGAGGTGAAAAATCTTCCTGCGGGTTCCACGCCCATTGATTTTGCCTATTGTATTCACTCTGCCGTGGGAAATCGCATGGTGGGAGCCAGGGTCAACGGCAAGCTGGTGACCATTGATTACGAGATCAAAAACGGAGACAGGATCGAGATCATCACTTCCCAGAATTCCAAGGGCCCCAGCCGGGACTGGCTGAATGTGGTGAAAAGCACTCAGGCAAAAAACAAGATCAATCAGTGGTTCAAAAATGAACTGAAGGAAGATAATATTGTAAAGGGCCGGGAGCTGCTGGCCAATTACTGCAAGACGAAATCCATCAACCTGTCAGAATTGCAGAAACAGGAATATATGGATGCCATTATGCGAAAATACGGTTTTCGGGATTGGGAATCTGTGCTGGCGGCCATCGGCCACGGCGCCCTGAAGGAGGGCCAGATCGTCAACCGGATGCAGGAGCTCTATGACAGGGCCCATCAGAAGGAGACTACCAACGAAGAGGTGCTTCAGAGCATTGCCGAGGCCACTGCCGCCGCTGCCGCAAAGCCCGCCAGGATGAAGGCCAGGAGCGGCATCGTAGTCAAGGGAATTGCGGATTTGTCCGTTCGTTTTTCCAAATGCTGTTCTCCGGTGCCGGGGGATGAGATTGTAGGCTTTGTCACCAGGGGAAGAGGGATTTCCATCCACCGTACGGATTGTGTGAATATGATGAACCTGCCGGAAATTGAGAGGATTCGTCTGATCGACGCGGAATGGCAGGAGGAGGGTGCGGCGGAAAAATACGTGGCGGAGATTAAGATATTTGCAAACAACCGCAACGGGCTTCTGGCGGATATTTCCAAGGCTATGACAGAGAAAAATATCGATATTCTTTCTATGAATACCCGAGTCAACAGGCAGGGACTGGCCACGCTTCAGACTACCTTTGAGATCGGAGGGCGCGAGGAGCTGAACCGCATTATCGAAAGAATTCGGACCATCGAGAGTGTGGTGGATATTGAGCGAACCACCGGGTGAGGTATCTCTATGTTCTGGAGGACGGGAAATGCGCAGGGCAGTCAGGGTGCCGGGGTAGAGAGAAAGCGAGACGAGAAATGCCGGGGAAGCGATAAAGTGGGGCAGGGAATGCCAGAGGAAAACGAAAAAGTGAGACAGGGAATGCCTGAGAAAGCTCACAGGAGGGAATATATGGCGCAGATCAAGATCGGGCGCATGGTTCTGGGCGTATGCCAGACCAATTGCTATTTTTTGTATAGAGAGGGAGAGAAGGACTGCATCGTGGTGGACCCTGCGGACAAGGGCGGAGATATATACAGGGCTCTGCAGAAAAACGGTTTCCGTACGGCGGGGATCCTGCTCACTCATGGACATTTTGACCATATATGGGGGCTGGACGGTCTGCGGGCTGCGGCCAGCGCCGCCGCGGAGGCAGATGGGCTGGAGCCTGTAAAAGCTTACGCCTGCCAGGAAGAGCGGGAGCTTTTAAAAGATGTGCATCAGAATGTATCGGAGCAGGCGGGACGGGCCTGTTCAACTTATGCGGATGTTTATGTCAAGGACGGGCAGGAGATTACTCTGGCAGGAATGACCTGCCGGGTTATTGCCACTCCGGGACATACAGCGGGAGGCTGTTGCTATTATTTTGAGGAAGCCGGATTTTTAATGGCGGGGGATACGCTTTTCGCGGAATCTGTTGGAAGAACAGATTTTCCCACCGGCAGTATGGGAACGCTGGTGCGTTCTATCAAGGACAAGCTCTTTATTCTGCCCGAGGAGACAAAGGTCTATCCGGGACACGGGGAGAGCACTACCATAGGGCATGAAAAGAAATATAACCCTTTTTGCGGATAAAATGTATAAAGTGCCGCAGCAGGCGGCACGTCCGGAGGTCTGAAAGGGGCGGCGGGGGATCATAGGTTTGGAAGGAAAGAGCAGCAAGGCTCATCTGGTCATGGATGAGGTGAAAAAGGTGATCATAGGAAAGGATGGCTGTGTGGAAAAGGTGATGGCGGCCATTCTGGCAAAAGGGAACGTGCTTTTGGAGGATGTGCCGGGAGTGGGAAAGACAGAGATGGCGCTGGCATTTTCCAGGGCTATGGGGCTTTTGTGCAACCGGGTACAGTTTACGCCGGATGTGATGCCGGCGGACATCACGGGTTTTTCCATGTATCGGAAGGGAGAAGAACGGTTTGTATACCATCCCGGCGCGGCTATGTGCAACCTGCTTTTGGCTGATGAGATCAATCGAACCTCTCCCAAAACCCAGTCGGCATTGCTGGAGGTTATGGAGGAGGGCAGTGTGACGGTGGACGGCGTCACCAGGCAGGTGCCGAAGCCCTTTATTGTGCTGGCTACACAGAACCCGGTGGGCTCTTATGGGACACAGCGGCTGCCGGAGGCTCAGATGGATCGTTTTCTGATCTGCATCAGTATGGGATATCCGGAACCGGAGGATGAGCTTCGAATGCTGAAGAGCCGTCAGGGCGGAAGGCCATTAGACAGTGTGAAGCCGGTGATTACCGGAGAAGAGCTGCTGACCATGCAGCAGGAGGCGGAGGCCGTATATATCCGGGACAATGTTTATCGGTATATGGTGCTTTTGTCCGGGGCCACCAGGGAGCATGAGCTGCTGGACCTGGGGATGAGCCCCAGAGGTACGCTGGCGCTGGGGAAAATGGCCAGAGCCTATGCTTATCTGGCGGGACGCACATACGTGATACCGGGAGATGTAAAGTCGGCGTTTGCAGATGTGAGCATTCACCGAATCCGGCTGAACCAGAAAGCCAGGATAGACGGACTGGACGCGGAAGCGGTGCTGGAGGATGTGCTGCGGCAGGTGAAGGAGCCCAGGACGGGAGAGAGGGGAGAAAAGGCTTCGGGCAGAGCGGAACGGGGGCTTTCCCGGGCTGCAGGGCAATGGTGAAAAGGCGTCTCTGTTACCTGCTGTTTGTGGTGACAGGGATTTATTTTGTGATGCTCTATGATTTCCGGGGCCTGCGCTTTTTGGCGGCTTGTCTGGTCTGCATTCCTTTGCTGTATCTGGTTTTGCTGATCCCTCAAACCAGAGGCTGCACTGTCTCGCTGGAGGCAGAGGCGGATACGGTGGTTCGGGAGGATATGGTTAAGCTTATGCTGACAGTGGAAAACAGGGGGCTTCTGCCTATTTCCAGGATATGGATTCGAGGCGTCTGGAAGGGGCCTGGAGAGGATCAGCAGAAGATACAAAAATGGCTGTGCGGCATCAGGGGAAGGCATACCACCCGGGTTTGTCTGGAGTTTCCCGCCTTGCATTGCGGCAGAGGAGAATTTATTTTGACCAGGGCTGGAGTCTGCGACTACTCCGGTATTTTTGCGCTGTCGGCCAGGAAGCGCAGCGGAAGTGCGCAGGTATGTGTTCTTCCCAGGCCCCTTTCTATTCCCAGACAGGCCATGGACCCGGCGGTACTTCGAATTCGGAACGGAGAGCGGGACGGGGATGTGTTTGTGCGGGATTTTCATCCCGGGGACAGCATACACAGGGTGTATTGGAAGCTTTCCACGAAAACGGATCAGCTGCAGGTCCGGGACAGGGAGGTGAGCGCTTCCGTGACTTTTTATCTGGAGGGAGTACAGGAGCTTCGCACCAGGCCGGACCAGTGGGACGATTATCTTGACAGGGCCTGTTCGCTCATGTGTTTCTTTCTGGAGAATGATGTTCCCGGTTTGTGGATAGCCTGGCAGGAGGAGCAGGGCGGAGCAGACTGGGAGGTCCATGAAGCGGAAGATGTGTGGACCTGGGTTTATGGACTTTTGATGCATAAGGAAGCAATCCGATTCCGGGAGGGACAGGATGCTTTCCCGGCTCCTGGCTTTTGTCTGAGGGAGGACGGCAGGCTCTTTCTGGGGGAGCAATGTGTATATGAATAAGGTGAAACGTCTGTTTAACATATTGCTGATGCTGGTGAACAATATAGGCATTGTGGGGGCCTTGGTTTCGATATTGGAGATCCCTTGGGACAGTGCGCTGGATCCGGTGTTATTCTGGAGCGCTGTTTTCCTGTTTTGTGTGGCCGCCGCCTATTTCTGGAAAGGCAGCGGACGAAGCAGAATTTTGTGCAGGGTGGTTTTATGTCTGCTCCTATATGCCATTCTGGCGTTTCTTTTTTGGGAGGAATTGTTTGCAGGTATTACATTGGTTCTGCAGGGGCCGGCGGAGAGATTGGGTGAGATTTTTGGCTTTCGCATTTACTGGCCGGAGAGTGCTTGGCTGCAGGGGGCCGGGCGGAGTGCGGAAGAGCTGCGACAGCTGGGCACCATAGGAATGCTGGCAATCCTGCTTCCTTTGGAGCTGGCGGCAGGATATTTTGCGGTCCGGGGAAAATGGATGCCTGTGGCGGCGGGGAATCTGCTCTGGTTTACCGCGGCCTGTGCCTATAATGTGTTTCCGGATTTTTTTTACCTGGTATTTTGTGTGCTGGGTGCCTTGGCCGGGTTTGCCAGAAGAGATTTTCGGGATGACCCTGTGGCGGGGCTTCAGGCGGCATTGTGGATGGCGGCCTTTACGGGATTGGCTATGGGATGTGCCTATTTTATTGTATTGCCGGCTGCGGATGAGCAATATGAGCGAAGCTTGTTGAAAAGACAGCAGTTTTACATGGAAGTAAACCAGGAGTGGATTCCCCGGATCCGAAGCCTTTTTACGGGACATGGCATGGGGACTGGAGTGGATGTATCGGGGGATCTGGACAGGAAGGAGATCTTTTCGGATACTCTTACGGAAACTTACATGGTGACGGCGGACAGTCTTCCCCGGGGCACCCTGTATTTGAAGGGATTTGCAGGAAAGGATTACGGGAAAGATGCCTGGGAGGCAGACACGGATGAGCATTTCCGGGAGTATTATGAGAAGGAAGGCCTGGAGCTTCCGGAGGACTTCCGGCATTTGGTGAATATCGGCTGGGAGGCGGCCCGGGCCATGCAGGGAGGAGAGCCGGGAAGACTGACCGTTCAGGAGCTGGGAGACAGTGGGAGCTACAGCCTGTATCCCTGCGGGGCCTTTTTGACAGAGGGGTATCAGGTAAGCAGTGACGGCACCTGTGCCCGTCGGGATGCCGTATACCAATTTGAATATTATCCGCTGGAAGGACATGGCCGAAATGGCCGTCTGCCCTGGGGGTATTCCAGGCTGGAGCAGCAATACCGGCAGTATGTTTATGACAATTATCTGGAGTATCCCCGGGAGGAGCTTTTGCTTCTCACCCGGCAGCTGGAGAACTCGGGTATCCGCAGAGACAGTGTTTACCAGTGTGTCCTGGATATTGCGGCCTTTCTGGAGGAACAGGCCTCCTATGATCTGGGGGCAGGGAACAATCCTGCCGGCACGGATTTTGTGGAATATTTTCTCTTTGAAAGCCATTCGGGGTATTGTATGCACTTTGCCTCTGCGGCAGTGCTGGTCCTGCGATATTTTGGCATTCCGGCCAGATATGTGACAGGGTATGCGGTTTCCCCCGGTAAGTTTACGCAGAAGGGTACCGAGGAATGGACGGCCACGCTCACAGGGGAGAATGCCCACGCCTGGGCGGAGGTTTACCTGGACAACGTGGGTTGGGTGCCCGTGGAGATGACGCCGGGAACAGCCGCTACAGGGGACAGCCGGGCGGAGCTTCTGGTGCGTATGGGAACGCTGGAGGGAGATATTGTCGTTCAACCTTCTTCCCGGGAAGAGGCCAGGCAGGCGGCTTTGCGGGAACTGGAGCAGGCTCGGACGGAAGCGGCTACCCGGAAGGAAGCCGAAGATTCCGGGAGACTTTGGTTTTTGGAGCCGGCAGACAAAGCAGAAAAAAACGGAGAGGCTTTGACCGAAGGCCCGGCCCAGGCAGCATCTGCCCTGCAGCAGGGAGGAAAGGATCATCAGGATTCTTCAGGGATGAACGGGCAGGCTCCGGATTTGGGCTCGGAAGCTGCGCAGGAAAACCGGGAAGAGCGGAGCAGGCCGGTACTGGAGAGCCGGAAGGGCAGTCCGGGGTTTTTGCTGTTTAATGGGCTGGGCGCTGTTTTGCTGATTTGGGGACTGAGGCGCGGTATTCCGGCTGCAGTCCGGGGGAGAACCCGATATTGGCACAGGAAGCTGGAGCGTGCATCGGCCCGGGATCGGATTGCTTTGATGTACGGAAATCTGGAACGGGCGCTTCGACTGGCGGGTTATGCCGGAAAAGGACCGGGGGATGAGCAGACGCTGAGGCGGAGCCTTAAAAGGATGTGCCCCGAAATTACAGACACGGAGTGCCGGAAGCTTTGGGAGATCCTGGAGAGAAGCAGCTTTGCCAGGGAAGAGCCCTCATCCGGAGAACAGAGTCAGGTATGGGCAGTACAACGGGCTGTGGTGAAGAAGGCCTTTGCCGTAGTTCCCGCCCGTCTAAGGCTGTGCCTTTGGCTGCGGGTATACAGTGGATAAATTGAAGGTACCTGTGGGAGATGAGGTATATCTTCTGGAGAAGGCAGGTATAAGATGCCGAATGAGATGACATTATTACTGTGAAAGGCAGATATAGGGAGAGAGTTGGATTATGTTTACAGTTGAGCTGAACAGGGAGAATCTGGAATATGATGTGCATTCGCTGGTACAGGCTTTCTATCCGGAGGAGCAGGTCCGGGTATTGATTCCCGAGAGCAGGCCGGATAAGAGGGAAGAACTGAAAAACAGTGTGCGCATCCGGGTAGAGGTTCAGGAAGAGGGCGCCTCCCTTACTGTGGACGGGGAAACGTTTTTCTGGAGCCGGCCCCGGGAGGATGCAGATGAAGCCTTGTTGGAGCAGGGCGATCCCAAGGTTTCCTTTAAGTGTTTTTTATACCGAACACTCAGCCGGATTACGGGAAAGAGTCTTCCCTGGGGGAACCTTACAGGGATTCGTCCCGTGAAAATCGCCTATGGTCTGCTGGAGCAGGGGAGGGATGAGGATTATATTCTGAAATATTACCGCCAAAAGCATTATGTGAGCCCGGAGAAGGCGGCGCTTTCCGTTGATATTGCCCGGAGGGAGCGCAGTCTTCTGGCAGACATCCATTATGAAAAGGGCTACAGCCTGTATGTGGGCATTCCTTTTTGTCCTACCACGTGCTTGTACTGTTCTTTTACTTCCTTTCCCATCGCCGGATACAGGAAGATGACGGATGCATATATTGACTGCCTGATCCGGGAAATGGAGTTTGTGTCCCGGCAGTGTGCGGACAGGATCCTGGACAGTGTGTATGTAGGCGGGGGGACACCTACGACTTTAGAACCTGAGCAGCTGGACAGACTGCTTGGCCGGCTGAAGGAGCTGTTTGATTTTGAGACAGTCCGGGAATTTACTGTGGAGGCAGGCCGTGCCGACAGTATCACCGTAGAAAAGCTTCAGGTGCTTCGCCGGCACGGGGTTACCAGAATCTCCGTGAATCCTCAGACCATGAAGCAGGAGACTCTGGATATGATCGGCAGAAAGGCTTCGGTGGAGCAGGTGGAAGAAGCTTTTGCCCTTGCCAGGAAGGCGGGCTTTGACAATATTAATATGGACCTGATCCTGGGGCTTCCGGGAGAGACAAAGGAGGATGTACAGCGCACAGTGGACAGAGTGGTGGAGCTGGCTCCTGACAGCTTGACAGTCCATTCCCTGGCCATTAAGCGGGCTTCCAGATTAAGTCAATGGATCCTTGAAAACGGAGTATCTATGCTGCGCAACACGGACGAGACCATGGCTGCTGCCGCAAAGGGCGCCCAAAGGCTTGGGATGGCACCCTATTACCTCTATCGTCAGAAAAATATGTCCGGTAATTTTGAAAATGTGGGTTATGCCAGGGAAGGAAAGTCAGGCCTGTACAATATCCTGATTATGGAGGAAAAACAGACCATTGCGGCCTGTGGGGCCGGGGCGATCACCAAAAGGGTGTATCCCGACGGGCGCATCGAGCGGTGCGAAAATGTGAAAGACGTTTCCCAATATATCGAGAGAATCGGAGAAATGATAGAAAGAAAACGTGTATTATTAGAAGGTTAACAATTCAAAATTCAGAGTAAAATTGCCCGTGTGATGCGGATTTTGGGTACAACAAAAGCCATTCGCACAGGAAGCGGAACTTGCGGAGAAGCTGGAACGCTTATCCGCCTTAAATGCCCTGCTCAATATGGACGAAAAGGGCGATGACGCACTCGGCATGGACCATGCTCCGGAGGAAGAAAACGAAGGACAGGAAACTTCAGCGGGTCTTCCGCCTCCACCCCTGCCACCAGGCCGAAGTTCCGGAAGAGCTGCCATACCCAGTTCAAGAGGACCAGCCCTATGGCGGCCGCCACGAATATCCTGTATATGGTCTCCGCGGCGGGGAAGTAGCGCAGGAAGGTCCCCATGTCGCAGCCCAGGGCGTCCAGGACAGAGGTGGAGATCAGGTCAATCCCGTTCATCACCTGTTCGGCAATCCATTCCACGATGCCGTCAAGTATCCCCATGGGTCATCCCCTCCTGTATCTGTTTTCCTTTAATTTTGTTTTCATAGATATTCCGGAACAGCTCGGGATTCTCGATGATTTTTTCCTTATCATAAATAAAGAAGTAGATGTGTTCCGCATGGTAGTGCACCATATCTGCCTCAATTTCTTCTATCAGCTTTTTTGACTGCATGCTGCCCCGGGTGCACTTTACTTCTATGACATGTCCAGAATCCAGAAAAATATCTGTCCGGACTGTGCCATAGCCGGTATCCTCGCTTACTTCAGCCCGTGCCAGTGGATAGAGGGGTTTCAGATAGGCATACAGCAGATGCTGGACATCGTATTCATTCTGGATTTTCAGCCCTGACAGCTGTTCTTTCTGGATGCTGCCGCGCCTGTGGGGCGACCTCTCCAGAAGGCTTTCCAGAAAAAGATAATAATTATTTAGTACGCTGAGCAGACGGTCATCTGCAGGGGAGCCAGTCATAAGCTGTTTAAGATAATCAATGACCCGTTTCCTTGCAGTATCCAGATTGGCCATGGTCTCTTTGTCAGAGTATTCATTTACGAGATAATAGGCCCGTTGCTCCAACTCCATCAGGCATTGCGGGCTAGCATCCAGTGTCTTAAGAAAATTCCTTATGCCACTCAATAAAGTGGAAAATTCCTGGCCGTCTTTTACATTTTTCAGCCGTGTGACGGCATCCTGTATACTTGTTATACCACTATTAAACATTGATATCAGCGCGCGCCTCCCCATCGCAGATAAAACAGGAACAGAGGATCTAAAATGTAGAGGCTCCCTTCCTTCCAGTCAAGTACCTTAAAAATATCTTCCCGTCCATACAGAAGTTCTTTCAGCTTTGCCAGGCTTTCCCGGATCATCTGGGGAGAGGGCTTTTTGCAGTCATCTGCAAGCAGGCGGTAGATGCGTTCTTTTACATCCTCAAATTCCAGCTTCATAATGGGCGGATTTTCTGCAATGGATTTTACAATCAGCTCATAAATGTCGCGTTCCTCTCCACTGGCAGTCCGGAATGTGTTCCGGTTTTTGCCACGCGTGTTCGGCCCTTTCTGCATCAGAGATACCACGTCTCCATATTCAAAATTTGCGGTGGTATAGTGGTAAGCCGTTTCCAGGATTTCCTGACAGACCTGTCGGTTTCCTTCTCCGGACATTTCCAGCATGGTACAGATGTTCAGGCAGATATACTGCATCAGCTGAGGGGAGGAGAGGCTTTCTGTTGCAATCTGTGCCGCAATGGAGTCTTCAATGGAAATGCCAAGTTTTCCAAAACCCAGTTTTGCGATTTCCTTTAAATCATCTACTTTCCATGGCTCTATGTTGATTAGGCTTAAGCGGCCGGACAGGTCTGCGTTCTGCCGGATTGCTTCATCTGCCCGGTGGGGAAGGGATACGACAATGGCCTTAAATCCTCTGCGGATGGCATCCTTGAGCTGTTGCGCAATCTGCATCCGTTTTTCTTCTGGGGCATAATGGAAGTCGTCTATGACCAGTACCAGATTATTTTGTCCGTAATATTCGATAATCTTATCTTTCGTCAGGGAGAACGTTTCCTTTTTGGTATATTTATCGCTAGTGCTGGGGATCTGTTTTTCGGATGAAAACTGGCCTTCGTATGCAAGGCCTGCTTTGGCGGAAACCAGCTTCCAGAAATCTGTATCCTCATCAAAGTCTGCTCCGGAGACCTCCACAATATGTTCAAATCCAATTACCTTTTCGCACAAAATGGTCTTTCCCATTTTGGAAGGACCCACCAGAGAAGTTAAAAATCCGGATACCTTGATGGCCTGCATCAGCCGGAACTCATAGGGCAGGTTGGAAACGGCAGATTTTCGTGATATATAGGTGTATTCAGGGAATGCTCCGGGCCGGAAGACTTCTTCTGCTTTCAATCCCATATGCGTGCCTCCTTATCCGTCTAATCTTAATCCACTTTTGGTTTCTGCTATTGGATTCTATTATATCACATTTTTAACCAATTTAAACCTTTTTATTTCTTTTTAATCAGTTTTAATATATTTATCCCATTTTTAACAGGGTGTGCCAATTTGTGGATTGACTATTGACGCTTTTTGGGGAAGAACTTGTCCAGCATCTCAAGGCAGTCTTTTGAGGTGTATCCCCACAGGATGGAGCTGAGCGCCAGGACTGCCTCCGGGCGTTGCGGAAGTAGACCACTGGCCCCAGCTCCGAGCCCTGCACCTGGCCGTCGTTGTAGATGGCATGTACCCATAAATCCAGCACGATGTCCATCTCCGAGCACTTCCCCATGCTGATCAGCTCATGGACGGCCGAAACCGGGAAAAAGAAAAAGCCCACATCCTTCAGACATGGGTAGTTGTAGTCGAGCGCTGTATTGTGCTGTTTCCAGCCGTTGATGGTGAATTTGACAAGGCCGCTTCTGCCCAGTCTTGTGTAGGTGATGTAGTTCTGCTTCTGCAGGTAGTCCAGGATGGAGAGCGCCTGGTGCTGGAAGCGTGTGCGGAACCATTCCGCCAGCGCCGAAGTCCTGCAGATCCATTCGCCCGGTCCCACCAGGTAGGAGATGCCCTCTATCCGGCGGTAGGAGGAGCGGAAGTTGGCGTAGGAGCAGAGTGTCATGTAACAAAAAAGATAGGAGCCTCCGTTGGTACGGATGTCCCTATCTTCCATAAGGCTGCGGAGGAACTCACGGTAGAGAAAAAATCAATACTATGCACTTTTTTTGTTTTCGGGATACCGTCTTGTAAACGTTCAGGGCGGTATTTTTGTGTGGAAAAAGGAAAGGAAAATCAAATATGGCAGACGCAAAAACAGAAAAACAGAAAGTAAAGGAGATCACTGACAAGCTGGAGGAAGGGTTAAAAGAACTTTTTGAGAGCGAGAAATACAAAGGCTACCTCTCTTTTGCTGATATAGAACAGCGACCTGTCCGAGTAAAGCCTTGTAAATGTCCGGGGCATGGATGCTGCGGAGGTTGTTGAGGCCCTGTCCGCCATGAATGATAATGACAGATGAGCATTGCAGCATACCACAAAAGAACAATGCAATGGTATTGGATAAAATCAATATTGATTTTGAGCGCCGCGATTATCTTCCCGAAGAAAAAGAAACTTATCAAACAGGGGAAGAAATAAAACGAAAAGATAAAGCGTGTAAGACCGCAGAAGTTATCACTGACAGTATAGTTGATGAACAGAAAATAGATGTAGACGCAATATCGGCGTGACAAATTCAAGCACTGTCATAAAAAAAGCGGTTGAGAACGATCTGAAAAGCATGAAATTGACCACTTTTTGACTTATTTGCAGTATCATATTCTGGGAGAGGAGGTTACTATGGCATACAAAATACTCATTGTTGATGATGAAAAAATGCTGACAGAGTTATTGTCAAATCACTTACAGAAGTGTGGATATGAGGCTTTTGTAGCGGAAAATGCGGAGCAGACAATATCCATGCTGAATGTCTATCCGGATTTGATTCTGCTTGACATCAATATGCCGGAAATAGACGGATTGGAGTTATGTAAAATGATCCGCCAGAATGTCGTCTGCCCCATTTTGTTTCTGACAGCCCGGATTACGGAACAGGACAAAATAAACGGCTTGCAGGCTGGCGGTGATGATT
>CAJTVB010000024.1 GCA_910579755.1 uncultured Acetatifactor sp. | reverse complement strand
CCTTGAAGATAAGCTCGTCAACGCAGTCCCCGTATCTTCCCTGCTGTATGAGCTGGTTTTTCAGCTCCACAAGGCTATGTAAAAGTAATGATTTCTCCCTGCTGTCTACATATAGATGAGTTGTCTTTTCCCTCATGCCGTCCACCGTCCTTTCTTGGCTTCATTATACCGTTAAAGGGAAGTTCGGTCAAAGCTGTAACTTTGCATTTCTTGGTATTTTACCGTATCAAGGCTCATTCCCCAGTAGTAAATAAGTAGTAAATAGGGGTTGCAATCCTCAAGAAATGCGGGGAAATGCTTTGTTTTGCGGGGATAGTTACTCATTTACTTGATTTTTATATAAAACATAAATGAAAATGTTTGTCAAGCAACTATTTCTTTTCTCCCTCAAAATGCGCTCTCCCAATGCCCGGACGCATACGATCATCAAAAACTGATGATCGTATGCGCGGCTTTCGCCGCATAGACATGAAGAGAAGCGTACGGCCATGAGCAAGCTCCCGCCTGTACGCTTCCCTCCCTGTCTGCCCGGACTCAATGCTCCAGCATATTTTCAATAAAGATCCCATATCCTCTTGTAGCGTCCTGCACCAGTACATGGGTGACGGCCCCGATGAATTTCCCGTTCTGTATAATCGGGCTGCCGCTCATCCCCTGGACGATTCCGCCAGTTATCTCCAGCAGCTCCGGGTCCACCACCGTCAATTCTATACCCCGATTCACATTGTCATGATCCAGGTGGATATCCGTAATCTCTACATCATAATACTTGGTAGTTCCGTCCACCGTGCACAGGATCTGGGCTTTCCCCTTTTGGATTTCCTGCTTCAGGCCTATGGGCAGGGGTTCCCTGACGCCCATGGCAAGCGCCCTGCTGTTGCAGACCCCGAATATTCCCTGATAGCTGTTATAGGTTATATCCCCCAAAATCCTGTCTTCCGAATAAATAATCATTCCCGTCATTTCTCCGGGATCTCCCGTAGCGCCCTTTTTAATATCGACGATCTCCGTCTGGTAAAGTGTTCCATCCTCCATGTGCATCAGCGTGCTGGTATCCACATCATTGATTCCATGTCCCAACGCCCCGAAATTTCCCTGGTTGTCGATATACGTCATGGTACCCACACCCTGAGCGTTATCCCTTACCCAAGCGCCGATCTTGTACTCTCCCGCCGCGTCAAGCTCCGGCTTCACCTGAACCTGTATTAATTCGCCGTCTCTCTCCAGGGTCAGCACCATGGCTGTTCCACCGCTTTTTCTGACTTTCTCTATAAATTCGTCCTTCTCGGTAACCTCAACCCCATCTACTTTGCGAATATAGTCTCCCGATTTAAGAATGTGCTTCGCAGGTGATCTGTCCACACCATCTGGCCCCTGAAACTCCCCGGTTCCCACCACCAGCACGCCGTCGGTCTTTACATAAATCCCGATAGGCACTCCTACCGGAATCAATTCCTGATCCTTTATGACCCGGATGCCTACCTGCTTAATAGGGAAAAAGCCAAAAAGCTTTACCTGCATCTGAAAGCTGGCGTTTTCCCCTGCCTTCATGGTAACGGTTCTGCTTAAATCGATATCCACTGCTCCCTGGGGAATATTACTGACTCCCTGATCGCTGACGCTGACAATCTCTGCCTTCGCCGGTATACCCAGGTGAAAGGTTTCTTCCTCTCCGGCCCGCAGGTTGATAATAGAAGGAATACTGCTGTCAATATAATAATACAGCAGTCCCGTCAATGATGTACAACTGACTGCAAGCGCCAGGCCGAGACAAAATCGGTAAATTTTGTAACGTAAAACCTTTCTTTTCCAGTTTTTCAGGAAAATGACCATGCATTCTCCTGCCTGCTCCTTTATGATATCATTGTTTCTTCCTCTCTTCATGCCCACACACTCCTCCGCTCCGCAATCGGGCATGGATGCCCTGCAAAAAAAGAATCCAAAATTGCCGGATTCCTTTTTCGCTGGTCATAGTATGTGAGCTTTTTCCCTTTCTCATACAGAGAAATTCTCATACAGAGAAATTCTCATATAGAGAAAGTTTGAAATATCTTCCAAAAAAATTTTTAAACTTGTCCTTCGGAAGGCACAAAAGCACCGTCTTCCCCGCCAATCAACACGGCTCTGCAGGGAGCTCCCTCTGCCCCTCCCAGGTTGATCGGTGCAGCGTACAGAAAATAAGCGCCCTCCGGCACCTCTCCCAGCCGGATCCCCTCCAGAAGCACAGTTCCCGCCCCCAGAAGCTTTTTATGCACCTCCATGGGCGCATCCTCCGGCCCCACGGTTTGTGATTCATTTCCGTAAAGCAGGATCCCGGCCCGGGCGAACACTTCCGCCGCCTCCGTCGTAAGCGTGGCCTTTCCTCCGATCAGGATTCTTCGGGAAGCGCGCGCATCACAGGCTTCCGCTTTCTTCAGAATTTCCCCGGCAGCTTCTGCTGTGACATTCCCCTGACAAAAAACCACAAAGGCCATTCCCACAAAACTTTCCAGCGGAACCTGGTTCACAGTTTTTCCCTCCGGGCAAAAATGGTACGGCGCATCCACATGAGTGCCATTGTGCGCACACATGCGAAAGGCAGTCAGATTGTACTGGGCGCCTTCCGTCATTTGAGACAGCCATTCCCGTTCCGGCGCAGGATCGCCGGAAAATACCTTACATCCAAAAACCTCCTGCGAAATATCATAAATCTTCATAATGTCCTCCCACAGTTCTCTGCTCCCACAGGCAATGGTTCTAATTCTTCCCTGCAGACTACAATTTGGATTTATGCTCCACCGCCTGTCGGCGCATTTCCCTGGCGTTGGACAGGGCCGCCTCCGTCAGTCCGTCGCTGCCCAAAAGTCTGGCCAGCTCTCCCATGCTGTCATCCTCCTCCAGCAAACGGATATCTGTAATGGTATTGTCCTCCGTACTGCTCTTTTCAATAGCAAAGTGGCGGTCTGCCATGGCTGCGATCTGAGGCAGGTGAGTGATACAAATCACCTGATGGGCATGAGCCGCCGTATCCAGCTGTTCCGAAACTCTCCATGCCGTCCGCCCGCTGATTCCCGTGTCGATCTCGTCAAAAATCAGAGTGTCGATATCATCTTTGCCCGCCAGCACAGTCTTAATAGCCAGCATGATCCGGGAAAGCTCGCCCCCGCTGGCCACCTGGCTCAAGGGCTTCAGGGACTCCCCGGGGTTGGTGGAAATCAAAAACTCCACATCATCAAACCCCGTCGCTGTAATGTTCTGTGTCCGGTTTATGGAAATCTCAAATTTCACTGTCAGAAAATTCAGGTGAACCAGAGCATCCTTCAGCAGCCCTGTCAGCACCGCGGCGTTCTTCTTTCTCATGGCGGAAAGCTTTTCACAGGCCTTCATAAGGCGTTCGCGTGCTTCGCTCAGCTCCCGTTCCAGCTCCTGCATATAAACCTCATAATCTGCCAGCTTGTCCAACAGCTGCTGCCTCTCCTGGCCATACTGTATTACCGCGTTGATGGTTCCGCCGTATTTTCCCTTCAGCCGATTCAGCACATTCAGCCGCTCTTCTACCTCTCCATAGTCTCCCTCGTCAAATTCACAGTCGGCCATGTACTCAGCCACATCCCGATTATAATCGGCCAGCAGGCTGTCAATCTCCGACAGCTGTCCCTCCAGCTCCTCCAGACGCCCGTCGTACATTGTGACTCCCCTCAGGGATCGCAACGCACGGCTCAGGGCGCTGCCCGCTCCATCCATCTCATTTCCTGTGAGCTGATAGCTCTCCGCCAGGCTCTCCAGAATCCTCTTACTGTTGACCATAAGACGGTAGCGCTGTTCCAGCTCTTCATCCTCACCCGGAATCAGGTTGGCCTCCTGGATCTCTCCCCACTCAAACTCTGCCAGAGACTGTTCTCTGGCCTTGGCCTCCTCATCCATGGTCTCCTCTTCCATGGTTTTCTGGAGCTCCCGGCACCGGCGGTATTCCTCCTCCACCTTCTGGGCGGCCTGGCGGAATTTACCGTCGCAAAAGCTGTCCAGTATTTCCAAATGTTTCTTTTTGTGAAGCAATGACTGATGGTCGTGCTGACCATGAATATCGATCAGCGACTCCGCAAGCTCCTTCACCTGCTTTGCCGTCACGGTCTCTCCGTTGATCCTGCAAATGCTTTTGCCAGGCTGCATTTTGCGGCTGATAATCACAGTATCGTCATCCTGTGGTTCCAAATCCATGGACTCCAGCTTTTCCCGTACTCCGGCACTGCCGGTGAATACAAGCTCCACCAGCGCGCTGTCTGCTCCCTTGCGCAGCATTTCCTTCTCAAATTTTCCTCCCAAAGCCAGATTGATACTTCCGATCAGCAGGGATTTCCCCGCACCGGTTTCTCCTGTGAGGATATTCAGTCCCTGGCCGAACTCCACCTCGGTCTCCTCCATCAGGGCCAGGTTTTTTACATGTAGACTCTGCAGCATTGATTCTCTCCTATCTACCTTCTCCGATCACTGCCCGATTCATTTGCTTGCTTTGTCAGACCACTGTCTGACACGATGATAAGCATTGGCACACCATTGCCCGTTTTTGATGTGCCTTGTCTCACCACTGTATGAATATCTGATGTGTCCTGCCTTTTCACTTCCTGATCTGCTGATGCATCCTGCCTTTTCACTGCCCCACCAGCCGGTGTATCTTGTCTTTCAGCGCCCTGGCTTCCTCTGCCGTATGTACCGCCACAAAAATTGTGTCATCACCGGCAATGCAGCCCACTACCTCTGCAAACCGCAGGGCATCCAGCGCCGCGGCCACCGCCATGGCCATTCCTGACACCGTCTTTATCACCAGGATATTCTGAGCCGCATCAGCAGAAACAAATCCATCCTTGAGCACTCGTACATATTTATCGCCCATGTGGCTGTCATCCTGCTGCAGGCTCACATATTTCTGTCCGCCTCCTCCCGTCGGAACCTTGGACAGCTTCAATTCCCGGATATCCCTGGAGACGGTAGCCTGGGTCACGGTAAAGCCTGCTTCCTCCAGCCTTCCAGCCAGCTCCTCCTGGGTCTCCACATCATATTTCTGAATAATTTCAATAATCTTTCCCTGCCGGATCTTCTTCATGTCTGACTCCCCTTTGTCCGTTTTCGCTCAGCTTCCGATGCAGAACATCCAGAAAGCTGACCTGATTCAGCTGGATAAATTCCGCCATTTTTTCTGACTGTACGATTCGGATCCGCTCCCCTGTGCTGAGCCGGACGGCCTGGCTTCCGTCAAAAACCGCTTCCACCGTCTGACTGCGTCCATCTCTGCCCTGGGGCACTGCTATCTCAATCACATCCTCCGGAGAAAGAATAATGCTTCTCTGGTTCAGCGTATGAGGGCAGATCGGCGTAAGGGTGATCAGCCTGGCTTTCGGCTCCACAATAGGTCCGCCTGCCGATAGGTTGTAGCCCGTAGAGCCGGTAGGAGTGGTCACAATCATTCCGTCGGCATTATAATCGTTTAAGAACCGGCCGTTTACATAAATATCAAACTGAATTGTCCGAAGAGGGCCGCTCCTAGAAATAACAATGTCATTCAGAGCCCATCCCTCCTGTATCCTTCCGTCTTCCAGAAAAGCCTTTCCCTCCAGCATCATCCGGCTCTCCTGTTCGTAATCCCCCGCAATCAGGCGCTCCAGCGCTTCCTCCAGTCCCGAGGGTTCGATCTCCGTCATATATCCCAGAGTCCCCAGATTCACCCCGATAATAGGAATATGAAATTGCCTGGCCTCCCGGGCCGCCTGCAGTACCGTGCCGTCTCCTCCCAGAACAATCATGCAGTCTGCATTGCTCAAAGCGAAGGCTTCCTGCCGGTCCAGGTCCTCTCTGCACTTTGGATCCTCCCGTCCATCCCGGTAATCCCTTACCGCCACCTGCTGGCCCCTGCCGGCCAGATACCGGCACACCCGCTCCGTCACCGCTGAACCTTTATCCTTTTGTCTGTTTGTATATATCAGAAAATGTCTCATGTGCCTTCCTCCGAAAGAGTATGGGAGGCTTCCACGATCTCTCTGATGGTCTCTTTCCAGAAAGGGGTTTGAGACAAGCCTGTGCCCTGCTGCATAATCTGCTTCAGACGCGCCTCCGCCTCGGCCTCCGTAAGGCTTCGCACTTCATCCTCCGGTTCCCGCTCCTTTTTCAGATGAAGCAGGTATTCGATATTCCCCTCCGGACCTTTGATGGGCGAGTACTCCAGATGACGCACACAGAACCCAATGCTGTCCGCGTAGTCCACGATCCTGGAAACCACCTCCCTGTGGGTGCCGGATTCCCTGACCACGCCGTTCTTTCCCACCTTGTCCCTGCCGGCCTCAAACTGCGGCTTCACCAGACACACCATCTCCCCGCCCTCCTTTAAAAGGTTCCTGGCGGGAATCAATATTTTTGTGAGCGAAATGAAGGATACGTCCACGCTGGCAAAATCCAGATCGTCCTGTATGTCCTCTCTCACCATATACCGAAAATTTGTCTTTTCCATGCAGATAACTCTTGTATCGTTTCTCAGCTTCCAGGCCAGCTGGCCATGCCCCACATCCACCGAATAAACCTTGGCCGCACCATTTTGAAGCATACAGTCGGTAAATCCTCCCGTTGAGGCACCGATATCCATACAGATCCTGCCCTCCAGCTCAAATCCCCACTGTTTCATGGCTTTTTCCAGCTTCAGGCCTCCCCGGCTCACATATTTCAGTGCCTTGCCCCGTACCTCCAGCTGAATCCGGCTTTCCTCAAAGGCGGCTCCCGCCTTATCCTCCTTCTGGCCGTTCACGTAGACGCTGCCGGACATGATAACAGCCCTGGCCTTCTCCCGGGATTCCGCCAAGCCTCGCTTCACCAGGATCACATCCAACCGTTCCTTCATAGCTTTTCACCCCTTTGCCTTCATCCCCGGAAATCATCGGACAGAACAGTCCGTTCCCAGGCACCCGCAGATCCTCTTCACAATACTGTCCGCATCAAGGCCGATCTCCTTTTTCAAAAGCTCTACATTACCGTGTTCCACGTAAGCATCGGGCAGGGCAATGTTCAGGCATCTGTTCCGCAGTCCCGTTCTGTTCATATAGTCCAATACCTTTTCGCCGTAACCGCCGCAGGCCACATTTTCCTCCATGGTAACGATCAGTGCATGGCCCCCGCAGGCTTCCTGCACGGCGTCCTCATCAATAGGCTTTACGAATCGGGCGTTAATCAGGCTCACGCCGTAGCCTCTGGCCTTCAGCGCCGTCCTGACGGCCTCCGCGGTCTTCACCATGCTGCCCACGGCAAACAGGGCGATCTCCCACTCTCTGTAAATCCACTCCGCACGGCCCAGCTCCACAGGTGCCCGGTATTCCTTCAGCCCGGTGTAAGCTGTCCCCCGGGGATAGCGGACGGCAACAGGTGCTTCCAGAGCCACCGCAAATTTCATCATATCCGACAGCTCCCATTTGTTTTTAGGAGCACATATATGCATATTTGGAATCCCTGACAGGTATGTAAAATCAAAGATTCCCTGATGGGTTTCGCCGTCGCTTCCCACCAGCCCGGCCCGGTCAATGGCAAAGACCACCGGAAGGTTCTGCAGACAGACATCGTGGAGGATCTGGTCATAAGCCCTTTGCAGAAAAGATGAGTATATGGCCACAATAGGCTTCAGGCCCCCAGCCGCCAGACCGGCGGCAAAGGTCACCGCATGCTCCTCTGCGATCCCCACATCAAAAAACCGGTCCGGGTACATATTGTGGAAACGCTTCAGCCCCGTTCCGTCCGGCATGGCCGCCGTAATGGCAACGATCCGCTGGTCTCTTTGTCCCAGCTTGCACATGACTGTGGAAAAAATATCCGTATAATTGGCCTCCATCCTGGGGTTGGAGGGGATCCCCGTACTGATCTCAAAGGGCTCCGCTCCATGAAATCTGGCGGGATGCCGCTCCGCGGGCAGATAGCCCTTGCCCTTCTGGGTCAGAGCGTGGATCAGCACCGGCCCCTTCACTCTGCGGGCCTCGTTGATCACCGTAATCAGACCGGGAATATCGTGCCCGTCCACAGGCCCCAGGTAAGTAAGTCCCATGTCCTCAAAGAGCATGCCCGGAATCACCAGATGCTTAAAGCTGCTCTTGGCCTTCCGGATCTTGTTGATGGTACTGTTGCCCCGCTTGGTGCCTGCCAATACGTTATAGATGCCCTCCTTCAGATCCAGATAGCTGGTGGCAGTCCGGATATTATTCAGATATTTGGACACTCCTCCCACATTTTCGGAGATGGACATATTGTTGTCGTTTAAAACAATGATAAAGTTGGTCTCCAGCTTGGCGGCATTATTCAGCGCCTCGTAAGCCATGCCTCCTGTCAGAGAGCCGTCGCCGATCACGGATACCACAATGTTTTTGCCTCCGGTGATATCCCTGGCCCGAACCAGCCCCAGCCCCGCGGAAATGGAGGTGGAGCTGTGCCCCGTGTCAAATACATCGCATTCGCTTTCTTTTCGTTTGGGAAAACCGCTGAGACCGTGAAACTGACGGAGAGTGTCAAAACGGTCCCCCCGCCCGGTGAGAATTTTGTGTGTGTAGGACTGATGCCCCACATCCCAGATAATCTTGTCCTCCGGCAGATCCAATGCCAGATGCAGTGCCATAGTGAGCTCCACCGCGCCCAGATTAGAGCCCAGATGCCCGCCGGTCATACTGATTCTGCGGATCAGAAAGTCCCGGATCTCCTGGGCCAGAATATTCCAATCCTCTTTTCTTATCTTCTTTATGTCATTTACCCTTTTTATGGATTCCAACAACATATGCTCAGCCGTGCCTTTCCGCCGTCCGCCTCAGGATACCGGTACCATCCCATTGCCGGCATATCCGCTGTCACCGTAACAGTGTTTTCTCAGCTGCGGCGATTTATCAAAGTCAGGATCAACTGCTTCAGAAATGCATGCTCTCCCGAAAAGCCGTCCAGTATCCTGACAGCCTCCCCGGACAGGGCCGCCGCCTGTGCCCCGGACTCCTTCAGCCCTTTCAGGGTCACGTAGGTCTGTTTATGATTTTCGGCATCGCTGCCCACCGTCTTACCAAGCTCCTGGCTGTCTCCCACCACATCCAGAATGTCATCCTGGATCTGAAATGCAATGCCCACATTATAGGCACATTTCTCCAGCTTTGCAAGCTCACTGTCCGATGCGCCGGCCAGGATCCCGCCTGTCATCATGGCCGCCTGGATCAATGCCGCCGTTTTATGCTCATGGATAAAAAGCAGCTGTTCCTCCGTCACCGGATTCTCCTGGCCCTCCGCTTCAATATCGGCGGTCTGGCCTCCGATCATGCCTCCGATCCCGGCTTTTGCGGCAAGAAGGCGAAGAGCTCGGGAAGCCCGTATATAATCCTCTTCTATGCAGCAATAATCAAAGGAACGCATGGCCGTTTCAAACGCAAGATTCAGCAGACCGTCCCCCGCCAGAATCCCCATGGCCTCTCCGTATACCCGCCAGGTGGTTTTGCACCCTCTTCGGTACTCGTCATTGTCCATGGCCGGCAGATCGTCATGGATCAGCGAATAGGTATGGATCATCTCAATGGCAGCCATAAAGGGCTCCACCATCCGGCTTCCCCCCAGCATACGGCAGGTCTCCAGCATCAGCATGGGGCGAAGCCGTTTTCCTCCCGCTCTCAGACTGTAATTCATGGCCTCCGCAACCGTTTTCTGCCATCCCGACTCAGGAGGCAGGTATTCCTCCAGAATTCTTTCGATCTGCGCGGCTTTTTGCTTCCGCGCTTCCTCAAACTCCTGTATTTCCATTTTCAAACTCCTCCAGCCGTCCCTCTTCGCTCAGCTTCAGAACCTGTTTTTCCACCCTGTCGATCTGATCGTTACACTGCTTCAAGATCGCCATTCCGGCGCTGTACGCCCCAAAGGCCTCCTCCAGCGATATATTCTCATCCTCCAGCTGCTCTATGGTTTCCCGAAGTCTCGCAAAATTCTCCTCCAGGGTATATTCTTCCGTTTTCTTATCCATGGACGCTGCCTCCTTCCACCGAAATCACCGACGCATTGATTCTTCCGTCTTTCACATATATAGAAAGCTCCCGGCCCGGCTCCGCCTGGCTTATGGAACGCACATTTTTTCCCTGGCTGTCCGCCACGTAGGAATAGCCGCTGCTTAGCTTCTCCAGAGGAGACAGCCCCTTAAGCCTTTCAATATACAGGGCAAGCTCATGACGCCGGCCCTCCAGAAGCCTGTCCATCCTGTCCTGAAGCCGCTCCTCAGCGCTCAAAAGGGACATTTTTTTCTCACGGATCCGGCTGGCCGGGCTTGCGCTCTTCAGTCGCTGCTGCAGATACCGGATCTCCCCCCGGCTCTCCTGCAGTCTTCTCCTGATCTGCCGGTCCAGCAGCTCTGCGCCGGATGCAAGCTCTCCCAGAATCTCCCGGATGTCCGCCACCGCCAGCTCCGCTGCGGCGGAGGGTGTCGGCGCTCTCAGATCCGCCACAAAGTCTGTAATAGTGGTATCTGTCTCATGACCCACAGCCGATATCACGGGAACGGAACAGTCGAAAACAGCCTGGGCCACCTCTCTCTCATTAAAGGCCCACAGGTCTTCGATGGAGCCGCCTCCACGCCCTACTATCATTACGTCCACACCCAATCGCTCCAAAGCACGGATGCCCTTCACGATACTGGGCGCCGCCGCTTCTCCCTGGACGATAGCCGGGTAAAGAATAATCTGCACATAGGGATTCCGCCTTCCTGCAATCTGAATGATGTCTCTCACGGCGGCTCCCGTATCCGCAGTCACCACTCCCAGCGTCCTGATATACCGGGGAATGGGCTGCTTATATTCCGGGGCAAACATTCCGGATTCCTCCAGCTCACGCTTCAGCTGTTCAAACCGCTCATAAAGAAGGCCGTTTCCGTCCTGCAGAATCTGCCTGGCGTACAGCTGGTACTTGCCATCCCGCTCATACACATCCACCATACCCGCCACAATGACCTGCTGTCCTTCAGACATGCGAAAAGAAAGACCCGAACGGCTGCCTGCGAACATAACGCAGCTAATGGTACCCTTGGGATCCTTCAACGTAAAATAAATATGCCCAGAGGAGTGATATTTACAATTGCTTACCTCACCCTTTACCAGAAGGCTCTGCAATAAATAATCCTGCCTGAACATATTTTTAATATAGGAATTCAGTTGTCCTACCGTATATACATTTCGAATATCAATCACCCAGCTTTGCAATCTTGCCCAGGATCGCATTCACAAATCCGCCTGAGCCTTCCTGTCCATACTTTTTTGCGATTTCCACCGCTTCGTCGATGGCCACGCCGGCAGGAATATCATCGTCAAACCGCAGTTCGTACACCGCCAGCCGCAGAACCGTCAGTTCCACCTTTCCCATGCGGTTTCTGTCCCACCCCTCTGTATTCTCATCGATCAGAGTGTCAATCTGGGAAATTTTCTCCCGGACAGCCTGGCATCTGGCTTCAATGCGGTCCGCATCCTTTGAGGAAGTGATATCCTCATTGCCCTCCAAAAAGAGTCTCATCTGCCTGGGCATCTCCTGGGGATCGTAAAATTCAACCTGAAACAGAAGCCTGAAGACCTGTTCTCTTTGTTCATGTCGTCCCATGGTGTGCATTTATCCTTTTAAAGTATATTTCTTACCTTACTCTGACACCGGCAATTCGGATATTGACATCCGTGCAGTCCAGCCCCGTCATATTTTCAATTGCCGCCTTCACCTTGCCCTGAACCTTCTGACAGGTCGCAGGAATATTGTAACCGTATTCCATGGTAACAGCCAGGTCCACCACGACCCTGCCATCCTTTACGTCCACTCTCACGCCCTTGGTCAGGTTTTTCATGCCCACCCTGCTCATGAGCTCATTTGTAATATTTCCCACCATGGCGCTGACGCCTTCCACCTCGGTGGCCGCTAAAGATGCGATCATAGCCACCACATCATCCGCGATCTGTACCACGCCCATGTTTTTTTCATCCTGCAATATAACGGCTTTTTCTGTAGTTTTTGTCATTTCTTTTTCCATATTCATACCCCTTTGCGCCATGATGCGCATCTGTTGCGGAATTCTCCGCAATACTTGTAGTGCTGCAAATGCAGGTTTGCCTACGTGAACATTATACCACATCACTTATTCATTTGTCACCCAAAATGTCAAAGATAACTGATCTTCATTCTGTGCATAGGCCACACTGCCGTTGTGGTCCGGAAGGTACTGGAAGATCTCATGTTCCTGGATCAGCGCGGTATACATCGCGTCAAAGCACGCTCTGTCCGCACATTTCACAGTGACATCATCCCGGCCCTGCTCCAGTGCTTTGTTGAAGAGCTCCTGCAGCTGTTCTTCGTCATAAGCAGAAAACAGCGCCTTCTCTCTCACATAGTAGTTGGCCTTCACCTGGGTACAGAGGGGCATTTCCACTTCTCCTCCCAGCGTGTGGGTCCGCAGAAGCTCCGCCGTGGTCACATTTAAATAATCATAATTCACCTCCGGCACCTTGAAATCTGTTTCCTCTGCGTCCCCCTGACCTTCCTCCGTCCGATAAGAAGCATCGCCCCAAGTGGTATCTACAAAATAGTAGTCTCCTTCCACCTTCACCAGGTTCCAGGCATGGCCCTCCCCTGCGTCCACGGTGCCCAGCACCAGAGTGCACTCCACTCCAAGCCGGTTCAGAAGATACTGGGTAGCCTTGGCATATCCCTGACACACGGAAACGTGGTTGACAAATACGGAATAGATATTCTGATTATCCGGTGCTCCCAATTCATAGTCTGTCTCCCGGATCAACGTATCATACACATATTTTACTTTTTCATAATCCCCGGCATCCGGGCTGATTCCCGAAAGGATCCTGGACGCCGCGGCATCAATCTCCTCCAGCCGCTTTGCAGCCGTCTCCCGGTCCATGGTATATGTTCCCGAAAATTCGATAGCGGTAGTCCGCTCTCCACGGGTATATCTGGTATAGGAATACCCCTCCACAAAAAATAACTCAGGATGATCGTTGAGCACACACTGAAAGATACGGTCCACATCCTCCGCTTCCAGCCCTGCCTCCAGGCCCGCATTGTCAAGCTGAACTTTATCGCCGAAGCTTCCCAGCATCCGCTCCATATCATAGTACCAGACACGCTCTGCCTCGCTGAGGCGCTCACAGGCAAACCGTACGGCCTCCGGCATCAGAAAGGAAGTTTCCTCCTCATCAGCTCCTTCGCCGTGGAAGCTTCCGTCCTCCGCTCCTGCATCTTCTTCCTCAGGAAAAAGCTCCCCTGTTTCCTCCGATGAATCCTGGGGCGCCGTCCCCGAAATGGCATAGTCCCTGGGAACCTCCTGCAGAAGCTCCTCCAGGGAACAGCTGCAAAGCGCCAGCCCAAAGAAAACCAGCCAGCATATGCCTTTCATCCATACTCTATTTCTCATCTGCCAAACTCCGTCAACACCAGGCCCTTATTGCGATCCAGGGTCATCCCGATGCTCCAGGAGTTGATAAACAGTAGCAGCGGATTACCCTTCATGTCTCTGACCTTCTTCATATCGGAGGTTCCCGTCAGCTTCTCAACGTTCACCTCGTCCTGATTCTCGATCCACCGGATGTGTTCGTAGGGCAGATTCTCCAGCCGGATCTCCACATTATATTCATTTTCCAGCCTGTATTTCAGCACGTCAAACTGCAGCACGCCCACCACACCCACAATGATCTCCTCCAGGCCCGTGTTGAATTCCTGGAAAATCTGGATGGCGCCCTCCTGGGCGATCTGCTCGATCCCCTTTACAAACTGCTTTCTCTTCATGGTATCCACCTGGCGCACCCTGGCAAAATGCTCCGGCGCGAAGGTGGGAATTCCCTCATACTGAAATTTTTCCTTTGGCATACACAGCGTATCTCCAATAGAAAAGATTCCCGGATCAAACACGCCGATAATGTCTCCTGCATAGGCCTCGCTCAGAATCTTCCTCTCATCCGCCATGATCTGCTGTGGCTGGGAAAGCCGCAGCACCTTTCCTCCCTGCACATGGCGCACCTCCATGCTGGCGTCAAATTTTCCGGAACAGATCCGCATAAATGCGATCCTGTCTCTGTGGGCCTTATTCATATTTGCCTGAATCTTAAACACAAAGGCGCTGAATTCGTTTTCCACAGGATCCACCAGTCCGATATCTGCCTTTCTGGGCAGAGGCGTGGTGGTCATCTCCAGAAAATGCTTTAAAAAGATTTCTACGCCGAAATTGGTCAAGGCGGAACCAAAGCAAACCGGCGTCAAGCCCCCCGCCCGCACCAGCTCCAGATCAAATTCCGCACTGGCTCCATCCAAAAGCTCGATTTCCTCCAGAAGCTTGTCCACAGGCTCCTGTCCGATCATCTCCCGAAGCCGCTCTTCCTCAGAAAGAGGAATTCTCGTGGCGGTTCCCTCCTTTGTGCCCTTTTCGGTATCGGCATAAGAAATCACACATTTTTCGTTTCTGTCGTATATACCCTTAAATTCCTTTCCTGAACCGATAGGCCAGTTTACCGGACAGGTTGCGATGCCCAGCTCCTTTTCAATGTCGTCCAGCAGATCAAAGGTATCCTTTGCATCCCGGTCCATCTTGTTGATAAAGGTAAAGATGGGAATCCCCCGCATTCCGCACACCTTAAACAGCTTTCTGGTCTGGGCTTCCACGCCCTTTGACGCATCGATGACCATAACGGCAGAATCCGCCGCCATCAGGGTCCGGTAGGTATCCTCCGAGAAATCCTGATGCCCCGGTGTGTCCAGAATATTGATACAGAAGCCGTCATACTCAAACTGCAGCACGGATGAGGTCACGGAAATACCTCTCTCCTTCTCGATCTCCATCCAGTCGGACACTGCGTGGCGCGCCGTGGCTTTCCCCTTGACGCTTCCTGCCAGATTGATGGCTCCGCCATAAAGCAGAAATTTCTCCGTGAGAGTAGTCTTTCCCGCATCCGGGTGGGATATGATGGCAAAGGTGCGGCGGCGGTTGATCTCTTCCGTAAATTTACCCATGGGTCTCTTAAACCTCCAAAAAATTAATCTTGCGCTCTGGCTTTACCGGAGCATACTTTCCCCGGCAAAAGCCGGCGTGATGTCAAAGTATTGTAACACAGTTGCCCCTATATCTGCAAAGGTTTTTCGAGTTCCCAGATTTCGGGGGACAATCCCGGGCCCGTACATGATAAAGGGCGTATATTCCCTGGTGTGGTCTGTGGTGGCCGTGTAGGCCGGATCGCATCCGTGATCCGCGGTGAGCATCAGAATATCATCTTCCCGCATTTTTCCCATAATCTCCGGCAGCTTGTCATCAAAGAAGGACAAGGCCTTTGCGTAGCCGTCAATATCACGTCTGTGTCCGTAAAGCATATCATAATCCACCAGATTAATAAAGCAGAGTCCTTCGAAATCTTTATCCAGGTATTCCAGCGTCCTCTGGATCCCTTCTTCGTTGCCGCTGGTGTACACAGATTCCGTGATCCCTTTTCCCGAGAATATATCGGTGATTTTTCCTACGGCGATCACATCTCTCCCGCTTTCCTTCAGCTGGTCCAGCATGGTGGTTCCAGGGGGCAGAATGGAAAAATCGTGCCTGTGGGAGGTCCTGGTGAACTGTCCGCCGCAGGGACCCGTAAAGGGCCTGGCGATCACCCGCCCAACCCCGTGAGGTCCCTGCAGAATTTCTCTTGCAATGCGGCAGTATTCGTAAAGCTTCTCCAACGGAACCACGTCCTCATGGGCGGCGACCTGAAACACGCTGTCCGCAGAGGTATACACGATCAAATCCCCTGTTTGGCAGTGGGCATCTCCGTATTCCTGAATCACCGCCGTGCCGGAATAGGGCAGGTTGCAGAGCACCCCTCTTCCCGTCTTTCTCCGAAATGGCTCCAGCACCTCCTCCGGAAAACCATGAGGATAGGTGGGCAGAGGCTGGGGAGAGTAAATGCCTGCAATCTCCCAATGACCAATGGTGGTATCCTTTCCCTTTGAGGCCTCCGTCATACGGGCTGTCACCCCTTTATGAAGGCTTTGCTCTTCCTGGAAGCCCCGGGCGTCCTGGGCCTCCACAGACACACCGTCTATGTCAAAAAGTCCCAGCTTTTGCATATTCGGCACGTGAAAGAGGGGACTGGATGAAACGCTGCGCAGGGTATTTACATTCACATCGCCGTACTCCGGCGCATCTTCCATCTGTCCGATTCCAAAACTGTCCAAAACAATTAAAAATACTCTCTTCATATCTTCCGTGTCCTTTCATCCTATCATGACAGTATACCACAGTTTTTATGTATTTACAGCTTTTTTTGTATTTTCCGTCTTTACCGTTCAACCACTGTGCTGATGATGATATTTTCAGGGGGGATATCGGTTTTGCGGGTTACGATGTCTTCGATCTGGGCTCTCATTACATCATCCAGCATTGTGGCGTTTACCACCACATCCGCCGCATCTCCGTTGATGCTCACCACCACGTCCTGAAAGCCCTTTGCCTCCAGGAGGATTTCCGCCGCAGCTTCTTTCTCCGCAATGGCGGTCATCTGCACCATGCTGTCCACGGCCTCCTGCTTCTGGGCATCTGTCAGGCCGGTGCTGTTGATGATCTCCAAAAGTGTTTCTTTATTCTTGGCACGGGTTTGCTCCTTCAAAAGCTTGGCCTCGGAAAGCACCGCCACGCCGTTATTGGAGGTGAATACGGCTTCCCCGGGAATCTCACCCACTTCAGGAGTTGCCTCCGCCTGGACAGCGTCGGACCCTGTGTCCTGAGAGGCCTGCAGTCCCGTATCCAGATAATCATTTACCAGTTCTCCTTCGGTGTCGGAATCCATGCTCTGGATATCCGGAAGTCCTGCTGCCAGTAAGTCCTCCTCCGAGAGATCCAGCAGATCGTCCGAGGACAAATTTTCCGAGATAACCCCGTCCGATCCGGCAGGATTCGCCGCTTCTGTATTTCCCTTTTTTTCATTGTCTGTTGCCAAGTACTCCTCTTCCAGTCCGGTTCCCGCAAACTGCAGATATCCTGCAATGGCGATCATGATCGCAAGCGCGGTTATCATAAGCTGATTTTTTTTGATTAGGCTTTTCACTGTTTTCCCCTTCTTTACGTTTTGCTACTTTATTGTATGAGCCCTGTCAGGGATATATGCTATTCGGCAGAATTCATTTTCACAACCTTTACCTTGTGGGCCTCCACTCCGAAAAGCGCCTGCACAACCTCCGTCACCGTGCGGTTTATGGTACCGCTGCCGGCTCCCTCCGCCACCACCAGAACCCCCTCTATCTCCGGCACATAGCTTTTCACCACATAGGGCTCGCTATTACTTCCGTCCGTGCTCCGGACCACTGTCTCTTCCCTGCTGGCCTGATCCGATATCCTGCTGCCGCCCTGAGAATCCGTCTCTTTGACAGAAGACTGCTCCATCTGTTCCTCCTTCTCCACCACAAGTCCCCGGGAGGATTTCAGGGTAATCATCACTCTCACCTTCCCCACTCCGGCCATATCCGCCAGAGCCTCTGTCAGCCGCTGTTCCATGGCAGCGGCATAATCCTCGTCAGTTCCTGTTCCCGGGTTTACGCCCGGCGTCTGTCCATCCCCGGTCTGCAATGTTTCTCCCGATAAAGCTTTGGTCTTTTCCTTCATCCCGGAATCCGCCTTTTCTCCGTCACTTGTGGGAAGCGCAATGATAAACAGCAGAATCCCCGCCAATACCAGGATCAGCAGATTGTCCCTGCGGAAGTATTTTTCCAGCCCCTTTTTTTTGATCCACTGCTTCCAGTCCTTACCCATATTTCTCACCTTCCTTCTCTGTCCCGCCCATTCCGCTATTCCCCTATCTTCACCGGTTCCACAGGCTCTACGTCTGTCCGGATCTCCCCTGACGCTTCCCTGGGAAGCTCTTCCTGCTGTGTCTGCTCCTCTATCCGGCGGCGCACCTCCTCCAGGGTCATCTGCTCCAGCAGACCGTCGGTCTGGAAAGCAGACTCCTGGGCCTTTTGCATCTCCTGTTCCAGCTCCCTTCCAAAAGCCTCCAGCTGCCGGGCTGCGTCCTGCCTTCCTCCGCCCAAAAACAGGCTTCCTATGGGCAAAAACAGCTGGATCAGGATCATGACGCTGACCAGGAGCTTTAAATATTTCTCATAGGCCTCCCTGGGCCTGAAATGCACCAGTGCCTGGGCGCAGATCATAAAAATTCCCACTCTGCAGATCGTTTGAAACAATATATTTCTCATTTCCTCATCCCTTTCCGACGGCAGTGAGCATGGCAATAGAAATCAGAAACAGCATCACCGCCGTCCCCGCTGTCCGAAGCAGCAAAAGTCCCGCATCCCCCGTCCTGTTGGCACAGGCTGTTATCCTGCGGTCACTGATAATTCCCATAAAAGCTGCTGCGCTTTTTACGATACCGGCAATCGCCGCCACCTTAAACAGCGGTGCCGCACAGAGCACCAGCAGAAGAACCAGAAGGATCACTCCGATACTGTTCTTGATCACCAACGCCGATCCCATTATCAGCTCCACCACTCCGTCCGCCGCATTTCCCACACCGGGGATCGCCGACACCAGCTTCTGCAGGGCAGATACCCTGACGGAGTCCACCGCCGGAGTGATCAGCGCCTGAACCACGCTGACCCCTGTGACAATGCCCAGCGCTCCCTTAAGAACCCATCCGATCCCCTTTCCCAGAAGATCGATCAGCAGAGAAAGCTTTTCCTCTTCCCATACGCCGTTTATCACAGAAAGCATCACATAGCTGTATATAAGAGGAATCACTCCCTGTCCCAGAATAAACTCCACACCATAGATCAAAAGCACCATCATCTGACTGGCGGCCCCCACTGTGGCCGCTCCGGTGGAGACCCCCACGGATATCATATATGCCGGCACCATCAGCCGGATATAAAGTGTGATATCCTCCAGCATCCCCGACACCGTCTGCGCCGCCTGGGAAAAGCACCGCAGCAGCACCACGATAAAGAGCAGATACATAAAATAGAACCCCATATCCGCCACCTGATGGATATCAAATATTTCCACAAAATGCGTCATCAGCGAGGATACGATCCCCAGCACCAGCAGCCAGATAAAAACATCCCGTAAGCCTGACAGCTGTCCCATAAATCCTGATGCCGCATCCTCAAACATCCCCTTTAACGCTCCCCAGACATCTCCGGACATGATCCTGGAAAACATCTCTTCCAAAGAAATCTCCCACTGGGGGAACAGCTGCTCCACTCCCTGCTCCAGCCTGTCCAGACCAAAGTCCTGCCAGATCCCGCCCAAATCCATCATACTCTCCCGGCTCCTGCTCTGCTTTTATAAAAAATTCTGTATCTGGTCGATGACTGCAAATAAAATAGGAAGACCTGCGAACATCACCGAAAGCTTTCCCAGAATCTCAATCTGGCCCGCCACCGACTGATAGCCTGCATCCCTGCAGATCCCGGCGCTGAATTCACAGATATAGGTGATCCCGATGACCCTCAGCAAAATGGACAGATAATTCTCCGCCCCTCCCAGATAGCTTCGAAGCCTGATAAACTGCGAGGTCACTGCCTCCACCTGCCGCAGGGCATACCAAAAAATCAGAATACTGATGGCCAGCCCTATATACGTACTGTATTCCGGCTTCTGCGCCCGGAACTGAACGGCGATCAGCACCCCTGCGATCCCCAGAAACGATATCTTCACCAGCTCCTGCATGGCCACCTCCCTTACAGCGAAAACAAGGTCTGTATGGTTTGAAACAATTCATATATATAAGGCACGATCCAGGTCAGCACCAGAACCAGCCCGGCCAGGCTGATCAGAAAAGCATGCTCCTCGCGCCCGCTGTGCTTCAGAATCTGACTGAGAATCGTTACAAGAATTCCCACCGCCGCTATTTTAAAAATCAGGCTCACTCCCATACTCATACTCCCGGTCCGCCTTCTGCGGACATCGATCCGGCTGTCCTGTAAAACGGACTGTGCCTTACATTAATACCAGAATGATCAGCAGTCCGCTCATCACTCCAAGCCCTACCGCCATCCTGCACTTTTCCACATTCTCTTTCTCCAGCTCCTCTATGGTATTTTCCAGCTGCTTTCTGCTCTGTTCTATAGCCCGAAGCTGCATCTGACCGTCCGGGAAACCACTCTTTGGCACAAAGCGCAGAAAAATTTCCCGCTCCTCCTCCTTCAGGGGCAGCGCCTTCAAAGGCTCTTCCATGCATTCCCCAAATATCTCCGCAAAGGAAACTCCTGTATTTTCCTGCATTCTGGCATCGATTTCGGCAAAGGCCCTGTCAAAAGGCGCCTGCAGCCGCACCGCAATACGTCTGCAGCATTCCGGCAGGGTACTGCAGCCGTATCGGATCTCCCCGGTCAAAAGCTCCAGAATCTCCTGCAGAAGACGAAGTCCGCGGATTCGCCCCGTAAGCTGGCTCCGATACCAAAAACCTATTCCCAGACAGCCGGAAAAAATCATACATCCTCCGATCCACCTGATCACCTTCATCAGCCTCCCTTTTTCAACCCACAATTTTTTTCACTACACATTTCCCGTCTTCCTTCCCCATCAGAAGAAAGGTCTGAAAAAGCTGCCGCAGTGCCGCCTGCCCCTCCCCGAACCTGCGCCCTGCATCCTCCACGCTTTCCCCATGGGCCGTGGCCAATATCCGGCACCCGCAGGCAGCCGCACATTTTAATGCCTCCAGCTCCTCTCTGCTCCCCAGCTCGTCGATACAAATCACCTGGGGCGACATGGCCCGCAAAAGCATCATCATTCCCAGGGCCTTGGGGCAGGCGTCCAATACATCCGTCCGCATACCCACATCATTCTGGGGCCTCCCGCAGAAGGAACCGGCGATTTCCGACCTCTCATCCACGACTCCCACTGTCATACCCGGTCCAAATCTGTTTCCGTCTGATATCTGCCGGATCAGATCCCGCAGCAGCGTGGTCTTCCCGCATCCGGGAGGCGACAATATCAGTGTGCTCTTAAGCCCTCCTTCCCGGTAGAGCCTTGGGAGAACCGTATCCCCGGCGCCCCTGACCTGATGTGCAATCCGTATATTGATAAAGGCTATATTCTTGATGGTATGGAGCTGACCTCCCGCTCCCGGCACGGCTTGTCCCGATACCCCCACCCGATGACCTCCACTGACCGTAATATACCCCTGCCGGAGTTCCTCCTCAAAAGCATAAATGGAATAGTGACAAATATGCTGCAACAGCCCCTCCAGCTCTTCCTGTTCCGCCAGATGGGCCAGCCTCAGGTTGTCCGTAAACAGCCCCTCCTCCGTTAAAAACACTTCTCTGCCATCCTTATGTATCACCACAGGCCTGCCCGCCCTCAGGCGGATCTCCTGTACATTCTCCTGGCAGGAGGCAGTCTGCCGCCAAAAATCCCTCCGGTCCAGCGGAAACAATTGCAGAATCGCATTATCCATATACCTGTCCCCCTTTCTCCAAATATATGAAAAACCTGTCCGGATATTCCAAAACTTTTTCTCTGTCTCGGGTTTTTATGCAGACGGCCCAAAAAACATCTGGCGGAGCTGCTTCGCCAACAGTATCTTTTGTATTAAATAAAGAACACAAAATATGTGGAAAATGATAGACAAATAAAAATTTTCATGATATGCTTTATTTCAGAAACAGTAATTATTCTTATTATTAAAATAGACGGAGGAAAATATTATGAGCAGCATGACAAACTCAGCCCAGGTCAACAATCTTGTAAATCTGCTGGACGGCTATGCATCCAAGGGTGGACATCATCTGAATGTAAATGTTCTGAACAGGGATACTCTGCTGGATGCCCAGAAGCACCCTGAAAACTATCCTCAGCTTACCATCCGGGTCAGCGGCTACGCAGTAAACTTTATCAAGCTTACCCCGGAACAACAGGCCGACGTGATCAGCCGTACCTTCCACGAAAGTGTCTGAGACAAAGACCGGGAGCCCCACACAGGCTCCCGGTCTTTATTTTCCTGATTTATTCGCTGCTTTCCTCTTGCTCCTCCGAATATATAACTACACTGTGGTACACCCTGTAGTATCCGCTTCCCAGACGCTGGGCCTGAAGCTGTATCACGAGCTCATCCTGCTTAAGCTCCTTCAAAAGCTCTTCTGCATATCCTTTTTGATAGCTGCCGCTGCTATAGGCGCTTTCTACCGTATTCCACAAGCTCTCGGGTATTACGTTGGTAAACTGCACATTGCCTGCACCCGCCGCCTTCAGCTGGCTCAGGCAGTCAGCATAATATTCCTCCATAGTCTCCACCAGCTCACCCTCCGTGATTCCGACAGCCTCCAGATCTATGGCTCTCTGATCCTCCCCTGTTTCTTCAGGCAATGCGTCGCCGGTGACCTTACTGATCCATTCCAAAGGCTTTCCGCTGTTTTCACCAATCAGGTCTCCCAGTCCCCCATAGCCATCCTCACCGTCGCTGCCGCCGGCTTCCCCGGTATCCCCGGTTCCCACTTCCGAAAAGGCTGATCCCGCCTGACTTCCCCCTGCCCCCAGACAAGCCGGCAGGTACATCGACAGGCCCGTGCGAATATGTGTTTGCCCAAATTCCGCATCCGTCTTGTTAAAATAATCATAAGTAGGCGTGTCTGTGTCATCCCAAGTCACGTCCACATTATAATAAGCGTTATTCAGCTTTACAATATTCCAGGCATGATCCTCACCGGCATAACCGGTACAGTAATAGCAAGGAATTCCCAGCTGCTGAAGCATATACTGATATGCCCTGGCATACCCGGCGCAGACAGTTTTCCGGTTCACCAGCGCACTATAAGCACTCTGGTTCATTGCGGCATTCATATCATAGTCTGCCACCTGCATCAATGCATCATGAACATACCTTTCCTGCTCAGCGGCGCTGCCAAGGTTGCGCGCCCCCAAAAGAATCTGCTCCGCGCCGGCTTCAAAAACCTGCCTTGCTCCTTCCAGGTCAATGACTGTCTCATTGTATTTCAAGGTAATCTCCACACAGGTTCCGTTCCCCAGAAATTTGCCGGAATACCCCGTCTCCAGCCAGAAAAGCTCCGGATGATCGTTATACACGGCCTCAAACACCGTCTTCACCCGGTCCATAGTCACCGAAACCACCGGCGCAAAGGAAATATTCTGCCCTATGGCATTTGCATAAATCTGACAGTAAAGCCTCTGCAGATCCGCCTGAAGCATGGCATAATAGGGATAATATTCCGCCGAAAAGGAAAGCCCCTCTCCCAGCTCTCCATAAGAAAGCACATTGCTCAGATTATCCGCTTCCTCCTGGGGAATCTGCTCTGCCTCATCGGCCACCGGCTGGTAGCCGTTACGATTTCCCACCTCCTGGGGAGGCGTCTGCCCCGAATTTTCCGGGGCCACATATCCTGTGCCCCCCCGGTCAGCAATCCATCCGGCATCGATTCCGGGCGTGTCCGGCTGTGTTTGGCTGCCTTCTCCGGATATACCGCCAATTCCTATGCTTCCTGCGCCGGAATTTCCCGTATCCCCGCCGGTACCGTCCGAATTTCCTCCAAACCCTCCGCTCAGAGCCTCCACCTGCTCCGCCAGCATGCCTGTCAGCGCAGGATTCAGCGCACAGATCATAATAATCAGCCCGCCTGTGATCAGCAAGGCCACGATTCCCCACAGAATACCCTTAATAACTTTCATCTTTATACCCCGTATACGCTTTTTGTCCCCTGCCCGCTAAAGCGGACAGGACAGCGCCTTCGAATTTTCACGCCCTATCCTTACAGTCCCAAAAGAGCAAATCCAAGGAATCCCAGCACGAAAGATATGATCCATCTGATGATTGAAATAGCAATAACTACAATACAGACGCCTTTGACGGCACGCGCTGTACTCTCATCGCAATCCCCGGACTTCTTCAGTCCCCATATGCCAAATATAATCCCTGCCAGCGGAATGAATCCGGCAAACAGAATACCTGCAATGGCAAAAAACACTGCTGTTCGTAAAGAATATCTGTTTGTATTCAGGCGCTGAGGCTGCTGTCTGCTCTGTCCCTGGCTCCCATTTGGACCTTGCCCCTGATTCATGCTCTGGTTCCGATCCAGCCCCTGATTCATACTCTGATTCCGGTTCTGGTCCTGATTCATGCTCTGATTCCGGTTCTGGTCCTGCCAGGCTCTATGCTCCGCTTCATAGTTCGAGCTGTGATGAAGAGGATCCGCACCCACATGACCGCCTGCCAGATTGGACGACGACTGATCTTTCAAAGTCCGAAGCAGCCGGTCCATACTCTCCCGAAACTCTCTTCTGCTGGCTCCGCCGCCCACACCGTCCAGATCCATTTCTCCGCCCAGCGGATTCTTCAGCCATGCTTCCACATGAAACAATCCGCCTGCGTAGGACCACTTCATATACCGTTCTCTGCCGTGTCCGTCCTTACGGTAAAAAACCATCTCGCCGTTCCAGTCTGTCCGGGAGAACCTTTCATGATAAATGTAATCCTCCATCACCAGGCTCACCACATCCAGCGGCTGATCCAGCTGTGCATCCTTTATGTATCTTCCCATGTCCTCCCCTGCTCCCGCCTTTTTCGCCTTCGGATTTTTCTCTCCGCTTCATTTTGTGGTTCATGAGAACATTTTATCACATTTTCCCCCGCCGCCGCAACCATCCTGTGAATCTTCGAAACAGCAATGTCAGCCGTCACTGCAGAAGCAATGACGGCCGACCATATCAATTCTCCATGTTTACAGCTCTCTCATCAATGTCTCGAGCAGCATAATATGGTATTCCTCATCCTTGATGATCCTCTCAAGTACGGCGTCCACACACTCATCCTCAATCACCCTGATATGCATCCGGTATTGATTGATGGCCGCCTGCTCCGCCTGCATATCGGCCAGCAGCATCCTTTCGGCCTTTTCAGGAAGAGTCAGATATTCCGGCGTCCACAGCTTCTGCCTTCCGTTACAGGTCTTTGCGGTATAGCTGACCTTTCCTCCTAAAAGCCAGATCAGCTCACCCAGCTTCTCCAGATGCATCATCTCCGCCATAGCGATCCCCAAAAGCGTTTTTGCCAAAGGACACCTCTCACAGGACAGACGATTTTCATTATTGATATACTGAGCAATAGCGGATAATTCCGACACAGAGCCGCAATAATCGACGCTGAGCAGATCGGCATAATAAGCGTTCGGAGCCTTTACCCGGATCTTTGGCCAAGGCAGGTCCGCCATAATGGGCCTCACCCCTGCAAAGCTGCAGGAATTTGTCCGGCTGTCATTCTGCGCCTGCTTTTTCTCTAACCTACGGTCTTTCTGCATGCTTTCCTGCATATTCTTCTCCCAATCATTCTTTATATGATAGTATATTGGGATCAGAAAAACCTGTTCCTGAATCTTATGCCAAAACCTTGGATAAAAATTCCTTCAGCCTGGGATTTTTCGGCGCGCCGAAAAACTCTTCCGGAGGCGCACTCTCCAAAATCCTTCCGTCATCGATAAAGAGAACCCTGTTTGCCACCTCCCGGGCAAAGCCCATCTCGTGGGTCACGATGATCATGGTCATGCCCTCCCGGGCCAGCGCTTTCATCAAATCCAGCACTTCTCCTACCATCTCCGGGTCCAGCGCGCTGGTAGGCTCGTCAAAAAGAATCACATCCGGATTCATTGCCAGTGACCGTATGATGGCCACCCTCTGCTTCTGTCCTCCGGAAAGAGTGGAAGGGTAGACCTCCGCCTTATCCTCCAGACCGATCCGCTTCAGAAGAGAAAGGGCATCCGCCCTGGCTTTAGCTTTAATCTGAGCCCTGGTGGTACCTATGGCAACTAATTCCCTTTTATTCTCTGCCTTACGGAACAAATTGGAGCAGCGGATCCACAGATTCCTCCGCTTTGCCCTTCGAAGCTCCTGGCATTGTATCAGAACCGGCGCAAGCATAATGTTCTGTATAACGGTCTTGTTGCTGAACAGATTAAAATGCTGGAAAACCATGCCCATACGCCTCCGGTGCACATTGATGTCCACCTTCATGTCAGCGATGTCCACACCGTTGAAAATGATCTGTCCGCCGGTGGGGTCTTCCATGCAATTCAGACAGCGCAGGAAAGTGCTTTTCCCGGAGCCCGAAGGGCCAATCACCACTACGATATCACCCTTTTCAATGGTTATATTAATTCCCTTTAAAACCTTGCTGTCCCCGAAATGCTTTTCCAGATTAATGACTTCTATCACTTCTGCGCAGGCTCCTTTCCATAATCCGGATTCCCGTGCTGATGATCAGTACCAGCAGTATATAGATCACCGCCATCACCAGATACGGAACCATGAACTCATAGGTGTTGCTTCCTATGTAGCTGAAAGCCACATACAGATCCGCCGCTCCCACAAAGCTTACCACGGAGGTCTCCTTAATCAGTGCAATAAATTCATTTCCCAGAGTGGGCAAAATATTTTTTACCGCCTGAGGAATCACGATCCTTATCATGGTGGTGCCAAAGCTTAAGCCTACCGCCCTGCCTCCCTCCATCTGCCCCGGATCCACGGAAAGGATACCGCTGCGCATGATCTCGGATATGTACGCGCCGCTGTTTAAGCCGAATACCAGCATGGAAACCTGCACTCCCGTCATACGGATCCCCATCAGGGGCAGCATCACATAATAAAACACCAGAAGCTGCACCACGATGGGCGTTCCCCGAAACAACCCTACATAAAAGCTGCAGAAACCGTTTAAAATCCGGGGCAGCCGCTTATATTTGGGAATCACCCGGACAGTAGCGATCACCGTGCCGATCAAAATCCCGATCAGAAGCCCGCAAACGGCGATCAGCAGAGTGTTGCGTAAGCCCTCCAGCACTCTGACATAGCCGTTCTGTGCAATAAAGCTCTCAATAAATCTGTCTACCTTCTGTGGAAAATTTCCCATGAGTTTCTATCCTTCACTCTTACTTATTGCAATTCATTAATGGCCTCGGTAATGCAGGCCGCAGGCGCAGAGTCAATAATCACATAGTTAATATTGCCGTTCAGCAGATCCTGAACCGCCAAAGAGCCGTTCTTGTACCCGATCACTTCCATATCGAAGCCGTCAAAGCCCCAATCCGCGTCGCCCTCCGCATAAAACTGGCCGGTGGTTCCTGTCTGAGCCCCCACCTTCATGGTGCCGTCCTTGGTCTTCAAAATGGCTTCCACCGAAGCCGCATCTGTACAACTGTCAAATTCCTTATCGTCGGAGGCCACGATCAGCTTCTGAGAGGCATCGTAATAGGAATCGGAAAAATTCACATGCTCCATTCTGTCCTCACGCACCGTCAGCCCCGCCATAGCCACGTCGCATTTCTGCTGACCCACAGACAGACACACCGCTTCAAACTCCATATTCTGGATCACCAGCTCCTTGCCCAGATGCTCTGCCAGCCGGGCGGCAATCTCCATATCGATACCGTAATAGCTGTCTCCCTGCATATATTCAAAGGGCTCAAAGGCCGCGTTGGTGGCCACCACCAGCTGATCCTTGCTCTCGTCGTAGGCCGCGGAGGTCACCGGCACCGGCGTACCGTCGCCGAAATAATGGCTGCAGATCTCATCAAAAACACCGTTGCCCTGGATTTCCCTGATAAATTCGTTCACAGCCTCCAAAAGCTCCGGCTGGGTCTTATCCACGCCGAAGGCGTATTCCTCGTTGGTGAGCTCAATATCAATCACCTTTACTGTCTTCTTTTCACTGCCGCAGCCGGTCAGCATGGTCAATGCCATGACTCCCGTCAGCAAAACCGCCAAAAATTTTTTCATAATCTTCCTCCTCTTTCGCCGTGATATTCGCTCCGGCATCTCCTGTATTATTTGCACCTGCATAATATACCACTTTATGCATAAAAATGCAACACATTTTCTTCCTTATTCTCCGGCCCTCCAGGTGCGCACTATTCCTGCCAGAATCAGGATAAGCGCCAAAATCTGCAATACTCTGTGCATAACTGTATCAAAGAATGCGCCGCCGCTCATTCTGGAAGCCGCAGGCACCATCACTGCTGCTGCGTTGAACAGCAATCCCAGAGGAAGAAGCATGGACACTCTCCTGTTTCCCCGGCATCCTATGCAGTCCGATTCCTTTCCGATCCTTTCATACAGACCCATAAGGATATTGTTGATCCGCCTGATTTCCCTCATAATCCCCAAAAATATCGCCCCCAGCACCAGCATTCCTCCGGCCCCTGCCCATACTTCCATAACCACCGCGGGAATCTGCATTATGAAGCAAATGGCCTCCAAAAGTGCCACCACCTTGAACATCCTTCGGATCTTTTCATAATGTTCTATGGTAGATTCCACATCCGTATAAAGCTGAAAGGCGCCTTCACTGGCTTTTTTCCGTAAAATTACCCAGGGCCCCCAGAGACAGACGATCTCCACTCCCGCCTCCGTCATAAATTCCCGGTAATCCTGCGACACCTTAAAAAAGCCTTCTGAAAAGTCCACCTGGTATTCATATTTCCCCGGCTCACAGGGATCAAAAAAATAAAATCCGGCACAAAAGCCCGTCATGGCATATCCTTTCGCCGACATATCATTGATCCACTCTGTCTCCTCATCCTTGTTATACATAAGCCTGAATCTGGTCATTTTTACTCCTCTCTGTCTGCGTAAAGCCGTACCGCTTAATAATTGTCCATAAGCTCCGCATTGGCCAGCAGTTCCCCAAGCCTCGCCTTTTCCTCCCGGAAAATTTCCCTTCCCAATTCCGTGATCACATACTCCTTCTTCTTGCGTGAATCTGTCTCCTGGCTGTAAATCCGGATCCATCCCTTTGCGGTCATAGCCTGAATGGCGCCATACAGCGTTCCCGGCCCTAATACCACTCTTCCTCCCGTGAGCTTTTCCACCTCCTGGATGATGCCATACCCATGATTTGGCTTTCTCACCGACAGTAAAATATAGAATAAACTCTCCGTCAATGGAGTGTTTTTTTCCACCCGCTCACCCTCCTTCTCATCTTCATTCCCTTTATACTTATTACGTTTCATGATACATCGTCTTGCGATATATCCTGTTATCAATATATCACCATCCGATATATCTGTCAAGATACCTGATTACTTATGCTGCATCCTTCCACTCCGCACCCGTGCGCATATAAAAAGCAGCCTCCCGGAAGCGGTTCCGACAGGCTGCTATTAATGCAGTTGTTCCACATTTATCCGATTTTTTTCAAAAAATAATATCCGTAAGCAGGAATATTGACTCCGGCGGCCTTCATTTTGCTGCCGCTGATCAGCTCCACATATTCTCCGTCCGTTTCATTGATCCAGGCTGTTTTATCATATTCGCTGAAATTAAACAGGCCGATCAGCTTTTCTCCCTCATAATATCTTCCGATACATAATACCGCCGGATCCCAGGTGTCTATGGTCCAGGTATCCGCATGAGCCACAAAAGTCTTCTCTCTCCTGCGGATCCGCTCCAGCTGGTCCAGTCCCCGGAAAAGCCTTCCTTCCACCGTGTCCGGTCTCTCAATATTCTCCGCCGCCTTCCAGTTCATGGCTCCGCGGTGGAGGTAGCGGGAGTCCGCCGCCTTATGCGGATCCTCCTTATAAGTATAATCATTGACCTGGCCGATTTCGTCCCCGCTGTACAGCACCGGGATTCCCGACTGCATGAACATATAGGCATGAAGCATCAGATCCATCCTGATTGCTTTCTCCATGGCCTCCTCATCCTGCTCAAACCCGGCTTTCTCAATTCCACACATGGAGGCGGTAGTCCCGCAGAATCTGGCATCTCCTGTCACAGGATCCGCATTGTAAAGCTCTCCTCTGCTGTTGCTGGCCCCCGCATAGCCCTGGAAATAGTCGTTCAGATACTGCTTGTGAGAGCGCTCTCCGATCCCCTCCTCCAGCAGGGTGCCATAATCCAGCCCCCAGCCGATGTCATCGTGGCATCGAAGGTAGTTTAAAAACACATAATCCTTGGGAAGAGCGCTGACAATATCCAGCTGTTTCTTCAACAGCCTTACATCCCGGGTGGCTGCCGTGTGCCAGGTGGTGGCCATGGTAGTCACGTTATAGAGCATATGACATTCCGGCTTTTCCACTGTGCCGAAATAAGGCACCACCTTTTCCGGCTCCATGACCACCTCTCCCAGCAGAAGAACGCTGGGACAGACGATCTCACCGATTATACGCATCATACGCACAATGGTATGCACCTGGGGCAGATTCCGGCAGGAGGTATTCAGTTCCTTCCAAATATAAGGTACCGCGTCGATGCGAATGATATCCATCCCTCTGTTGGTCAGGTACAGAAAATTATACATCATCTCGTTGAATACCCGGGGATTTCTGTAATTTAAATCCCACTGGTAGGGGTAAAAGGTAGTCATCACATAATGGCCCGCATCCTCCAGCCAGGTGAAATTCCCCGGCGCTGTGGTGGGAAAAACCTGAGGCACAGTCTGCTCGTACCGGGCCGGGAGCTCTCCGTTGTCAAAGAAAAAGTAACGGCTCATATACTCTCCCTCTCCCCGCCTGGCCCGTATGGCCCACTCATGCCCTTCGGAGGTATGGTTCATGACGAAATCCATGCACACGTTGATACCCTTTTCATGGCAGGCGGCGGTCAGACTCTCCAGATCCTCCATGGACCCCAGCTTTTCCTGCACCTTCCGAAAGTCAGCCACCGCATACCCTCCGTCGGAACGGCCTTCGATAGTATCCAGAAAAGGCATCAGATGGATATAATTCACGTTACATTTTTCGATATAATCCAGTCTGGCCTCCACACCCTTTATATTGCCTGCAAAATTATCGATATAGAGCATCATTCCCAGCATGTCATTCTGCCGGTACCAGTTTTTGTCCTTCTCCCGGTCCTGGTCGCGCCTTTTCAGCTTCCGGTCTCTCTCCAGCCAAAACTGTCTCATATGATCGCACAATTCGGCAAACATGGAATCATTTCCGTACAGCTCCATATAGAGCCATCGCAGCTCATCGTGATGCTTCTTCAGCCTTTCCTGAAAAATTCCGGCATCCTCCTGCATTCCGAATCCTTCATTTGCTTCTGCCGCCTTCTTCATAACTGACATATCTTTCATTTTTATACCCTCGCGTCATTCACCTGAATGTTTGTGAAAGCCTGCATTTTCCTTTGCAGCCGTGAAATCAATACCCATGACTTTGCTCACTACTCCCAAAGATCAATGCAGGCCTGCTCTTACTTTACAGCGCCTGCCACCACGCCGTTGATGATCTGCTTCTGCAGCACCACATACAGGATCAAGATCGGAATTACACACAGCAGCAGTCCTGCCATAATGGTTCCGTAATCCGCAGAATAGGTTCCGTAAAAGCTGTAGGTGGAAAGCGGCAGCGTCAACAGCTTTTTATCCGTCAGCACCAGGGATGGCAGCAGGAAGTCATTCCAGAATGCCAGTGCATTCAAAATCACCATGGTGGAGATGATGGGACGAAGCAGCGGGAATACGATCCCAAAAAAGGTCTGTGTGTGAGTACAGCCGTCGATATACGCCGCTTCCTCCAAAGCAATGGGAATATTTCCGTTAATAAAGCCGTGGAACATAAAAACGGACATGGCCATGGAAAAACCCGTATGCATAAAAATCAGGGTCAGCCGGTGGTTCAATACACCCAGAGTACCGCCGTAAATACTCACCAGCGGAATCATGATGGCCTGGAAGGGAATAATCATGGAGGCCACCATCAGGGCAAAGGTGGAATTGGAAATCCAGTTTTTGTGACGGACGATGTAGTATGCCAGCAAGGAGGCCAGCAGGGTCACCAGTACCGTAGCCGACACCGTCACAAACAGGGAATTTTTAAAGGCGTTCAGGAAGTCCATCTGAGTAAATGCCTTCACAAAGTTGTCAAAGGACAGTCCCTTAATTGTAAACAGCCAGGAAAAGGGGCTTTTAATGATATCTCTCTTTTGCTTCAGAGAGTTGATCACCACCATGATGAACGGAAACATATACGCGATGAATATAACGATCAGTCCCGCCATGGACAAGGCCTTTGTGATCTTTTTCTTTTTTCCGCCAACTACTGTCTGTGCCATTATGCCGCTACCTCCTTCTTCTTTGTCAGATATACCTGAAGACCGCTGATGCATGCAGTGATGATAAACAGTACCAGCGCCTCCGCCTGGCCTGTGCCAAACTGTCTGGATGTAAACGCCTTTTCATACACATGCATGGCCGCCATTTCCGTGGTACCGTAAGGGGCGCCGCCTGTCAGGGAAAGGTTCACATCATATACCATAAATGCACGGGAAAGTGTCAAAAACAGGCAGATCGTTATGGAAGACATCATCAAAGGCATAATGATATTTTTCAGCTTGATCCATCCCGCAGCGCCGTCGATGCTGGCCGCCTCCATCACATCCTCGCTCAATCCCATAAATCCGGCCACGTATATGAGAATCATATATCCGGACAGCTGCCACACGGACACCAGCACCAGAGCGGCAAAGGCCTTACCCGGATCAGACAGCCAGGAAGCCTCAAACAGTCCCCAGCCGGTGGATTCTCCGATACTTACGAACACCCGTGAAAACACAAACTGCCAGATGTATCCCAGAACAATACCGCCGATCAGGTTCGGGGTAAAAAATCCGGCCCGGAAAAAGTTCTGTCCCTTCATCCCTCTGGTCAAAAGCCATGCGATGCCAAACGCCATCACATTCACGATCACCACCACAAATATCACATAACGGAAGGTGAGAAGCAGCGATTTCCAGAACTGCGTATCCTTCATAACCTGTGCAAAATTTGCAAGTCCAACAAAATTTTTCACCCGGGATACGCCGTCCCAGTCTGTCAGCGTCAGATAAACTCCGTAGATAAAAGGAACGATCACCACTGCCAGAAAGCAAAACAGTCCGGGCAATGCAAACACACAAAAATCCTTTCCTTTATGTTGCGATCTCATAATCCTGCCTCCTCATATTATTTCTGCTCATCCCAGTATTCCTGGATGGATTCTATCAGCTCCTGTTTGTCGCTCCGGTCTGCCAGGTATTTCTGCATAGCCGCCCCCAGCACGGCCCAATGATCATTGGGCACAATGGCAGAAGCATTAAAGGCCTTACCCTCATGAACCTTATCGTAAATATCTCTGCTCAGCGGATCACTGGGCTCGTAGGGATTATTCTGGAAAGGCGGTATAATATTACAGGTCTTTACCAGCATCTGCTGTCCGATCTCGCTATAGACAATCCAGTTTAAAAATTCCTTTGCCGCCGCCTGCTGTTTCTCCGACGCAAACTGCCCGTCCAGCATCACCTGCTTGGAAGGCGATCCCTGAATCATCTGATTGGCAAAATCCCCCGGATCATCGTTCAAAAAGTAGGGAAGAAATCCGTATTCATCCTCATTTTCCGCGCCAGCCTCCGCCAGATTCGGCCATGCCCAGTTCCCGTTGAACCAAAACGCCGTCTTTCCGTCCGCCAGATCGATGGCCATCTCATCATAATCAGCCCCCAGAGGATCCTTTAACGCCACATTATACTTTTTCAGCACATTGAAGGTCTCCACAAACTCATTAACACGGTTGTATGTGCCCAGCTCCAGCTGTCCCGTCTTAATCTGATCTATGACCTCCTGGGCTCCCTGTGATGTTCCGTCATAGGTCTCATATATGTACTGGAGCTGATGAGCCCCCAGAGACCAGTCCTCCTTTGCCAGGGAAATGGGCCTCTCCATCCCTGCCGCCGCCAGCCGCTCCAGCAAAGCAGTAAATTCACTCAGCGTAGTAATGGAATCCGGGTCGAAAGTCTCTCCCAGCGTCTCTTCGATCACTGCCTTATTATAAATGATGCCGCGTCCCTCGATGCACAGCGGAAAGCTGTATACTTTGCCGTCCATCTCTGTCAGATAGCCCTCGGCTTCCGCAATCCAAGGCTCCTGAGATAAATCCGCTGCTTTCTCCCTGGCCAGGGCGATCACATCCGTGGTATCCAGGATAGCCATGGTAGGGGGATTTCCCGAATTATACAGGCTGACGATCCTGGTGTAAGGCGAATCCCCGTCCGTCACCGGCATGACCTCCACATGAATCCCCGACTTTTTCTCAAACTCCGCTCCCATTTTCTCCAGAGCCACCTGAATCTCCGCCTTCGAATTCAAAAGCGTAATATTGGTTCCCTGTAAAGAGTCGTCATACGAAAATGTATCCGTGGATGTGTCAATAGGCTCCTCCTTAACCTCTGCGTTCGGATCATCCGGATCACTGGCAAAACCGAAAGTACAGCCGGCCAGAGACGCCGACAGCAATCCCAGCGAAAGTCCCAGCGCGATGCGTGTTGCCGCTTTCCTTTTCATTGCTCATTCCTCCATTTCCTTGATTCATGGTTCCCTTTATGCAACCGGTTAAGTTACCGGTTACGTAACCGGTTAATTTATGTTTTTATGTTAACACTTTGTTCATTGTGCTGTCAACTCAAAACTGAAATTTCGTCATAAGTACAAAAAATATCTCCATGATCTTGTGCACATATAACAAAACCGGTTACGTGACCGGTTCCTCACTTGTTTCGGCTCCCTTTTTTTGATATACTGAATATCAGGATATTCCCAATACAGATGATAGATATCCCATAGTAATATATGCAATAAAGAGAGATTCCATTATGACACAGAAAAAGAAAGTAACCTTCAGCGACATTGCAAAATACACAAATTTCTCAAAGACCACCGTTTCCCGATATTTTAATGATCCCGATTCCCTCACCCTGGAAAATCAGCAGATTATTTCCGACGCCCTTGCCGAGCTGAACTATAAGGAGAACAAGGTAGCCCGGATTCTGGCCAATGGAAAAACAGAATTTGTGGGAGTCATCATTCCCGACCTGTACCATCACTTCTATTCCGAAATATTAAATCAGATCCTCTCCACCTATGAGGATTTCGGATATAAGTTTCTGGTATTTATCGGTAATGAAAACGAAGAGGCGGAACGGCGCTACATTCAGGAGCTGATGGCCTATCAGATTGAAGGCCTGATCGTTTTGAGCCATACCATCCCCTCCCAGGAACTGGCCAGGCTGTCTGTTCCCGTGGTAGCCATCGAGCGGGAGGATGAAATGATCTCCAGCGTCAACACGGACAATTATATGGGCGGATACCAGGCAGCCAGCCTTCTTGCCAGGCACCATTGTGAAACTCTGTTTTATATCGATTCACCCTGCCCTGAAAGCCGGCCTGCCTATGGAAGGCTTAAGGGTTTTTCCGCCTTCTGTCAGGAGCAGGATTTGGATAATGAGATTATAATAAGATCGTTTGAAAATGACTACGAAGCCACTCAAAAGCTGCTTTCGGGCATACTGGACTATTTTGAGGAAAACTTCACAGGACAGAAAAAAGGGATTTTCCTGGCCAGCGATACCCTGGCCAATGTGCTTTTGAATCTGTTGATCCGCAGGCACGGGTGCCTTCCGGGGGATTATCAGATCATCGGCTTCGACAATTCCCCCATCTCCAGAGAGGCGGTTCTTTCCATCAGCACCATGGGACAGCAGATCCGCACCCTGGCCTATGAGGCGGTAAGTCTGCTGGTGGAGCAGATGAATGAGCAGAAAAAGAGAAAACCGGTTCCCTGGGAGAAACCGGTTCATAAAATTATTCCTCCTGAATTTTTCCGAAGGGAAACCACCGAGCAGTAATCTATTCCTCTGCGCCTGAGAACCGGCGGAGCCGCCGGAAACATACTGTCCGGGATGCATCCAACAGTGTGGTCTAAGACCGGCGTCTTCGAAATCCGGCTCCGGCAAAAGGCGCCAACAGCGCCGTCAATCCGGCATAGAAAACCGCTCTTGTCGTAAGTGCATCCCACACGATTCCGCCCAGCCGGTAAGAGATATACTTTCCCAGCTCCGGCATGAAAGAGCGGTAGGGAAGCAGCAAAATCGTCAGGTTATAAAATCCTGCAGTTCCGTTGGGGGACAGAAACATGGGCAGGAAAATAACCGGCACCAGCACAGCCAGCACAGCATAGGGACTCTTCATATTGGCCGAAAGGAAAAGCGTCAGGCCGATCATGGCTGCCAGCACCAGATATATTACCCCCAAGTTTATCAAAACCGCCTGCAGAAAGGTCCATGGATACGGTATGGCAGTGCCCTCGATCTGCAGCGGAAGATTCCACCCTCCTGTGCCGAAGGCTCCCAGCGTCAGCCCCAGGGCCACTGCGGCATGAAGCGTAAAAGCCAGAACCCCAAACAAATACGAGGAAAAAATCTTCGCTGTAACAAGCTTCGTCCTGCCATATTTTCCTGCCAGAATCACCGCGTCCGTTCCCGCCTGATACTCGCCGGAAAAGACCGGTGCCAGCACGATACATACTGCCAGAAGTGCAAAGGTCAAAAGCTCAAAGCTCTCCAGGATCATATTCCACCCCTTATGCCAGCCATAATGCAGAGGGACATCCGTCCTTTTGCTCAAATCTCGCCAGTATTCCTTTTGATTCTCCGTCAGTTCCCGGGAGGGAGTGTCCAGAGTCTGTCCAAGCTTTTTCTCCCTGGCTTCATAAAAGCCTGCGCCGCCCGCCAGGTCCATACCCGGCAAATGATTCAGACCGGTATTTTCCCCCGGAGCGTCATAGTTTGATGCGATCAAATAGAGCAGCGTCTCCCGGGGCGCCACAAAATCCCAGTAGGCGTCTCCGATCAGAAATCTGTCGTTTCCGTCATAGCCTACATTGTCCGGGTTTTCAAAAAGCTTTTGGTACTCTCTGATAGTATCTGCGATATATTCCTCCGTCAGCAAAACAGACAGCTTCTCATACTGGGCCTTGTCATGAGCAATCCCCGCAAATCCTCTGATCACTCCGTTTCTGTCATAGGTTTGATACTGCATCAGCGGCAGTCCGAAAAAAAATGCCGTTATGAGCAGGCTGACAGTCATGATCACCAGCGTGGATCTTTTACGGACAATTTTTAAAAATTCGTATCGAACAAGCATTTTCATAATGATACCTCCCATCCCGCTTCGGCGGGCTCTTTTTCTTCCTTCGCGTCTTCTCCAAAGTAATATAAAAACAGGTCCTCCAGGTTGGGAGCCACCGGATACGCATCCTCCCTAGGCGCATTCTCCTCCACAATCCGCAGACGCACTCCGCCATTCTCATGATGCAGGTTGACCACGGAAAACCGCCTTGTAAACTCCGCCGCTTCCTCCTCCCTGACCAGGACCTCCCACACCTTTCCCTCTATCACATCCGTCACTGAGGCCATAGGCTCCTGCAGTAAAAACTGTCCCTGTTTCATCATCAGAATCGTATCCGCAATATAAGACACGTCAGAGACAATATGGGTGGACAAAATAACAATTTTTTCCTTGGCAAAATCGGAAATAATATTGCGAAGGCGCACCCGCTCCTTGGGATCCAGACCCGCAGTCGGCTCATCCAAAATCAAAATCGACGGATCGTTCAGCTCCGCCTGGGCGATCCCCAGCCTCTGCTTCATACCGCCGGAAAAGGACCGTACCTTCCGATCCGCGGCTTCCGTCAGATTTACCATATGGAGCAGGTTCTCCGTCCTGGTCTTCGCCTCTCTTTTTCCCAGCCCCTTTACCGCCGCCATATAGAGCATAAACTCATGGGCGGTAAAATCCGGGTAAAAGCCAAAATCCTGAGGCATGTAGCCCAGACAGGCATAATACCGCTCTCCCAGCGCCTCAATAGGCTTTCCGTTCCATCGGATGCCGCCGGAGGACGGCTTCAACACCCCGCATATCATGCGCATCAAAGTGGTTTTGCCGGCGCCGTTGGCCCCAAGCAGTCCGTACACCCCCGGTGTCAGTGTAACATTCACATCCCTGACGGCATATCTTTCCCTATACCGTTTGCTCAAATGCTGCAATTCCAGCTTCATAAAACACCTCCTGATCTTATTTGCCCTGCCCAAACAAAAAAGGCTTATGCATATAGCATAAACCTTTCATCTTAGGCAGAACTTTTCCCTATCTTAATTCTGCCTTAAGTCCATTTTTGAAGCCGGGATGCAGATACAAAATTCCGTGCCCTCTCCCACCCTGCTTTCTATGCTGATCCATCCTCCGTGAAGCGTAATAATCTGCTTTGCAATGGCAAGCCCCAGGCCGCTTCCTTCCGGCTTCTCTCCTGTATTTGTGCCCCTGTAATACCGGTTAAACAGCCGGGACTGCTCCTGTGCGCTCAAGCCCTTTCCGTTATCACGGATCCAAATCAGTATTCCTTTCTCCGAAGCCGTTTCTATCGTTACTGTCACCCTTGTCTGCGGCGGATTATGCACAAGGGCGTTTATAATCAGATTTTGAACAGCCCGGCGGAACAAACCGGGATCCAGGCAGATCCGCCGCTCCGGTCCGCGGCATTCGAATACAATTTCCCGCCCCGAAAAAGCGGGATCATTTACTATGTCGATAACCGTTTCCCGTAAGCTTCTCACAATGGGTGTCTTACGAAAATCGCATACCGCTCCTCCGGAATCCAGCTGCCAGGTCAGCCTCAGATCATTCAAAAGCTTTTCCAGATAATCCACATTCTTTAAAATAATTTTTCCGTATTCCCGGATCCTGTCAGGCGGCCCGCTTTCTCCCTCCGCCAAAAGCTCCCCATAGCCCTTGATGGGTGAAAGAGGCGTCTTCAGATCATGAGTGATATTGGCGATCCATTCTCTGCGCGCTCGGTCAGTTTCCTCCTGCAGGGCGTCGCTTTTGCGTATTTCCGTATTCATTTGATTCAAGGCCCCGTAAACGCCGCCGAACATGCCGCTCTCCTTCAAAGGCTCATAGGACCGGAGCAATATTTTTCGAATACCGTTTGTGATAGCGGAGGATTTCCTGGAAAACCATATGCCGTAGCCAAGAAACAACAGCGCCAGGCACCCTGCGGCAAAAAGCACAATTGTCTTTACCACCGGCAGCAGTCGGGAAATTCTTTCGCCGCTGTAATAGAGCACATGCTTTCCGATGGCATAGGGAAAGCCAATCATATAACAGCAGACGTCCTCAGACCCCTGCAGGCTGCTGGCAAAAACAGTATATCTGCCATCCCAGGGACTCATACCAAGCTCCAGCAGCCGGGATGCCGGATAGTGATCCGGATATACATCCGGTTTCTGATAAGAATAAATTTCCCGCCCTGCCTCGTCCACCACCTGAAGCCAGAGACCGTATTCCTCCAGGCGGTCCAGCCCTGTCTGTTCTACAATCAGCTTCTCATTCTCGTATTTCATCCACACGGAAAAATCATCCGTGAATCTCCCGGGCCAGGAGGCCGGGCTTAAGCCCTCCGGTTCCGGAATGGAAAAAATGAAGTAAAACAGCCCTACAGCCATGACAGCCGTCAAAAATACCAGCATGCACAAAACCGTAAAGGAGCGCAGAAAGGGATTACATTTTCGTTCATTTTTCATAAGGATCCACCAGCTTATAGCCCAGACCTTTTACAGTGATAATATACTCCGGAGACGAAGGGTCTCTCTCCAGCTTTTCACGCAGATGACGAATATGAACCATAACCGTATTGTCGCAGCCGAAGCTGTCCTCTCCCCAAACAGTCTCATACAAACGTTCCCTGCCCACAACCCGCCCTATATTCCCGCTCAAATACTGCAGGATCTCAAACTCTCTGGCCGTAAGCTCTATTTCCTGGTTCCCCCGGAAAGCTCTGCAGCCCTCCGGGTCAATGGTCAGCTCCCCGACCCGCACTGTCCCTTTCTGCTCCTTATTCTCTCTGTATCCGGCCCGCCGCAGCTGCGCCTTGACTCTGTAAGCCACCTCTTTCGGACTGAAAGGTTTTGTTACATAGTCGTCGCCGCCCACCGCCAAACCCAGTATCTTATCCAGCTCATCGCCTCTGGATGACAAAAACAGAATGGGACAATGAGAAAACTGCCTGATCTGCCGGCATACCTCATAGCCGTCCATTCCCGGCAGCATCACATCCAAAATTACCGCCTGGGGACGCAGCTTTCTGCAGGCACTAACGGCCTCCGGGCCGTTATCGATCCCGATGACATCCCTGAAGCCTTCCCTGGTCAGCGTTTCCTTCAGAAGAAGCAAAATATCCTTCTCATCATCCACAATCATGATTCTGCGATTCAAAAAATCTGTTTCCGGCATCTATGTACTTCCTTTCTGACTAATCGCTTTGCTGATCTCCTTGCTCCAGATCCTTTCGCGCCGTCAAGGATAGTATAGCGAATTCCCATGGACATTACAATGGCGATTTCTTCCCTCATGCCAGAGAAAACAGGCTGGAAAAACGGTTCATATTTTCGGCCTTAAATGTCATTGTAGGGTGAACATAGCGATTCATTGTAATGGCAACCCCGGCATGTCCCAGAATTTCGCTCAGGCTTTTGACATCGAAGCCCAGCTCTATGCATCGTGTGGCAAAAGTATGCCGGGTCGTATGAAAATTGGCATTTTGAATTCCGCAGTCACAGAGAATCCTTTTAAAATGGTTCTGTATGGTCCGCGGCTCCATAAAGCGCTTGCTTTCTCCTGTCAGAAGAAACGCTCCCGGAGCATAGAACCTTTCAAGCAATCCCATAATAACATCCGGGAGCGGAATGGTCCGGATGGAACAGGCGCTTTTAGGTTCCAGAATTCTCACCTCCGTCCGTTTTTCCTCCGGTGTCCTTATTCGAAGCCTCTGCATGGTTTTTTTTACATACATTTTCTTTTCCGCCAGACTGAATACGCGAATGTCTCGCTGTTCCCTTTTTAAGCTCAAGCAGTCCGGTGAAAATGCTACCATATGATTTCGCTTCATTGCATAGATCCGGATCCCGTTCATGACAGATAATATTTCTGCCATCGTTCCAGGGGCAAGACCCCGTTCTTTTGCTCCGCCGCTTACAAGCAGTCTGTTGACAAAATCGATGATTTGCTGATTTGTAATATCTGAAAGCTCCGTCTCGCCAAATTCCGGCAGAATGTAGCAGCGAAGAATATCCTCATATTTATTCACTGACGACCCTTTCAATGTCACAGCCGCTTCCGAGAGCCATTGGAAACAAATGTCCGCTACCTTTCCGACACCTGCCGGAGCACGTTCCTTTTCCTCAAGACTTTTCTTCGCCTCTTCCAGCTTTTTCTTTACATCCCGGTAGGTCCTCGCGTAAACAGCACCATATTTTGCCTTCCCGTTGATCCGTTCTCTGATATAGCGTCCTTCCCATCGCCCGTCCTTTCTCTTATAAATGTTTTCACCTGTTCTTGGCATAATCCATACCTCTCCTTCTGACTGTAATTTTGACGGCAATCCGATGTATTTCGCACCAAAAAGCACCTGCCGCCTGCCCCGTACATATTGGCTTTATAATGATATCGCTTAATTCTCAAAAAGTGATTGAAAAACTTTAAGCGTTATATAAGACGCAGAGTGTCAGAAGTACATAAAAAAACCATGGCCGATATCCTGTTAATGATACCAACCACGGTTTTTTTATATTTATATGTAAGGAAAGCCTAGCAATCCAGCCGCATTCTGCTTAAAACCGCCAGCATTTCATATTTTCTCGGAAGATCCATCCACCTGATGCATTCCGTAAAGAAAGGTGAAAATACAGATTCCAGACCTTCCCTTTCGATCTCCTCCAACAGGCGGTCCACTTCCTCTTCCAGGCATACCCACTTGGGTGTCATCGGTGCATCAATTGCTTCCCCGGAGGAAATTTTCAAAGCACCGTCCCCGGCACCGGGAGCAATAAATTTCTGAAAACGTTCCAAAGGATTCAGACGTCCCATCAGCCTGCGCAATAAAAATGCTATGGCATTCAGCTGGGGAACGCTGGCAATGTCATGAAGCATCCTGATATCCACCCGTTCCTCCCCCAGAATCAAGAATCCCAGATCCGATACTCTTAACACCTCTGTAGCGGTGCCCTCCGGACGGGTGCTCAGATAATTCGCATCCACCTTGTCCGGATTGATAAAATCCGCCGGCTCCAATGCCGGCTTTTCTAAGTTCCCGGCCTGACCGGCATATTCTGCCTGAAGCACCTTGGCCGCCTCCGTTACCTGGCTGATCCGGTAATCCTTCATCATATAAATCCGGTCGGCAGTCTGTAAATATTCACTGCTGCCCCCGATCACCAGAATGCTGGATACGTCCCTGTCCTGGGCCAATTCCTGCACCCTTTCCACAAAAGGAGTAATTGGTTCTTTCTCAATCAGTGCTTTCATCACCGAGTCCTGAATCATAAAATTTGTTGCCGATTTATCCTCATCAATCATCAAAAGCTTCGATCCCCAGCTCACCGCCTCCATAATATTGGCTGCCTGGGATGTGGAACCGGAAGCATGCTCCGTGGAAAAGTCGCCGGGGTCTCCTCCGGGTATCCACTTGATAAAGGGTGACAAATTTCCGTGGCGTATACACCTTCCGTCCTCCGCAGAAATTTTCATGGCAGAGGCCTCGGTAATCACCAGCTCTCTGCCGTCGCCGCCAATGTGATTGTAGATCCCGGCACTCAGCGCATCCAGCAGTGTGCTTTTCCCGGAATATCCGCCTCCGGTTATGACGGTGACCCCTTTTTGAAAAACCATCCCCCTGACGCCGACTGCCTCAACCTCGTCCTCCGGCGTCGATAAAAAGGGGACCGCTCCCTGCAGGGGAAGCTCGCATCCCTGGGCTCTGGGCAGAATGCTTCCATTGGCCACAAAGGCACAGCAGTTGTTCTCCCGAAGCCACACCCGAATCGCCTCCTGCTTCTCATAAAGCGCTGCCGCCTTTTCCATACCCTCCCGGTCAAATTCCTCCACATAGCGGTTCACTGCCTCCGGCAGGTTAAAGCAAAGCATCTCCACCGCCTTCTTGTGTTTTCCCCGCGGCAGCTGTACCTGAATCATTATGCTGACACATAAATGAACCGGTATTTCCCGCTGGTTATCCATAGGAGCAAGCATACAATTTTTTCCCGGCTTATAGGAATCCACACCCCTGTCCCGCAGACCGTCGATGGGTTCAATGGTATTCTTGCTCAAAAGCCTGTAATACTTCTGAGGCACCATCCTCGCCGTGACCACATTTCTGACCAAAACCTTTGAATTAGGTTCATAAATATAGTAATGCCCATTTTCCACGTCCGAACGCTTGCGATTGTCATTTTGTTCATTCAGCGCGTGAATATACGGAATAAATCTTCTGAACATGTAATCCAGCGCCGGTATTTTTGTGTTATCTGTCCCCAGCTGCCTCATGGGAATATGGATGGTGATCGTGGGCTTTGAAAGCTCCAGCCGGCTGCTTTTTGTAATTTCATATCCGATCTCTCCGTCCCAGTATACGGCATGGTTATGCACAATAGGATCCTTATCCATAAAGGACTCGTACATTTTGCCCTCATACATCTCTTCATAGGCCTCACTGGCCGGCTTCATGTTCAATATATAATATTTTAATCGCTTCAATTTTTACTCTCCTTCGCTTTACAGTTCCTTCCTGTTTTCTCATCATAATCCCCTTTTCCATGATTCCAAATATTCTTTTTCCCATAATCAAATCACCCGATCCTTTCTCAAAACATTTCAAACTGCCGTAATTTGCGCGCAAAAAAAGCACACCGTTATGATGTGCCATAATTCACGTCCGCCATTACATTAATAGCTCCGGTCAAATCATTATTTCTTCATAAAGGTTCCATCACCGGCTCTTACGAGCCCTGTATTCAGTTGCCGCAGTTCACCATCCTCGTATTTTTCCTCATATAACGATCCCTCCTTCAACTGAATACATGAATCCTGCCCGCTTCCCGAAGAAACGTGGGATTCATCCAATGCAACCTTATACAGTATATCACCGGCCTTCAAAAAAAGCAAGCCGCAATATCGGGTGCCGGGCAGAATTTACCAGCCAAATTCACCGGCAGTCATCTGTAAGGGTTACCGTGGTTGATGTCACACATTTATTCCTTTCTATTTATTGATTTCCGTGATACAATAGTATCAAACGCTTTCACCGGCGTTTTCTTATAAATTTATCAGGAAAGATTGGAGAAAATGCCATGATCAAGATTCTTGCTATCGGAAACAGCTTTTCAGAGGATGCCACCCATTATCTGCATCAGATCGCCGCCGCAGACCAGGTGGATATGAAGGTGGGAAATCTTTATATAGGAGGCTGCAGTCTGGAGCGACATTGGAACAACATCCAGACAAATGCAGCAGAATATCTTTATGAGGAAAACGGCGCCTCCACGGAAAGGTACGTTTCCGTCCGGGAAGCGCTTGACATGGATCAATGGGATTACCTTGTGACACAGCAGGTCAGCCAGGACAGCGGCCTTCCGGACACATATCATCCATATATAGAGCACATTATGGATTACCTGAAAACAACCGCTCCCCAGGCCGAAATTCTGCTGCACGAAACCTGGGCCTACGAAACGGACAGCCTGCATTCCGGATTCTGCAATTACGACCAGGATCAGCAGAGGATGTACGAAAAGCTGTCGGAAACCTACCGGGCTGAAGCAAAGCAGCTGGGCGTCCGTCTCATCCCCTGCGGAGACCTGGTACAGGAGCTTCGCAAAAGGGCCCCCTTTCAATATGGTCAGGGCGGCATGTCTCTGTGCCGGGACGGCTTTCACATGAATATCATCTACGGCAGATACCTGCTGTCTGCTGTATGGTATAAAATCCTGACCGGAAATTCAGTAAAAAATAATACTTATATCCCTTCCACCAGCCTGAATCCCAAGGCTGCCTGCAATGAACAGATCCTGCAGGTCATTAAGGATACCGTAGATCAGCTATTATAAAATATTGAAGGCCGTCGTTTCGTCTCTTCCTGCACAGAGTGAAACGGACGGCCTGCATGGCATGTCCTTATATGGTTCACAGATACTGCCGCAGATTTTCAAATATGACTTTATACGCCTCCGCGTACATATGGATTCCTTCTATCGTATACTCTGCCTTCAGGCTGCCTTTTCCGTCAGTGAGCCCCTGATTGACATTGATAAAGCGATGTCCAAAATCGGCTGCCAGCTTTGCCACATGCTTATTTGCCAAAGCAATATTTTCATTGGTTCGAACCTTCAGAGCTTGTTTTACCCACGGATCAACCGCCTGCAGTTCCCCGTTTACCGGATAATACGCCATCAGGGTAAATTCCGTTTCCGGCAGTCTTTCCCTGCTCATTTTCAATATCTTCTCATAATTGCAAAGAAGATGCTCCATCCAGTCCCTGCCGTCCTCCCATTCCCGTATATCATTGGTTCCGATATTGATAAACACCCGGGAAGGCTCCAGGTCAAATAGAACCGTATCAATCTCCCGCAGAAAATCGTCTGTGGTATATCCTCCCACGCCCCGATTATAAACGATACGGTCCAAGCCCAGCGCCGCCGCAAGCTCACATACCGGAAACTGTTCCATCAGGGAGGATCCGGTAAACAGGATCTGTCTCTTCTTTGCATATTTGTTCAATGACTGGTAATTTTTTATTCGAATATCCATCTGAAATCCACAAACCTCCTGCACTGTTCCTGCCTTCCCGGCACAATCAGCGCCGCCGCAAGCAGCGTCCTCACTCTATCTCTGCTCATTATCCGGCAATCCTGCATTCATATCCGTGTAACAGTCCAGCAACCCCACGGTCTCACTTGCCGGACGCCCATACATATTACAGCACTTATGGGAAACCTGACCACCGCCGCTTTTTTCTTCATCAATCTCCACGCTCATCCTTACCACATCCATCTGCGTTTCCCTGTCCAGGTGACGCAGAATTTCCTCTATCATCTCCTCCTGCCCCATGCAAGCCGCCTCCTTCCCTTTCGATTATCCATACTCTCGTATTCGCTTTGCTGCCTCTTTGCTTTTTCCATTAATCTCCTTATGAAATCCCTATACCGGTCTCCTTAACAAATGCCTCCACACTCTCTGCTCCGGCCGCCAGCAAATGCCAGTTGTTCAGAATATCCACATCCCTTTGACCACAAATTATCTGCTTCAATTCACTGGAGACCGGACCCTTCACGGCAAGCAGCTGCAGCACATACTCTGCTTTTCCTTCCGCTTTTCCTTCCGCCTTTCCTTCTGCTTTTCCCAACTCCCTGCCTTCTTCCATGCCCTGCCGCCTGACATAATCTTCCCTTGCATGCCTGTCCCGTATCTGTTTCATATGGGCCTCATACAATGCCCGTATGTCCTTCCTCAGGCTCATAATCTTTACCTCTCTTACCGCTTCCAGAATCCCGGGATTACTCGTCCTTATCATGTCCAGCTCCTCCTTTGTCTGCGCGTTAAACAGCCGGATCCAGTCGTCCACCGGATCTTCTCCGCTGGTCTGCTTCCTCAGCTCAATTACATGCATCTCAAACATATCCGAAAATTCCCGGCCCTTCTCATCGCGCAGGCGGTATTTCTTATGATATTCAGGACTCTCATCCATGTTAAAGTCCAGAACACTGATGCTTACGCATTTTTTCAGCCTGTAATACCTTTCTCCGGACAGCAGATCCTCCGTGAACATCTTCGCCAGATAAAACATGCTTCTCTTATCCCAGTGGTCCAGCATCCTGATCTGCAGTTCTATATTCACCCTTCTGTCATCGTTCAGATCCACCTTCACGTCCAAAATCCCCTGCTTCTGCCGGGCATACCGCTTCCACAAAAACGGATTTGCCAGCCGCACGGAACGGATCTTTGACGCGGGAATCCCCAGCACATCGCTGATAAAATACTTTCTGATTTCCTCATTCAGCATGATCTGCTTGAAGCTGAAATCATACTTCAATGATACAATATCCATCCTGCTCCTCCTTTGACACGCAGGAGAATTCTCTTGTTCGGATGGCTCTGTGAAAATCTCCTGCTCTTTTTAATTAATCATGAATTTAAAAGCATAGATTTTCTGAACATTCTGATATGAATCAGCAGATGAATTAATGTGAGCTAGAAATAATTATGCTTTGGACTAATCATAGCATACTACATGACAATGTACAAGATATTTTTAATCCATCAGTGCAAAAGTTTTCATAGCCTCCTTTATATTCTCCTTCATGGCATTTTGTGCCGCGCGAATCACGGATGAGAAGAAAACAGGCTCCCCTGCCTTTACGGTCTTTATGTACTCTGCCGCCCCGCTGCCTCCGCTCTTATCCATATAGGTAAAGTAGTTTACCTTCCGCACGCCCGCCCTGATGGCCTCGTGGAAATCCTCCCTGCTGACCCCGGAACCGCCATGCATCACCACGGGGATACCGCCTGTCTGTCTTCTCACATTCCGTACCACATCGAAATCCAGCTTTGGCTTTTTCAGGTAGATACCATGAGTGGTGCCGAAGGAACAGGCCAGGGCATCGATTCCCGTCTCCTCCACAAATCGTGCCGCCAGCTCCGGATCCGTGTAGATCTTGGTATCGTCCTCCTCGCCGGTTCCGTCCCCGGCGCCGGATTCCCGCTTTCCCATGGAGCCCAGCTCCGCTTCCACACCGGCCCCGTATTTTGCCGCCATGGCTGCCGCGAGCTTAGTATTTTTCAGATTCTCCTCATAGGGCAGCACGGAGCCGTCATACATGATTCCCGTAAATCCCAGCTCAAGCGCCTGCTGCAGATAGTCCAAGGTCTCACCGTGATCCAGATGGACGCATACAGGAACCCTGGCGGCTCTCGCATGCTCCACCATAATGGGCCCGATCACCGATAGGGGAATCCACGACTCGTGACACTGGGCAAACTGAATAATCACCGGCACATCCAGCTCCTCCGCTCCTTTTATAATGGCCAGCAGGCTCTCCAGATTGGGCGCGTTAAAGGAGCCTGCCGCCATCTTCCGCTCTTCCGCAATCTCCAGAATTTCTTTTAATGTAACTAACATATTCTCTTTCCTCCCATTCTCCATCGATTTTTTCCATTATACCAAAAATTATCGGGGATTGATACTGTTTCGCGCAGGCAGTCAAACTTTTTGTAAGCTTTATTATACGCTTCTGGCCTTCTCTGTATATGGCATTTTGTTCTTTTTACTTTGAATTTGTTCGCCTGCGCAAAATTATTTCTCGACATTTCAAAGGCCCTTAACTATAATATAGAAAGGACCTTTTTGCTCTGCCTCCGACTGCCCAGAACAGCTTTTGCTTCCGAAATCAGGAGTCTGCCCATGATATCTTCCTTCAATATTGAAAAGCTGACCGCCATGCTCCGTGATTTTTACACGGTCACCCGGATCCGCATCACCGTGTTTGATGAAAATTTCCATGAAATTGCCGCTTTTCCTAAGGAAATCGCCCCCTTCTGCCAGCTGATCCGGACGGATCCTTCCGCCCGGTCCATGTGCGCCCGCTGTGACAGAGAGGCCTGCCAGACTGCGGCCAAAAGGCACGGAGCCTATATCTACCAATGCCATGCCGGACTGAAGGAAGCGATCATGCCCATCTATCTGGGCAGTCTCGTAATCGGCTATCTTTTTTTCGGGCATGTGTTTGCCTATGACAGCTATGAGGATGGATGGAAGGTAATAGAAAAAAGATGTGCCGGATATCAGGTCAAAATTCCTGAGCTAAAAGCGGCCAGCCTCAGGCAGCCCCTGATGAACGAAAACTATATTCTGTCCTCCGCCAACCTGATGCACGCCATTGCCGCCTATCTGTGCATGGAGCGGCTTGCCACACTTCGTCATGAAAACCTGCCGGTGCAGATCGACAGGTATATTCAGGAGCATCTGACGGAGGGTATTGACGTAAGGAATATCTGCGCCCATTTTAAGATCGGAAAGACCAGACTTTATGAGATTGCAAAGGAAAGCTATGGCGTCGGAATTGCCGAATTTATCCGGCGCCAGCGCATAGAAATGGCCCAGTCGCTGCTCTTAAATTCTCCTGAGCTTGGTATCGACGAGATTGCTTCCCGCTGCGGATTTCACGATTATAATTACTTTTTCACGGTGTTTCGGAAGGTTACCGGGAAATCTCCTAAGGAATATTTAAAAGAGAAAGACACAGTCTCCTGATGCCGCCCAGGAAATGTCCATTGGCCATTTCCAGAAGCCCCTGCATGATGCCGTCCTTTATGCCGCCGGAAATCTGCATACTGCGCAGAGGGGAACCGGCAGATGACGCCATCATCATCCGAAATTCCGCACTTTCATAATCGGCTTTCCCGCCAAATCCCTTGGCAACGGTTTTTTCCACCGCCTTGTACATAATCTTCATCACAAGAGAAAACTCTTTCATTTCTTCCACCGTGTTGTCCATGGTAAAATGACCCTTGACCCGCCTGGGCGGCGTGTAGGTTCTGCCTGACATGGCTTCCCATTCCTTTTGCCCCGGTCTGCCCTGGCAGCCTTCGTACCAGCTTCCCGCCTGCCATTCCGGGGCCGGAATTTTCTCACCGCTTCTTTCCATGACGGCGGACAATCCACCGATGCAGACAGTATAGCTGCCCCCGGGAATCTTCCAGCCGTCCTGCCAGACGGCAAAGGATCGGTCATTTAGTTCAAAGGCAACTGTCCTGCCCTCCCCCGGCTGTAAAAATATCCTTCGAAACTCCTTCAGCTCACGAACCGGGCGGTGAAGCCCACTCTGAGGCGGCGCAATATAAAGCCGGACGATTTCAGCACCGGGATATTTTCCCGTATTTTTCACTGTTACCGTGACCGTACAGCCATCGATCTTCAAATCGGAGCAGGCAAAGCTGGTGTAGCTCAAGCCATAGCCAAAGGGCCAGCGGACTCTCACTCCCGCTTTCTCATAATAGCGATAGCCCGCATAAATACCCTCCAGATACAAAGCGTCCTTTGTCTTACCGTAGATTTCCCGGGAAGGCACATCCTCATATGTATAAGGCCAGCTTTCCGCCAGTTTTCCGCCGGGACTCACCCTGCCATAAAGCAGATTTGCAATAGCCTCCCCTCCCGCCTGTCCAGGCAGGCCCATATACAGAATGGCTTTCACCTGTTCTTCCCAGGGACACTCCACCACACAGCCGCACAGCAGCACCACTATGGTATTGGGATTGGCTTTTGCCACTGCATCGATCATACGCAGGTGTCCCTCCGGCATTTTCATATTTTCCCGGTCAAAGCCTTCGGATTCACAATGATCGGGAAGGCCGGCAAACACCACCACTGCCTCCGCCTTTTCGGCAGCACTTACCGCTTCCGCAAGCAATTCACGGGTAGTATCTCCCCGATCATCACAGCCGGGTGCAAAAGCTGCGCCGGAAAGATACTCCAGGGGCTGGCTGATCCTGGTGGGATTAATATGACTGGAGCCCGCCCCCTGAAAACGCATCTTCCTGGCCATGGCGCCGATGACGGCCATTTTTATATCCTCCTTTAAAGGGAGAATGTTCTCCTCATTTTTCAACAATACGGCTCCCTGCTCCGCCGCTTTTACCGCCAGGGCATGATGGGCAGCATAGTCACATCGTGAAACCTCTTCCTGCAAAGCCTCTTCCCGCGAAGTCTTTTCCTGCAAGGCCTCCGCTGTCCGAAATACCAGCTTCAGCACTCTTCGGGCCGAGGCATCCACAGCGGCCTCCGGCAGGCTTCCGGCCTTCACCGCCTGCAGCGCCGCCTGTTCCATATAACTGCTGCCGCCGGGCATATTCAAGTCGCACCCGGCCAAAAATCCCAGAATGCGGTCATTCATGGCGCCCCAGTCCGTGACCACCATGCCCTCGAAGCCCCACTGGGTACGCAGAATATCCGTCAACAGCTCTTTGCTGTCGCTGCAGTGAACACCGTTAAGCTTTGGATAGGCGCACATGATGGAGGAGGGCCTTCCCTCCTTCACCGCAATTTCAAAAGCAGCCAGATACAGCTCTCTCAAGGTACGTTCATCCATTATGCTGTCAGAATTAAAACGGCATTTTTCCTGAGAATTGGCAGCAAAATGCTTCAGGCAGCTCCCAATTCCCCGCTCCTCCAGACCGCGGATGAATCCCGCCGCAAGCTTCCCTGTAAGATACGGATCCTCGCTGAAGTACTCAAAATTCCGCCCGCACAGGGGATTGCGTTTCAGATTGGCGCCTGGCCCCAGAACAAGTCCCACCCCCTGGTCCTTGGCCTCTTCCCCGACAGCCGCTCCTATTTCCTGCAGCAGCTCCGGATTCCAGCTGCCGGCAGTAGTCACCTGCGCCGGAAAACAGGTGGCCGGGCGGGAGCTGTTTACTCCCAGCATATCTGCGCCGTCTTCCTGCTTGCGCAGGCCGTGGGGACCGTCGCACATGAACAGGGGCAGAATCCCATAGGCGTCAAATTTTTTTGTTTCCCAGAAGGATGCCCCGGAGCAGAGAGCAATCTTATCCTCCAGAGACATTTCATTAAGAATACTTTCTATTTTATCCATGCCATTTTTCCCTTCGTTCCTTCCCACCCTTTCTGCCTCCTCATTTCAGAAAATAGCTGCCCGCCGTGACTGTCCGGCTTGTTCCATCGGGCAGAAGAATCTCCGCAGTGCAGTTTGCAGGAATCGCAATCCTGTATTCGATTCCCTCTTCCGTCCTTTCCCAGCCGCTCTCCACTCTGCCATAGATACTGTCATATACCGCCTTTGCATAGGTAAAATGCCCGCCGGGCCCCGGAACTATAACAAAATGATTTTCTCCCTCCACCCGAATGCCGCACATGGTGTCAAACAGCCACTGGCACACCGCTCCCTTCGAATAATGGTTTAAGGAGGCGGGCTTATCCGCCTGCGTTCCCTCCCAGTTCTCCCACACGGTAACGGCTCCCATTTTAGGCATACAGAGCCAGCCGGGCAGCTCCTCATTCTCCAACAGGCGGTAGGCATACTCTATATTCATGTTGGAAAGCACATACAGGATCAGAGGCGTGGAAAGGAAGCCTGTCCCCAGCCGCCAGCCGTAATTGTCCAGAGCCTTCAGCAGCCGCCTTTGGGCATATTCCGTCTGCTTTTCATCCAACAGCCTCATATACAGCGGACGCACCAGCTTGGCCTGTCTGTCCGTGTCCAGTCCGTGCTTTTTTGTTTCCACTAATCTTTGATAGCCCAGCCGGGCCCTCTCTGCATATTTCTGAAAATATGCCGCATCCTCTTCCCTGCCCAGCACCCGGGCGATCTGCGTCATGCGCTCCAGCAGCAGAACTATGTAGGCGGTGGTTTCCTCCGGGTGGGGAGAGATAAAATCGGAAATACGAAAAGCATTCACATCCTCAGGCTCCGCCCATTCACCGTAGGACTGTCCATAATTTGAAATGCAGCTGCGGTATTTCCCCGCAGCTTTCACCGGAACAGCGGTAGGATACCATCTGCCCAGAGACCTGATCTTATATCGTGCATAGCGGACCATTGCCTCATAGTTTTCCTCCAAAATGGCGCTGTCCCCATATTGCCTGAAAATTTCATAAGGGATGAACACACCGGCATCCGACCATCCAGGAGATCCGTCCATGGGATTCATATAGGCATCCACGCCTCCCACCGGGGCAATCTGGGTAAAACACCCATTTTCATGCTGAGCATCCGTCAGATCATGCTGGTATTTCCGGGCAAAGGCTGCATAGTCAAAAAGAAACCCGGCTGTCCGGCAGAAAATCTGTGCATCCCCCGCCCAGCCATGGCGCTCCCTGGTAGGACAGTCCGTAGGCAGATCGGCATGGTTGCTTTTTGCACTCCAAAGAGTGCAGTCAAACAACCGATTCAACAGGTGGTTGGAGCTCTCAAACCAACCGGTGCGCTCCATATGAGAATAGACTGCAATGGCAGTATAGTCTTCCGGGCAGACCGCCGCATCTCCCTCCACCAGCACATACCGGAAGCCAAATATGGCAAAGGTTGTCTTGTAGTTATTCCTTCCCTCCCTGCAGGTATAGATCACCTGCTGCAGGGGCGTCGTAGTCTTCCTGTTGGAGCACTGGATATTCTTCTGAGTGAATTCGCCGTCCCCATCCAGCATTTCTCCAAAGCGCAGCCGGATTTTCTGCCCTGCCCTTGCTCTCACGGAAAATTCCAGATATCCTGCAATATTCTGTCCAAAATCCAGCAGAGTTTTCCCGGAAGGAGTCTTTTGGAGCCGGGCAGAGAAACGCTCCTGCTCCCTGACGGGCACATTGTTGGAAGCGGTGGGCGTTTGCTCATATGAGATAAAGAAGTAAAAGAAGTGTAAAAAATTTTGCCGTTCCCTGTCCGGCTGACTGCCGGAC
>CAJTVB010000023.1 GCA_910579755.1 uncultured Acetatifactor sp. | reverse complement strand
TTTCCCACAGCACCACTGACACAGCGATTTTCCCGCCTGCCGGGGTGTACTTCACCGCATTGTCCAGCAGGTTAAAAAGGGCTTCGGATGTCCATTTGCTGTCATGAGAAACGGTCAAATCCTCCGGGCAGTCCACGGACACGGCGATTTCCTTTTTCTCCGCTGCATACACGATCCCACTCATGGCCTGCGCCACGGTATCAAAGAGGCGGCCCGGTTTCTTATCCAACTGGATCACGCCCGTTTCCAGCCGGGAGGTTTTCACAAGGGCCTGAAAGAGAAAATCCAGCTTATCCGTCTGGCTGCGGATTCCCCGGATAAAGTCAGTGCGCTCCGCCTCGGTCATGGGCTTTTCCAGCAGGGTGTCCGTCGCCATTTTCAGATTGCTTACCGGCGTTTTCACCTGATGGGAAATATCCGATACAAGGGCCTGTAACTCCTGCCGTTCCTCGTCCACAAGACGGCGGTTCTCCTGCATGATCTGATAAAGCCTTGCCAGCCGGTGTCCGATTCTGGCAAGCTGGGTTTCGCTGTCCTCCGGACGTTTTGGCGCTTCATTCCCGGCGATCATGTGGTCTAAGGTTTGGCACAGGTCAGCGGTAAACCGTGACAGCCGCTTTCCAAACGCCTGCGTCAATACAAAAATCCCCACAAGGACGCACAGCAGCAGCGCCCCGCCAGTCAGCAGCGCCGCCGTTTGTTTTGTCACAAAAAACAGGGCTATGGTAATCCCGGACATAGAAAGGACAAGCCCTATTGCCACCCGGCCAAACAGCCGCTTTACAGATAGGTTTTGAAACTTCATTTCGCCTCGCCTCCCGTCCACTGATAGCCCATGCCGTAAACGGTCTTGATGTAGGGCGCGCCGCCGTCGGATTCGATCTTGCTGCGAATCCGGCTGATGGAGGTTGTCAGGGTGTGTTCATCCACAAACTTCTCGTCTATATCCCACAGCTTTTCCAGAAGCTGCCCACGGGTCAGCACTTGCCGGGGATTTTTACGGAACAGGTTCAGCATTTTGTACTCCATCGGGGATAGGGTCAGGGGCTTGCCGTTTAAGGAAGCCGTCTGCTCCGAGAAGTCCAGAAACAGCCGCCCGTCGTCGTAAATGTCTTTGGCCGGTTTGTGGTGTTCCAGCATGGCAAACATGGCTTTGATTTTCCGCTGCAAGGCCCCGATCACAAAGGGCTTTGTGATGTAGTCCACCGCGCCTGCCTCATAGCCACGTATCTGGTCGCTCTCCTGATCGTTGGCGGTCAGGAAAATTACGATGGTGTCCGGGTGCTGGGGCTTTATCAGCTTGCACAGTTCAAAACCGTTCCCATCCGGCAGGTTGATGTCCAGCAGCACTAAATCAAATTCCCGCTGGCGGATGGCGTCGGCTGCGGTTCTGGCATTTAGGGCAGAAGTCACGCCGTAGCCGTCTGCGGTCAGGTTATAGGCCAACATCTTATTCAAAAAACTGTCGTCCTCGACAATTAAAATCTGCTTCATATCCTCACTTCCTTTGCTTTTTGCAGATAGTATAACAGGCAAATGTCCGCGAAATGTTACAGCGGACGGATTTTTTCAAAAAATATCCACCTCTATTATAATTTGATTTGGTTAGTGATACAAGGATAGCGCTTATATCTCACTAAAAAACAGCATAATCATACCTGTTAGTCGGCATAATAATGTTATTCCTTTGTGTAAATCAGCACGATAGAATACACTTGAGATGAATGATTATGCCGATTGATGACTTAACCGCCTTAGGGCAAAAAATGCGGGAAGCCCGAAAAAGAAAAGACCTGACACAGCAGGAGCTTTCTGATATGAGCCATGTATCTGTAACGCAGATTGCCAAGTCTCCGCCATGCGGGTTTCCGCCGCCTTGATCTGTGCCGACAGCTCATTGTGGCGGGCGGTAGCCGTTGCCGCTTTTTCCTCCAAGACTGCGTATTCCAGCAGGCCATGCTCAGTGAGATAGTTCATCATCTGCGCCATCTGTTTGAGGTTAAATACCTTCGCCCAGCGCGCATAGCCAGCGCCTGTCCCCGCCTTCAATTTTGCCTGAATATCCACCAGAAGATTGACCTTGGGCGGCTCTGTTTGAACAGCCGGTTTCTTTCTTGGTGTATGCTCTTTTTTCCCAGCCAGTACCGCCCGGATTTCATCTTCGCTGTACCCTTGTCCCAGCTTCTCATCCATGCGGGCAACATTCTTCCATCCAGGGGCTTTGAGCCGGATCGCCTGTCCCCGGCGCGACACTTCACAGCCCATTTCCGCAAGCAGCTTTAACAGAGCGTCAAAGTCCGCCGGTTTCTGTTCCGGCGCCTGGTCAATCATCATGCGGAGCTGTTCCCGGTGGGATGGCTTTGCCCGGTCCCCCAGCCATTTGTTGTAGCTTTTCCCATGCGGTTTTGGGTCCTCGACAATGGAATAGCCGTTCTCAACACAGATGGTATCGTTGAGCCGCCGGACCGCGAACCCGTCCGGTGGTGGAAATATACTCCCGTTTTGCCAGCAGAAACTCGGCGTCGGCTACCCGGCTGTCACACGCAAAGCCGGTGACGAGCCTGCCGTTATCTGTCTTTTGCGGGTTGGATACATAGTCAATAATGTCACTGACCGCTTGGCTTTCGGTGCGGCCCTTGCCGATGTGCAGCGGCATGATGCGTGTGGTTGCCATGATGGAATCCTCCCTTCATAACAAAACGGCCTGCATATGCAGACCGCCCGACATCATTTCAAAATTCCGCTCGGTGATACGCTCCATGACCTTATCCTCATAGAGAGAGGAAAACAGCCTGTCAAGCTCCGCAAGGCGTTTGTTCAGCTTCTTTTGTTCTTTCTCCATTGCCTTTGCCTTGCTCTGGTCTGTTTCCGTGAGCCGCTTCTCAATCGCCCTCACCGCCCGCTCGTCATTCACCGCCATATCCGCAAAACGGTTGATGTCGGCAAGGACGGCGTTGTATAAGTCCCTCGCTTCAATGGCGTGTGCGGTACACATGACGTTGCCGTACCTGCCATCATTATTAATTCCAAGGGGAAAGTCTGCCCATTTTTGTGGATAACTCGATTGATTTTAGGGGAACTGCTTCAAGGCTTTGTAGTATCAAGCGTTTTTATAGGCTCATGAATAATTCAGGTTAAACAATCCTTAAATCGACTTGCGGCATTTGGGCAAAGACGCCAGAGCAAAAAGACAGGCTAACGAATTATTTCATTCGCTACCCTGCCCATAATACAAGCTCAGTTTCTATATCTTTTTTGTGACATTCCTTAAAATACCCCAAAACACTTCCCAATCCAGTAAATCAGTCCCAGCAGCCAGCTGGCAAAAATTCCATACAAGATCACCGGACCTGCGATCGTGAAGATCTTACACCCGATGCCGAAGACCTGACCCTCCGTCTTAAACTCTATGGCGGGGGCGGCCACCGAATTGGCGAAGCCGGTGATGGGAACCAGCGCCCCTGCACCGCCCCATTTCACGATCCTGGGATAAATATTGAAGCCTGTCAGGACAACGGAAAGCAGCACCAAAAGAAGCGAACACCAGCTGCCGGCCGTCTGCTTATCCAGCCCCGCATTTCCTGCGTAATTCAGGATAAACTGCCCGATACAGCAGATGACTCCTCCGGTGACGAACGCCTTCAGCATTTGCAGCCCCAGATTATGCGTAGGTGTTACCTCCTTCACATACTGCGCATACTCTTTTTGTTTTTCCTTCTGTTCATTTGTCTTTTCCATATTACAGCCCATCCTTTCTCATTCCGGCTCATCAATCCTGTCTTCTTGACTTCACAGCCTCGCTCCTTCTTCATTTTGGCGCCGTCCGTGTCATTCCTCTTCCTTGCCTTCCCGCCCGGCAGTGGCGATCAGAGCCTTATCCACATCCTCCTCATAATTGCGCATGGCCACCTCGATGGGCGTGGGATCCTTGGTCAGCCGCCTTCCTCCTACATGATTAAAAAACAGAATAATCCCCGCCGCCAGTCCGATGGAATAGGACACCTCCAGCACATTGAGTCCCTGGGGCTCCCGATTCATGACCATTTGATACATTTCGGTGAACACCTCATTGATTCCCACATCATTATGATAGGCCATAATGGTAAAGGCTGTTCCGAAAAAACTCACCAGGCACACCAGCGCGGTCTTCAGCCACTGCTGCCAGCCCTTATGTCTGTCCACGTCCACCCATTCCACCAGCACATCCGGCTCCCCCACAGTCTGTACGTTGATTCCCGGACAGGTATCTTCCATCAGCTCCACAAGGCGCAGGACGCCGATAACGCATCTCTTTCCACCCTTCTTTCCAAAGTGGTGTACCTTCAGCGCTTTGAGTTTCGCACTGATATTGGCATCCGCACACCGCAGGCTTCCCAGGTCCGACAGAAATACATCCTCGCTCTGTACCTCTACATTTCTGTCACATTTAATGTATACATTTATATTTGGCATGGTGTTTCCTTTCTTTCCGGTATTTCTTCCTTGTCAAAACCAGGAATCCTGCTTGCCGCACGACATCTCCCCATGCAGAAACAGCGAAATTCCCATGGCCGCTTTATGCTGTCCTGTGAAACTCCGACCAGAAATAAAACAGGGATCCGCATAGCTTTCCCGCCGCCATGGTGAGAATGGCCAGTCCGATTCCGTGGCGGAAGGAAATGCGCCTGGTAAAAATGGGAATACTGTCCAGCATCTCCGCAATAGCCAGCGCCAGGCAACCAATAAACATACCGGCAAACAAACCGAAAATCAGCTGCCCCCCGGTTCCCAGTCCCATCCACAGCGCTGTCTGATCCGGAAAATGCCGCTGCCACCAGGCACCGAACTGGCAGTATCTGGAAAACACGCTTAAGATCCCTCCTGTTATAGTGCCGAAAATTACCATTTCTTCATACAGCAGAACCTTACCGGCGGTATGTGTCTTACCGGCAAACCGGGGAACAAGCCCCACCGCTACCAAAACGGTAAAAACTCCTGCTGCCGCCAGCAGGCCGTAGCTTGCTCCCATAACTGCCAGAAAGCCGAACCTTAAAACATCCAACGCCGCTCTCCTCCTTCCCGCCATATACTTTTGCTTTTGATCTCTCGTAAGCTATATTTTCCTCCAAAAAACATAAAAATATGCACAAAAAAAGAGTGCTTCGCACTCTTTTTGTCTGACTGCCCTGCTCCATGGGAGTGACGCTCCAAGTGAATTTCTATTCCCACAGCGGTTCAAAGCTGATGTTCAGGTCCACATCCGTGTTGATTCCCTGCACCGAACCTTTATCGGAATATTGCCATATCTTGTACGCGTAAGGGTAAAATATCTGATCGCTGTAGGATGCATACCATTTATCATAACCCTCCAGCTGCGTCAGATCCAGCATCAGCGCCCCCATTTCCGTATTGTGATAGATCATGGGTTTATAGCCTGCCTGCTCTATGGTCTGGCAGAACAAAACTGCCAGAGCTGTTCTTTCCTCCACGGATATGTCGTTCATCCGGCCCTGGGCTCCGCTGACTCTTTCCACATCAAAAACCACCGGACAGGCGATTTCATAGGGCCGGATCCTCTCAATTACGAACTCCGCCTCCTCCTGGGCCTCGGCTTCCGTGATAGCCTGGCTGTAAAAATATACTCCCACCTTGATTCCTGCCGCCAGGGCTCCTTCAATATTTTTTACAAAATATTCATCCTCCACCATCTTTCCTTCACTGCCGTAGCCCCGGAAGCCCACCCGGATAAAAGCAAATTCCACGCCGTCCTGGGCCACCAGATTCCAGTCAATGGCTCCCTGATGCTTTGATACATCGATTCCCTTGTGAGAAATTATCTGTCCGTCCACAAGGTATTGATATTCGCCGCTCTCCAGAATGTTTACATTGGCGATATCCAGCTGATTCTGCTTCAGGCTCCTGTTGATGGGAACAAAATGATAGCGTCCCCCGCTGGCCACTATAAGATCATCCGGATAAAGGGGCCGCAAAGTCTCCAGTACAGTATTTCCTTCGGAAAGTCCGGCCTTGATCCCCTCCAGAATCTGAGCTGATACCTGTCCCTGGGCGGAAAGCACCGCCTCCGCCACCCGTGCATCCAGCTCCTCCTGGGAATAAACCACCTTTTCCGAGACGGCACCCACAGTGTCGTCGTCCAAATCGGATCCGCTCTCATTCGTTCCATGGCCCTGGCTTTCCTCCGAAGACACGTCTTTCTGATCAGCCAGCCTCGAATACAGCGTTACTCCGCCGTACATGATCCCCACCATCACCACAAGGCACCCCAGCATAGCCAAAAACGTGCCGAACACAGACCTTCTGCGCCTGTTCTTTCTGGCCGCCGCTCTCAGCTTTTCTTCTCTGTCCATATTTTGTTCGTTATCCATATGTATCCCTCCCGGCACGCGTCAAAATAAAGTTCTTTACTCATCTTGCGTGCATTGTGTTTCTATTTTGCATCAAGACCGTGAATAGTAACCTACATCTTACATAATATATGATATTGCCTCTCGGGAAAAGCGGAAATTTTTACATTTTATAAAAAATTAAATAAGTCATTCTATTACGCACAGAACCGGAGGGTCTGAAATTACCCTCCGGCTCTCTCTCTCAGCCGCAGCAATATTTTTTTCTCCAGCCTGCTCACCTGTACCTGGCTGATCCCCAGCAGCCCTGCGATCTGTGTCTGGGTCATGTTCTGAAAATACCTCATGCTGATCAGCCGCTGTTCCGAGGGCTCCAGGGTGTCCAGAAGCTGACGCAGAAGCATATGATCCAAAAGCTTCTCTTTCTCCTCATCTGAGCTGCCGCAGCCTCCGGCCATACTGCTTCCCACGCTGCCGCTTGCTCCCCGGACCACCTTGTCCACCAGGTATACCTCACTCCCGTCCTCCTGATAGGCACAGCTGTAGATGGATTCCACCTCTGTGGAAGCCTCCATGGCCACAACGATCTCCTCCCTGGACAGCCCTGTGGCATCCACGATATCCTGTATAGTGGGCTCCCGCCCGTTTTGTGCCTGAAGCTTCTGTCTGGCCTGCTTTACCTTAAAACCGTTTTCCTTAATCGTACGGGATACCTTCACCGGCCCGTCGTCCCGCAGAAAACGCTTGATTTCTCCTGTGATCATGGGGACCGCGTAGGTGGAAAACATCACCCCCAGCCCCAGATCAAATTTGTCTATGGCCTTCATCAGCCCGATCACCCCGATCTGAAACAGATCCTCCGGATCGTGTCCCCTGTTGGCAAAGCGCTTCACAATATGATGCACCAGCCCAAGGTTTTTCTCTATCAGTACCTCTCTTGCATCTTTCTCTCCTGCCTGTGACCTTGCGATCAGTACTGACATATCCTCCATATACAAGCTCTCTCTTTACTCATTTATCCAATCACCGGCGCCCATCTTTTTCTTCATCCGCACGATAGTTCCCTCCCCGGGCCGGCTCTCCACCTCCAGATCATCCATAAAGGCCTCCATAAAGGCAAACCCCATTCCCGAACGCTCCAGCTCCGGCTTTGTGGTAAAAAGCGGTTCCATAGCCTTCTCGATATCCTCAATGCCCTTTCCTTTGTCGGTGACCCGAATATGTAAAATATCATTTTCCAGCAGACAATGCACCTGAACCTTTCCGGGATCAGACTTTACCTGATCGTGAGGAATTCCTCTGGCGCCCCCGTATCCGTACAGATTCTCATACCCGTGAATAATAGAATTGGTCACAGCCTCGGACACTGCCGTTTTAATATCATCCAGCTCCTCCAGTGTAGGATTCAAAGGAGATACAAAGGCGGCCACAGCCACTCTCGCAAACCCCTCATTGACCGAGACCGCATCAAAGCTTATTTCCATTTCGTTTCTCATGACTCCAGTACCTCCACAATTTTTTCTAGTCCCGACACCTTCAGGATCCTTCTGATCTGCCTGTCCGCATGAATGATATAGACATGTCCTCCGAAACAGGATATTTTCCGGTGCCGTCCCATAATGATACCGATTCCGGAGGAATCCATAAAACGGGTATTTTCAAAGTCAAATACCACGTTCTTAACATCCTCTTCCATAAGATACTTGTCCGCGTTCTCACAAATGTAGCCCGCTCCATAATGATCCACCTCCTCCGGCAGCCTGATCATCAGACAGTTATTGATCACCCGGAAGTCCTCTGTCGTAATCTGATCCATACCAATCACATCCTTTCCCGTTTTCTGACCCCCGGCACACATGGGGAAGCTCTTGTTTAAAGGTGTTTTTGTGCGTTGTCTGCACAGAAACCCGAAACAGCATGCTCTTTACACACATTAAAAAGAACCTATGAACAAAACAATAGGTTCTCTTCTTTCGTATCTTTATGTGCAGTTCTCTTTATGGTTATACCGGTCAAGGCCTGCCCTGAAGGTCAATTGCCCAGCTGGTTCCTGTACCATTGGGCGTTTCTGGCCCTCTCGGTGCCCGGAAACAGCTCTACAAGCCTCTCGTAAACGGTAATGGCATTTTCCCTGTCCCCGCTGTCCTGAAGAGCGCGCCCCAGATAATAAAGCGCATCAATATTGGTCTCATTATAGTCGAAGGCTCTTGAAAAGCTCTCAATAGCAAGGGCATAATCCTTCGCTCTGTAAGCTTCAAATGCTTCCGCATAATAGGTGGAGGACAATTCCGGCCCTATGGTGTCCACCAGCATACGATACAGCCTCTGAAAAGCCTCCGTACACTCTTCTATATTGGCCGACTGCCCGATTCCCTCCAGATCGGCTGCCGCCGCAAGGGCATCTCTGGTTTCTAGGTAGGTGGCTGCCGCTGCAAGCAGACTGTCATAAAGCTGAAGCGTCCCCCCCGTCCCTACAAAGCTCTCAATCTCCTGGCGGAGGGCTTCCGTCTCTCCCGTAAGATTCTGCACCTGGCTTTCAAGCTCCTGAATCTGAATGGTTTTGGCATCCGAAGCATTGCTGATCTCCGTAATCCTCTGCTGAGCCTCCTGCCACACATTGGTCCTTGCAGCGGGCACCAAAAGAAAGTAAGCCGCCGCAAGACCGATCACAAGGCCGATTCCAAGGTTCACCACCGTGGACAGTCCTCCGCCCCTGGGCTCCTTCACATTCACAGGCTGGATGATCAGCTCATTATCACTCTGGTAGCGCACCGACTCTTCCTTCCTGCGCCGCCCGGGCTGTTTTACCGACTCGTCAGGCATCAGCATCAGCTCCACTTCCCTCAAATAGCGGAGTGTCTGCGTATTATTCCTGTCGATGTCCATGCACTTATGCAGTTCGCGTTCTGCGTACTCCCACTGTTCATTGTCCATATACAGCAGAGCCAGCAGCTGGTGGGCCCGGATAAACCGGGGATTCAGAGACAGCACCTTTTTCAGCTGTATCACCGCCAGATCCGTGCTGCCCTGATTACAGTACACAAGCGCCTGATTATATTTTTTGATGGTCTGGTTAATCGAATCCAGCCTGGCCGAATTGGCCTGAAGCTTCTCGATATAGTTGTCGGCAATATTCTTATCGGGACGCAGGTTTTTGCTGATAACCCATTCCCGCAGGGCCGTTACCACCTCGCCCATCTCAAAATACACAAGCCCCAGCAGATTTCTGGCCTTGATATTGTTTTTATTCAGCTTTAAGCTCTGTCGGAGACTGTTGACCGCTCCTGTCAGATCCCTGACGCCAGCCTTTTCCAATCCCTCATTATAATACATATTGGAGGCATGAATAATCTTTTTATACAGAGAAACATCCGCTCCGCAGGCAGTACAGAAGTCATGCTCCGATAGCCGGTAACCGCAGTTATAGCAAAACATGATTATTATACCTCATCTGTCTTATCTTCAGACTCTCTGATCATATTTACCAACAGATCTACCATATCTGTCATATCCTGATTATAAATGGCGTCCTCCGCCTCTTCCACCTCAAGGCTGGGACGAAATTTTTTCAATTCCTCTTCAAAATTTATCATTTTCGCTCCCGTCTGTGTCACATTCGTTTTTCATAGTCTGATCCAATATTTTCTTGACCTCGCCTGCCAGATACAGGCTCCCTGCCACGTAAAGCCGCTCTCCCGGTCTGCGGCTGTCCGCCAGCGAATAAAAAGCCTCTTTTACATTATCAAAAACACTATATCCGCATCCGGCGCATACGCCGAACAGTTCTCCCAGCTGCTGTGCCAGAACACCTCTGCCGGTCTGCATGGGAGCTACGGCAATTCTCTCAAAAAGTCCTGATGAATCCAGCATCCGGGCCATATTCACATATTCCTTATCCCTGACCACACTGAAAAGGAGACTTCTGCGGCCCTCATATCCGTCCTGCTTCACGGTTTCCAAAAAGGCCCGTATCCCGTCCTCATTATGGGCTCCGTCCACAAAGATATCCGGCAAAACCTCCTCCATTCTGCCGGCCCAAAAGCAGTCCCGAACCCCCTGGCGGATATGCTCTGCCAGAACCGTTCTGCCCTTGTCCAAAACCTCCACTGCCCGCAGGGCAAGCGATGCATTTTCCATCTGATATGCCGCCACGGTGCTTAAAGTGAGATTAATATAACAATAATACTCAGTGTTTACGAAAAAATCAATGCTTTTCTTCTTAAAATTTAAGAAAGTGTAGTCCTTTTTCGACACGGAATATGCCAAAATCCCAAGTTGCGCCGCACGCTCCCTGAAAACCATCGTGGTTTCGCCGCAGGTATCCCAATAAACCACCGGCGCTCCCTTCTGCAGGATCCCCGCCTTTTCCGCGGCGATTTTTTCCAGGGTATCACCCAGATATTCCGTGTGGTCCAGCCCGATGCGGGTAATCACCGCAAGCTCCTTGCGGGACACGGCATTGGTGGCATCCAGCCTGCCTCCCAGCCCGGTTTCCAGAATGCAGAAATCCGGGCGGCTCTCCGAAAACAGAATCATGGCCATCAAAAATAAATATTCAAAAAAGGTGGGGTGAGGCGTCTTTGCGTCCAGCAGATCATATATACGCAGAAAAGCTCCCAAAAAAGCCTTCTCCGAAACCATCTCCCCATCTATTACAAACCGTTCCCGTATATCTGTCAGATGGGGGGAAGTAAAGACCGCCGTGCGGTATCCGGCAGCCTCCAGAATAAAGCGCATATAGGCACAGACGGAGCCCTTTCCGTTTGTGCCTGCCACATGAATGATCCGCATGCTTTGATCAGGATCACCCAGACGGTGTAAAAACGCCCTGGTATCGTCCATGGTATTTTTTGTGGTAAAGCGGGGGATTTCATTGATATAATCCACCGCTTCCTCATAAGTGCTGATCGTCCTTTTCTCCAAAACCGCCCTCCCTGCCGGCGCAGGTGCTCTTGATGTATCCCCTAAGCATTTCTCAGACCTGAAGCCGTCTTTTGCCAGGCATCAAACCCGGCCACAGTGAACTATATTCCCCGGGACCGGATTTGTCAAGCCCCATACCCGGCTCATAAGACTGACCCTCCCGATTTTTAACGCTGAACCCTCCGTAATCTCCACCGTGTCCCGGATCTGCTCCGTGATCTCTTACAATATCTCCTGATTTTCCGCCGGACAATCCTATCCTCCTTCAGCAGACCAAAAAGAGCACCCCAACAGGAGGTGCCCCCGCCATTCTTCCTACTCTGCAGCAGCCCTCCGCATTACCGGATCAGCATGACAAAAGAAAGCAGCTCTTTGCCTGCAAGCGTTTTTATGGCTCAAAATACATTATTCTCTGTTTTTATTTACGCTTCGCATTTTATTTATGATAACTGTCCAAAAAATAATCTTTTCTCTTTTGTCAGTTATTTTATCTGCTATTCTTAAAATTTGAGCAATACGTTCAGGCATGTTAGAAAACCGCCGCTGCAGCATACAAAAGGCCTCCTGTATACTGGGACGCAAGTCCTGGACTGTTTGCTCAAATTCCTCCTTGGAAATCTTATCCATTTCCTCAATGGGAAAATAAGGAACTGCCACGGCCCTTTCCGATAAAATTTTTAGGGCAATTACTTTTTCTTCTTTACTTTGCGGATAGAGTTCATTGTCAGAATTGAAAACATTTCTATAAAGCTTTTTATAATATTCGTCCTGTGGAAGATTCATTTCTGCCAACCGCTCAGCTATACCGCATATCAGTTCTTCCAATGAAAAAAAGAGCTTTGTCTCATCCTGCAGCGAAATGCTTTGAGGATTTTTATCCTTCGTATCTCCTATTTCATTGGGATATTCCAAAATCGTCCTCAACGCTTCTTCCGGTTCTTTGCCATCTTCAAAATATGTTGTATAAAGATCAAAGTAAACATCAACAGCGTTTGCAGTCGCCTTGTCCAGTGTATTTAATAAGCTTTCCTTTTCCATATACTCATGCCCCCGCTTCATAAACAAACTTTTTCTCTTTGGCCGCTTTAGTTGTGAAGGATATATATTCTATTTCTTCATCATACGATATCTCCTTCATCATGGCCTCCACTTTCACATTCTGAGGTCTGGTATCATCTAATTTAATCTTTAATGCCTGTCCTGGTTTGACAGACATTCCCTCGTCTGCAGACTGCAGATAAGAATCCAATGATGCCTCACTTCTCCTTATGCCGTATTCACTTTTGATTTTTTTCAGAAGATTCTGCCTGTCCTCACCCGCACGCATCTGCCTGGCATAACGCACTCCTGCATCTGTCAGCGAATACAGATTGTATTTTCCTGCTCTTCGTACATCCACAAGTTCCAGCTCCGCAACTTTCTTCATGATCTCTGTAAGTGTGGAAGCATGCCTCAGATGCAGCTCCTCTACCATTTCACTATGAGTCATCACACCCTTTACTTCCAGAAGCCTGATGATCTCCGTGAGATGCTTTATAGAGGAAATATTTTTATACAGCCGCTTTTGCGACCACAAATCCATGCTTTCCTCATAAAGTGATTTTTCGATGGTCTCCAGCGTCCCAATCCATGCGCCGCATCTTACAAGGGCAACCCATAATCTCTTTTTTATGATAGAGTCCGTCCAAAAATTTAAAATATTTCTGCTCTTTAATATCAATCCCTCTAATGCCCTGTTGTCCTTGGTCTGCCAATGATGAATGACTTCTTTTTGGATTTCATCTGCGTAACCAATGAGCTTTTCATAATTTTTATCCGATAATTCCTGTGCAATATCAATCTTGTTCTGAATTACGCTTGTCTCATCCATATGAAATCCTCCTCATCAATACCTATATCACTGTAATATATGCCTGACCGGCTGATGTGATGACATCCTGCTTTTGGAATACATTACCTGCAAAGGCAGTTCTATCAAAAACAGACAACCTTTACTGCCGTCACATGAAAACTTACATTTGCAATTGTCTCCCATTTTATGTATCTCATTCGCTCCGATAAGACTGCATCCCCCGATAATTTTCGGGCTGTGAACAACAGCCCCGCAGCAATCTCCCCAGACTACACTGGTTCCATAAGGAAAAAGCGTCCCCAACTGATTGACAAAATCTCTTTCCCCATGAGAAAAGGAAGGGACAATCACCAATGTTGCTCCTAATTGTCCGCAAATAAAATTACTGTCAAATCCATCTATAAATTCCGCGCAAATCGATATTGCAATCCGATGAACGCCATATACATGTATCAAATATAACTCTTTGGTTTTTTCCGGGCGGAGTCCCTCTGCTGAACAGCATTTAAAATTAATATACGGCGTATATTTTTTCTGCCTTCCCAGGATACGGCCGTCCCGATATACAATGGAGGCGCTGTTAATTCCCCTGCACCAGCGCGTCGGCACTACCGTGATCATCGGAGGCTTATGATCATTCATAACTGCTTCGTCATATACCTGCCGCACAAATTCATTATAATTGCCCTGCTGCTTCTCTGTCTGATCCGTTCCCAGCATTTCCGGCGAAAATACAATATCAGCCTTATTCCTGCAAGCCAGCTCAAGTCCATGCCTCAAACGAGTGTGTATTACTTCCTCATGTCTCGGATGATCAATATACATCTTATTCATCTGATATTTACCATCTTTAACAATTTTGTAATCGGGAACGATTAAGTCCGTTTTATCAGATATGGGAATAAATCCTATCCTTAAATTTCCCTTGGCACTCCTCTCATCCTTCTCCACATATTCATATGGTATAATTACATTGTGAACAATGTACTCACTGCTCCATTTACAATAGCTGATTTTACGAAGTTCTCCATTCATTCCGGTAAATGCATCCCGGCATGACATAGTCTTTTCCTTTTCCGTACCATCATCCATAATAGAAAATGATTTGAATATAGGCAGTTTGGGATGAATACATATACCGGTTTCCGTACAGTTGTCATTCAATGTGTCTATTGCCACATAGGAAAATGCTCTTAATGGAACCAGATTATATATTGACAATTTACGCCCGGCCACATCTTCATAAGTTATCATATCATCCAGCCACATGCAAAGATGATATGCCCTAAGCATATTAACCTGGCTTTCCTTAAATACTACGACTTCTATTTTTTCCTGTAATTTTACTATAAACTCATCAACATCCCTGCCCTGCTTCAGACATTCCTCCATCTCTGCATAAATGTCTGCCGCCGCGGGTTCAAATCCGGACAAAGCGTGAATAAATTGAAACGGCTTGGAAAATTTACTGATATAGCTCAACAATATCGCCACTGCATTCATCAAAGACACAGACTGTGCTTTTGTCATTTTCATTCTTTTTGTATCCTCATTTTAACATGTCCCACACACTAAGTCAACCGAATCGTTCACTTTACTTCATTTTCAGTTCATTTTTTGTTATCTTCCATTAAAGACAATGCGCTCTTTGATTATACAATGACCATATTATTTTGTAAATACTATTCTTTCATCTTTCATCCTTTCCACTCAATAACGCAATTCTCGCTGTTCTTATCCCTCCACCGTCTCCTCCAAATGAAAGGAATACAATAGTTTCTCCTTCACTCTGCGCTTCATAAGCCGCTCCACAGCCTCCTGATAATAGTCCATCTGAGTCTCGTAACGGTTCCACAGCTCCCCTCCGGTCTTCACTGTATCCGTCTTATAATCCAGCAGCACCAGACCGTCCTCCTCTTCAAAAAACACGTCAATGATTCCCTGGATAAGCACCTTTTCCTCCTTCGGAAATTCCTCTCCCAGCCGGCGGGCGCTGATTCCCATCACAAAGGGCTGTTCACGGTACAGCTTTCCGGCCCGCTGGGCACGCCACAAGCGAAAGGCCAGAGAGCTTTCCAGAAAATGCAGAATTTTTTTCTCCCTCACCGCCTCAAAATATTCCCGGCTCAGGCGCCTGCTTTCCACCTCTCCCTCCAGAAAACCATGAAGAAGCCCGGCCAGCCTCCGGGAGTCCAGACGTACTGAATATTCCTGATAATCCGCCGGAAAATCTCCGTCACTGCCGCCGTCACAGTCCAATCCTGCTGCCGCCCCTAAAATGCCTTCAAAATCCAGCAGCTCCATGACTCTATGGAAGGCGCTTCCCCGCACGGCGCCGCTGGTCTTTTCTTCCTCCCTGCGGAAGGCGGGAATGTAGGGCTGTACCTCCTTTTCCTCAAAAGTATGATAGGCTTCCTCATCCCGGTCTGCCATGGCGGCGATCTTTAATTCCGATACGGTTGTTTTGGTATACAAGCCTCCAAGACCTGCGTATGGATAGGCAGCGTTCAGCCTCTCCCGCAGTCTCTCCAGCGCTTCTCCGTCCCCCAGGCTTTCCGCCTGCTCCAGCAAAAGCCTTTTGTCAGACAATTCCACCTGCTCCTTCAGTTCCCCGGCGGCCTGCTCCTCCGCGCCTGTGGCGGATATTCTGACACAGGTGCGGCTTATCACCGGCAGCAAAAAATCCAGAAATCCCGAGGCTCGGGTAAAATCCACATAGGACAGACATTTCTCCACTCCCTCCGCCCTCTCTGCCGCCAGCGCTTCCGCCTTCTCAAAAGCATCTTCCGTAACCGCCGTCAGGATCAGCTTCTCCTTCGCCCTGGTCATTGCCACATAGAGTACCCGAAGCTCCTCCGCAAGGCTGTCCTCCCGCAGCTTACAGGCTACTGCAGCCCGGCGCAGCGTCCTGCCCCGGACTCTTCGCACCGGATCTACATAGTCGGCAGCCAGCCCCAGATCCATGTCTACGATCAGTGGCTGGTTCACATCCTGCATGTTAAATCTCTTGCTTAAGCCGGCCACAAAGGTAATGGGAAATTCCAGGCCCTTGCTTTTATGGATGCTCATAATCCGTACCACATCCGCATTTTCATCCAGAAGCCCCGCCTCACCATAATCCACATCATATTTTTCCAGCTGCTCTATATACCGTACAAAGTGAAACAGCCCAAAATAACTGGTTTTTTCAAAATCCGAGGCGCGGGTGAAAAGCATTTCCACATTGGCCCGGCGCTTGCTGCCCCCGGGAAGCGCCGTCACATAATCCAGATAGTCAAAGTCATCCACCAGCTTTGTGAGCAGCTCCCGAATGGGCAGATAAACCGTACAGGCCCGATAAGACCGCAGCATATCCAGAAAATCCGTTGTCTTCTGCGCAATAGACATGCAAAAGGCTTCCGAATCCTCTCTGCACTTCTCACAGGACTTCTGCGCATACTCCTCCAGGGCCTCGTATAGGCTGCAGTCCCGCAGGGCGCTGCGGATCAGAGCAATCTCCTCCTCGGTAAAACCGCCGAAAACAGATCTCATCACCCCGAACAACGGAATATCCTGCCGGGGGTTGTCCAGCACCCGCAGCAGCTGCAGCAGCTCCTGTACCTCTGTCGCGGCAAAATACCCGGTCCTGGCGGTAATATGCACCGGAATTCCTTCCCCCTCCAATACGGACTGAAACTCCTCGTCCCAGCCGCTGTTGGTGCGAAGCAGAATCACCATGTCGGAATACCTGGCAGGACGCATTCCGCCGGCCTCCCGATCCGTCACAAAAAAACCTTCTCTCAGCTTTTTGATTTTTGCGGCTATGGCCCTTGCTTCTGCCTGCTTTGCCTCTGCGCCGGAAGCCTTGTCCGGCTTATCCACCAGAATCAGTTCTGTATCGTTGCTCCATTCTACGGCTGCTTCGCCCCCTTTATCCGGCGCATCTTCCACCCCCGCTCCGGATCTTTCCCCAGGCTCTTCCTCCAGACGCAGTTCCCCTGGTTCCCCTGGTTCTTCTGGTTCCTCTTCTTCCGCATGTGTTTTCCCCAAATCCGGTTCGTTTCCCGTCCATTCCGGATACATTGCCCCAGGGTACAGAGCCGCCCGTTCATCGTAAGCAATCCCTCCTGCCTCCAGGCTCATTATACGTGAAAACACATCGTTGACCGCCTCCACCACCTGCACCCTGCTTCGGAAATTTTTGCTCAGATCAATCCTCCGACAGCCAGCCAAGGGCATGGATATGCATTCTGAAGGCGCAGAAGCTCTGTCCCCAGACGCAGAAGCATCCCCGGCAGCCACAGAGACACTCTCTGGAAATTCCGGAGTATACGTATTGTATTTTTCCATAAACAGCTCCGGCCTGGCCAGTCGGAATTGATAAATGCTCTGTTTTACGTCCCCCACCATGAAACGGTTGAAGCATCCGTCCTCCTCCCCGGAGACGGCCTGCAGCAAATATTCCTGCACCAGATTGCTGTCCTGATATTCGTCGATCAGGATCTCCGCAAAATGCTGGCGGTACTCCCGGGCTACGGAGCTTGGTCTGATCTCTCCGTCTTCATGCTCCAGCAGAATATCCAGGGCAAAATGCTCCATGTCGGAAAAATCAATCACCTTCTTCTCCCGCTTTTTTTCCAGCATACGCCGGTCAAAGTCCAGCACCAGATCAAGCAGTGTGCACACCGGCTCCCCGCAGGCCTTTCCACGGTCCGCCGCCAGGGCCAGAGGCGTTGCAAATATTTTTTCCGTCAGATCCTGAATGCAGTCCTTTACGTCCGCCCTAAGCGCCTTGGCCTGCTCCCGCAGCCTGGGGGATACACTATCGTCCTTTTTGGAGGAAAGGCGGCCAAAGGACGCCGCGGGAAGCTTCCTCTCGAAATCCGCCAAAGAACGGCACCGTGCCAGCTCTTCCAGCATTTCCAGCTCCTGATCCGCCATCTCTCCATACATATACGGACCTTCCGGGGCCTGGCACAGTCTCTGGACCTGCTTCATTTTTTCCGCGCACCCTTTGACCATCCGGCTCAGATATCGGGTAAGATATCTGCCGTAATCACTCTCACAAATTTCCTCCACATTCCCCGCCGCATAATCCTGCTTTCTCTCCTCCAGCCATTGGGCAGGCCAGGGAAAGCTTGCCGCGTACCGGGACAGCTTTAAAATATGCTGCTCCAGGGTTCTTTCCTTTCCTCCGGGGCAGAAATATTCCACGCAATACCGGAAGGCCTCGCCGCCCTCCCGGTATCCGTCCTCCATCAGCTCTGCCAGCACCTCCTGCTGCATCAGCCGGATTTCTCCATCGTCGGCGATCCGAAAGGCCGGATCCAGACCAATCTCATTAAAATGATTCCGCAGCAGAAAAAGACAAAAGCTGTCGATGGTAGTGATCTGCGCATTGTGCAGCAGCGTAGCCTGTCTCTGAATATGCTCTGACTCCGGATTCTGTGCAAGCCTGGCGGCAATCCCTGCGGCGATCCGCTCCCGCATTTCCGCCGCCGCTGCGTTGGTAAAGGTAACGATCAGAAGACGATCCACATCCACGGGATGTTCCCCGTCACAGACCATCTGTATGATCCTCTCCACCAGCACCGCTGTCTTGCCGCTGCCCGCTGCCGCGGAAACCAGAATGTTACAATGATGTAATTCAATGACTCTTTGCTGTTCCGGTGTGAATGATATGGCCATACTTTCAAATACTCCCATCTGTTATCCACATTTTATCTCCTGTCTGCCGCCTGCACTTCATCCGATGTCAGACGCCGCACTTCATCCGACGTCTATCACTGCACTTCATCCGATGTCAGGCACCGCGCCTCATCCAATGTCTGTCGCCGGCGCGCCCTCCGACATTCTCTCCAGGATTTCCTTCTGGTCAAGCTCCTCCAGCTTTCGCATGCTTAAGCCGGGCATGGCAGGTTCAAATCCGCATACCCTCTTAAATGCACACCAGGTGCAGGCCTCCTCGCTGCCCTTTTTGTACGGATCCAGAGAAATCCTTCCGTCCAGAATTTCCCTGCCGATTCCGGCGATCCTACGGTTCACATGATCAGACACCAGCTGAAGCTCCTGACGGGTTAAAACGGAAGAACGGGCGGAAAAGGTACCGTCCTTTTTCCGCTCCACCGGAATCACATCTGACCGGGTCTCCATCTCGCCGTCCAGACGCTCCACGATTCCGGCATCGCTGTTCACCACTCCCTGCATGCGCAGCTGCCTGGACAGCTCCTCCTGAATCTCCTCATCCGTCAGCTCCACAGGCGTTTCCACCGACGGATCCTCCACATGATAATAAAGCAATGCCGCCGGAACCGCCTCCTTTCCCGGATGCCTTCCCGCCTCCAGCTCCAGCGCCGCGTTCATATACAGCACCAGCTGAAGCTGAAGCCCATAGTACACTGCCGCCAGATCGAAGTGCTTCTGGCCGGATTTATAATCGATGACCTTCACATAGACGCAGGTGTCATCCTCCGTCACATCGATCCTGTCAATGCGCCCCTGCAGCCGCATCTTCTCCTGATCGGACAACGTCACGCGAATGCTTTTCAAATCGTCCGCAAACCGGAAGGAAAGCTCGTAAGCATCCGGTCTGAAGCTTCCTTTGCGAAGCTGTTTCTGCAAAGTCATCACCGTCCGGGTCAAAATCCTGCCCATCCGGGTGATGGCATATTCATTCCGTGCAGTGCTGTAGAGCACCGTGTCCCCATAGGCGGCGGCACAGGACTCCAGAGCCTCCTTTACCGCCCGCTCCCCAAATTCCCGGGGAAAGTCAAACCAGGTGTAGTGCTCTTCCTCCAGTTTACGGGCAAACTGCTCCAGGACGCCATGGTACACATTTCCCATGTCCACAGTCTCAAAGGAAAAATCCTGCCGCTCCTGCAGGGTGAGACCGTACTGAAGAAAATGCCGGTAGGCACAGGCCGCATAGGTTTCCAGCCGAGTGACACTGCATTCCAGATATTTTCCATAAAGCGCCCGGGCCACCGCCTTTGACAGTGCGCCGTCCTTATACCGCTTAAAGGCCGCCTCCGTCAAAAAGTCTCTCTTCCCCTGAAGCTGACTTTCTCCATAAGCGCTGTAAATGGTATAAAGCTCCTTTACTCTCTCCGGCTCCAGAGGGCCTGATGCATACTCTCTAAGCTCCCTGGCCAGATATCCCATTCCCTCCCGCCTGGTGACAATTCCCTCCAAGGCGCTCCTTTGCTCCGGAAAATCCACCTGGATCCCCGGAAACAGCTTTCTCACGGTTTCCACCAGATAAGCGGGCCTCAGGGATTTTCCGCCGCTTCCCGTCTTGGACCAGGACAGATACAGCTGTCGGGAGGGCTTTGTCATATTCAAATACAAATACAGCCGCTGTATATACATCTTCTGCCTGGGGCTGGGTGCCAGCTCCAGCTTGGACTGGCGCAGGAATTCCCTGTCCATGTCGGAGATAATACCTCCCTTGGAGGCATTCTTGGGAATATTTCCGTCGTTCACTCCCAGGAAAAACAAAACCTTCACCTGCTTCAGGCGGGTACGCTCCATGTCTCCCACCACCACACGGTCCACGTTCTGAGGGATGGTCCCCACCTGGATCTCCCCGAAGCCTGCCTCCAGAATATCCGCAAACTCCCGAAGCGTGATGGTTTCGTCCCCCAGAAGCTGATAAATTTGATCCAGCAATTCCATCACAAGGCGGTAGATCTGGGCATATTCCCGGGCCCTTGCGGGCTGACCCTGCCGCTCAAACAATGCCTGACAGGACGCCAGCTGATCCTGCACATGATTCTGCACCAGGAAATCATAAAGCTTGTTTACATAGCTCTTTACCGGCTCCTGCTCCTGCATATGAAGCATCTCCACCTGCTCCATCAGCCGCTCCCGGAGACAGTTCACCTCCGCAAGAGCCTCCTCCCCCTCCTTCATCCGGGCCGTCTTGTGAGTGAACAGGCGGCTGTACCGACGATAGCCCTTCATTCCCACAGCGATACAGTAATTTTCCAGCACGTCCACCTCCTCCGGCTTCATGCCCGCAAGTCCGCTGCGAAGATAATGAAATACGGATTCATAGGAAAAATCCTTCAGAAACATTTCCAGCGCGCTTTTGATATATTCGATCATAGGGTTCAGCACAATGGCCCTGGTCCTGTCAATATAGCAGGGAATCTCCATCCGGGAAAATTCGGTCTCCACATAGGGGGCGTAGCCCTCCAGATCTCCCATGATCAAAGCCATATCCCGGTAGGCCAGTCCTTCCCTGCGGATCAGCTCCCGGATCAAAAGACCGGTCTGATGAACCTCCTCCCGGGGCGTTGTGGTTTCAAAAAGCCGGATCTGCTGCTGTTCTTCCGTAAAAGGCCGGCAGGCGTACCGAAACAGATTCTGCTCCAAATGCCGCAGGGCCGGCGCCTCCTGAAAACGATCCCTGTCATTTTGCAGAAATATATCCTGATCTCTTTCCACCCCTGCCTCCTCCGCCAGTCTGTCAAGGGATGCCACCGTCTTTTTTGTCAGATGAAAAAGCTGCTGCTCTCCATCCACCCGATAGGGATCCTCCCCCGCCCCCAGCGTGAGAGCCATAATCACCTGTCCGCTGCACCGCATCAGCTCACAGATCACCCGGTTTTGGATGGGAGTAAAGCCCGTAAACCCGTCGAAGGCCACCACGCTTCCCGGCAGCAGCCTGGATTTGTGCAGGGAACGACAAAGCACATCCAGCTTTTCCTCCGTAGTGATAAAATTCCCTTCTATATATTCCTGAAAGCCCCTGTAGAGTACCTGCAGGTCCTTCAGCTTCTGTACCAAAGCTCCCCGCTTTTTCGCGTAATCTGCCAGCAGCGCCACGTCCTCCGTGCTGATACCGTACTGCATAAATTCGGAAATGGCGCTTTTCACCTCATGGATATAGCCCTGTCTGTGAAGGAAGCTTCCCAGTGCAGGCAGATCATCCTTCAGACCTGCCGCCACCTTCTGCAGCACCAGACTCTTTCCCGTGTCGTCCAGCACCGGAATTTCTTCGTCCCCCACCTCCTCCAGAATGCGATGGCTGAGGCGTCCGAAGCTCAACACATCAATATTCAGAATCCCGCCTCTGTCATTTAACAGCACCAGATCCTTCTGGGTCTCCATGGTAAACTGGTCCGGCACAATGATCAGGAAATTCCGCCGGGGCTCCTGAGCGGCCCTGCGGGTGATCTCTTCATATAAATACCTGCTTTTTCCCGCCCCCGAGGGGCCAAAGATAAATTTCAGACTCATAAGTAAAATCTCCACAAATAGTCCGCGGCTTCCTCTGCATAGTCGATGCCGATCCGCTTCCCTGCCCGAATCTGCCCGGATTCCACAGGGATTCCCTCCGTCACGTAAAAGCTTCCGCTCTTTGTCATGTCCACATCATTATCCGCTCGGGTAATACCCATGGCAATGCAGAGCCTTCCCGGTCCGTCCGCCAGATGTCCTTTCAGGGAAGCAGGACACTTGTCCGCAGGATACGGCTCCTTCCCGCTCTTCATTCTGCGCCGGTTCATCTCCGCCAGCCTGAGCGCAGTCATCACTTCTTCCGACTCCCGGTCTGCAGGAACCACACTGCGCAGCAGCACGGCCTGGGGAATCCCCTCCCTCATTGCCGCAATATTCATACAGCTGTACATTCCGTAGATCAGATACACATAGGAGGTGCCTCCCGCATGATACATGGGTTCCGTGCGCTCCGTGCGCTTTCCGCCGTAGGTATGAGACCCCTTGTCCTGCTCTCCCATATAGCTTTCCACCTCGGTGATGATTCCCCGGACCGCCCCGGCCTCCGTCTCATGTACCAGAATCTTGCCCAAAAGCTCTCTGGCCACCGTGATACCGTCTCTGGAAAAAAATGTCCGGGGCAGACGCGCCGCCCCGTTTTTCTGCACATCTCCTGACATTGCCCATTCCTCTTCCCGTTTTACTCCAGCCTTCCATGACTTCTTTTATCCAAGTCTACTATGCTATCTCTCCTATTGTCAAGGCTGGTCACATGGCGTGAAGCGAGCATTATCCCTGGCCGATTAAAACCTTTATTCTGCCAATTCCTTCCAGCAGCTATTTGCATAAGCCTCCTGCATGGACGTATCGTATAGAACTGTTCTACCATACTCATGGTCAGAGTCTTGCCGAATCGGCGGGGGGGGATCAAGGTCAATTATTTTACCGAACTCCTGTATTCCGATTCAAACGGTTCTTGCCATGCTGCACCTCTTTTCAGTTTTTGTTCATAGTCAATCACCCCGCCGCAAGCAGCGGGGCATGGAAATTGAAACGCCCCAAGGGGCGGGGTATTGACCCTCGCGGCATTCGTCAAATACCCATGCAGGCATGGCTATTTTCCTCACTGCTCGCGGGAATAAAATTCATGGACCAGGCTGCGGTAGCCCCAGGCCTTTAGCTGTTCATACCGGATGCGGTAATTTCCTTTGTAATGCCGCCCTGTCACCGCATAACGGATGTATTCCTGAAAATAGGTGTCGATCTCCTTCAGGTCCGTATCCACGGTAAGGTTCGGGAGAAACCATCGGCTCCAGGTAAAGGCGCTGACCTCCTGAAATTCCTCTGACGGCTTCCTTGCTCCGTAAAATTTCTGATTCATGGCGCGGATCAGGCCGATGGCCGCTTTATCGCCGGATAGTCCCTTTTTTCTCTGCCAGCGGCGCAGGGTCTCCGTTTTCCGCCGGATCTTGGCCTTGGTTTTTTTGACGGTCATTTCCGACAGACCGATTTCACCGTTCCGATAACCGAAACCCAGAAATTCCCAGGGCTGTCCGGGCCGGGAAACATGAAGCTTTTCCGGATTGACGGAAAGCGAAAGCTCGTCCAGCATACGGTACAGCTGTGTCTGATACAGGCTCAGAAGGGACTCCGTGTCCGCAAAAATCAATATATCGTCGGAGTAGCGAAAGTATAGTATGCCCTGACCTTGAAAATGGGCATCCATATCCCGCAGGTACACATTGGCAAAAAAGGGAGAGACAGGAGTGCCGGCCATGGCGCCGTGGCGGTCCTGCACGAGCCTTCCGTTTTCCCACACCTGCTCCCTGGACAGAATCCTTTCAAACACCTCGTAGGCTTTTTCATCCTGCTCCCGGACAAAGGCCAGCTTTTCCAGCAGCTTCTCCACACAAATGGAATTAAAATAGTTGCTGATATCCACCTTCAGGCAGTACATTCCGCCAATTCCGGCCTGCTGTCGGATGCGGCGGAGAGCGTCCTTTACCCCGAAACCACGGCGGAACGCATAACAGTTATCGCAAAAATAATCATCGAAGTCAAAGAGCTGAAAGGCAATGAATTTCAAAAAAATACCCTCATCTCCGGTAAAGGAATAGACGATTCGCTTCTTTTTCGTTCCCTGTTTATTGATTACGCGCTTTGTGGGGTACTGGGCGGGGAATTCGCCCCGGGCCCAGGCCTGACACAGGGGCAGATATGCGCCGCGCTCCATAAAGTCGCGCAGCTCCCGCTCCTGTCCGGCGTCCAGGTGCTGCCGCTCCAGCTTATAATTTAAGAATGCCTGCCAGCTTTCACGGCAGGAGGCTTTTTCCAAAATGGTCATGTGTTATCCTTTTCGTCTGCTGACTCCGGAAGCAATCAAAGACCCCGCTGCAAGCAACGGGATATCAAGCTTGAAGCGCCCCAAGGGGCGGGGTATTTGACCCTCGCGGCATTCGCCAACTGTCCGTGCAGGCACGGCCGCTTGGCTCATTGCTCGCGGGAATAAAAAAAGAAAGAGAAACGGCTTTGAAGCAGTTAAGCCGTGCTAACTGCCACCGGACTGAACATATTCCCGTTGCCCGCAAAACGCCGAATGGTGGCGGAACATGCTTTATCCCCCGCGGGCGCAGCGTTCACTGCATTTCTCTTTCTTTTTTGCGTAATAAAGTTTTTATGTGCCGGACTATCCCACGTTTTCTTTCAGACGTTTGGAAATATAAGAACGGCGGTTTGGCATATGGGGCAGCAGATTCATGCAGAAAATTCCCTTGCTTTCACAGGCCCTGTGGGAGGATACTACGCTTTTGCGCCGATAGTCGTCCTTGTCCTCCAGCACCATGATCATGGCCTTGGGCTGACCCTGCAGGTACAGGCCGTAGCTGTAGTCGTGGCTTTTTGCCGGCGCGCCCAGCTGTGCGGCGGGAATGTCCCTGCGCACCTCATAGCCGCTCCATTCCTCCGAGAATATTCTTTCCAGCCGATTCCTGAGAATGCGTTCCGCATACCAACAGGGCTCCTCGTCCGGGTCGCGGTCTGTACCCTTCAGATGCTCAGGCCAGGGTGAACTGCCAGAGGTCTTATTCTGATTTTGCGCATGCTCTTGCGTATCTCCCTTAAAGAGTCTGCTTAAAAATCCCATATCGTCTCCCCCACATTTGTTTTTTCAGATTTTGAAATCAGTGTAGCATATTTGACCTGATTTTGCAAGAATGAGTCAGAGACTCAGTCCCTTCTGAATATTGAAATTGTTACTTTTCACGGCTTCGCCGTTCAAAGCAACAGGATGCACACAAAATGAGCAAAAAATGCTCATTTTGGCGCGTGCTGTCTCGGTTTTTTGTGCAAACAGCGCACAAAAACACCTCGCGGCCCCTACCCGTGAAAAGTAACTTGAAATTTCCCGATTTTCATGTTACCTGTTTTTGGTAGTAAGGACTGAAAAATGGTGCAAACTGGAAGCACAATCAGTAAAAGGGTCGTTTGTCGGCCCTTTTACAGCATTATATCGAGTACCTGAATCCGTGAACCTAATATCTAACATAGCTATCAAATCCGCATAAATACTGTATTTTCAATGCCATTTCCTGAAAAACGTTTTTCACCAAAAGGTGAACAAAAAAGCTTTGAAATATATTCACCGATTAGATGAATATATGGAGACTTCTGTGCTTATATGTGGTATGCTGACCATGTAAAGTAATTCTACGGAGGACAACCATATGAGCATGAAAGAACATATAAATTACGCAATTACCAAACTCAGTTTCTCGTTCAGCAGCAGCCGGGTAACACCGTATGGCGGTCTGCTTATTCCCGGACAGATGCTTTCCGCCATTGATTTCGACCGCAAAGTGGACAGGCACACGCCGCCGTCCAAAGAATACTCGAACAGTGACATCCTGAAATCTATGCTGATAGGAATCCTCTGCGGCAACGCGGATTTTGGGGCCATACACAAGACAGATGATGACCCGGAGTACTTCTGCAATACGTTCCATATGAAGCACCTTCCGTCAGAAGCAACCATGCGCCAGCGGATGGATGAAATAGGCGACAGCCTGCGGGACACCCTGCGGATGGCAAACGTGAGCCTTTTCAAGGAATATGGCATTGAGCCTTCCGCCCTTGCAAACGGGTATGTCCCTGTTGATATTGATGTCAGTCCTTTCATTGATGAAAAATGCAGCAAGGAGGGCGTTTCCAGAACCTACAAATGCAAGGACGGGTATGCCCCGATCTTTGCATATATCGGGACGGAAGGATACCTGCTTGCCTGCGAGCTGCGGGAAGGGAAGCAGCACTGCCAGAAAGACACGCCAGCTTTCCTCACCGAGGTACTCCGGCTTGCCCGGCTGGTCACAGGCCGACCTCTCCTGTTCCGCCTGGATTCCGGCAATGATTCCGCCGACAATATCGGGCTGTTTATGGAAGAATGCCTGCAGGGCGACAACGTACATTTCATTATCAAGCGCAACCTCCGAAAAGAGAAGCCGCAGGAATGGCTGGACAAAATCCGGGATGTATGCACGAACATCCAGGAGCCGCGCAAAGGGAAAAAAGAATACATCGGACAGACGTTCGGGGATATTTCCTATTATATTCCGGACAGCACATCCAAGTCAGGGCAGAAGCAGAAAACCGTGGGCATACGGACAATTTACGACATAACAGAGTGCGCCTGCGACCACGATGGGCAGTATTACGTCTTTCCCAAGGTAGAATGCGACATGTACTTCGTCAACGTTGACTTCCGGGATGAAGACATCATTAAGCTTTACCACAAACACGGGGAGATGGAGCAGTACCACAGCGAGATCAAAACAGACCTCGGTGCTGAGCAGTTCCCATCCGGGAAATTCAGGACGAACGAGCTCATACTGGAACTCATCCAGCTTGCCTATAACATGCTACGGATGATCGGGCAGGCATCATTAAAAATGGAAGACATCCCCATGAAAAGGCCGGTGAAACGCCGCAGGCTGCGCACAGTACTGGAGCACATCATCATGACCCCAGCGGTTGTAACAAAGCATGCAAGGAAAACAGGAGTCGACCTCGGCCGAAGCAACCCCTGGCGGAATGCGGTTGCCCGGCTGTGGGAAAGGTTCCATAAGGCTACCTAAGAGACGTTTCCCTTTATAAAATCCTGCACTGAGTGGGGCATTCCCCAAATGCCCCTGTTAAGGTACGCCACTTTGCCGAAAAACCAGAGTTAGCGCTAACTTGTTTCACATAATACAGGAAATCAGGGGGCATTTCATCCTGTTGTAAATGGGAATTCGGATATTTTGATAAATTAATCCCGGTTCCTATAATATTTTTGGCTGCGTTCACGGATTCAGGTTTTATAAAACCTGCATATGTATCTCTGCATCTTTAGTCTGTCACACCGGATGCTACTGCCGCTGCCCTGTTCTTTTGATTCCCCGTAACTTTGGCTGCTGTCCTTTTACAGATTTTGTACCGTCAGCAGGACCGGCTTTCGGCACTGTCTTTTCTCTACTCTTTATACCACTGCCTGAGACAGTTTTCCCCGTTATCCGTTCCCCTGTCCGCGCCGGAAAAGAATATCCCGAACACAGAGCCGAGCAAAACGACGGTCTTAATTGTTTTCTTGCCGGAAGAACGAGTGGTTTGTCATATCGGCAAGGCTGTCATAAAGCTCTGCCTGCTGTTCTTCCTGTCTGTAATGATCGAAAATAAAATAGGCGCTTGTGCCAAACATGGCAGCAAACGCCGCAATCAGAATGATACATATTGTCTTTTTCATTTTGTGTTCCTTTCTAAGAGAAAACGCCCGCCTGATCTAACAAGCGGGCGTTTCTATATCTTTGATTTTAATATTCAGAGCTGAGCAGGAAATCCGCTATATGCATTGTCTTAATGCCCTCATAGTTTCCGCCTGCAAATTCATCTGCCCCGAGTACATATTTGGGATAATTATCGTGTATTTCAAGCAAACGGTTGTATTCCCGTTTTTCGGTCTTTTCGAAGTTTATCTCCTGCGTAACCTGAACATAAATCTTTTCATTTTGTCTCGTTGCTACAAAGTCGATTTCTCCGTCATTTGTTTTGCCGATATGAACGGTGTATCCCCTGCGGCAAAGCTCCAAGTACACAATGTTTTCAAGGCTTGCGGCAACGCTGTCGGCATTATAGCCGAGAACGCTATACCGCAGAGCGTTATCTGCAAGATAAAACTTCTCCTGCGTTTTCAGAATTTCTTTACCCTGCAAATCGTACCGTGAACAGCGATGGAGCAAATACGCTTTTTCCAGTTTTTCGAGATAGCTATACACTGTCTCGTTATCCAATGTCCTGCGCTCCGATTTCAGGTAATCCGAAATCGACTTTGCGGAAAATGTGTTGCCGACATTTTGGAAAGTGTATTTGACTACCCGCTCCAACTGGTCTATTTTCCTGACTTGATTCCGTTTCACAATGTCGGAGAAAATAGTTGAGTTATAAATATCACGGACAATCGTGTAAATCTCGTCCTGCGAATACTTTTGCAAATGCGTTGCGGGGAAACCGCCCAACCGAACATAATCTGCAAGTTCCGTTCTCGGATTGCCAACTGTATCGTATTTTTCCTTAAACATCAGATATTCCGAAAAGGACAGGGTAAAGATACGGAAAGCAATATATCTTCCGGTCAAGTAAGTGGAAATTTCTGAGGACATCATACGGGAATTCGAACCCGTCACATACAAGTCCACATCAAAATCTGAAACCAAAGAGTTTACAACCTTTTCCCATCCCTTGATTTCCTGAATCTCATCAAGAAACAGATAGGTTTTTCCGTCAGGTGAAAGCCGCTCTTTCAGGTGAGCATACATCTGCTTTGCCGTCATATCCTCGTATTCCATCGAATCATAGCGGCAGCTTACAATACGGTCTGCGGGAATATTCCACTCCGTTTGCAGCTTTTCCATAATCATTTTGAATATCGTAGACTTTCCGCAACGGCGAACTCCGGTCAGTACCTTTACAAAGGGAGTGTCTACATAAGCCATTATCTTATCCACATACATAGGTCTGTAAATCATGATGACCACCTCCATCTGTAAAGTAGTATATCGCAAAATTTACAAAAAGTCAATTGGTTTTGCGGTTACAAATCGCAAAACTTTTCTATGTTGTATTTTATTGCGGAAAATTAGCGCGGCACAATCTTCATTGTTCCATTACAGAGCCTTCAAAAAACGCACAGGAAAACCACCCTGCCAGGTAATATCCTACCCTAAAAAAGCTTTAAAAAGCAAAAAAGCATCGTGGAAAAAACTAAACTTTTGGATTTTTCCACAATGTCGGCTACGGCGGAATCCCACTCTTTCCTTCTTGTGAAGAGTAACATTGATATTTCCCGATTTTCATGTTAAGATTCTCTACGCAGGGTGGAGGCTTCGGCGCCTTGCGTAGAAGCCTCCGAAGATATATGAAAGGAATGAACGAAGCATGAAACTCCAAAACACGAAAAAAATTCTGGCACTTGCACTGACAGCCATGTCTCTGCTTTCTGTCTCCTGCTCCTCCGGGACAGGAGAATCGGATTCGGGCTCCCGGCAGACGGGATCTCAGGGCGGTAAGCCTCTGGCCCAGTCCCCCTCCGGGACAGACCAGGATGACTCCCGGGGCAGCTCTTCTGAAAACTACAGCTACGGGGATCTCACCTCCCAGAGCTTTGCCCAGGCCCATGATGCCTTCCAGACCACTCTGGCCCGGGAAGAAAACGACAGCTACTCTGTGCCTGCACCGGCCGACGGCTTTGAGCTGGTGGCTTATCCTTCCAAAATAGGCGATATGGCCGCCTATGTGTCTGCAGATCCCGGTGACGGCGAAAAGCACCCTATCATTATCTGGGTGGTAGGCGGCTGGGGCAATGGCATCGACGATTTCCCCTGGTGCTATCCTGAATGGGACAATGACCAGACAGGCTCCGCCTTCTGGCAGGAGGGCATTTTGACCATGTACCCTTCCTTCCGGGGCGGCAACGGCAATCCCGGATATTATGAAACTCTTTTCGGAGAGGTGGACGATATCATATCCGCCTGTGAATACGCTGCTTCCCTGCCCTATGTGGATCCGGACAGGATTTACCTGGGAGGCCACAGCACCGGCGGCACCCGGGCTTTACTGGCGGCGGAATACTCCGATATGTTCCGGGCAGTTTTCTGCTTCGGCGCAGTGGATGAAATCAAGTATCACAATAACTCCCAGTTTACCTTTGACACCAGCAAGGATGAAGAGTATGTTATGCGCTCCCCCATCTACTGGCTGAAGGACGTGAAAAATCCCACCTTCCTTATCGAGGGCAGCGACGGTAATTCCGACAATCTCCGGAATATACAGAACGCCTCGGAAAATAACAATATCAATTGCTATATTCTGGAAGGACACGATCACTTTTCCGTGCTGGCGCCTGTGACACGCCTGCTGGCCGAAAAAATCCTAGCGGACACGGAAGCGGAATGCAACATATCCATTACCCAGGAGGAACTGGAATCCGCTCTGAATACGGAACCCGAAATACCCCTTCCCGCAATGCTCACATACAACATGGACGCTCTGGGCTTGAGCTTCTCCCTTCCCTACATCTGGGAGTTCAGCCAGGACTCTGAGGACGATCCGTTCTGCTTCACCTCTCCCTATGACGGGGATAACATCTGGGATATGTCCACTCTCTATATGGACGTATATTCCATGGAAAATCCGGATAGCTACTTAGCAGACATGGCAGAGTATATGGAGACACAGGAGGGCTACCAGACCCAAACCACCACCGTGGACGGCGCTCCGGCACTGGACTGCTTTGGAAGCACCACGAATGATAACGGCTCCGTCTTCCGCAATCGGTACATTATCATCCAGAGGGAGGACCATTTTGTAGAGTTGGATTTTTACATCCATGAATCCTTCGAAAGCGATGCGGACACCCTATACCAGACAATCATTGACAGCTTACGGTTTACCCAGCCCCAGTAAACGCAGCCCCTGCATGGAGGAAAAATGCAGAACACGAAGATATCGCAGAATACGGAACGTCTGAAAAAGAAAAAATTATTTTTATTTGACATCGACGGCACCCTGGCGGTGGGAGACACCCTCTACCAGGGCAGTGCCGATTTGTTAAAACACATTGAGTGCATCGGCGGAAAAGCTTATTACATCACAAACAATTCCACCAAAAGCGGACTGGATTACGTAGAAAAATTCCGCAGCGCCTTCGGGCTGGAGACTTCGGAGGATCAGTTTATTACCTCCGGCTATATGACTCTCCGCTTTCTTCTGGAAGAGTTCCGCAATAAAAAGATTTTTGTTCTGGGGACCCGGTCCTTTCTGGCGCAGCTGCAAAACGCCGGCCTGAAGGTCACGGAGGAAGCAGAAGAAGTGGACTGTGTGGTGGCGGCTTATGACAGTGAGCTGACCTACGAAAAGCTGATCCGGATCTCCCGGGTCCTGCAGACCACCGATGCTCCCTTCTATGCCACCAATCCCGATCTGTGCTGTCCCGTGGACTTCGGCTTTGTGCCCGACTGCGGAGCCATCTGCCGCATGATCACAGCTGCTGCGGGAAAGGAACCTGTCTATCTGGGCAAGCCCAGCCGCCAGGTGGTGGATCTGTGTCTGGAATTGTCCGGATTTCGCCGGGAAGAAACGCTGGTGGTAGGGGACAGGCTCTATACCGACATTGCCTGCGGCATCAACGCAGAAGTGGACACCTGCGTGGTCTTCACCGGAGAGGCAAAGCCGGAAGATATGAAGGATACACCCTTCCCTGCCAGCTTCGCCTTCTCCAATATCAAAGAGCTGTCAGAGGCATTACTGCCCTGACAGCTCTTCGTCATTTCAGCGTCTTCTTTACTTCAAAGCCTTCTCTATAATGCCGAAGCCCAGAGGATACGGCCCCGTATGCACACCGATGGTAGCCCCGATCTGATAAATGGGAATCTCCTCTATGGCATGACCTTTGCTTCGCAGAATCTCCAGGGCGTGATCCCGGAAGGCCTCCGCCTCCTCACGGTCATAGCCGAAGCCCACCGTAATGCTGAAATTCTCAATTCCCTTCCTGCTCTCCTGAATATATTTCACCAAAAGCTCCAGGGCCTTTTCCGAGGTCCGCTTCCGCCCCCTGCCGATTCCTGAGGGAAAGATTTCTCCCTGCTCCAGAGTGATCACAGGGCGGATCCCCAAAACGCTTCCCGCCACGGCGGCCACCTTGCCGATGCGTCCGCCATGCTGCAGATATTCCATGTCTCCCACCGTAAAAAAGATTCTGCCGGTACTTCCGATCTGTGTCAGGCGGGCGGCGGCAGCCTCACAGCTTGCACCGCTGTCGCGAAGCTTTACGGCTTCCAGCACATAAAGTCCCTGAAGCACCGTGTCCACGGTACTGTCGATGACCCGGATCTCAGCCTCCGGATAGTCCTCCAGCACCAGAGACCGGGCATTCACGGCAGATTGCAGAGAACCGCTGAATTTGGCGGTAATGCAGATACAGAGCACCGGTATTCCCTCTCTGGCACAGGGAAGAAATACTTCCATATAATCCTGTGCCGACGGCATGGAAGACTTGGGATATACCCCCTTTCGATCCACCATCTGCTGGTAAAAATCCCTGATCCCTATCTCCACGTTTTCCTTCAGATATTTCTCATCGTCAAAAGACACATAAAACGGTACCACCGTGATATTCTTTTCCTGCACCAGCCCGGTGGGAAGATCACAGGAGCCGTCACTGATAATATGAAATGTTTCCTTCATAATCCCATATCCCTTACCTGATTCTTCAATGCCTTGTCCCGGCCCGTCTGACCGGACCGCGAAAGCACTGTACTGATATAATCCGTTACAGGTATAGCGTACCATCTTTTGTGAAAAATATCAATGTGTTTTGTCTTTTTTTATCGCTTTTTATGGTTTAAAATCTTTCTTTACGTAGTTATTGAGACTATGTTTGTGCTACGCCCGGGTTTTATCTCTTGTACTCCATACCTTTCTTAATCACCTGATTCTTGGCAGGAGCATACTCCCTGCCGATAATAGCCTTCATCTGGGCGGGCTCCTCCAGACAGATATGGGTCCTCCCTTCCCTGCCACAAATGAGGATTTTCAATGGCAAGCCCGCAATGCCTCATTGGTCTGCAGCAGATTATAGTAATTGGGCATATATTGCTCCACCAGCTCCGTAATATCCAGAATCATCTCCGATTCCAGCATCCTGGGAGGGGCATCCGCCACGGAGTTCTGCATCAGGGTAGGGAAGTCTCCTGTGGCAATCATGGTCTCGTAATTATTCTGCTGGCTGCCCGCAGGAGGAACCTGAAACTCCAGCGCGATGGTATCCTCGTTTTCCCCCCAGGTCTTACTGAGCAGGTACTGGACGGTGGGATTCTCCACATAATCCGTGTAGAAGGACGCATCCTGCGCACTGTAGAGCCAGATACTGTAGGTGTGCTCCGCCGACACGCTGTTTCCTCCTCCGCAGCCGGTGAGGAAAAGCGCTGTCAGACCTGCCGCCGCTGCCAAAGCCCATTTCTTAAACCCTTTCATAATTTACCTCCTTCAAATCAGTCTTCATATGTTACCTTATAGCTTTATTATACAAAGTTAAAATTATAAAAAAACTATGAAATCCGATTGGAACTATGGTAAATCCGACCTGTTTGAAATAAATAACGGGCCGGAATCCTTCCCGGTTCCGGCCCGCTGTTTTTTCGCATCAGCTTATATTATTCCACAACAATCCTTGCCCTGGCAAGGTTCTTCACTTGGGTAAATATCTGATCCTGCTCACCGTTTCTCTGACTTTTCACAAAGGCTGTGGCAAAATAGGTGCCCGGTCTGTCATAGCTTGTGCTCACCGTGGCAGTGCCGGCGTTGAGTCCTTCCTCCGTCACATAGGTTTTCAGCCGGCCCACTACTCTTTCAGAACGTCCCTGAGCCATAAAGTCATTATAGTCGCCTCCCCTGTCCGGCTTTGCATGGGTACCGAACATGGGGTCCGAGAAAGAAAACTGCAGCTCGGTCACCGCTCCCGCTCCCTCCGGCACCTCCGCCACGGCGGCAAGGGTCACAGTCTCTCCCACTCTTACATGCGCACAGGAGGAGCCGTTGGCGGAAAGGCTCACCACCGGCTGGATCCCCTTTCTCTCTTTGGCGCTCTCTGCAATGTGAACGCACCCGCCCTCCATTTCATAGACAGAGGACTGCCGGGGCTCAATCCCCCGCTCCACCCAGTCGCTGATATCCAGCAGCGCCTGCTTTAAGCCTCCCAGGTAATTGACAATCATATCCGTGTCCAGGGTGGACACATCTCCGTGAAGGCATCTTTCATAATAATAAATCCGGAAGTCATCCTCGTTGCCCTTTGCCCTGCGCACAGCGCTTCGATACCAGTCGCCGCACCAGGGACAGGTGGATTCGTCCATCAGAGACTGGGTCAAAATCACCTTCCCCTGAATGGTACCCTCCTGGACGGTGCCGGTGCCGCAGAATCCCGGCCCCATAATGTTATCCCTCTGAGGAATGGCAGGCGTCCCGTCTTCCTTCCGGAACTGGTCCCAGGCATGGAAGGAGGGATCCGGCGGCACCTGGTGACGGTAATAGGACTGAACCGCTATGTAATCGGAGTTGTCCAGGGTCAGAACATCTCCCGGTGCAATGGATTTCAAAACGGTTTCCATATCATCCATGCCATAGCACATGCCGATGGTGATACCGTTGCCCTTAATATCCCCCAGCAGCATATTTTTTCCTGCTGCCGCCCCGGTCTCAAAGCCGATATTCACGCCCTTTAAGTACAGATCCTCTCCCCGAGGAACCTGCTCCACCTCGATCCAGGCGCCGCCCCCGTCCACCAGTGCCTTCTTCCAGGCGGTGTCCACGCCGTTGGTGTATGTTTCCGCACTACTGTCCTGTGACTGTTCTGCCGCCGCTTCCCCCGGCAGATGAACACCCACCACCTTCGTTTTAAACTGCAGTCTGTCCCGAAGGGCATTGCTGCCCGGCTCTGTGCCCAGATAACCGGGCTTCTCCCAGAAATCCTTAAAATACTGCGGATCGTGCTGGCGGATGCCGGGCATCAGCACCGGCAGAGAGCCGTCGTCCCAGCGGCCTGCGGCCTCCATAAACCAGGCCTGGGGCGGAAAGCCCATGAGAGTGATTTCCCGAAGCATTCCGGCCTCGTCCTCCGTCAGCCCCTCATACATATCGCCGCTGCCTCCCGCATCCAGGGCATCCACGATTTTTCCCATGGCATGGCGGAGAGCCCTCATACCCTGGACATGGAGGGTGATGGTGTTCGGCAGGGAATAGGGAGAGCCGATCACAAAGGGACAGGCTCCGTCCCAGGCATTGGTATTCTCGATGCAGGCAATGGTTTTATAGCCGCCGCCGCGCTGGGCTGCCAGATTTTATGGGGATCGGGATGACCGCCGAAGGCGCTGGCGGATTCCATATTGGTCTCAACAAAATATGCGCCGTAAGTCAAACAGAATGCAATGGTATCGTCCTCTCCGCTTCTGGCCAGGGAAGCAACTTCCTCGTCAGGGCCGGGAAAGGGGCAAAGATACTGATAAAACCGCCCCTTAAAATCCTCCTTCCGGGGAAAGCAGAACACGAATTTGGCGTTGGTTCCCTCAAATCCTCCGTGAACATAACGGAAGGGCTTTTTGCTTCCGTCCGGCATACTTCTCTCCCGCATCTCATCTGCATCGATATAGGGCTTCGAATACCGGGGATCCTTTTTGGCATCATAGATCATTTTTTCGCTCATGTGACTGTCTCCTTTTATGTTTTACAGCGTTCCGCCGCCTTTTTAGGTTTCCTGTTTACACAGCTTCCGCCCTCAGCCTGACCACACAGTCCTCCAGCCCCTCGGCGGAAAAGGTCACCGTAATCTCCCCGCCTTCCTTTCCGCTGCGGATTACCGCCAATAGCCGGCCCAGGTAAGTGGTGTGGCAGGGCTGATTATATTTTTCCTCATTCAGGTGATAAGCGCTTCCGAAGCCCTGAAGGGAACCGGCTCCCTCCACCTTCACATGCACTGCCCGCTCCGGCAGTAGCTTCGGCGTCTCTTCGGCATCCGTGACAGTCACATCAATGAAGCAGAAGTCCTCCTCCCCGGCCTCCAGCGTCGTCCGGTCCGGTCTGGCAGTGATCCGGGTATCCGCTCCTGCGGTTCTTACCACGGTCCGGTACAGCTCCTTTCCGTCCTGATCATAGCCTATTCCCATCAGTTCGCCGGGTTCATAAATACAGGACACCTTGGCAAAATAATCCTTTACGGCGCTTCTGCCTGCACTGACCCCATTTACAAAAATCTCCACCTGGGACGCATCCGTATAGGCATCCACCCAGGTGGGTTCGCCTTCCCGTCCCTCATAGGTCCAGCCCTCCACGGTATCCGTCCACCGATAGCCTGACACATTCGGCGCAAGGCCATCGTGCACCGGCGGCTGGGACGCCAGATACAAGCCATGCTTATCTTCATTCCAGGCAAATTCATATCTGTGGATGGATGGCAGAATGGTGCCGATCAGGTCAATGGTGCCGCCATAATTGATCAGCCAGGGATAATCCTTTCCCGAAAGATTATTTTTAGGCTCCTCCTTTTCCCCATAAGAAATGTTACAGCAATTGGCCTCTCCCAGATGCTCCTGCAGAGTCCAGATAAAGTCGCCGATGAGGAAGGGATGGCTCCTTGCATAGCGCATGGTTTCCGCGATCCTCTCTCCCCGGGTCTCCGTTCCCAGCAAAACCCGCTCCGGGTGCAGCTGATGCAGTGTATCATATTTGTCTTCATAATAATTATATCCCGCAATATCCAGATAAGGATACAGATTTTTAGTGGCATCCTCATCCATCTGCACATAGGTGGGCGGATACGGCATATCCTTTTCGTTTTCCGGAATATTGGCCGCCGCACCCATGAAAATCTTCATGTAATGCTTCCAATCCTTCTCCCGGTTTTCCGGGCTCTCCGCCATCCACTGATCCTCGTCCACCGTCAGATAAGGGACCCCGTCCAGGTACTCCCGAAGCCAGTGCACGCTGGGACAGAGAGTAGTGGGTCTGGTGGTGTCGATGCTGTGGATCACATCCACAATCTCCTTTCCCACCCGGACACCTTTTACGCTTCCCGCCTCCGGAATCTCGTTTCCAATGGAATAGATCACCACGCAGGGATGATTATACGCATCCTGCACCATAGCCGCCGTATCCTCACGAAAGCAGTCCGGGAACCTGCCGCAATAGGGGTTTCCTCCCTTAGGACGGTACCAGTAGTCAAAGGCTTCATCCATCACATAAAGCCCCACCTGGTCGCAGGCCTTCATCAGGCTCCGGGACATGGGATGATGGGCGGAGCGAAGAGCGTTGAAACCACCTTGCTTTTTCTGCCTCCACATCCGCATAAAATCCCCGGTCAGGAGACTTTACATAGCCGTCCTCCGCAACACGGTACATACCCTTAAGGCGGATATCCTCGGATGAGCTTCCCACCTGTATCTCCATATCTCCTTTTTCTGTCTTCCACCGCATCCTTTCATCCAGGAAAGCCATCTGGCTGGCCTTCATGGTAAAGGTGATCCGTTTACTCTCTCCGGGCTCCAGATGAATCCGTCCAAAGCCTGCCAGCTCCTTAACCGGCCTGGTCATGGAGGCATGGCAGTCTCTCACGTACAGCTGAGCCACCTCGTCTCCGGCTGCGTCTCCGGTATTTTGGACCGTAAAGCTTACACAAACTCTGCCATAGGGGAATACGCAGACTCTGTCCTCGTCCCCCCGCCGAAGCTTAGAATCCGCACCCTCCGCCTTGATCTTCAGATTGGAATAGGTAAAGTCCGTGTAGGATAATCCGAAACCAAAGAAATATCTCGGCGTGTGAGGCATATCCACGTACTCCGGAAAGCCGATGCTTTCTCCCTGATGCCAGGCAGAGCCGTTGGGATGATTGTAATAGATCGGAGCCTGACCGGCGCTTCTGGCCACAGACAGTGGCAGCCTTCCGCCGGGATTATACTCTCCCAGCAGCACATCCACGATGGCCTGCGCTCCTTTTTCGGAAGGGTTCCAGGCCTCCAGAACCGCATCCAGATACTGATCCGCTATATCGCTGGAAACAGGCCTTCCGTCCATATGTACTCCGATCATGGGCTTTCCCAGCTTTGCCGCCTCCAGGATAAACTGTTCCTGGCATCGCGGCAGATTGATATCCGTACCGTCCACGCCTTCCCCCATGGAAGCAATGGAGCCCGATCCGTTTTTGCCTCCCAGAGTCAGAATCAGAATATCCGCCTTTGCGGCAGCCTCCAGGGCTTCCGCAAAATGAGAGGTATCCTCTCCCGCTTTGGGATAGCCGTAGGCATATGAAATTTCCGTCTCCGGCATCCTTGCGGTCAGCTCCTGAAGCAGGCTGGTGCAGTCAGGCTTTTGCTGCTTCAAAATCCCGTCGAATTCCGCCGTCTCGTCATCCTGAATCTGAGTTCCCGGCACCGTCACCATTTTTACAGAGCCGGGCGTATTGGACGCATCTACGCCGGCCAGGGAATTTGCCGCCGCATGGATGGCTTCCACCATGGACAGATGGGTATATCCCCCAAAGAAAAAGCGGGCGTTCCTGCCGTGGCAGCCGATCAACGCGATTCTCTTTACCTTCCTGTCCAAAGGCAGCGTATGCTTCTGATTTTTCAATAAAACCAGGGACTCTCTGGCGCTCTTTAACGTCACAGCCTCATCCGTTTCCTCATGGATCTCCCGCCGCAGTTCCTCTCCTGTCAGAGCAAAGGGATGCTCGAAAAGCCCCATGCGGAACTTGGCGCAGAGAACCCGGTATACGGCCCGGTCCAGAACTGTCCTGTCAGCCAGCCCCTCCTCAAATCGTCTGCCCAGCTCCTGGTTGAATCCATAGGTATTGGGAAGCTCTATGTCCATTCCTGCCTCCATGCACGCCAGACCCGCATCCTCGGCGCTCTCGTACATCCCCTGTACCCTGTGAACGTTGGCAATGGCGCTGTAGTCAGCCATCACCACACCGTCAAAGCCCATCTCCTCTCGGAGCAGATCTGTCAAAAGGCCCCCGGAGGCGGAGGCAGGCCTTCCGTTGATGGAGCAGTAGCAGGGCATTATGCCCCGAAGATCATTTTCCGCAATGGCCGCCTGGAAGGGCTTTCCGTATACCTCCTGAAGCTGTCTTTCCCCCATTTCCACATTGGCGCCGTGAATGGCCCCCTGGGAATTGTGAAAACCAAGGAAATGCTTTGCGCAGGCATCCGTCTGCCTTCCCGCAGACCGCCCCTGCACCCCTTTTACAAAGGCGCTGCCCATGGCCGCCGCCAGAGCAGGATCCTCGCCGTAGGTTTCGCACTGTCTGCCCATCCTGGAGTCCCTGGAAATATCCAGCACAGGCGCCAGCGTCTGGGTGATCCCCACCGCCCTCTCCTGCCGCCCCACAATCCGGCCGATCTGCTCTTCCAGCTTTGGGTCCCAGGATGAGGCCCTTCCGATACCTGAGGGAAAGCTCACAGCCTCCTGCATCAGTGCGCCGCACAGCCCTTCCATATGAAAAATGGCAGGAATGTGGTGCTCGCTGCTTGCCATGACCTGCTTCTGGATCCGGATCAGGTTCTCCGACACCTCCTCCAGAGTCTTTACGTTCCTGATCTCCAACGTAGACACATGACCGATCCCATGCTTCAGAATCTCTTCCCCGTCCCCATGTCCCCACAGCCAGCACTGCACCTGGGCCATTTTCTCTTCCGTACTTAATTTTGCCAATAGATCCTCTGCCCTCTCCTGTGGAGAAAGAGCCGCATTCTGGTATTTTTCCATATTGACTCCTGTCTGCCCGCTGCCGGCGGGCGCATGCATAAATATCTGCCCTTCATAATGCTCTGCCGACAGTATAGCGGATTTTTGCCTGCGCCGCTTTCAAAAATCCGCCCGAAACTATCACGAATCCGATATCATTACGGTTACAGCGCACATTACCGGACGAACTGCCTGGCCGGTCATTCTACCCGGATCTCCACCTCGGCCTGGGGCAGTCCGGGGGATGTCACTCTCAGAAGGGCTGTTCCCGCAATACAGCCGGAACGCACCACTGCCAACGCTCTGCCATGATAAGATTTGCATTTTCCTGCAGTATAATTATCCTCCGTTACAGGCGCGTCGGAGCCGAAGCCTGCCAGCCGGGCACAATGCTCCTTCTCTTTTTCATCCATAAACGCGCCTTCCGCCTCTGTTCCTGTCAAAACCGCTTCCAATTCCAGCTCTCTGTGCTTAATGGTCCGGCCCTCTGCATCCACAATTTCCACCTCCACATAGGAAAGGCTCTCACCGTCGGCCCGAAGGCACAGCCTGTCTGCCTTCAGGCGAAGAGCCGCCGGCGCTCCCGTGGTGACCAGCTGTGCCCTGGAAATCTCTCCGTCTTCTCCAAGGCTCACCGCAGCCAGGCTGCCCGGCTCATAGTTCACCTGGAAAACTGCCGTAAACCGGTTGTCCTTTCCTGCCGCCTTTATCCCCATGCTCCGTCCGTTCAGCCAGAGCTCCACACTGGGTGCCGCGGAATACACATACACCTTTACCGGTTTTCCCACATATTCTTCATAATTCCAACAGTCTGTCATCTGGTTCCAGCCCCATTTGCTGACCATCTCAGTCAATTCATAATTCTCCGGATGCTGCACAAAAATGCCTGTCTCGGCGCTTCCCCACACAATCCTGCGGTATACCCCCTGAGGCGTTATGGCGCCGCTGATGGTGATGTCCGCATCGTTGGCCAGACGCCAGGGATAGGATGACATATGTGAGGACAAAGCCATTTCCCCCATGGCAAGCTTGGGATCATCCTGTGCAAAAAATGCGCTCTTTCCGATTCCCGCTTCCCCGATATAGTCCACAGCCGTCCAGGTGAAATCACCGATCACATAGGGCAGACGCTCCACCAGCTCCCATACCCGGTCAATCTGGTTGGGAAAGCTCTCCGTTCCCAAAATCACCCGTTCCGGATACCGCTGTCCGTCATGCTCATAATGGCTGTCCAGATAATTATATCCCACCACATCCAGACAGCTGCAAAAGGCCTCGGTCCTCTCCTCCCAGGAGGTATCCTCCTCCCCCAGATCTGCATTCTGCATTCCCTCTGCCCTTTTCTGCTGCATTTGTCTCATCTGGTCAATGAAGCTTTTATCATCCAGACCGGACCACATGGAGCAAAGACCGTTGGACACCAGTCTGGTAGGATCCAGGCTGCGGACATAAGCCGCCAGCCTCCCGGCAGTACTGTATCCGGCGCCCAGACCGCCTCTCTCCTCCACCTCGTTTCCGGTAGACCAGAAAATAACCGCCGGATGATTGCGGTCCCGAAGGATAAAAGCCGCCATATCCTCCTTCCAGTCCCCGGCAAAAAACTGACTGTAGTCCCCGGGCTGTTTGCTGTGCCCCCAGGCGTCAAAGGCTTCATCAAACACATAGAGGCCTATGCGGTCACAGATCTCCAGCAGACTGCGGGAACCGGGATTATGGGCCAGCCTCACCGCGTTAAAGCCCCCGGCCTTCAGCAGACACAGCTTACGGTATTCGCTGTCATAGAGCGATACCGCCCCCAGAATACCATTGTCATGATGGATACATCCCCCCTTCAGCTTTACCGGCCTGCCATTGATTAAAAGTCCGCAGACCGCATCCGCCGTGACGGTGCGGATGCCGAAAAGCGTCTCCCCTTCATCGCAGACGCCCTCCAGAGCACGCTCCTTTTTCAGGCAGACCGTAAAGACTCCCATATCCTCCAGTTGGATCTTCACCTGATAAAGCCCGGGGTGCTCTGCATCCCACAGGACGGGCTGCTTTACCGAAACCGGAATCCTGGCCACAGCGGTGCTTCCCGCCTTTACCAAAAGCACCGTATCACGGACAACGGAACCGGCTTCGGCATCTGACTGCTCCCGATCCGAAATCCCGTTTTCCTCCCGGTTCTCCGGACAATTTTCCTCCCGGTTCTCCGGAGAAATAAGCGCCCGCACTCTGACCTGATGATCCTCCGCAAAATGATTCCGCAGGATCACCTCCACCATGACGCTGGCAAATTCGGCCCGGGCCTTTTCCGGATCCTCCTCACCAGAACCACTGTTTTCCCCGGAGAATTGGATTCTCTTTGTGTACGCAAAAATACCGTCCGGCTCAATGTGCAGAGGCTTCACATGGGACAATTCCACAGCACGGTAAATTCCTGCGCCGGTGTACCAGCGGGAATTGGGCTGCATGCTGGGATTCACCGAGACCGTAACCCGGTTACTCTCCCCCAAATACAAAGCGTCGGTAATATCCACGGAAAATGGTGTGTATCCGTAGTGATGCCTCTTTACCAGACTGCCGTTGACGGACACAGAAGCATTCATCATCACCCCGTCAAAATGAAGGTACACTCTTTCCCCCTCCCATTCCTCCGGTACTGTCAGAAATTTGGTGTAGGTACCCACCCCTGCCGAAAAATACCCCATGGCCGCCCCCGCAGGCGCGTCCTCTCTCACATCCCCTCCAATCATGTAATCGTGCGGAAGCTGCACCTTCCGACCATAATTCATCAAGTTGGCCATTCCCTTTGTAAAAAACCAGTCCCTGTTCCAGTTCGTTCTCTTCATCTGCCCATACCTCCATTGCAAGATTATATGTTGCTCTATAAACACCATCCAAGCTCGGTAGTTTTATCATAAAAAAATATGACTGCAGTGACAAGGACGGGAATCTGCTGTATTATATTCTAAAGGGACTATTTGCACGATTTTGAAGCTTGTTTGCCGCAGGCAGCGGGAACGGTCTGCAGAAAAATCATGATCCGCAGACACCCCGTCCCGCAGAAAGGAAAATCATATGGCTGACTGGAAACTGGAATTAAAGGAAGATATCCTGCGAAGGAAGTATCCTGTCTTCCCTTCTCTGGAAGAGAGGATTACGGCATATGAACATTTTTACTTTGTCTCCGTCTCCCGGGTAACGACTCCTCCTGCGGAGGCCGGTCCGGGACAATATGCACCTGACACCATGTATCCGGATATCCGCGCGGCAGAATCCCCTTTCTCCACACTGCTGTATCTGTATGATAAGGACGGAAATGAATACACCTTCAGCCGTCGGGGCATGCGCCACATCAGACGAAGCCTTCCCTGGCAGGGCCATTACCATACCCATGACTATATTGAAATTCTTTATGTAATAAAAGGAAGCTTCCGACAGATCCTGCTGGGAGAAAAACAGACCTTTTCTGCCGGCGATTTTGCCATCACGGATCAAAACCTGTCCCATGCAGACGTCGTGGAAGGCACGGAGGATACGGCAGTTCTTTTCCTGTCCCTGCAAAGTGACTATCTGGATAGACTGCTGGCCTCTTATGATCCCCGAAATGACCTGCAGCGCTTCCTTTTCCGCGCGCTGCTGCGGCAAAAAAAAGAGCAAAGCTACCTTCACCTGCAGCCGGCGGAAAACACTCTTCCTCCGTCTCCGGGAGGCTTCTTTGGCGGCGCCTGCCAAGCTCCCCCCATTTCTTCCGAAGCTCCCGGCGCTTTTTCCGATACCGCTTTCACGCCTTTTCAAAAGCCTCTTTCCAGAATTCTGGAAACACTGGTGGAGGAAGACTATTTTCCCAGAGAAGGGGGACAGGAGATCATACAGGGCAATCTGATCCGGCTGTTGTCACTGCTCTGCCGCCAATATTCCATAAGGCTTCACAGCTCCGACCAGGAAAGCCGCGAAAAGGTCCTGCTCTACGAGCTGGAGCGTTATATCCGCCTGCACCCTGCCACTGTCAACGCCCGCAGGCTGGAGGAGGTCTTTCATTACCACCGAAACTATTTTAATTTATTACTGCAAAAATACCAGGGAATCAGTTTTCAGAATTATGTTCAGAAAATACGTATGAAATATGCTGCCGGCCTGCTGCTGGGAACAAGACTTCCCGTCAGGGAAGCCGCCCTTGCAGCAGGCTGGCACAACAGCAGTCATTTTTATCATCTGTTTGAAAGACATTTCGGAATGAGCCCCTCCGAGTACCGCCGCAGGCATGCCGAAGAAGATGGCGGCCCCGAAGGCTTCTAAGCTATCCTCTTCTCCACACTGCCACACGATTTCGTCCGGCGTGAAGGCCTTCCAGCGGCCCGGGCACAGGTTTTTCTCCCCGCTGATTACCCACAAGATCCCGGTCCAGCACAAGGGCCGTGCCCTCCGGCGTCTCAAAACGCGCCTCGGACAATCTGGTCATGCCCAAAAGGGCGGAGGTCACTGTCTGTGTATCCACCCGGAACATTTCCTCCGGCAGAGTGATCTCCAGGAAAACGGTATCTCCCTCTTCCTCCAGGGATACCTCCGGGGAAGCTTCGTGCACACAGTAATTCTGCTCCCGGTCAAAGGCCTTCGCTCCCTGCAGATACACATTTCCATCGATATATGCGGGCTGCTTCACCTGTTCATACTGCTCCACATCTCCGTGTCCCAGCGCCAAAAAGCGCTCTATGTATTCCTCCAGGGACACCGGCGCTCCGCTATAGCCCCAGGTTCCGTAGGTGCGTCCTTCCTCCGTTCCGCCCACAAAAACATTCTGGAACCATCTGTCATCGCCTCCATACACCGGAACCGTTCCCAGCACCTGCGTGGAATGAGGCAGATGATAGGGAGTGGAGCGGTTCAGCACCGGATAGTGATTGTGGAAGCCTAGACAGAGATTATGTACATAGGCTCCTCCCTGGGCCGCATTATCAAAGCAATAGGGCGAGGTAAAGATATTGTTGTCCACCAGATACGGACCGTGGGATACCTCCACAAAGAAATCCCGATTGTTTCTGTCATAAATGTTGCGGCTCACCCGCACTCCCTGTGCCTGCCAGTCCAGCCAGGTCCCCAGAGTACAATGATGAATATAGTTATCATGAATCTGAACGTCGATGGCCGCATGCAGCTTGATTCCGGCGATCTCATGACCGTAAAACTCATGCTTTACCGCAATATTATATATCTCGTTTCCATATATTTCGCTGAAAACACAGCCCATATGTCCCACAATTCCGTTCTGTCCGCAGTCGTAGATCCGGTTGTTCCGCACGATATGTGATCCGATCCTTTCCTTTGACCATCCCGTCTGCCGCCCCCGGAAAACCGCCTCCATCTGGTATTGATAACCGGGCTTTCTGTGCCATTTGCTGTGAGCCCCGTTTCCGGTGGAAGCCTCCTTCCCCAGGCTGATGGCGCTGCACTTGGAATCATGGATGATATTATTCTCAATCAACCAGCCCTTACTCCAATTGGGCCCTAAAAGCCCCGGCTGATCGTCGGTGGGCGGCGCCCAGACCGTGGCGGCGTGAGCCATCTCAAAGCCCCGGACCACAATATAATTCACCCCTGTGATCTCCGGATAAAAGCAGGACCGTCGCACATTGATCTCCACCAGCTCTTTATTGGGATCCGCCCCCTGAAAATTGGCGTAGATAGTGGTATTTTCACTGTCCGCCTGGCAGAACCACTGATAAAGGGTCCGCTCCGGCTCTAAAATCTTCTCCTCCCGGCCTCCCCAGGTCTCAAAGACGCTGGCCCGGCGCATCACGGGATTTTTCAATTCCTCCAGAGAATGAGCCTCGTAAAGGGATTTTCCGTTCAGGTACACATCCCCTGCGTGAACGGGCTTGTCCCAGGGAGCCACCAGCCAGTCTCCTGAAATTTCCTGCCGGTAAGGGTTATAAGAACCGAATATGCTGTTTGACACACATGCCTTCCAGACATCCCCTTCTTCTTTTTCCCAGCCTGTGATCCGCTCAGAGCCCTTGATCACCACCCGTTCGCCCTCTGCGGCCTCATAAGTCACAGGACAGTCCGGAGACAGGCCTCCGACGGCCGGTTTCACCCACTCCCGGTATTCTCCTTCATGAACAATAATCTTCTCTCCCGGTCCGGCCAGCTCTGCCGCCCGCTGAATGGTCAAAAAGGGACTCTGCTCTGTTCCCGGATTTTTGTCGTCACCCTGCTTTGCCACATGATAAATTCTCATCTCCATATTTACGCCCTCCTGCCTATACTGTTCAAAATACCGCCCTGCATTTTCAAATATTGGGAATCTGCTTTAGCTGTGCATTCAGGGCTTCCACAGCCTCCTCCCCGGCCTGGACAAAGCCCAGCGCGTCCCGGAGAGTCATTCTTTTGATGGTATCTGCCATTTCCGGAGGAACCTCCCCGCTGTCCGCCGCCGGATTGCCCGAAGCCTTTCCCTTCATCTGAGCCATCACTTTATTCAAAATCTCCGCCCCCCGGGGATTCCCCTGGATCCGCCTCATGGTACAGTCCACGGAGAGAAAGGGCTCCTGGTCGGCAGAAATATGGGCCTTTACCTCCGGCCGGCACATGCCGCCATTCTCGTCGTCAAACTCTCCCAGAACCTCCCTGAGCCACCCGATGGAATCCGGCACCCAGTCCGGCACTCTCCTGCTGATATGGGTGGACGGGCCCTGAACGGATGTGTCGCAGGTGCTGAAGCCGTGAGGTCCATACGAATAAATATGGCTTTCAAAGGTAATATCATGCTCCGTCAAAGCCTCCATAAACCGAAGGGAATTCATCACAGGCACCACATTATCGTTCCTGGTGTGGAACAGGAAGCAGGGCGGAGTCAGCTCGTCCACCTGGCTGATGGTATCCGGTGCGGTAGGCGAGCAGCCCTTTACATCCGCGCCGGTCACCGCATAGCCTAAAATAGCCGCCGCAGGCCGGTTTTTCGCCATAGTGGCCGCTGCCGCTGCCAGATGTCCTCCTGCGGAAAAGCCGATCACCACTGTCTTTTCCGGATAGACCTTCCATTCCTCGGCCTTTTCCTTTATCAGCTCCATGGCCTGCTCATAATCCTCCAGGGGATTGGGCCAGGTGCAGTGGGACTGTACGGAATAGCGAAGCACTGCCGCATGATACCCTGCCTTCAGATAGGGGAAGGCTACCGGGTCCGCCTCCCGGTCCGAGCAGAATTGATAGCCGCCCCCCGGAAGCACCAGCACCAGGGGCCTTTTTTCGATGGTACGAAACTCCCCGCCCACCTCCAGCAGATATGCCGTCAGTGTTACATTTCTCTCCTCGTTGAGTACGAGCACTTGCTTGTTCATTTTTTACCTCCTCGCCTTGCAGCCGTTTTCTGCCTTGAATAAGGCCATTACATGCCTTGAATAAGGTCATAATACCATAAATTGCCCTCTGTCTGCAATATGCCTCTCCCGTGAAAAGTAACCAGTTACTCAGCGTACAAAAATACATGATTGTATTGCATATTGGAGCAGAATATGTTATCCTCATGGCAAAGCATAAAGTTTCTTTTATCTTTGATACTTCTATCAATCATTCTTGATGTCAGAAAATCTATGCTTTTGAATCACACAACAACAAAATAAGCTGGAGATTTTCGTAAATGGCATCACGGGGACCTCCTGCGCGCAGATATTTTATTCCCGCGAGCAATGAGGAAAATAGCCATGCTTGCATGGGTATTTGACGAATGCCGCGAGGGTCAATACCCCGCTGCCTGCCGCGAGGGTCAATACCCCGCTGCCTGCGGCGGGGTATTGACTGCTGATGCGCTTGGAATTCCAGCGGAGGAGATCCGGTCCATACGCCTGGCGAATACGTTTCTGTGGAAAAGGCATTTCTGGCAGAAGCAGGGAATCCTGGACGTACTGGTGGAGTTGAACGATAACAGTAAGGTGAATATCGAGCTGCAAATCAAAATGCTGGAAGCCTGGGATAAGCGGAGCCTCTTTTACCTGGCGAAAATGTTTACGGAGGATCTGCGGAGAGGGGAGAAATATCACAGGCTGAAAAAGTGCATCTGCATCAATATTGTTGATTTTAATGTGGATGAGGAGCCTGCGTACCATAGAGTTTACAGGCTTCGGGACAAAGAGGGACATGGGTTTTCGGGGATGTTTGAGGTGCATATCATCGAGCTGGGAAAGGAACTGAAGGGCAGGACAGCGCTGGATGACTGGATCCGTCTGATCAATGCAAAAACAAAGGAGGAGCTCAATATGATTCGGACAATGAATCCTGGCATTCTGGAAGCAATAGAGGAGGTGAAGGCCATGAGTCTGAGAAAGGGTCTGAGGGCGCTGTATGAGGTGCGTCTGAAGGAAATGCGGGACAGAATGGCACGAGAGGACTATGTGCGGGGAGAGGGAAGAGAGGCCGGGAAGGCGGAAGGAAAAGCGGAAGGAATGGCAGAAGGAAAGGCAGAAGGGAGAGCGGAAGGAAAGGCGGAGGATGTGCTGCGCCTGCTGGAAGAAAAGGGAAGCGTCTCCCCGGGTCTGTGCCGGGCTGTTTATGCACAAAAGAATGTGGAGGTGCTGGAGCAATGGCTGATCCTGGCCGCCAGAGCGGAGAAAGTGGAGGATTTTTGCGTCAAGGCAAAACTAAATCCGGCTTTATAGGTACTTTTCATGGCTTCGCCGTTCAAAGCAATATGATGCCCAGCGCTGGCAGTCCTGGGTTCTGCATGCAAAATGCGCACGAAAAGACTTGCGGAATCATTTCATATACATTCCACATTCGTTGATTATAATGCTCCCAAGGAGGTGCTGCAATGGCAACATTATTAATTGTTGAAGATGATCATAAAACGAACGATGCAATCTGCGAATATCTCAGGCCCGCAGGACACACGCTCATTCCGGCCTATGACGGAGACGAGGCTCTGAAGCTTTTTGGGCAAAACACCATCGACCTTGTTGTGTTGGACATTATGCTGCCTCATGTCAGCGGGCTGTCTATCCTGCACGAAATACGGCAGACCAGCACAACACCCGTCCTGATGCTTACGGCCATTGAGGACGAATATACCCAGGTTATGAGCTTTGACGAGCAGGCGGACGACTACATGACAAAGCCCTTTTCAATGGTGCTGCTGGGGAAGCGGATCACCGCGCTCCTGCGCCGGAGTGGTCAAGCCCCGTTGCCCCAAACCATAGCCTTTGGCGATGTAACCGTTGATTTTTCCGGTTACACCGCCAGCGACAGCACCGGAAAAATCGACATCATGCCCAGGGAAATCGATTTGCTCCGGCTGCTGGTGGAGCATAAAGGATTGGTGCTGACCCGTTCACAAATCCTGGATGAATTGTGGGGCGCCGACTGTCCAATCATTGACAGGACTGTAGACACCTATATCAAGAATCTGCGGAAAAAGCTGCGGCTTGACTGCATTGTGACAGTCAAGGGCATCGGCTATAAATACGAGGTACAGCCATGAAACGTTTAAAACTATTTCCGAAAATCTTTCTTTACACCCTGGGCATTCTGCTTTTTATTGTTGTTATGACCCACGGGCTGATCTATCTGCTTGCGCCGCGGATGCAGTTTGAGCTTGGAGGCTCAAAAAATGCTGCAGAAAATATTATAGTCAGTATCAATCAGGCAAAATATGTAGCGGAAGCAGTGCTGAAAGCCCTGCCTGTTTCCCTAAGCTGTTCACTGCTGATTTCTGTTATCTGCTCTCTCCTGTTCTCCAAAGCGATTGCCGACCCAATCAAGAGGATTTCCGCGGCAACGGAACGAATGATGAAGCTGGATCGGTCTGTGCGTTGTCATATCCGTACAAAAGATGAAATTGGCACATTAGCCCGGAACGTGAGTGAACTGTATTCCAATCTGCTGTCTACAATTGAACATTTGGAGCGGGAAAGAGATGCTGTACGTGATATGGAGCGGGCAAAGGTGGACTTTCTGCGGGCAGCATCCCATGAACTGAAAACGCCTGTGACTGCACTGAACGCCACCCTGGAAAATATGATTTTAGGTGTGGGGAAATATCAGGACTATACTGTCTATCTCCCGGAGTGCAGGGAAATGGTCGAACAGCTTTCCGGGATGATACATGAAATCCTGGAAACCTCCAAGCTGAATTTGACCGCCGAACCGCCGGAGTCTGTTGATGTGTCCGAGCTTTTGGCAAAGCTGTGCGAACCCTGCCGGCTGATTGCGGCGGCACATCAAATCACGTTCTCTCTTGACCTGCCGCAGCAGTTTCCCGCCGTACTGCCTGTCAGCCCGTTTCGCAAGGTGATGTCTAATGTCCTCGCCAATGCCGTTGCCTATACTGAGGCCGGAAAGTCCGTTTCTGTTTATATGGACGGCCCCTGCCTTATAATTGAAAACGAGTGTGTCCCTATCCCTGCCGGCGAAATTCGCCGCCTGTTTGAACCGTTCTACCGCCCGGACTTCTCCCGAAGCCGGGAAAGCGGCGGCAACGGCCTGGGACTCTACATTGTGGATACACTCCTGACCTCTATGAACATTCCCTATTCCTTTGCGCCTATGAAGTCCCCTCCCGGGATGCGTTTTACCATTCAGCTATAAATTCTGCCCAAATTCCATATACGTTTCATACCTGTTCCATATTGGAGTGCTATTCTACGGGTGCGTTCGGAAGAACAGCACAACAATATGGAGGTATGAAACCATGAGCATTTCCAAGAGGGCGTTTCTTTACGTCACACGAAAACGGGGGAAAACCATTCTCCTGTTCGCAATTCTGCTGATTATGGCAACCTTTGTCCTGACGGGCCTTTCCATCTGGAAAGCATCGGAGACCGCACTGCTTGACCTGCGGCAGAGCATGGGCGGCAAATTTGACATTTTCCCTGATTGGGAAAACAGTCCATATATAGTCAAAGAAACCGTCACGGACAACGAAGTGAACGAGGAAACCGGCAAAACATCATACAGTTATCTCATGTATTCCGCCGTACAGTTTACCCCGGAAAATATCGCCGCCATCAAAGGTATTCCCGGAGTCAAGTATTGCAGCGCACGGCTGGACGATCTTCTTCCCTTTGATGGGCTTTCCCTGTTTCCCGGCACGCTCCCAACCGACGCAAAATATCAGGGCTGCACAAAGGTGCTGGGCGTCTGTGATACGCAGGACGACCAGCTTTTCACAACCGGTACGCTGACGCTGTCAGAAGGGCGGCACATCTTCGCCGATGATGTCCACACGGCAATCATCAGCCGGGACCTGGCAGAGCGAAACGAATTGAACATCGGAGACTATCTCACAGCTCATAGCTACAGTACAGAAGATCAGGACTTTACCGGACCAGAAATTAAAGTGCAGATCATCGGGCTGTTTACCCCTGATGCGGTGGAGCGGTTTGGGGAAATGGTCACAACCTACGACATGATCCAGAACAGGATTTTTGTAGATGTTCAGACCGCAAAAGAGATGGACAGCGGAGGAATTAACTACGGATTTTCCGCGCTCTATGTCACCATATATGACCCGCAGGACATGGCGCGGGTGGTGGCCGATGTAAAGGCCCTGCCGGAGATTGACTGGAAGGCCTTTATCATTGAGGCGGACAACGAAGCCTACGAGAGCGCCGCCGCGCCTCTGGCAGCACTGAATGAGCTGGTCATGACCCTGCTGGTGATTATCATCGTTGTCAGCGCCATCATTCTGGCCCTGATATTGACTCTCTGGACAAAGACCCGCATCCACGAAATCGGGGTGTTTTTGTCCGTAGGGATCAGTAAACCGGCAATCATCGGGCAGTATTTGATTGAGGTGCTGCTGATCGCCGTCCTCGCCTTTGGCTTGTCCTACTTCACCAGCAGCGCCATTGCAGATCAAATTGGCAGCCACCTGTTGGAGCAAAGTATGCAGACAAAATCGGATGAGGATGATACTGTCACTGCCGCTGCCGTTGATGTGGACGCGGACAATCTCATTCAAAAGCCCCTGCCCACGGAAAGCGGTATCCAGGTGTCCGTTGGACCGGACAATCTGGCCCGGCTCTATCTGATCGGACTTATCATTATCATTGTGGCCGTCAGCGCATCGTCTATCACCGTCATGCGGCTGCACCCCCGTGAAATCCTGTCTAAAATGAGCTAAAGGAGGAACTGTCATGTCTAAATTGGAATTAAAAAATGTTTCCTACGCCTATGAAAAAGGCAGGAATGTTTTGCAGAATATCAGCGCAGAGCTGGAAACCGGAAAGATGTACGCCATTCTCGGCCCGTCCGGATCCGGCAAGACCACACTGTTGTCCCTGCTGGGCGGGCTGGACGTACCGACACAGGGCAGTGTCCTGTTTGACGGCGAAGATATTACGGCAAAGGGACTGGAATATCACCGCAGAAATCGTATCTCATTGATTTTCCAGAGCTACAACCTGATCGACTATATGACCCCCATTGAGAATGTGCAGCTCACCGCCAGACTGGACGCCGAACCTATCCTGGTACGGCTTGGGCTGACAAAGGATGAGGTTTCCCGAAATGTGCTGAAACTGTCCGGCGGACAGCAGCAGCGGGCAGCCATTGCGCGGGCGCTGGCCTCTGATGCTCCGGTGATTTTGGCGGATGAACCCACGGGAAACCTGGATGCGGATACCGCCAGGGAAATTACGGCGATTTTGAAAGAGAGCGCCCACACATTCGGCAAGTGCGTAGTCGTGGTAACGCACTCCGGTGACGTGGCAAAGCAGGCGGATATGATACTGGAAATCAAGCGTGGACACTTGAACGAGTACCCCCGCTATTGACACTGCCGGCGCAGCTCTAACCTTATGTAACTCGGCAAATGGTGGCAAAGCCTTGATTTTCAGGCGTTTCCGCCATTTGCCGTGCGGCAGTTCTTTACTCTTGCATTACAACGTACTCGCCGGAGCTGGTTTGTACTTGTTTCTGGGTGTGTGCGTCTAATTCCGCCCTCTGTGTGTGTTCGTCAAATTCCGCCTGGCTGAATTTCTCTACGCCGGTCAGCGTTCCATTGCCGGAAGTGTTCAGATTTGCAAAGTCGCGAACCGTATAGATGTCGATTGAACCGTTTTCGTTCCACGAGCTGCGGATTGCACCATAAAAATTTCCGCCGGTCAGGCTCTCGCCATTGGAGGCCAACACATCTTGGAAGAACCGTACTTTTTCGCCGTTGAAATACCACTGGTCAATGCTGGCGTCGTAGGTAACACCAAATGCGGCATATTCGTCTGCTATAGCCTGTGCTTCATCCGGCGTCAGCGGCCCGCCTTCGCCAGCGTAACACACCTCTCTTGGCGGGTTTTTTATGGCATTGATGTCCCGTTCAGCAAATTCCTTATCAGAAAATTCTTTTAATCCAACTATTTTGCCGCTGGGATCAAAGGAGCCGTCATCATGTTGAATGAGGTCACTAAAGTCCCGAACAGCATAAACATCAACCACTCCGTTCTCGTTGAAAAAGTCTATGCCTGCCCACTCTTCAGCACTCAGCTCGTAATAGTCTTCAAACCATCTGACCAACTTCCCGTTG
>CAJTVB010000022.1:23738-60638 GCA_910579755.1 uncultured Acetatifactor sp. | reverse complement strand
ATTTTTCTCAAATTTCTTTTCCTGCACCATATTCAGTTGTCAATTTTCAGTTAGAATCACATTCATTGAGATTCCGAGAAGTTATGATTTGCATAATGAAAATCACCATGGCAGAAAACCGTTTTACCAGCAGGCGGAATATTTTCAAAGTATTCATTCAGATAAGCCAGATCCAGCTTTTCCAGTATTTCCCGGCTCGGCACATGAAAAAACTTTCTGTCCGCAACAGAGTTTGCACTAATAGTCAAACTGTGAATCCTGCCTAACATTTCACCGTATTCTTCCATATATTCCAGCGACAGCAGGTCTTTATTTTCACCGACAATTACAGACAACCGCATGCCTGGAAGCTCTCTCGACACAATAAAAGGCTGATCCCCGAAATCAGCGTCTAATATTCGGGGAACCGCCAAGTCATTGATCTGTCTTATGATGGCCGCTTCATTTTCTACCGCGGCGCCTGTTTGCCGTTCTGCCTTAATATATGCGGTAATTTCCTCTCCTCCCAAAATGCCTTTCACATGAAATACGTCATTGCCTGCATGAGGATAACCTAATATCTCCTTTAACTGAAACAAATGATAATTCAATGTATACGGATCAATGGTATCTCTCCATTTTGCCGGATGAGAAAAATACTTTCCGTCAAGCTTTGTTATGCACATATGTCCCCCCTAATGTTACTATTCACAGCCACTCTTAATACCGTATTCTCAATGGAACTTTACGGCCTGTAACGTGACAGGACTCTCCGCACTGTCTGTCGTTCTCCTCTGCCCGTTCCCGGCATCCATGTCAGGTCTGTATTCCACGGCACTGAATACGGTCCGTCAGGATTGGACTTTAATGCTTCAAATATATTTTTGCGCCTTGCTGTGAGCTGGGCAGCGTTCTGTTCTCCGCACCTCTCAAGCCATGCGTTATAGCCTTCCAAATAGCTATCGGCCATTTCATCCCAGGAGTGAAACAATTGCTGGAGAATTTTTCCGGTTCTGCTGAATTCCCGGTCCAGCTCCTCCCGATCTATCATTTTTACCAGATACATGATTCCCAGCAGCTGTACCGCCCGGCACAAATCCCAGGCCGCATATGCGGTGTCGAAACGCCCTGCATGCTTTTCTGTCAATTCATGAACTGTGGCAATTCCGTCCTGCCGATTATGAATTCCCCACTGTTCTCTCAAAACCACATTTTGAAAGCTGCTGCGTACCTTTCTGCTTCCATGGGCTCCTGTGACCAACGGCCAGCCCTCCAGTATGGTGAAGGAATGGACCCAGATGGCAAAGGCGGAAGCACACCAGCATTCCAGGTCATTCCGGGGAAGCAGGGGATCTCTTTTCCAGAAAATGGCCGGTGCAAAACGCCATCGCCGCACTCCGATAATCCGGTAAAGCAGAAGGCCGATAATATAAACCCACACCGAAGCCGCCTTGCCAAAGCTCCGGGTGTAATCCGATTCTGTCAGTACAGGCACATAATCCCCGTACATGTCCACATAATAATTGGTAACAGCCAGATAATCTTCAAATACCATGATTTCCTCAGGCGGCGTCCATTCCCGCCACACTCCGGCGGGCATACGGTATACCCCGGGTTCATCGGTTTTTACAATTGCCTTCCGATTGATATGGGCAATCACCTTTTCTCCGCTGGGCAGCTGAATCCTGTGATAAATCGTATCGCCGCTTCGAACAGTATCATAATTGATCACCACGCCTTTTATAATGAGAGTAAAGGTTTCCATATCTTCCATATCGCTTATAGACTGCGCCACGGGAATCTCCGGTCCGGCTTCAGTGCCCGGGGCGCCTTCCTCCAAGGTGACATCCTTTTGATAGAATGTATACAGGAACGGCCCCAGACCAAATTCCAGAAGCAATGTCAGCATGATCATAAAGGGAATCAGCAGAAACGTTTGATACATATTTGTTTGAAATCCGTATATGTTTTTGTTTGATATTTTTATTTGCATCCGACTTTACTATGCCTCTTTCCTATTGATTTTATTGGACCAAACGATACCAGGTACTGTTTTGCCAAAGAAGCTTCCAGTTATTTTGAACCTTCCTTTATCGCTTGAGCAATTTTTCGCTTATGGTGTTTTATCAGGGCATCTGTCTCTTGGTCACAAAGCTCTAAAAGACGTTTTGCCTTTTGAGCGTAATCTATAAATGTCTGTCTCTCATTATTACTCGAATAAATACTATAAAGCATTTTAGCCGATATATGCTTTCTTTTCGGCGATATCCACCCCCTGCGTCCAATGGTATGCGCCTTACGGCGCATTCTGTAATAGTATTTTGTTATTGCCCGCGGTCTCATTTTTATATTTTTGCCATCAAATAAAAAGCCTAAATAATTTAGATTAGACGGTTCACCTGTTTGATAAGCATATATTGCATTATTTTCATAAATATAATTTGATGTTTTCTCTTTTTGCAGATCAATTAGACCATTCATTGATCCTACATATGAATATATATAATCCATATAGTTGGTTATTTCATCATCTCTTTCGCAAGGTAAAACAATAAGAAAATCATCTGAATAACGCATATAAATTCCGCCATTCAGTGAAACATATTCCTTTACTTGTTCATCAAATTCAATCATATAAACATTAGACAACACTGCACTAATCGGAGAACCTTGAGGAATCCCTATTCCAGATTCGTTCTTCTTTATATCCTTTTTGTATTTCTGAAATTGTTCTTTGGTAAGCAATACTTCTTTACTGTTGATCTTCCTGCGAATGCCTCGTTCAGTTATACTTTCTCCAGATGCCTTTACAAGCAGCTTCCATTCCCAACTGGAATAACGTGTAATATTCTTAAATACTGCAAAATAGTCATTCGGCAATCGTTCAACCCCTAGTACTTTGCATAGTGATGATTTTAGATACTGATGATCTAAGTTATCGAAGAAACTTGTAAAGTCACCCACCAAAACAAAACACTTTTGGAAGCTACGTATAGCATCAAAAGCGTCTTTAGCGAAATCAATATTATTCTTCCCTATGTTATCCCGATAGGCAATTGCCACATGATCAATGCCTTTCTCTTTCGCCCAAATATTATATTGGTAATTTATTAAGAATGCATATCGCTGATATACACATCTATCTAAATGTGAACAATAAAATAATTCACGAGGCTTTTTGGGGCCTTTTTTTCCATAACGGGAATTTTTCTTTTCAAAATGAATAAAGGGATAAAAGCTATGTACAACAATATTAGAACTATTCAACACATATTTTCTAATTGATGGCATAGCCAAAGATACCCGTCTATCGAAATGAGCATATGCTTTGATATCATCATGATTCTTAACGAATTGCACCCATGCCTGGCACATATTATTTTTGTCACACTCTTTACACAACTCAGATTTCTGACATAGATTGTATTTTTTCTGTGTTTCCATATTTCTCCCAAAATGCATCATGCCTGTTAACATGGGGGACAACATCCCTAAGTTAACAGGCAGGTACATGAACATTATTGCCCTACATGCATTGTGATAGCGTTCCGTAGTATAATAATACTGGAAAGGAGTAACATGTCCACCAAACCTAACCTGGCGCTGGCGATTCTATGCACAACATTGCTCATAGAAACATCGCTCCAGTCAGACTTGACAGAAATGCTCCGCCCTTACAGCCAAACGTGTAAGGTAATTTTATTTTATACCTAAATTTAGGAAAAGTCAACTTTTTTAAGATAAAACAGTATCCATTTTTATGGAAGCGCATGAATAGCCGCGGTCAGCGCTGTCACAACGTCTGCAAGGGGAAGGCAAAAGCAGTTCTCTTTCTCCTGTTCACAAATAAACGGAACATGAATAAATCCTGTGAGCGTCTGTGTATTTTGATAATGATGAAGCAGTGTATACAGCAGATCATTGCAGACAAATGCTCCGGCAGAAAGCGAAAGGGACGCCGGAATCCCGTTTTTTTCTATTTCCTTAACCATTTCCCTGACAGGTACGGTAGAAAAATATGCATCGGGCCCGCTTTCCAGAACAGGCTCATTCACCGGCTGACTCCCTGCATTGTCTGCAATACGGCTTTCCCGCAGATTGATGCCGATTACCTCAGGAGTCACTGCTGTTCGGCCTCCGGCCTGCCCGATGCACAATATTACATCAGGCTTAAGTGTATGCGCCGCACAAAGGACCGCATCCGCTGCGCTTCCAAATATAACGGGTATACGAAGCTTTGTCAGTCGATAATGTGCGATTTCCTCCGGCAGCCTGCAGACCGCCTCCCAGGAGGAGTTCAGCCTTTCCCCTCCAAAAGGATCAAATCCGGTAATCAGAAGCCTTTTATATTCCATAAATCCTGTCCTCTCTCTCATTATAAGCGTGCCCGCCGCCCGGGAAGCAATATTCTTGAGAGCCTTTCTCCCTTACTCCAATGTCCTCTTCCCGGTAAATGCCGGCGCGTATTTCACAGCCAGGCGGATGGCCTCCTTCATGCTGACTGCATCTGCAATCCCCTGCCCTGCAATATTCATGGCAGTTCCATGATCCACGGAGGTCCGCAGAAAGGGCATCCCGTTGGTAATGGCAATCGTACGGGCGAAATCCAGCGTCTTGGCAGCGATATGTCCCTGATCATGATAAAGGGAAAGCACGCTGTTGTATTTTCCCTGAAGTGCCAGATGAAATACCGAATCCGCCCCGACAGGACCTTCCACCTGATATCCGCGCTTCTGCATTTCCTCCACTGCCGGTGCCACCTCTCTCACTTCCTCCCAGCCAAACAATCCATGCTCTCCGCTGTGAGGATTCAAGCCTGCCACTGCCATTGTTCCCTGGCTGACCCCCAGCTTCCTCAATGCCTCCGTACAACGGCAGATATAATCCATAATCCGCTCCCTTGTAATGTCGTCGCAGGCCTGCCGCAGAGACACATGGCGCGTCAGGAAAAAGATTCGCATCCCATGAACCTCAAACATGGTTAGCGGATCTTTGGTGCCGGACAAAGCTCCCAGAATCTCCGTATGACCAATAAAATCCACGCCTCCCGCCCGGAGAGATTCCTTGTTGATGGGCGGAGTGGCCATGGCGTCTGCCTGGCCCGAGAGACAAAGCTGTGCGCTTCTTTCTATATATGCATATGCCGCTCTGCCGCAGTCTCCGGACACCTCTCCCAGACAAAAAGTATCCATTTGAATCATTTTTAAGTCTATAACATTCAGGATACCGGGATCATAATTCCCCTCTTGCGGCGATTCCACGCAATGAATATTAAGCTTTGGCATATTCGGAAAAGTCATTGCCTGTTCCAGGACTGCCCCGTCTCCCACTACAAGACAAGCGGCGCAGTTCGTAATCTCCGGGTCCGCCAGCGCTTTTACTACTATTTCAGGGCCGATCCCTGCAGGATCCCCCATAGGTATTGCTATGATTGGTTTCATGTTTTCCTCTTTTCCGCACCGTATTCTGGGGCGGCGCTTTCAGTCCTCCAGCAGCGCCCATGCTCTGTTCAGTACCCGCTTGGTATTTGCCAGTATGAGATCCTCCTCTTCGTCCTCATATGGAGTCACTTCCATGGACAATACCAGCGGATCCTCCGCACAAAAAAAACCTTCCTCCTTCAGAACCCGCAGATAATCCAAAAGCTGTGCAGTATCGTTGGCACTGTCCGGGAATCCAAACCGGGGATGCTTGTCTCCAAATGCCGCACAGCCCGGCTTCACCACTGCATTTCCAAAATGCAGATGGGTAATATAGGGGCGCAGACACCGAATCACAAACCGACTGTTCTCATAGGTGGTCGGAAAATGGGACAAATCCACCAACAGCCCGAAATTATTATGGGTGGTGCGCATATCCGCCGCAAACCGCGCCGCATAGGGCGCAGGTCCTATCAGCGCCGCCTTATCCATATCATAATCAAACACTTCTAGCTCCACCGCCATTCCCTTCTGCGCGGCATAGCCGCAGAGACAGCGGGTGGTTTTCAACAACTGTTCATAGGCCAGTTCCTTTGTTTCCTGCTCCCATCTGCCGGCCAGAAATGCAATTCCCCCAGCCCCCAGATATTCTGCTTCATCAATAGCTTCCAACAAGGCTTTCTCCGCCTTCAAGCGCTCTGCTTCATCAATGGCGTTTGGATTCAGCCCGGATCCCAAAAGCCTTGGCTGGGCTCCATAGCACACCTTCATATGAGACTGCTCAAGAATCCTTCTGGCAGCCTTTCTGATGTCATCATCGGCAAACATTTTGACTTCTATAGCATCAAAATAATCATCTTTTACAATGGTACGGATGGAAGCCAGCACATCCCGCTTCGGATGGGTCATCCACTGGATCGTTCCCACCTGAAAATATTTGTGAATAGATTCTTTCACTAATGTTCCTCCTTTTTTCCGCCCTTCTGCCGGGCTCCCAAATTACCCTGATACTTTTTCACGTACGAACTGATACCGTTTTCTATTCTATTTCTGCATGGCTTTCACCACACGAAAAACCTGCTCTGCCGTATCCGCCATATTCTTTACGGCGGCCTCTTCCTTCATGGCCTCATCCAGCCCCACCACTGACCGCAGGATCGGAAAGAAAGCATCGACGCCGGCCTGATTGCACAGCCTGGCCTCCGGTGTCACCGCACCCGAAAAAGCAAATACCCGCTTGCCATGAGCCTTTGCCAGTCCGGCCACTCCCACAGGAGCCTTTCCCTGTACTGTCTGGCCGTCAAGTCTGCCCTCTCCGGTGACTACAAAATCCGCCTCTCGAATATAAGCCTCAAGTCCCGTCTCTTCCAAAATGATCTTAACGCCGGACTCCAGAGTGCTGTTTAAAAAGGTCAAAAAACCAAATCCAAGGCCTCCTGCGGCTCCCGTTCCCGGATAGTCCGGATCCGCTCCGGAAAAGCTTTGGGAAATCTCCGCCAGATGACGAAGCCCTCTGTCCATCTGCTCCACCATCTCCTGTGAAGCTCCCTTCTGAGGTCCATAGACGACGCTGGCTCCCTGCTCTCCGCAAAGAGGATTCGTCACGTCACAGGCCACCCGAAAGGTGCATTCCGCAAGCTCAGGCATGACTTTTTCCGTGGAAATTCTGCAGATATCCGACAATGCGCCGGCTCCGAAGCTCACCTGCTTTCCCTCCCTGTCCAAAAAGGAAAATCCCAGAGCCTGCAGCATTCCCACACCGCCGTCGTTGGTAGCACTTCCCCCGATCCCCACAATAAATCTGCGGCAGCCCTTTTCCACGGCGTCTTTTATCACCTGGCCCACACCGTAGGTGGTGGTCCGGAGAGGATCTCTTTTTTCCGCAACTATCAGAGGAAGTCCGGCAGCCCCTGCCATTTCTATTACTGCAGTCTTCTGCTCCACCGTCGTCTGTTCCCCAAGAATACCATAGCAGCAGTCCACAGGCTCTCCCAGCGGTCCGGTAACGCGGACCGTTTCCAGACTTCCTCCCACGCCCTGAATCAGCGCCTCCACGGTGCCTTCTCCGCCGTCCGCCAGAGGCCTCACGAAAATCTGTGCCTCCGGATATACTCTCCGTATCCCTTCTGCCGCGGCCTGTCCCGCTGTTTTTGACGATATGCTTCCCTTAAATGAATCGATGGCTATTACAATGTTCATCTGAATTCATCTCCATAATGTTTTCTTGTCATATTCAACAATTTCCTGAAAACTGTCCCGCTTTTATAGGCTACTGTTTTTGCTGCAAGAAATTAAATCTGCCCGATTATTTCAAACCCCAAAATAGCCGCAAAAATTAGTATCAAAGCACTTATTACACCTATCATTTGTTTTTTCAGCTGAGCCATAACTACCTTCTTAAACAGAATTGTCTGAAACAATGTAATTATACTTTTAATCACGTAAATTGTAAAGCTGTGCATTTTTTCAGAAAATATATTAATTTGTAAAATCTTAACATATGATAAACATTTATTTTGGTATAATAAAAAAATGCGGCGCAAGGAGGTATAAGTTTGGATCTAAAGTTCCAAATATTGATTGGTATGCACGCTGAAGCACGCAAAGGGGTATAAGAATGAGACTGCTGATTATTGAGGATGACAGAGCGCTTGCCGGCGAAATGAAGGTTGGCCTGGAACGTCAGGGTTTTGCCGTTGACCTTGCACACACAGGTCTTGAAGGAGAGGAAAAAGCATATGTGACTGATTATGACGCTGTCCTTCTGGACTTGAATCTGCCAGATAAGGACGGACTGGAAATCCTGTCCTATTTACGTGGCAGCCTGCGTAATATGCCTGTTTTAATCGTCTCTGCAAGAACTGCGGTTAAAGAAAAATCCATTGCTCTTGATTCAGGAGCCGACGATTATATTGTCAAACCCTTTGATTTTAATGAGCTGGCTTCCCGCATCCGTGCCGTTGTCCGCAGGTTTTACGGAAGGACAAATCCGGAAATCACCATTGGCAGTCTGTCTGTCAATCCGGCCTCGCGAAAGGCACAATGGAACGGCACTGTCATCCCGCTATCCACGAAAGAATTTGACATTCTCTTATGTCTTGCACAACATTGCCCGGAAATTGTGTCCGGGGAAGAAATCATAGAGCATACCTACAATGATGATTTCGATATGTTTTCTTCCGTACTGAGGGTGCATATTTCCAATTTACGCAGAAAACTGCAGACCGCCAGCGGACAGAATCTGCTGATTACAATTAAAGGGAAAGGATATTACTTATGGAACGATTCCGAAAAATAAAATTTCAAAATCTTGTTTTGTTGTACTCTCTTTGCCTGATCGCAGTGTTCGTTTTAGCTGCAGTTCTTTTTATCCTGAATATTGAAATTCATGTGCCGGATCAAATGCAGGGTTGTTATGTATCCATTAACGGCATGACGGTTACGGAAAAGGGTGTCATAATACCGCTTAACGAAATAGAACACCGCATTATTACAGAGCAGGAAATCCATTCACTGAGTACTCCTTATTATGTATCGATTATTGTCCGCACCACCTTAATTGCTTTTGCCTTTTCACTGATACTATCTTTTATATTTGCACACATTTTAACGAAAAGAATCATAAAACCCATTGAGGAAACTGCAGATAGCCTTAGAAGCTTCAGCGGAAAGTCTCATAGCTTCCGCGTCTCCTTTCCAAAAGAGCTTTCCGATATTGAGGCCGTCTTTCGGGAAATACAGACAGAGATCTCCTGTCTGTATGCGGACTTCGAAAATTTAAGTTCCTTCATCTCACATGAACAAAAAAATTCTCTTGCACTGTTGCGGGCCATGCTCCAAAACGGAAGTTCCTCTATAGAAGAAAAAACCATTGCGCAGATTGACCGCATGGTAAAAAATCTTGATGATATTTTAGCTTTGTCCGCAAATGAAAGCAGACTGGAAAAAATGGATCTGTCTCTGGTCTGCGGAATGGCGGTAGATGAATATAAGCGGATTTATCCCCATATATACTTTGATTTTGACGAAAATGCCGTTCTGTATATCAATGGGCATGAGCTGCTGGTGTACCGGGCAATTTCAAATCTGATCGATAATGCCATAAAATACGGCAAAGGCAAGCCGATTATGGTATATGCCGGAATGCAAAAAAATTGTCCATATATATCAGTGGAAGACCATGGAATTGGCATTAAAATGGAACAGCAGGAAAAAATCTTTGAGAACCGCTACCGGATCGGAAACAGACAGAAAAACGGTTACGGAATAGGGCTCAGTCTGGTCCGCCATGTAGCTGAGCTCTGCGGCGGATTTGTATGGGTAGAAAGCGAGGAAGCGAAGGGTTCAAAATTTAAACTTATTTTCCCAGCCTTTACGATGGATTAACAATGTTTCTGATAGACTTAACAGCAAAAGCCGGGCTCGGAGCTTTTAATAAAACTTACAGGAGGATTTTATGTATTTAATTGGTCACGCGCTGAAAAATATTGTGCGAAACAAAGGACGATACTTTTTGACCGGCGCTATACTGATTGTCAGCTTAACGGCGATTACAGTATCCGCCATGATTCATTTCACAGCAGAAGCAGTCATTGATGATTATTCGGACCGTTTTGGAGCAAGAGTATATTTCACTCCCAACCTGCAAAAGCTGTTTCGCCTCACGAAGCCTGATGAAAACGGAATGTATCATGATCCTGAAATTACCGCAGAACAATATATGGCTTTTTCAAATTCTGATACGGTAAAAGACACGCTCTTTCAGGGATCACGTCAAACATACAGCGAACAGCTTGTGGGGCTGGACCAGGGAGGAGAAGAAAACTTCTATGCCTCAGGCGGCTGGGGAAGCGGATGGGAAACAGACCAGGACGCCTCCCATCCCACTATACGGAGGCAGGCTCCAAATACATTAGTCATCGGCTATTCTGATTATTCTATGATGGAGGACTTTGCTCTGGGCACACGTGAGCTGGATGAGGGCAGTTTTTTCGGCAAACCCGGAGAATGCATGGTAAGCCGCGATTTTGCAGATCTGAACAAGCTGGAACTGGGCGACAGCTTCAATTTACAGGACGTAAACAATACCGAGACCGCTCCGCTCCATCTGACTGTCTGCGGAATTTATCTGGATATTACGACACCGCAGCCAAACGACAGTGACTGGGCAGTGAATAACCGGCGCAACGAAATCCTTACCAGTTTTTCCACCCTTGAAGAGCACAGCGTCATGGGACTTCACGTAACAGCGGTCTATTATCTGAAAAATCCCGGCTTGGCAGAAGAATTTGAACGCCATGTACGGCAGAACGGGCTTCATGAGGTTTATAATGTGGATGTGGACGCAGAAAGCTACAATAAAATTGTAAAGCCTGTTGAGAACATGAAGAATATTTCCACCAATTTTCTTGCAGTAATCCTGCTTGTGGGCTGTCTGATTTTGATCCTGCTGTCCATGCTGGGAGCAAGGGAACGAACATATGAAATTGGTGTGCTCCGCGCCATGGGAATGTCAAAAGCAAAAGTCGCCTTTGGACTTATCTGCGAATCTCTCTGTGTAATGGTGCTCTGCCTGTGCATTGGTTTGAACACGGGCCGCTTCATTGCCCAGCCTGTGTCAAACGCAATCATAAATGAACAGAAGGCGGCAGTGGAAATCGTCTTGACTTGGGAAAGTATTTTATTCCTCATTGCGGCATCGCTGACGCTTGGTTTGCTTACAAATATTATGGGTATTTTCTATATTGCAAGACATGAACCCATGAAAATTCTACAGGAAAGGAGCTGATCTGCATGAGTCTTTTACACTTGGATCATGTTTCATATACTTACGAGAAAGCCGGAATACCTGTGCTTCGTAATATCTCAGCTGATTTTGAGGAAGGAAAAATGTATGCAATTATCGGGAAATCCGGTGCCGGTAAAACAACGCTTCTGTCTTTGATCTCCGGTCTTGATGTGTGTACACAGGGTACGATCTCCTATAACGGAACGGATCTGCGGCATATAAACAGGGATCGGTACAGAGCATCCCGGATCGGTGTGATCTTTCAGAATTATAATCTTTTACTGAATACTTCCGCTGTGGAAAATGTGGTCCTCTCCATGCATTTGAGCGGAGATAAAAGAGCCGGCAAAAGGGAATCGGCCTACAGGATATTGGAAAAGGTTGGAATTGATCGGAAAACCGCAGACAGAAAAATACTTAAGCTGTCCGGCGGAGAACAGCAAAGGACCGGCATAGCCAGAGCTCTTTCCCACAATCCGGATATTCTGATCGCAGATGAACCCACAGGAAATCTGGATGACCGCACGGAGGACGAGATCCTGGCGATCCTTACAGGACTCGCAAAGAATGAAAAACGCTGTGTCATTATTGTCACACATTCTCACAAGGCGGCATCCTATGCGGATGAAGTGCTGGGCCTGTCAGGCGGCAGATTATTAACCGTAAACCAGCGGTAACATCCACTATTTCCCACATCCGAACAAGTGTTTTTGTGCTATGATAAATCTGTCACATACATCTGACGCATATCATTTCAAACGGCTGTTATAGCCGGCAGCTATATTGAGAAAGGGGTGTTTTCTTTGGAAAGCATATTGTGCGTAGATATTCCTGTACAGATGATCTCATGTACCGACACCAACGGAAGGATCATACCGCTGAGATTTCGTTTCCGCGATAAAACAGGGGAAATAGTCACTATTGTAATCGATAAAGTGCTGTCCGAGGATCAGGCTCAGAACCGTATGGGTGCAAACTTTTTCTGCTCCGCTCAAATCTGCGGTACTCAGAAAACTTTCCGGCTCTGGTACAGCTATTTTGTCCACGAATGGCGGCTGTCACGGTTAAAGCTCTGAGCTGCCGCCAAACTCAACGAAAACTTACCAGAAAGCAAGGCGCCGGATCCTCTCCGGCGCCCCTCTATCAGCTTCTTTTTATTCATAAATAATTTTGTGAATTGTATTTGGGGCAAGTCCGAAACGCTCGGCTAACTCTTCCTCCGATGTTCCTGTAAAAAAACTCTCCCGGATCTCCTGATTGCGTTCCTCATAATAAGCTCTGGAGCCGGTCTTTGCGCCCCATTCTGTCTTTGGTGTTCCTCTGGGCACATACAGGATCTCTCCCTCCGCGTACCTTTGAAGCTCCGTCAACAATTCCTTTGGCAATATATCTGCAGCATTCCTGTATTTCATCTGGCACTCCTTATTTAAAAAATTTCTAATAAGGTGCAGAATGCGCAGAACATATAGCTAAAACTGCGGCAGAAACGCCGCCTCACGCCCATGCAGATGCTATATGCCTGCTACTCTGCATGGGCCCGCACATTGAAATGCAGGATTCTCAGCTCTGCTCTCAACATTCTTGTAATCCTCCTGTCCTTTCCGGAAAGCATGCTTTTCCTTAAATTTAGAAGCGCAACAAATGTTTCAGTTCAGGATAATCCTTGACCTTCAACACATATTTTTCATCTGTTTTCACCAGCCCCATCAGGATTCTCTTCAATCTGTTCAGTCTGACAGAACGCTCCAGTCCGCGATGCTCCCGCATCATATTAAGAAAAACACAGATCCAAAGCTTATAATCCTCATGTTGGCAATAATGGAGCCAGGAACGCCTGCCCGTATCCCAGGGTTTCATCCCTGCATAATGGGTGCCGAATATAGAGTGCAGATCAGGGAAACTATTAAAACCGGCATATCTGATGTCCAGATTATGCCACCTTCCGGAGAGCTTGTATGTCATATACTGCATATCCGGCCAGGCAAAAGCCGCTATCATGTCCCTGATCTGTTCATCCTCCAGATCACAGATAATATCCGCATAATCTATGGTATTGCTCTCCAGCACATAGATTACAGAATTGACGCCAAGATTGGTGGCATCATTCTTTACCCTGTCCGTAATTTCCTTCGGAATCAGTGTCCCCGGAGGTATATTGCGATACACTTCATACCATATACATCCGTTCTCCCGTCCATAACCGATTACATTCTCTTTCCGTTCATTCAAAATGCCGCTCGGCGCAGGACAATGACACAGTTCATCAAAATTTCTCAAGGGAAGCAGATCCGAGTCGCACAATATGATCCTGTCATAACACAGCCTCTCCTTTTTCAGCAGCTCCAGTACGGCAAATCTGACGAACAGCTTCTCTCGGTCTCCTCTCCCTCTTCTGTTCAGATTTTTAACCCTGGTCTGTCCTGTGCAGAAAATATAATCATACAGATAAGAAATATAATATGCACATTCTGCCGGTACCTCCTCTGTAACTATACAGATCAAATCCGCCTCTATCCTCTGCTTCCTCAGCGCATAAGCAAAGGTCAGTATGCCAGGCAGATATCTGTCATTTTCAATCAGGAAGGTACAGTATGCATATGGTTTACTCCGCTTCATGTAGATGATTATACAGAAGGTGCGGAATGAGCCTCAAGGGGGAAAACAGTTATAACAGAACTGTCCTGGCTCTCGGGAAGCAATGCCAATACTAATGAACGGCTCCTTACTCATGGTACAACGATAAAGTCTTTTCTCCCCTGCAATTAAATCCCATCCCTCTCTTTCCCGTCGTTCAGGCAGAAACCTCCAATTTCCAGCACCTTTTTCTGCGCTGTCAGAATGTCTTCCTCCGTTCCATTCCATTGCTTCATATCTTCGTGAATAAAGTACAGCAGCCTGTCCGACAGATTTGTCAGGAAAGCCCTGACGACTTCGCCGGACGCGCCAGCCAGCGCCGCCGTCAAGGTCATAGTGTCTAGGTTCCGCAGAATCAACTGAATTTCATAATCTCCAACATGTATGAACCCCTCCAATAAATCTGTATTGTCCGAATACGGTTTTTTGCCTTTATATTGATCCATGATTTCCTGACGTGTATATTTCAGCGTTTCACTCATGAGCCCTTTTCTTTCACTGTAATCCATACCGATATAAGATGCAATCACTTCATGCAGTATCTTCGGAGATTCTCCGGCGAAAATCCTTCGCAGCACCGCCGCGATCATATTTCCCTCCTGACGCTCTGCCTCCGGCAGAGTCGTAACATAGTTTTCAAGGAGTTGAAACGCGTCGTCCAATGCCATTTGCTCCATAAAAAAATTCATGAGATAGGGAATTGCAAAAGCAAGGAACCTGCTTCCGCCCTTGAATCTGGGGATGTAAGCTTCCATTGCGAGCAATCCCTCCTCCCTGCTGATTTCACTGCACTTTAACAAATCCTCCCCGACCACCACAAGACGGATTTTTTTCTCGTCATATGTTCCTACCCTTTCCACCTGTACCAGGGTCCGGCCCACCAGTTCATCTATACTGCATCCAAAAAAATCAGCCATTACCCACAGCATTTCGATGCTCGGATTTGACAGGTTGCGTTCCCACTTGGAGACAGCCGCCGGGCTGATACTAAGCACAGCCGCCAGCTGCTCCTGGCTCATCCGTTTTGCCATACGCAGGGAATATATCTTTCCTCCCATAGCCACTCCGGGATACTTAATTTTTTCCATGTTGGTTCCTTCCGGTATAAATGACATTTTCCCCATGCTGATTCCTCCTCGACATAAGTGACATTCCAATCTTTTACAGACGGTGTTACGATGACGTTCCCGGTTACGTTTGATAAGATATAGTTTACTGTGTCACATATCTAAAGTCAAAGGATAAATCATTGAGTTTTTTAACCAATAGTTTCAAATCTGATTTATTTGCTAAAAATCAACCGACAGGTGCAAGGAAAAGGGGGAAATGAAAAAACCTCCCCTAAATTTCTCCAGGGGAGGCTTAAATCCATTGATATTACTGCATTTATCGCTTAGAACTTTCCTTCCTTAGCCGCTTCCTCGATAAGCACGGCCACGGCCACGGTAGCGCCGACCATAGGGTTGTTGCCCATACCGATCAGTCCCATCATCTCCACATGAGCGGGAACGGAAGAGGATCCTGCAAACTGCGCATCGGAATGCATACGGCCCAGCGTGTCGGTGAAGCCGTAGGAAGCAGGGCCTGCCGCCATGTTGTCGGGATGCAGGGTACGTCCTGTGCCGCCGCCGGAGGCAACGGAGAAGTACTTCTTACCGGCTTCCGTCCTCTCCTTCTTATATGTACCTGCAACAGGATGCTGGAATCTGGTAGGATTGGTAGAGTTGCCGGTGATGGACACATCCACGTTTTCCTTCCACATGATGGCCACGCCTTCGGGCACGCTGTTGGCGCCGTAGCAGTTGACCTTTGCCCTGAGTCCCTCGGAATAAGGAATTCTCTCAAGCTCCTTCACTGTATTGGTATAGGGATCATACTCGGTTTCCACAAAGGTAAAGCCATTGATACGGGAAATGATCTTTGCGGCATCCTTTCCAAGGCCGTTCAGAATTACCCGCAGAGGCTTCTGGCGAACCTTATTAGCCTTCTCCGCAATACCGATTGCACCTTCAGCGGCAGCAAAGGATTCATGTCCTGCCAGGAAGCAGAAGCAGTCGGTATCCTCCTCCAGGAGCATCTTGCCCAGATTTCCATGTCCCAGACCCACTTTACGGGTATCTGCAACAGAGCCGGGGATACAGAAGGCCTGAAGTCCTTCTCCGATGGCTGCGGCGGCATCAGCCGCTTTACGGCAGCCCTTCTTGATGGCGATAGCGGCGCCCACGGTGTAAGCCCAGCAGGCATTTTCAAAGCAGATAGGCTGGATCTTCTTCACCTGCTCATACACGTCAAGACCCGCGTCTTTGGTGATCTTCTCCGCTTCTTCGATAGAGGAGATCCCATAGCTGTTCAGCACAGCATTGATTTTATCAATACGTCTTTCATATGATTCAAATAAAGCCATTTTTTCCTGTCCTCCTTATGTTTTGGAAACTTCTCAACTCACTTCGTTCATTAAGAAGCAGCGCATGACTGTTTTCGCAGCTACACGCCTCATTCTTTCCTGGGATCGATGATCTTTACAGCATCTGCAACACGGCCATACTGACCCTTCGCCTTCTCATACGCTGTGTTGGGATCGTCGCCCTTTTTGATGAAGTCAGTCATCTTTCCAAGGCTCACAAACTCATAACCGATGATCTGATCGTCCTTGTCAAGAGCGATACCGGTCACATAGCCCTCTGCCATCTCCAAATAACGGGGACCCTTTTTCAGAGTGCCGTACATAGTTCCTACCTGACTTCTGAGACCCTTGCCCAGATCCTCCAGGCCGGCGCCCACAGGTAGACCTTCCTCAGAAAAGGCACTCTGGGTACGTCCGTAAACGATCTGCAGGAAAAGTTCTCTCATAGCGGTATTGATAGCATCGCACACAAGGTCGGTATTCAGGGCTTCCATAACGGTCAGGCCGGGAAGGATCTCAGCCGCCATGGCTGCGGAATGGGTCATGCCGGAACAGCCGATGGTCTCCACCAATGCCTCCTGAATGATACCCTCTTTCACGTTCAAGGTCAGCTTACATGCGCCCTGCTGGGGAGCACACCAGCCCACACCATGAGTCAGGCCGGAAATATCCTCCACCTTTTTTGCCTGAACCCACTTTGCTTCTTCAGGGATAGGCGCACAACCATGATGCACACCCTGAGCGACTGTGCACATTTCTTCAACTTCCTTTGAATAAATCATGTGAAATCTCCTTTCGATTATGTAGGTTATTATAATATCATTTGTACTATTGATAAAATAATATCATTCGCTTTATTCTCTCATATTTGGGGCAAAAAATCCAGAGGTTTTTACAAAAAAATGCAGACATGTAACCAACTATTAACTACTCCGCTCTTCAGGCAAGAACCATCCTGTCATTGGCCAATTCACCGCCGCTGGCTTCCTCAAATTTTCGAAGCAGATCAGGCACTGTCAGCTTTTTCTTGTCTTCCCCGGACACGTCATAAATCACATGGCCCTCGTGCATCATGATCAGCCGGTTTCCATGGGCAATGGCATCCTTCATATTGTGGGTAATCATGATTGTAGTCAAGCTGTCCCGTTCCACAATCCTGTCCGTTGCCTCCAGCACCTTGGCAGCCGTCTTGGGATCCAGCGCCGCGGTGTGCTCATCCAGCAGAAGGAGCTTGGGCTTCTGGAGAGTAGCCATGAGAAGCGTCAGGGCCTGGCGCTGGCCGCCCGAGAGAAGTCCAACCTTTGTGGTCAGCCGGCTCTCCAGCCCCAGCTCCAAAATTTCCAGCTGCTCTTTATAGGACTCCCTCTCTTTGGAGGTGATCCCCGGCCTCAATGTTCTGGGCTTTCCCCGTCTGGAGGCCAGTGCCAGATTTTCCTCGATCTGCATGCTGGCGGCAGTTCCGGTCATGGGATCCTGAAATACTCTTCCCAGGTACCTGGCTCTCTTATGCTCCGAAAGCCGGGTCACATCCACACCGTCAATCAATATACGCCCCTGATCCACAAACCAGGTGCCGGCGATAGCATTCAGCATGGTTGATTTTCCCGCGCCGTTGCCTCCGATGACCGTAACGAAATCCCCCGCCTGCAAATGCAGCTCCAGACCGTTCAGCGCTCTCTTTTCATTGATCGTGCCCGCGTTAAATGTCTTACTGATCTTTTCCAAATCAAGCACGGCTGTCACCTCCCTTTCTCACAGGATGGGAAAAATATTTTTCCTTCAGATGGGGAATGGAAAGGAATACGGCCACAATAACGGCGGAAATCAGCTTCAGATCATTCGCGTTCAGTCCCAGCCACAATACCACCTGCAATACCAGATAATAAACCACTCCGCCCATGGCTACAGAGAACAGCTTAAAGGCGAAATTGCCGCGGATCCTGCCAAACAGTACCTGGGCGATGATCACCGCCGCCAAACCGATGACGATGGCTCCCCGCCCTGCATTAATATCCGCGAATCCCTGATACTGAGCGAACAGACCGCTGGAAAAGGCAACGATTCCGTTGCTGAGCATCAATCCCAGAATCTTGTTTCTATCCGTATTGATTCCCTGGGCTCTGGACATATGGGGGTTGGAACCTGTGGCACGGATTGAGCACCCCAGCTCCGTTCCGAAAAACCAGTACAGAAGCCCGATCAGTATCACAATAATAACTATGGCCACCAGCAATGTATTTTTATAAAACGGAACATCTCTGATATAGCGCAGAGACACCAGCAGATCATACTTGTCCACGGCAATGGCCTGGTTAGCCTTGTTTGCCATGATGCGCAGATTGATGGAATACAGACCCAGCTGGGTCAGAATACCTGCAAGAATTGCCGGTATTCCCAGGAAGGTATGCAGCGCTCCCGTCACAAAACCGGCCAGCATTCCAGCCAAAAAAGCAGCCAGCAGGGAAACCCACACCGAATGTCCGGACAGCATCATCATGATGCAGACGGCGCCTCCGGTACACATGGTGCCGTCCACAGTCAAATCTGCCAGATCCAGGATTCTGTATGTAATAAATACTCCGATAGCCATAATTCCCCATATGAGCCCCTGAGCACAGGCGCCGGGCAATGCATTTAACAAAGCAATTATATTCAACCGTTCTTCCTCCTGCCTGTCAGGCAAAGATCACTCTTCCGCCGCCGGCCCGATCTCAGTATAGCCTTCGGGTATTGTAATCCCCAGCTGAGCACAAATTTCCGCATTATATTTCTTGGTCACATCGGGCGCATACTGAATTTCCATAGTGGATATATCAGCACCATTCACCAATATCTCGTAAGCCATCAGGCCGGTCTGATAACCAATGTCATAATAGCTGATGGAAAGCGTAGCCACACCACAGCCTCTGCACATATTCTCTTCCCCGGTAACCACAGGAATCTTTGCCGGAAGGCACACATTGTTGATGGTATTGGTGGCCGATGCCGCCGTGTTGTCGGTAGGAATATAGATCACGTCACATTCCGCCACAGCTGTGGCCGCCACGGCAGCAATATCGTTGGAATCCGCAAAGGTATACTCCTTACAGGTATACCCCATTCCCTCCAGCTCCGTCTTTACAATGTTTACCTGATATGAAGAATTCGGTTCACCGGAGCAGTACAGCATTCCTATATTTTTCGCATCCGGAAAAAGCTCCTTCAGCATGGCGGCCTGCTCAGTCAGAGGCGCCAGATCGGAGGTACCGGAAATATTCATGCCGGTAGATCCTGTCCAATCGTCGATCTGCAGCGCGGTGGCATAATCGGTGATAGAGGTTCCCAGAATGGGAATGGAATTGGTAGCGGCCGCCGATGATTGCAGCGGAGCCGTAGCATTAGCCATAATCAGATCCACGTTAGAGGACACAAACTGATTGGCGATGGTTCCGCAGGTGTTGGAATCGCCCGATGCGTTCTGCAGATTGATCTTGACCTGGTCTCCCAGCTTCTCCTTCAGCGCTGCCTGGAACCCCTCGGTGGCAGCATCCAGGGCGTCATGCTGAACCAGCTGGCAGATTCCCACATTATATACCTTTTCACCGGAACCGGCATCGTCTCCCTGCCCTGATTCACCGGGATCGGAGCCGCAGCCTGCCAGAGACGACAGCGCTCCGGCACAAATCAATAAAAGAGCCAATAACTTTTTCTTCATAGATATCCTCATTTCTGCGCTGCTTTTTGCGCATTTTTTGATATGCTCTGTTGCGCTTTAACGCGCCAACGCGTTGCGCTAACGCACTACAAAACTATACAACATACTTATGAAAAAGTCAATGACCCTTTTGGTATCAACACTATTATTTAATTTTGCTTCTCTACAACGTTCTCTCTGTTTTTGTAAATACTGTTGGCCGGTACCACGCCGCGTACCATGGATGTAGGATAAATATTGGTATTTCTGCCGATGACAGTCCCGGGATTCAGCACGCTGTTGCAGCCCACCTCCACGCAGTCTCCCAGCATGGCTCCCATCTTTTTCAGCCCTGTCTCAATAGATATTCCCTGTCCCTTTACCGTTACCAGGGTTTTGTCACTCTTCACATTGGAGGTAATAGAGCCGGCTCCCATATGAGCCTTATAACCCAGTATACTGTCACCCACATAATTATAATGAGGCACCTGCACCTTATTGAAGAGTACAACGTTTTTCAGTTCAGTGGAATTCCCCACCACGGCTCCCTTTCCTATAATGGCATTTCCTCTCACAAAAGCACAATGGCGCACCTCCGCCTCCTCATCAATGATCAGCGGCCCATTCAGGCAGGCCGTAGGTGCTACCTTTGCACTTTTTGCCACCCAGATATTTTCCCCTTTTTTTTCATACAGTCCCTCCGGAAGGCGTTTCCCCAGTTCCAGAATAAAGTCGTGGATCCTGGGAAGAACCTCCCATGGATACATTGCTTCTGCAAAAAGCTCCCCTGCTATCGTCTCATTCAGATCATATAAATCCGTTATTGCAATACCTGCCATAAATATCTCCCTTCTAATGCTTTTCCCCTTTTTGTCAGAGGCCTTCCCGGCCTGCCTTTTTGCCCGCAGCAATCTTTGCCGGCTTTTCCGGCGCATGCCGCTGTCCGAAATGTCATCCAATATCATCCGGCTGCGCTCATCTCCAGCAGCTTATCCCGCATCTCCTTCTCTATCTTCTGCAGCTGTACCTCCGCCTGAGATCTCTTTTCCCGGCCTTCCTTCTGAATCTTCATCACCTCGTCCAAGGTGCTGATCAGCGTCTGGTTCGTGGCCTGAAGGGTCTCAATGTCCACAATGCCCCGCTCACTTTCCCTGGCAGTCTCCACTGTGGCTATCTTCAGAGTCTCTGCATTTTTCTTCAAAAGCTCGTTGGTCATATCACTGACCTCCCTCTGTGCCCTTGCGGCATCGGTAGAATGATTCAGGCCGATGGCTATAACCATCTGGCTCTTCCACAGAGGAATGGTATTCACCAGCGTAGACTGGATTTTATCGCTCATCACAATGTCGTTATTCTGAATCAGGCGTATCTGGGGCGCCATCTGCAGAGAGACTGTGCGAGTCAGTTCCAGATCGTGTATTTTTTTCTCAAATCGATTGCACATTTCAGAAAAATCCCTTGCCGCCTGAGTATCCTCGGGAAGGCCGCTTCTTTCCGCCTTGGCCACCAGTGCAGGAAGCTCCTCATCAGCAGCCTTTTTCAGTTTCTGTTTGCCGGCCAGAATGTACATGGACAGCTCCTTGAAATAATTCAGGTTCAATTCGTACATCTTATCCAGCATGGTAACATCCTTCATCAGCGTAACCTGATGCTGCTCCAGAATTTCGCTGATCCTGTTTACATTCACCTCGGCCTTGTCGTACTTCGCCTTCATGTTAGCCAGCTTATTGGTATTTTTCTTAAAAAAGCCCAAAAATCCCTTGGTATCCTCATCCTCCTCAAATTCGCGCAGCTGTGCCACCACCTGAGTCAGCATCTCTCCCACCTGCCCCATGTCCTTTGTGCGTACACTGCTTAAGGCAGTATCGGAGAAGTCTGCGATCTTCTTCTGACAGCCGGCACCATACTGGAGTACCATCCGGGTATTGGACAAGTCAATGCGGGCGGCAAAGTCCTCCACCATCTTCTGCTCCTCCGGCGTAAGCTCTATCTCCAGTGCTTCCTCCTTCTCCGGAACCGGCACAGTCTCCCGAGCCGGCGCCACGGCGGTATCCTGCTCTGCCTCGGGAAAAGCATCAAAGGTTAAAACAGGCGCCTCCTTCAACATTTCATCCAAATTACTCATATCAACTCTCCTTTCGTCAGCTCTTTCGCACTTCTTCAAATTCCGGTTCTACAGCAAGGCCTTCCCGGGCCAGCATGGCCTGAAGCACCTGGGCATCCGCCGTCACATCGTAAGCGGTCTCCCGGAACAGCTTGTTCAATAATTCTCCAAAAGCTTTGTTTATGGTGTCCAGGGTTTTTTCGATCTCCTCCTTGGCTTCCCGGATATCCTCCCCTTGTACGCTCATGGAATCAAACTCTTCGTATGCGCCCACCAGCTTGATCGTTGTAGGCAGATAGTAATTCATAAACTTTCTCATCTGGGGCATCTGCTCCGGATGGTCTCTCAGCCTGTCAAATATCTCCTTCAGCAGGTTTTCCAGACGGAACAGCTTTGTGGAAATGGACTCTCCCGGGATATTATCATTCATATCCCGCAGTCTCCGGATATATACCTGTCCCTCGGATATCATATCCTCCAGCTCCGAGTTTACGCCGGTACCGGCCTCCGCTCCCTGATTTCCGGCCTCTTCCGGCTTTTGTCCCTTCCGCCCTGCCTTTGCAGATCCGGCACCTGCGTCCTTTGCTCCTGCCTGGCCGTCCCCGGCCTGTCTTTCCCGTTCCTCCATTCTGCGCTGCTTTTCCAGAGAAAGATACTCCTGGTAGATCTTATCATCCAGCATCAGGCAGCTTTCCTGCCTGTCCAAATGCCCCTCCGGGAAAAAACCGGCTGTCAGCATCTTCTTAACATCCTTCAAAATAAACTTCAAGGGTTTGTTTGTATGAAGCGCCAGATCCTCCAGATTGACGTAATGCCGATGGCCTGAAAGCTCCCTGTACTTCTCTGCTCTTTTCAGAACGGATTTCTGATGACAGCCCACATTGATCATAATAATAAATCCGATCAGCAAAAGCACAAAAATACAGAAGGATACCTGAAAGCCTCCTCCAAAAACCAGCCCAAGCACCAGAAACACACAGGACAGGGCAGCCATGATTCCGGTTCCGATTCCCCCAAAGACCTGATACAGAATACCGGAAATGCTTCCGATCTTCCTGAAAGGGGCCTTTGTCTGAACCACTGCCGGCTTTTCCTGCTGTTTTTTCGCCTGTCTTCCGCTCTGCCAGGCCGAAGTCATTCCTCCGAACAGGATCTCCTGCAGATCCGGCACCCGGCGCCCTGAGTATCCGCCCGCCTTACCTGAACTGCCATATCTATAGGCTCCGGCGTCTCCTCCGGCGCCAGCAGCTCCGCTCTGACCGTGTGCACCTCCTGCACCTGCAGCCCCACCCTGACCGTGTGCACCTCCGGCGCCAGCAGCCCCGCCCTGACCGTGTGCACCTCCGGCGCCAGCAGCCCCGCCCTGACCGTATGATCCGCCCGTTTCCGATCCGCCGTTTTCCTCCGGCGGCACATCCATCTGCTCCGGAGCGGATACCCGGGCAATCTGCTCCTTTACGGTATGGATCGCACTGGTGACGGTATCCGAGAGCACATCACTCAGCGGAACAAAATTTCCTGTCTCCACGGCATCCTCCACCGCATTTCTGATTTCCCTGCCAAGATTACTCCATGTCTGATTCTCGCCCATATGTTTCGCCCTTATATTATACAGCCGTCATTATATTGCGCGCCTGTCACCATATGATACAGCTATTTCGTTACTGCCCACATAACGCTATTCTATTTCTCGTAGCACGCTGATGTCTTCTGAAATTGTTTCCACAATATTCCCTGATTGTTCAGGCGCTTTACATACTCTGTCCTGCGCCCTACAAATCCGGTAAGCTTATCCATATACTCCCGGGAGGTGATATCGCCTCCCGCCACCATGGTGAGTCCCTTTTCCCAGCTGGCCGTCAGCGACGGATCCAGCAGAGCCCTGATCGAGCTCTCCACCACATCATACACCATCTCTCCCAGGAGAGTAGGCGTCAGCACCTGACTCTTTTTGTTCAGCGCCAGATATTCAATATTCACGAGCTTCTTCAGGATCTCGGCCCGGGTGGCGCTGGTGCCGATACCGCTTCCCTTAATCTGAGCCCGAAGCTCCTCGTCCTCAATAAACTGTCCGGCATTTTCCATGGTCAAAATAATGCTTCCCGAAGTATAGCGCTTCGGCGGAGAGGTTTCGCCCTCCTTAATCTCATAGGAATCTGCCTGTAACCGATCACCTTTCTTCAATGTCTGTAAAAGCACAAGGAAGGCTTCATCACCTTTGATTTCCGTCTCCACCTCTTCCCGCTTTCCCTCTGCCTGTCCTTTCCCGGCTTCCTCCTTCAAAGGGGCTTTATCCTTTCCGGGTCCGGCATCCTTTCCTTCGTCTCTTCGAAAGGAAAAAACGGCAACCTTCAGATAACCTTCTTCCTCCAGTACCTTAAAGCCGGCAAAAAACCTTTCGTCCTTGACCCTGATACGCAGAGAAAACTTCCTGTACACTGCCGGCGGATAGAAAATACTCAAAAACCGGCGGGCAATGATCTCATATACCCTGGCCGCCAGCTCCGGAAGACCGTTAAGGCTCCCTGTCTGCCCCGTGGGAATAATGGCATAATGATCCGTAATCTGCTTGTCATTTACATATCTGGTTTTAGAAATACCTTTATAGCTTCCCTTTTTCAGGATTTCCGCCGCATAGGCTGCCGCCGGACCATAATTCTGAAGTCCGCCGATATTCTTATGGATCTCCTTTGCCACCGCCGTAGAAAGCACCCGGGCATCCGTTCGGGGATAAGTCACCAGCTTTTTCTCGTACAGCTCCTGAACAATACGCAGAGTCTCGTCCGGACTGATTTTAAAATATTTGGAGCAATCGTTCTGAAGCTCTGCCAGATTATACAGCAGCGGAGGATTTTTATTTTCCTTTTTCCTCTCGATGCTTTCCAGCAACACGTCTCCCACAGGTTCTTCCTCCAGCCGGCGTATCAGCTGCTCCGCATCCGCCTTGTTCCGAAAGCCGTTTTCCTTATACAGCTTCGGAGAGCCAAACAGCGGCGAGCTTTCCACAGCCCGCCATTCTCCGGAAAAAACCTTTTCCTGCAGCCTGAAATTCCCAAGCACACGATAAAAAGGAGTCTTTACAAAGGAACGGATCTCCCGCTCCCGGTTTACAACAATTCCCAGAACACAGGTCATTACTCTTCCTACGGAAATCACCGCCTTATCCCGCTTCAGATAATCCTTTACCGTTCTCCCGTACTTCAGAGTCAGCACCCGGGAAAAATTAATGCCCATCAGATAATCTTCCTTTGCCCGCAGGTACGCGGCATCGCTGAGGTGATCGTATTCCTTCAGATCCTTAGCCTCCCGGATCCCCCGCAGAATCTCTTCCTCCGTCTGCGAGTCAATCCAAACTCTTCTGCGCTCCTTGCCTGTGACTCCGGACATCTGCTCTACCAGACGGTATATGTATTCCCCTTCCCTTCCCGAGTCGGTGCACACATAAATGGTAGTCACATCAGGCCTTTTCATCAGACTGCTCACAATTCCAAATTGCTTTTTTGAGCTGTCAATGACTTCATATAAAAATTTTTCCGGAAGAAACGGAATGGTATCCAGACTCCACCGCTTGTATTTTTCGTCGTATACCTCCGGATAACTCATGGTTACCAGATGTCCTACACACCAGGTTACAATCGCTTCCCCTGACTCCAGATACCCGTCCCGGAAAGTGGTTCTGATCCTGAGAGCGTTGGCAAATTCTCTGGCAACGCTGGGTTTTTCCGCAATAAACAAACTCTTGCCCACAAACTACCGTCCTTTTATATAAATCACTCACAGAGAAGTGTTCAGCATTCCCTCCACCTCCTCTGGCGGAAGAGGCCTGCTGAATAAATATCCCTGAATCACGTCGCAGCCGGTGGCATGCAGATACTGATATTGCTGCTCGTCTTCAACACCCTCGGCCACTGACTCATAGCCCAGAGATTTTACCATGTTAATGATCGATTCCGTAATCACCCGGCTGGCGGAATCCGTGATCACATTATCTATAAAGGATTTATCGATTTTCAGCGTGTCGATAGGAAGCTTTCGCAGATATGACAGAGCGGAAAAGCCCGTTCCGAAATCATCCAGAGAAATGCGGATTCCGTATTCCCGAAGTTGGTTCAGCTTCTCCGAAACCGCCTCGAAATCATCGATCAGCACGCTCTCCGTGATCTCCAACTCGATCTCCGCCGGTCTTACTCTGTATTTCTTCAGCACATTTATGGTAGACTCCACAAAATCCTCTCGTTTATACTGAAGCGCCGAAATATTTATAGACATAATAAACGGGAAGCCAAACTGTGCCTTCCAGGCGGCATACTGCTTCACGCTCTCCTCCACCACCCATTTCCCGATGGGAATAATCGTGCCGCTTTTTTCTGCAACGGGAATAAAGGTGGCCGGGCTGATCATCCGGGAATCCTCATCCCTCCATCGAATCAGAGCCTCCACCCCACGAAGCCTTTTGTTGCCGGTATAGTACTGCGGCTGATAGTACATGAAGAAATCCTGATCATAAACTGCTTTTTTCAGCTTATTCTCCAGCTCGATGGAATTCAACAGGTCATCCATCACCGGAGCGTTAAAATACTGAATTGTATTGTGTCCCAGCTCCTTAGAATTGGCGCCCACGATCTCCGCACAGTTCACCAGCTCCAGAGCGGAAACTCCCGCCTCGGGATATTCTGCAACCCCTGCGCTTACGGTAATCCGAAGCTCCTGCCCGCTGATCAGGCGGAAAGGATCCTTTACCCGCTTCTGAATGGCTCTGTAAAGAAACTCTGCACTTCTGTTTCCCGCGGGGTCATAGATGGCAATGCAATAAACGTCGCTGTGAAGGTGGCAGGCAATGATTCCCTCCCCGCACAATTCTTTGATAAAGCAGCCGAACTGCTGAACCAGCTCATCTCCGGCCACAATCCCCAGACTGTCGTTAACCTTCCGGAAGCCGTCGATATCTACCGTCATAACACTGATGATGCTGTTGCTGTCCTCAGCCCGTTTTACATACTCTCCCAACAGACGCACAAAATAATTGCGGTTATAAAGCCCCGTCATATTGTCATAATAAGCCATATATGCCAGTTCTTCATTCTGGGAACGCATCTTTGTAATGTTATCGATATAGATCACCTTGTCTGTGGGAATGCCCTCTCTGTCATAATACACCTGGGCACGGAATCGAAACCACGCCCTTTTTCCTTTCAGACGGCACTCTGTGGTCCTTGACTCCTCTCCCGTCCTTTCCAGGAAAAGCAGTTCCTGCAGGGACAGCAGACCGGACTCTTCCACCAATTCCAGCAACAGGGCAAATTCCTTTGTCTCGCTGATATCAAAATCAAAAAATTCTTTCCACCGGCCCAGAGCACACACCCTGTTTTCAACAGGATCACAATACAGGAACGCCCCGTCTGCGGACTCACAGACCTTTGTATATATTCGTTCCTTCTCTGTCAACTTCTGGTTCATGGCCTTCAAGAGATCCAATTGATAACGTAATTCACTCATAGCCGCCCCTTATTTGTGATATACCCCTGAGCCTTCAACAATTCCGCGCACAAAATTGCGCCGCCTGCCGCGCCTCTGACGGTATTATGGGACAATCCTATAAACTTATAGTCATAGACCGTATCCTCCCGCAGACGCCCTACGCTGATGCCCATGCCCTTTTCGTAATCCACATCCAGCGCTACCTGAGGCCTGTTATCCTCCTCCAGATACTGAATAAACTGCTTGGGAGCACTGGGCAGCTCAAGCCTCTGAGGCTCACCGCTGAAGCTTCTCAGCTTTTCAATCAGCTGGTCTCTGCCAGGCTTATTACGGAATTTCACAAACACTGCCGCCGTGTGGCCGTTCAGCACCGGTACCCGGATACACTGACAAGTAATCACAGGAGAAACTGCCGGAACAATGACGCCGTTCTCGATCTTTCCCCATATCCGCAGGGGTTCCTTCTCGCTTTTCTCCTCCTCGCCTCCGATATACGGAATAATATTGCCCACCATTTCCGGCCAATCGCCGAAGGTCTTTCCTGCGCCGGAGATAGCCTGGTAAGTAGTGGCTACTACCTCCACTGGTTCGAATTCCTTCCAGGCGGTGAGCACAGGCGCATAGCTTTGTATGGAGCAGTTAGGCTTGACGGCCACAAAGCCTCTTTTCGTGCCCAGTCTCTTCTTCTGGAAATCGATCACCTGCATATGCTCCGGATTGATCTCAGGAACCACCATGGGCACATCCGGTGTCCATCTGTGGGCACTGTTGTTGGAAACCACCGGCGTCTCGGTCCTGGCATAGTCCTCTTCGATCTTCTTAATCTCTTCCTTAGTCATATCCACAGCACTGAACACAAAGTCAACCTTTTCCGCAACTGCTTCCACCTCGTTTACATTCATGACAACAATATCCTTTACTGCCTCCGGCACAGGCGTCGTCATCTTCCATCTGCCCTCCACAGCTTCCCTGTAGGTTCTGCCTGCGGAGCGGGGACTGGCGGCAATCGTGGTTACTTCAAACCAGGGATGATTCTCCAGCAACGCAATGAACCGCTGTCCCACCATACCGGTTCCGCCTAAAATACCTACTTTTAACTTCTGACCCGCTCTCTTATCCATTCTTTCTCTCCTTTTTATCTGATCTATGTATTGAATAAATCTGATTCATCTGCTTTCAAGGTTTATACCCTTCTGTATTTATTTATGCTTTTATGTTCATTGCAATTCAATTATTCTTTCTCCAGGTACACCCTGTACCCATCCATAGCCGCCCTCATGGCCTTCGGTCCGGGGGCTCCGGCAGTGAGCCGCCTTTCTACACAGGCCTTCAGAGAAACCGCCTCATACAGATCCTCCTCAAACTGATCGCTGATCCCCTGAAGCTCCTCCATGGACAACGCACCGATAGAAGTATTTTTTTCCAAACAATACAGCACAAGTCTGCCCACAATCCCATGAGCATCCCGAAAAGGAACTCCCTTTCCCACCAGATAATCCGCAGCATCCGTTGCGTTGGAAAATCCGTTCAGGGCACTGGCCGCCATGCGGTCCTTTCGAAATCTCATGGTGCGAAGCATTCCGGTAAAAAGAGTCAGACAATCCTTTACCGTATCCGAAGCGTCAAAGAAAACCTCCTTGTCCTCCTGCATATCCTTATTATATGCAAGCGGCAGTCCCTTCATGGTAGTCAGCAGCGCCATCAGATCCCCATATACGCGGCCCGTCTTTCCCCGCACAAGCTCTGCAATATCAGGATTTTTTTTCTGCGGCATAATGCTGCTTCCTGTGGAAAAGGCATCGTCAAGCTCCACAAATTGGTATTCATTGGAATTCCAGAGGATGATCTCCTCCGAAAACCGGCTCAGATGCATCATTATAGTAGAAAGCGCCGCCAGAAATTCAATCAGATAATCCCTGTCGGAAACCGCATCCATACTGTTGACGGCAGGCCCGTCAAAGCCCAGAAGAGAAGCCGTGTACTCTCTGTCCAGAGGATAGGTGGTGCCCGCCAGAGCGCCTGCCCCCAACGGACAATAATTCATTCGCCGATATATATCCGTCATGCGCTGTCTGTCCCTGCGGAACATCTCAAAATAAGCCCCGTAATGATGGGCCAAAGTGGTTGGCTGGGCTTTCTGAAGATGAGTAAAACCCGGCATATAGGTCTCGGTGTTCTCCTCCATAACCTCCAAAATAACCTTCAGAAGCTCCTTCAACAGCCGGTCTGTCACCATTACCTGCTCCCGGGTGTATAATTTCATATCCAGTGCCACCTGGTCGTTGCGGCTTCTTCCCGTATGAAGCTTCTTCCCCGCCTCACCGATCCTTCTTGTCAGCTCGGCTTCCACAAAACTGTGTATGTCCTCACAGCCTAAGTCTACGGCCAGTCTGCCTTCCTCCACGTCCCAAAGAATTGCCTCCAGGCCTTTTTTAATAGAAGCCGCCTCTTGCGCCGTCAGGATTCCCTGTTTTGCAAGCATATCCGCATGAGCCATGCTTCCTTTAATATCCTGATCAAGAAGCCGCTTATCAAAGCCTATGGACGCATTGAATTCATAAACCATGCGGTCAGTTTCCTTTGTAAAACGCCCTCCCCACAATTGTGCCATATTTTTCTCCGTTTCACTTTATCATAATCTTCCTGTAAACTTCCGCTGTCCAAATGATCTTACACATCATCTGTCAAACGAACTCACACTTGAAGCAAATGATACCACAAACCGCGCCTTTGTGCAAGATGTAACCTCTTTTGCCGTGCTGTCATATCCTATTTATAAATCAATATTAAGGAAAACAAAGTCCAAAACCGGACTTGGGAATGGCACTTTATGGCAAACATTCTGGAATTAAAAAATATCAGCTATTCCTACCATAGTCTGAACGGAGAGACCCGGGCTTTAAAGGATATCTCCTTCGGTGTCCGTGAGGGCGAATTTATCGCCATCGTAGGCCCAAGCGGCTGTGGGAAATCCACTCTTCTGTCCATCATTGCAGGCCTCCTGCCCCCGGAGAGCGGAACGATCCTGTTCAACAATCCCGACGGCAGCCTCCAATATCCCAAGGTGGGATATATGCTTCAGCGGGATCACCTGTTTGAATGGCGTACCGTCTACCGAAATGTGACTCTGGGTCTGGAGCTGCATCATATGCTGACTCCTGACCGGCTCCAAAAAGTAGACCGCCTCCTGACAGAGTATGGATTAGATAAATTTCGTGACAAACGGCCCAGCGAGCTGTCAGGAGGCATGAAGCAGCGCGCCGCCCTGATCCGCACTTTAGCCCTGGAGCCTCAGCTGCTCCTGCTGGATGAACCCTTCAGCGCCCTGGATTATCAAACCAGGCTGATGGTCTCCGCGGACATCTGCCGACTCATACGAGCTGCCGGAAAAACCATGATCATTATTACCCACGATCTGTCCGAAGCAATCAGCCTGGCAGACAGGATCATCGTTCTCTCAGGACGTCCTGCAACAGTAAAAAAAGAGGTCTCCGTCAAGCTGACACTGCAGGAGGACACGCCCCTGGCCGCCAGAAATGCACCGGAGTTTCAGCAATACTTTAACAGGCTTTGGGAGGATATGACACATGAAAAATAGTCCGAAAAAAGAATTGACAAAGCAAGAAGAATTTATGAGACAGCACAGAAGGCACCATCATCAGATCACCTCCTGGCGCACCTTGATTTTTATACTGTTTCTGGCTTTGTGGGAGGTCAGCGCCGCCCTGGGCTGGATCGACAGCTTCTTTTTCTCCAGCCCCAGCCGCGTAGCTGCCTGCTTTGCAGACCTGCTCTGCAACAAAGCTCTGCTCTCACACATCGGCATCACACTGTTTGAGACCATAGTCAGCTTTCTTCTGGTGATCCTGTTCAGCCTGGTCTGTTCCACATTGTTATGGTATTCACCAAAGCTGTCCGAGATCTTCGAGCCATACCTGGTGGTACTCAACAGTCTGCCCAAGTCAGCTCTGGCCCCGCTCTTTATCGTATGGCTGGGCACCGGGGCAAAAACCATCATCGTAGCCGGAATCTCCGTGGCTGTTTTCGGCTCCATTATCAGCTTTTATACCGGCTTTCAGCAGGTAGATCCGGAAAAAATCACTCTGATCTACACGCTGGGCGGCAGAAAGCAAGACGCTTTTTTCAAGGTAGTGCTGCCCGGCTCTGTTCCTATCCTGCTCAGCACCGCCAAAGTCAATATCGGTCTGGCTCTGGTAGGCGTAATCATCGGTGAATTCCTTGCCGCCAGGCGAGGCCTGGGATATCTGATCATATATGGTTCCCAGGTTTTCCAGCTGGATATGGTGATCACAAGCATTATCATCCTGTGTATCATCGCCCTGCTGTTTTATCAGTCTATTCAGTTTATCGAGCACAGACTTAAGAAAACCTTTAAAATGTAGCACTAAGGGCCCAAAGGCATATGCCGGAAGGCCTTACATATCCGTCAAAAATCTTTCTTTGATTCTCTTCTCCTGTCTGCAGCCGGTTATTTAGCTGTCTGTATCTGCAGACGCTTTTGAAAGACGCAAATATCTGCTTTTTTATTACTTAACACAGCATCCTATGGTATCCTCATAGTACAAAACTCAAAGGAGGAAATTAGCATGAGCCATTTTTCAGAAACACTAAAGCAGCTCCGGCATAAAAAGGGCATGGGGCAAAAACAACTGTCATCTTATCTCCACTGCTCTGTGGGCACCATATCTAATTACGAGTCCGGCACTCACTGCCCCGATCTGGATACCCTGGTCAAGCTGGCGGACTTCTATGAAGTCTCTGTCGATTATCTGCTGGGCCGCACCAGTTATCCTTATTTATCAGATATTGCCTCCCAGACGATCAGCGGACGGTATACGATTGACCGGCTTCTGCACCTGTTAGAACATCTTTCTGAAAAGGATAAAGCCTTTTTTGCCTATGGACTCATACTTCTGGAAAAGCTTCGCAGCCCGGGTCAGGATTCATGACCTAATGCCCTATTTCCGGCACCAGTGCCACCTGGTGCCGGAACAACAATTGTTACAGATACTCTCTGGAAGCCTCCGGACTCAGATTATACTGCTCCTGAATCTCGCTCAAAATTGTCTGTGTAGGAATACCTAAATTCTTCAATATGGAAACCGTTCCCCTGATGCCTTTTTCCATTCCTTTCTCTATACCTTTTTCCATTCCTCTTTTCATACCTTCATTCAGTATGGTTTTTGCCTCATAATCCAGAACCTTTCCGCCCATAACTTCCTTCACTCCCTTTCTGACCAGCTCATACTTCCGTGCAATATGCTCAAGCACCCTGTTTGACATATCAATAATTGTACATTTGACATATTCACTGATAACCCTTTGTTCTAAGCGCTCTTCCAATTCTTCCCTAACCATCTCATATTCTTTTTCCAACAATCTGCGTTGCGCTTTGTCCTGTTCATATGTTGCAAATCTGTCTTCATGGGAGAAGATGTGGAACGGAATCAGAAACAACAGATTTTTATTAAAAATTTCGTCCAGCGTAAACTGCCTCAATTTCATTACGAGAACACCATATTCCAGATTTCCTCCGGGTGTTACCATTCTTATTTTCAATTTATCCGGCGTGGACGCGCCGCATCTCAAAAAAAGTACAGCCGAATGTGGAAATGTCACTGTAAGAACATTTTCGCTCAACTCCCCCTCGTCAAGGGCAATCTGAGTGTCATATTCAAAAAATCTAACCAGCATACTGCTGTCCGCACTGCTCTGACACTCCAAATGGTATTTCCTGATCTCCCTGCCCAATATTTTAAAACAGGTATCTGTAACCCGTTCGCCCTCTATTCCGTCCTGTCGATTCATGAAGTGTTCAGGGAAGACGATTCTCTCCTTTCCGGAATAGTCTTCCCTGAACACTTCATTAATAACCGGGATAATCAGACTGCTGCAATCGTTCAGCAATGTGCGGAATACATCATCGTAAGGTCTTGCAGTTGTTTTTCCCTCCTCCACATTCATACCTCTCTTTCTGATTTTATCATTTCCAAAGGATTTACTCAACACGTTTTCATAGTTTTTCAAGCATAATCACGCTCACTAAATCACGGATTTTATAAAAAAAACATGCCCCTTGGTATTGACCCTCGCGGCATTCGTCAAATACCCATGCAAGCATGGCTATTTTCCTCATTGCTCGCGGGAATAAACTCTCGCTAATATTCCATCAAATAAGGTTATTATATTCTGAGTATACGGCAGATCATGCCTGAATGTGCAGATCGCACAGTTCGATGATTACTCCTGATATACCTATTATATACTTTAAAAACGATCTGTCAAGAAAAAAATACGGTGGAAAAACACCTCTCGGAATAACCTTGTGAAAAATAACCATCAGATGCTATACGATCAGCCGGCTTCCGCACCTGTTGGAGCATCTTTCTGAAAAAACAGAGCCTTTTAGTTTATGGACTTTTACTTCTGGAAAAGCTTCGCAGCCCGGGACAGAATTCATGACCTAATGCCCTATCTCCGGCATCAGTGCCACCTGATGCCGGCATAAATGTACTCGGGCCGGCCTGCTGGTCTTTTTGCCTTTGGACGGCTGTTGCGTTTCACCTCTATAGCATCCGGAATAGACCGGCTGATCGCATATTAATGCTTTTTCGTTTTAAATATCGTCGATTTTATTTGCTTTTTCGTCATTCTATGCAGTTTGTGTTCTTGCTTTTTCGTAAAAATTATAGTATATTTACAAGCACAAACCTGTTAATACTTACAAACCGCCGATTTCTTTATCACTATTGCATTCTTGCTTTAGAAAGGCTCACAAAAACCATATTAATACCAGGAGGGACCATCCTATGCTGAAAAGAAAAATTTACGGTGAATTGCTTGATTGGAAACGCAAAAGCAATGGACAGACTGCACTTTTGATTGATGGAGCCCGCCGTGTCGGCAAAAGCTATATTGCAGAATTATTTGCCAGGCAGGAATACAAGAGCCACATTATAATTGATTTCGGTAATGCGCCACAGGATATCTGTGATCTCTTCATCCACGAAAGCTATGATCTTGATTTATTGTTTGCAAAACTGTCTGTATTTTACTCCACTGTGCTTCACAAGCGTGAATCACTGATCGTCTTTGACGAAGTGCAGCAATTTCCAAGAGCAAGACAGCTAATTAAGTACCTGGTTGCCGATGGCCGATATGACTTTCTTGAAACAGGATCTCTCATTCGTTTAAAAAAGAACACTGAGAATATCATAATACCCTCAGAAGAGGAACACAAAGAAATGTTCCCCATGGATTTTGAAGAGTTTCTATGGGCTCTAGGTGACGAAACAACTATACCTCTGATCCGCAAATGCTTTGAGACTAAAACTCCCCTTGGGCAAGCTCTTCACCGCAAGATCATGAATGATTTTCGACAATATGTTCTGGTAGGCGGAATGCCGCAGTCAGTACTTGCCTATCAGAATGAAAAAAACTTCGCCGCCTCTGATGAAGCCAAACGCAGAATTCTGCACCTTTACCGGGACGATGTATCTAAATTTGCCGGAGGATACGAGGAAAAGGTTTACGCTGTTTTTGACGGTATTCCCGGTCAGCTTTCCAAAAAGGAAAAGAAGTATAAGCTTTCCTCACTTAACAAAAACGCCCGCTTCCATTCCTATGAAGATTCCTTTATTTGGCTGAATGAAGCTATGGTAACAAACATATGCCTTAATGCCACAGATCCCAATGCGGGTCTGGCCCTCAGCGCGGATAATTCCACTCAGAAGTGCTATATGGCAGATACCGGATTGCTTGTCACACACACATTTATGGATACTGCATTCACAGATAATGAACTATATAAAGCCATACTTTTTGATAAGCTTGATATTAACGAGGGCATGATTATGGAAAATATTGTGGCGCAGATGCTCCGCCGCAATGGCCACAAACTCTACTTCTACTCTCGGAATGATAATATCAGTCGTGAAAACCACATGGAGATCGATTTTCTGATTATCGAAAAAGGAAAGATATCTCCTATAGAAGTGAAGTCCGGCAATTACCGCTCTCACTCCTCCCTCGATAAATTCAGGAAAAAGTTTTCCTCGAAAATCGGAACTTCCTATATTCTCTATCCAAAGGACGTCATGGAAAAAGACGGTATATGGCATCTGCCGCTTTACATGGCAATGTTTTTATGAGTGTTCAGTTTTCTGCATCATATCGCACAGGGAACGGATATACCGCATATCTTGTACAGAGATATCCGTTCCCTTCTTTAATACCTTCTGCTGCCCTTCGCCAGATGCATTATAGCACTTCATACAGTGCCTGATGAAGCTTGCAGTACTGCTTTTATCAAAACAATCACAATGCAGGAATCTTCAGCAACATTCCGCCGCGGATTTTCCCCGGATTAGTGATCACCGCTCTGTTAGCCTCGTAGATCCATCTCCAAAGCCTTCCGTCGCCGTATACCCTCTGAGCGATCTTCCACAGGTTATCTCCGGAAGCCACTCGATAGGTGTTATCATACTCACCGGATTCTGTGGATGCTTTGTCCTTTGTCAGATAGATGGTCAGCCTCTGCCCGACGTAGATCCTATTGGGATTCCGGATCAGACTGGCATTATCGGCATAAATTTTTCTCCAATAATCACCACTGCTGTAAAACTTCACAGCTATCTTTCTCAGGTTATCGCCAGGCATTACAGTGTAGATGATGATGGTGATCTCATCCGTTTCAGATGCCGGAAGATTGATGTCAGAAATACCTTTTCCATTATTGCTTTCATTACCAAAATTATCGTTATTCCCGCTGTTTCCGGTATTTCCACTATTACTGCTCCCATTGTTACCATTATTATTGCTTCCGGTATTGTTGTTTCCATTTCCGCCGCTATTTCCGTTATCACCAGTATTACCGTTTCCGCCATTTCCACCCGGATTGGAAATCTCCGATACTACAAAATTTTGTGCCGCACGTCTCAGTTCGTTAGAGTCCTGGGTGCGAAATTCAATTCCCAGCGTATGAGTCCCTGTCCCCTTTCTGGTCAATGTTTGATTCAATATGGTGATCCTGGTACTGCCTGCTTCTGAGGTGTAATCCGTTCCTTGTACCAATTTTTCTCCATCCAGATACAGATCCACAAACTCCGCATATTCTCCCTTGGAGATCAGAACCTGGCTTTCGCTTCCAGGCAAAGCATTCAGACTCATATTGGGCACAGGCTGAATAATGTCATAGCCCGGATCCGTAGCTGTACCGATATTTATATCCGTATTATCCTTTACGATCAGTGTCAGCTGTGCGTAAGAAGGCAGAAAATCAGGATTACTGTAATCCGCCCGTACCGTTATGGGAAATTCTCCTGTTTCCAGAGGCACGCCGTATATTTCGCCCGTGGCCGGATACATCTGAAGCCCCTCCGCCAGTCTGCCCTCCACAAT
>CAJTVB010000022.1:0-23634 GCA_910579755.1 uncultured Acetatifactor sp. | reverse complement strand
TAGTGGTGGTGATTTCCGGAGTACCTTTTGTATAATGTCTGGTCAGCTTTACGCTGTAGCTCAGGTTCTGGGGAAGCTCTGTTACCTCTGTACCGTCGGGGATAAGCCAGACGGTGCCTGCTCTTGTTGGCAATAGAGAGGCTACATTTACATTTTGTGGTGTCTGGATCTCTGATAAACTATCACAATTGTAGAATAAATCACTCAAAAATTGGTTCTCTATCACTTTACCTACATCAAAACTGCTTAAGTCCAAGTTTTTCAGACTGCTACAGCTGCTAAACATACCACTCATTTTTGTTACATTTCTGGTATCAAACCCACTTACATCTACACTTGCCAAACCACTACAGCCGCTAAACATTCCTTCCATGCATGTCACATTGCTAGTATTAAACCTGCTTACATCTACACTTGCAAGACTGTTACATTCATAAAACATACAAAACATATTCGTTACATTTCTGGTATCAAACCCACTTACATCCACGCTTACTAAACTGCTACAGCCTCTAAACATATTCTCTATACTTGTTACATTTTTGGTGTCAAACCCACTTACATCCACACCTTCCAGACTGCTACAGCCATTAAATATCCACTCCATATCCGTCATATTACTGGTGTCAAAGCCACTGACGTCTACGCTTGCAAGACTACTACAACCAGAAAACATCCATCTCATACTTATCACATTGCTGGTGTCAAAGCCGCTGACATCTACGCTTACAAGACTACTGCAATCGTAAAACATCCCTCCCATATCTGTCACGTTGCTGGTGTCAAACCCGCTGACATCTACGCTTGCAAGACTACTACAACCGGAAAACATATTATACATCCATTTCACATTACTGGTGTTAAAGTTACTTACATCAACACTTTCCAAACTACTGCAACCGGAAAACATATTATACATCCATTTCACATTACTTGTGTTAAAATTACTTACATCCACACTTTCCAAACAATTACAATTGTAGAACATCCCTACCATATCTGTTACATTTCTGGTGTCAAATCCACTTAAATCCACACTTCTTAGACTACTGCAACCGGAAAACATGCTTCCCATATCTGTCACATTGCTAGTATCAAGCCCGCTTAAATCCACACTTCTTAGACTACTGCAACCGGAAAACATGCTTCTCATGTCTGTCACATTGCTAGTATCAAGCCCGCTTAAATCCACACTTCTTAGACTACTGCAACCAGAAAACATGCTTCCCGTATTTGTCACATTGCTAGTATCAAGCCCGCTTAAATTCACATTATTCAGATTGCCACATTCTGAAAACATTCCCCACATATCTGTCACATTACTAGTATCAAAACCACTCATATCAACGTAACTCAGATTACTACATCCAGCAAAAAATACACTTGCGTCTGTCATCCCTGTTACATTAACTTCCGCCGATATAATACTTTCGCTATATGGCGCCCAGGGCTTAATGCCATAAGGATCCGAAAAATCCCCCGTCCCGCTCACAGTCAATTTCCCATTTGCATCGATCACCCAGGAAATGTTCCCATCCACGCCGCTGGCAATATTCCCATCGGCATCACCGGCAGAAACTGAACTGATCCCTACATCTACCTGCCTTTCCCATATTTCTCCTGCCGCATCGTTATCTGAAACAGAATTAATTGGAATTTGTGAGCCTACTGAATTCTCATTTTCTTCCTCAATTTTTACCCCCCCCCCGGCTGTTACGGGAAGTGTAGGTATTGTCAACAGTACCGATAAAAACATAGCCAGTCCTTTTTTCAAATACTTAGTAAATTTCATTTTTGTAATTCTCCTTCTCGTTTTCATAAGTTTTTCTACAGCCCTTCGTCAAGCATCTTTACAGTGCCTGACGAAGCTTGCAATACTGCCTTTATCAAAACAATCATAATGCGGGAATCTTCAGCAACATCCCGCCGCGGATTTTCCCCGGATTAGTGATCACCGCCCGGTTGGCCTCATAAATCCATCTCCAAAGCCTTCCGTCGCCGTATACCCTCTGGGCGATCTTCCACAGGTTATCTCCAGAAGCCACTCGATAGGTGTTATCATACTCACCGGATTCTGTGGATGCTTTGTCCTTTGTCAAATAAATAGTTAGCTTTTGTCCGACATAGATCCTATTGGGATTGCGGATCAAATTAGCGTTATCCAGATAAATCTTTCTCCAGTAGTCACCGATCCCGTAAAACTTCACGGCTATCTTTCTCAGGTTATCGCCAGGCATTACGGTGTAGATGATAGTGATGATCTCTTCGATCTCATCTTCGGAAGCTGTCTCTGTATTGTCTGAAACATTCTTTTCACCGTTTCCATTATTACTGTTTCCGCTTCCATTCCCGCCGGCGTTTCCGTTGTCACCCACATTTCCATTGCCGCCATTTTCCCCCGGATTTGCGTTTTCTGATACCACAAAATTTTGCGCCGCCCGTCTCAGTTCGTTAGAGTCCTGGGTGCGAAATTCAATTCCCAGCGTATGAGTCCCTGTCCCCTTTCTGGTCAATGTTTGATTCAATATGGTGATCCTGGTACTGCCTGCTTCTGAGGTGTAATCCGTTCCTTTCACCAATTTTTCCCCGTCCAGATACAGATCCACAAACTCCGCATATTCTCCCTTGGAGATCAGAACCTGGCTGTCGCTTCCAGGCAAAACATTCAGACTCATATTGGGTACAGGCTGAATAATGTCATAGCCCGGATCCGTAGCTGTACCGATATTTATATCCGTGTTATCCTTTACGATCAGCGTCAGCTGTGCGTAAGAAGGCAGAAAATCAGGGTTACTGTAATCCGCCCGCACCGTTATGGGAAATTCTCCTGTTTCCAGAGGCACGCCGTATATTTCGCCCGTGGCCGGATACATCTGAAGCCCCTCCGCCAGTCTGCCCTCCACAATAGAGAAGGTTACCGTATTCCAGTCATATTCGTTATTTGTCTGCACTGTGTAAGAATAAGGCACATATTTTACCCGGATTACATCCTCCATGTTTAGTTCCGGTGTAGTGGTGGTGATTTCCGGAGTACCTTTTGTATAATGTCTGGTCAGCTTTACGCTATAGCTCAGATTCTGGGGAAGTTCCGTTACCTCTGTGCCGTCAGGGGTAAGCCAGACGGTACCGGATTTTTCCGGTAAAAGCACAATTTCCTTTACATTCCGTGGGGTGTGGATTTCTGATAAGCTGTGACAATTGTAAAGCATATTTTTCATACTGCTGTATTCATCCGCTATTACATTACTTGCATCAAAACTACTTAAATCCAACTTTATCAGACTACTACACTCTGAAAACATATCTGTCATGTTTTTTACTGTAACAGTGTCAAAATTGCTTAGATCTAAATTGACAAGATTAGCACAACCTGCAAACATTCTCCATGTCAATTCAACATTTCTTGTGTCAAACCCGCTCACATTCACGTTTTTCAGACTACTGCAGTTATAAAACATCCCCTCCATATTCCACACATTGCTTGTATCAAAGCCACTTACATCCACGCTTATAAGACTACTACAGCCATAAAACATTTCAAACATCTCTGTCACATTACTGGTATCAAAACTACTTGTATCAATATTATTTATACTACTGCAATCAAGAAACATCGCTCCCATTCTGGTTACTTTACTTGTGTCAAATCCACTCACATCTATCCAATTCAAACTATTGCACAAGGCAAACATTCCAGTCATATCTATTACATTGCTGGTGTCAAAGCCACTTACATCCACGCTTACAAGACTACTACAGCCATAAAACATTTCAAGCATATCTGTCACATTGCTTGTATCAAATCCGCTTACATCCACGCTTGCTAAGTTACTACACCTCTCAAACATAAATTCCATGCCTGTCACATTACTGGTAGCAAACCCACTTACATCTACACTTGTCAAACTGCTACAACCACTAAACATAAAACTCATATTTGTCACATTGCTGGTATCAAATCCACTCACATTCACATTTGCCAGACTACTACAACCACTAAACATAAAACTCATATTTGTCACATTGCTGGTATTAAATCCACTCACATCCATATTTGCCAAACTGCTACAACCACTAAACATAAAACTCATATTTGTCACATTGCTGGTATTAAATCCACTCACATCCACGCTTGTCAGACTGCTACAGCCGTAAAACATACCCCACATATTTGTCACATTGTTGGTAGCAAATCCGCTTACATCCACACTTGTCAGGCTGCTACATCCATAAAACATACTCCCCATATCTGTCACATTGCCGGTATCAAATCCACTTACATCCACACTTGTCAAACTGCTACAACCAGAAAACATACTCCCCATATTTGTCACATTGCTGGTAGCAAATCCGCTTACATCTACACTTGTCAGACTGCTGCAACCAGAAAACATAAACCCCATATCTATCACATTGCTGGTAGCAAATCCGCCTACATCCACACTTGTCAGACTGTTGCAGCCAGAAAACATACTCCCCATATATAACACATTGCTGGTAGCAACCCCGCTTACATCCACACTCTGCAAGTTTGCACATCCCCAAAACAACCCACTTGCATTCGTCATTCCCGACACAGTAATCTCCGCCGATATGATACTCTCCCTATAGGGCGTCCAGGGCTTATCAGCAAAAGGCTCCGAAAAATCCCCCGTCCCGCTTATCGTCAGCTTCCCATCAGCATCGATCACCCAGGAAATATTCCCATCCACGCCGCTGGCAATATTCCCGCGGGCGTCACCGGCAGAAACTGACCTGATCCCTGCATCCATCTGTCTTTCCGGCACTTCTCCTGCCATGTCGCCGCCAGAAACAGAATTGCTGTCCGCTAAGTCATTGGCCGCATTCTCATTTTTGCTGCTTCCACTGCTGTTTCCGTCGCCTCCGCTGACGGTTCCCTCCGCCATGGAAGGAAATACTGGCAGTACCAGCAAAAGCACCAGCAAAACTGCCAGACTTCTTTTTCCTGCTTTCATTTTTGTTTTCATTCCTGTGTTCATTCTTGTTTTCTTTCTCATTCCTGTTTTCCCCCTGTTCCTGTAGCATGTACATTTTCCGCTTGCATTCTATTTCCTATCCTGCCTCCTGTTCCCTTACCTTTGGTCAAAAGCTTTTCCGCAGCCGGCTTCATCACTTCGCATAAATCAATTCATTCCCCAGCTCAATCAACTCCTCCAACGAATATAGCTTACATTTCCGCAGATTCCCGGAAGGGTAATCAAACACCAGTGTGTCTCCCAGCACATCACAAAGTCCCGGCAGTACCGCCAGTTTTTGCAGTCTGCGATCCAACAGTATGCCGTACCTCTCTCCCGCGGAGCTGATATATTCCGTAATAATATAGTCTCCTGCCTGAGTCACATAGGTAAGATAGGAATCCTTCTCCAATGTGGCCACCAGTCTGCCTGATTTCCGGTCATATGCCTCCGGCGCAGTGTGTAATGAGGAAGCGATTCTATATTGATCTGTAAAAAATTCCTCATACAAGTCTCTGGAAGGGGCTTCTCCCTTTTCTTCAGATATTATTGTTCCGTCTGCGGCACTGTAACAACGTTTTGTGCCATCATACCAAATCACCTCAAGCCAGGATGCCTGCTCCTCTCTTCGGAACTGCTGGTCGTAAATTTGCCCTGCATCCGGAAGTTTTTCTTCTGCAATCAGATTGCCCGTCATATCATAAATCCTAAAATCCTGATAGCCAAAAAACATTACTGTACTGCCATCCCCACTAACTCTCGCCTCATCATGTATGTATCCGGCATCATATGACATCATCCAGGCATCCTTATGATCTTCCAAAGCCAACAGACGCACCGATGGCTCATTTCGACTTGCCAAAACAGCACATGTATCTGCCATCAGGGTAAAATCATACGGCTTATCACTGCTTTCCACAGACATTCTGTGTGCTCCGCTGTCATAAAAAGAAAAGCTCCCATCCTCTGTCACCGTCAAAATATATTCCGGTCCCACAGAGAATCCTGTAATGGATGCATTGCCCGTATAGGCTATTTCACGCTCCTCCAGGGTATCTGTGTCCACCTTTACCAACAGATTGCCGCTGGCAAGATATATTCCCTTCTCATCTGCCTGCAGGATCAAACTGTCCTGAGAAGAAAATCCGCCTGCAAAAGAGGCCTCCTGCAGATCCACCAGTCCAAAGGTTGTTTCATCGCTTTTTTCCGCAGTATATGCAAAATATTTGCCGCAGAAGCCTCCTGAAAAGCCTTGATAATCCGTTTCCTCATACAGGACTCGATCTTCCTCCGGATTCAGCAGATTCAGTAGATACACACTACCATCATGAAAGCTGACAGCCAGTATGCTTCCATCTTCATTTAAACAAAAAATATTGTCATTGGCATCCGCAAAAATATCATTGACAGGAACCTTTAGATGCCTCCCCTCAAAGGATCTCTCAGAAACCCTGGCACCATCCGCTGTACGATACACAATAACTTTATTCTCGTCACGGTTTACAGCCGCCACCAGCCGGCGGTCACCGGAAAGCGTCAGTGTGGTGGCCTCCTCCCCTGTCCACAGCGTTTTCTCCGTATCTAAATCATAAGCAGTAATCCCTTGGGCTCCGGCATACACAATCCTGTTATTATCCACAAAAAAGCAATCTGACAGTGCAGAATTCTGAACGGGAAGCGCCGTGATCCTGCTTTGATCCGCCATCTGAAACACAGCTGTCTCATAAGCGTATACTACAGCCAGCCGTGTTCCGTCCGGTGACAAGTCCATATGAAAAGGCGCTCCTGGCAAAGGAATCATTCCCAGCGGGTGAAAGCCTTCCGACAAATCATACACGCCTAAGGCATCTGTCAGCGCTTTCTGTGCTTCAGCAGTCACCGGAGTATCCAAAATCCCGTTTTCCACGGGAATTGCCTTTAAAGCCAATTCTATTGCGGACTTCACATCTCCCTCCGTTAACGCATTGGCAGAGTATTCCGCCAACGCCAATGCGCTTTGCCGCTGTTCCAGCTGTTTTAATCCAATAAATGCGCTGGCTCCTCCTGCTAAAAAGAAGCCTGTCAGCGCCGCTGTCCATGCCGCTATCCGCCTTCTGTGCCTGACAGCCCTTTTGTCCTGCCTGTGCAGTCTGCGAAAATCAGCCAGCATATCCTCCGCACTTTGATATCGCTCTCTGGGCTGGGGTGCCATTGCCTTTTGGAGGATTCTTGAAACCTCCGCACTGCAGACATCTCTTTCCAAAGGCTTTACTTTCCTGGCGTCCTGCGGAGGCTTTTGTCCAGACAGCATATGGTACAATGTGGCGCCCAGGCTGTAAATATCGGAACGCACATCCAGCAGAATTCCCCTGTCTCCCTCAGTGGTACTGCCAATGCTTTTTCTCTGTATATTCTGTGCATTTTTTGCAATGCTGCCTGCCAATACCTCCGTTTTCCCGGAGCCGTCATCCCTCTCGGTTCTCTCAGAGCCGCCTGCAAACTCAGTGGTTTCAGATCCTGATTCCTGTTCCGTTTCTTCAAAGCCTTCCGCAGATTCCGCGGAAGCTGCTCTGCTTTTTTGCAAGAATTTATCAGAATTCGCCCGCCTGCTCCCGAATCTGAAAAAACTGCTGTTTCGAAAAACGGAAGGATCTCCCACTGCGGCAGACTGATTTCCGGCCAGATAGTCCGCGCCGTAATGCTCAGGAGAGGCATAGCCGCGGCTGAAGCCCACCTTCACAGCGCCTTCCTCACCCAGAGCCAGTGCAATATTGAAATCAATCAGGCACACATCCCCATCCGGCTTCAGCATAATATTGGCCGGCTTAATATCTCCGTGCAGGATGCCATAGGGTGGCCGGGCATGCAGATAAACTAACGCCTCCAACAGCTGACAGGCCCAACGAATCAGCTTCGCCTGTGTGGGCAGCTCCTGTCTGGCCAAAAGCCTATCCAGACTTTCCCCCTGGATGTAATCCATCACCGTATACACCACACCGTCTTCCTGAATAAAATCGTAAACCTGTGGTATATAGGTATGACTGAGCTGTTTCAGCAGATCCACCTCCCGACGGAGGGCTTCTGTTCCTATGCTCAGCGTTCTTTTGTCAGCCTTCAGCACCACCTGTTTATCCAGACGAATATGACGTCCCAGATAGACAACACCGCCACCGCCTGCACCTATCTTCTCCTTTAGTTCATATGCTCCTGCTATTACCTGCGGCATTTTCAAACTCTCCTGTCCGTTACCGCTGAGGCTTTCCATATTCCTGCTCCAGCTTTTTCTTCAGATTCCTGCCAGTCCATGTAAATGCTGCGGCACAGATTATCGCCAGAACACCTGCCGCCGCCATAACAACAATGCCTCCATACAGAAATATTTCGCTTTTTGTCCATACATACATCTTGATATACCTCACTGTTGTTCCAGCCGTCTAAAATACGCCGCCGTTTCTGTTACCAGCACTTTTTCATACCGCTCTTCATGACTGTTCAGATAGGCGTATAGAGGACGGCCTGCATCAATCAGAAATCCGTCAAAATTGTACCTGTCAATCAATTCTTCCGGATCAAATATCACGGTTTCAGCCTCAGAATTTACCTGTTGCATCAGCATCAGAGAGATCCCGTCCCCAAGCAGGCCATTCTGTGAATATACATCCGCCCGCCCATCTATAAAAACAGGAATATCCGCATAAATCAAAGCACCCCTTTGCCCCTATGCAGCATCCTGCCGCAAGCAGTATTGAGAAGCATACCAGTATCGCCTTTTCCCAAATACTTTCTGGATTTTTCATCCTGCAGGAAAGCCCATATGGAAAAGCCCAAAACGAAGCTGAAATATAAAACCTCAGCTTTACATCCCGTTTGCCAAACAAAATTCCGAAGCACAGCAAAAATACCGGAATAAAATAACATATTATTTCTCCAACATTTTTTGCATCCGGAGCCGTCCATTCACTGACAGCGTGCAGCATCATAGTATCTGCCATATTTGTATAAGGATAAAGAAATACCTGTCTGCCGCCAGTCAAAGCCATGCTCCACTCCATACCAGGAGTATATATCCTTGTTCGGTATGGCTCTATTGCTGCAAATCCATTCCCCCGTCTTCGCATGCCACCAAAAATCATTTCCGCTGATCCCCGTACTGAAGCAGTACAGCAATATGGCGCTTGCGCCTGTTACCAAAAGCATCCAAAATAATGTTTTATATACATATATTTTTCTACTATTCACACTATAATTTCTCCGCTGCTGCAATATCCGATATCCACCAGGGTTTCTATAGAAGCAATCGTTTTTCTCCGCATTTCCCCTGCAGTGTTACCATATGTCCTTATTGTTGCAACCGTAATATTATCACGTTCTCCCCGTTTCCTGGCCAGATCGATCAATCTCTGCTCGTTCTGTTTCATATTCTCCGCACTGTTCATGCAGTCAGGCTTCAGCCACGCACCAATTTCTTCCGTCGTAATCTTGTGCCGGAAGCCGTCACTGCAAAGCATATATACCGTATCTTCATATGGGATCCCGAAATAGAACTCTGCACTAACCTCTTCCAAAGCTCCCACACACTGAAGCAGCACGCTTCTTCTGGGATCACGCTCCGCCTGTTCCGGAGATAAATGTCCCAGCTCGACCTCCCGGGCCACAATTGTCTGATCTCTGGTAATCTGCCGAAGCTGCTTTCGAAGCTCATAGACCCTGGAATCCCCTACGTTCACCGCATAAAAGCGTTCCGGAGTGATCATCAAAGCTGCAATCGTAGTGCCAAGGCTGGCTCCGTTTCTTTTCCCGTACAGCCTGATTTTTTCATTACATTCCGAAAGCACTCCATTCCACTCCCGGCGAATATCATTGTCCTGAAGCCTCGTATGCAAAAAAAACGGCAGTTTTTCCCTGCTCCAGCGCCGAAAAGCATAAGTAACGCTGGCACTGGCCAATTCCCCTTTCTGCAGTCCTCCCATTCCGTCGCACAGAACAGCAAATACCACCTGCCTGCCCATTATTTCCAGCAGCTGTACATTCATACTATCCTGATTTGTGGTCCTCACATTACCTGCATCTGTACTGGCCGAAACAATAAATTTCATATGTATAGCACCTTTTGTATTTTTTTACCTGTGCGGCTGCAATCCGACGGTTTGTCTGCACGCAATTTACTGCAGTGCAGACGGGCCGCTTCAAGAGGTTTTAAACTCAAACTCTTCATTGGAAAGCCGTATCTTCATTCCATGGGTCAGAGGTACCTCCGTGTTGCTGGGAATCATCTCCTCGTTTACAAAGGTATGGTTTGTAGAATTATTGTCCACAATATAGCACTGGTCTCCTTTTTGAATGATGTCCGCGTGGCTGCGGCTGACAGTAGTATTTCCGCTGATGCAGTAATCCACATAGCTTCTTTCCTTCCCAATATGAAAAACCGGCTTCGTCAATAAAATTTTTTCCTGATTGCTGCATCGAATCAGGTATGGTTTAAACGTATTGATTTGAGTGTTGACCAGTACAACTGTATCTTCTCCGAAAGGATTTGCATCGGCCATGACAGTTTCTCCAAAGTTTTCTCCTGCAGGCAGATCCTTTCTCTCTATCACAGGTTCCTTGACCTTGATCTGTTCAGACCTTCTCAAAGAGTCATTTTCTGCCTGCTGTACCTTAATTTGCGCTGCGGGCTGCATCTGGGAAGAAGGCTGCCCGGGAACCGAAAAACCAAAACTGATATCCTGCTTTTTCCCGGAATTTGATTCTGCTTTACGCACATGCTTTTTTGCCTGTTTCTGAGCCTTATAAGCCGCCGCATTTTCTTTGTTGTAGTGTTGAAGTAAATATAACACAGACATACTCTTTTCTTGTGTCTGATCATCTTTACCCTGTTTTTCTTTATTCTGCTCTTCCTTTACCTGTGATTCTCCTTGAGACGGTAATTCTACAGGCGGTAATTCTACAGCCGGCATTTCTTCCGGCTGCGCCTGGGAAATTTCTCTCTGCGGCGGCACATCCTGTCCCACAGACGGCTGCTGAGTTTGTCCCACAGACCAGAAGGCCGGCTGATGTGCCGGTCTGACTTCTTCTGTTATCACGTGTTGGCTCTGCATGTGCAATTCTACGGCTGATTTTTCCAATTCCGTCAGCATACCCCTGAAATCCTCCGCCACGAACACCGGCACACTGTTCAGAAAACTGATAATCCTCGCTACATAACCGCAATCCTCCGTCTGGTCGAATTGTGTGGTGAACATTATATTTTTAAAAAACTGACCTGCATCTAACAAATCTGTCTCAGTTGTTACCGGCAGGCATATCATCTCCGCCGTACAGGAGGTTACATCCGCATAAATCCAATCCATATCCATCAACAGGGTATTTTGATCTATCATATAGTCTTCAACCGCGGACAGCGTGGCTGCAATACTGGAAAAAATCCCCAACAGCTTGCGCCTGTTTACCACACCTGTCAAAAACTGTTTGATCGTAACCCTGGCTGTTACATTATATTTCAAAAACCGCTCTGTGTTCATCTGAGTATACAGCGCCGGAGCCAGGCCGAGAATCCGGTTATTTGTAATCATTCCCAGCGTCATGGTATCCAGCCTGTCCTCAGGCCTGATCTTATATACCAAAAAAGTATTACTACCATTCGTTTCAAATGAAAATTCCATCTTCCCACCATCCTAATCTTTCTTAAAATCAAAAATGTGCAAATGAACCGACCTCATCCGTAATTCTTTTGATAAAGCAACAACACCGACCATATCGTACCATTTTGGACAAATACCGTTCCGTTTGCCGTAAAATCCTTTGCCGCGGTAAACTGACAGGGAATACACAATTCCCTCTCCAGATTAATAAATCCCCACATCCCGTCCAGGCATACGGCGGCATAGCCGTTGGAAAAGCTTCTGGCATCCTCATAAGCAGGCTCTATGAACCAATTCCCCTCTTTGTCAATGAAGCCCCATTTTCCGCCGCTTTTAACTGCCGCATAAGAGTTTTCAAAAAAAATCCTGGCATCCTCATAATCCTGTGTGCCAACCCGCTTTCCTGACTCGTCGATCATCTGTACTGCGCTGTCCTTTTTAATAAACAATCTTTCATTCCGGTAAGCCATATTTTTCTCGTCGGTCAGCACATCGTCGAATTTCTCATCAATGTGTATGTTTCCGTATACATCATAAATCCGCCAGCCCTCCTGTGTTCTGCATGCAGCCAGGCCATTGGCCAGAGCCGTCGCCTCTGTAAAGCCTCCCATCACCAGTCTGCCGGACTTATCATAGTAATTCCATTCTCTCCCGTTGTTTACCGCATAAATATCAGCGGAAGACATAGATCCCAATTCTGAAACCGTTTCCTCTGTATCAACCACAAATACTTTATTTCCATCGCTGTCGATAAAGAATCCGCTGCCGTCTGCATCGATCACCGGAGCCATCCCATTATTGAAGGCACCCGCATATGCATATATCGTTCCGATCTTTTTCTTTCCTTTGCTATTACTATAGCCCCAGGTCTCATTCCTGCGGACAGGGGCCAGACCACCGCTGAAAACAGATACTTCGTCATACTCACCCTGCAGATAATATTCATACTCCACTGATTGATACAGCGCATCGGCTTCGGCAGAAACTACATGACGATTCCGCATAGTGTCATACAGCTCAAAAAAAGACATTGGATCACGATCCTTCAAATATGCGGCCAACAGGAAGTTGTAAGACTCGGGACTCTTTGGATAAGCCGTGAGCGTTCTCTCTCCCCATTCCAAGGCTCTGCTGTGGTTTCCCATGGTATCCTGATAGAAATGAGCAATCTCCAGATATAATTTCAGGGTCGGGCGCATATTCAATGCATTTTGATAATTTTCTCCCGCATACAGCTCAATCTCCTGGGCCGCGTATGCCCTGGCCTCCTCCAGATATTGATTGTACTGCTTTTCGTCCTTCAGACGGTTATTTGTGGTCTGGTATATACCTAAGACAAACAGAACTACCAGTACCACAGGCGCTATGAGCTTATAATTTTTCATCTGCCTATCCTCACATTCCCGTCAGAAAAACTGAACAATATGTACCGATCATCAGCGCCGGTCCAAAGGGAATGGCATCCTTTCTTGATTTCTTTTTTGTAACCAGCAATACCACTGCAATAACAAAGGATACAACCAGAGAAAGGAAAACCGCCCCCCAGGTTCCCTGCAATCCCAAAAAAGTTCCCATCACAAAAAATAATTTCATATCTCCGGCTCCGATACTGTTTTTCACAATCAAAGCGCATAGCGCAGCTGTCAGGAAAAAGGCCAGCCCGGCAGCCGCGTCCGACAAAAGCACCGGCAGCAGATTTTCCTGCTCAAGTATCAGCTCCGCTGTCAGAATGGAACCCCTGGCCAGCAAGCCTCCTGCAATAAACCGGTTGGGGATACGGCAGGTTACAAAATCCACATAGGCCACCGGCCAGAGCAGTGCCAGCATAGTAACCCGTTTCAGGGTAAATAGAAAAGAATTATCCTGATAGAAAAGAAATATAAAAACAGAGATCCCAACTGCAATAACCGACATACTGACCCCATAGATCCAGGCGCCTGTCTTTCTCCTTCGATTTTCTCCCAGCCCATACCGTTCTGGCAATCTCCGGATTTCCCAAAGCAGCAATCCCGCCCCGGCTCCGTTAGCCAGAATGCTGCATAATATCATGAAGACCAGCATTTTCATCGCCTCTGCCCTTCTACCCTTCCTTTTCCGTTTTTTCCGTTTCTGTCTTTTCTCTTAAAGTCCCATACCCTTCCTTCACATCCACGCTGATGGTTTTGTCCGGATATTTTTCCTGCAATCCTGCGATAGCTTCCTTCACCATTTCTTTATATTCCGGACTGGTTCCTTCCGGAATCACCAACAACAGCCGATAAGTTCTGGTATCCGGATCAGAGGGAATGCTCTTTTCCTGTCCATTCTGCAAAACAGTAATCGGATCCTCCAGCTTGGACACCCCTTTTTCCAGCGCTTTGAAATCCCCGCTGAGCTTGTTTTTAATGCCATTTACATCCTGGTAGCTGGCGCTGCTGGTATCCATGGAAACAATCGATACAAACTCGTTCCTGTCTCCGGTATTCACAAAGGCATCGAATCCATGGCCGGAAGATGTATAATGAAATCCCTCTTTCTCCTTGGCCACAATGTATTTTCCTCTGGCAAATTTATCCATACTGGTCCAGATGCTTCTGGGCGTAACAATAGATACCCCGTCTCCCCATGCCATGGTTTTAGCGCTTTGGCAGAAGGTAAATGCCACCTCAAAATTCAGAAGCCTGATTACCTGAATTCGATAAGTACACACCAGATGAATTTCGTTAGAGGAACCATAGGCCATCAGGGAGGTATAGTGAAAGTCCAGTCCGTCCATTCCGTCTGCTACATGCAGTCTTCGCAAAAAGGCGTCCGGCTCATCCCCCGAAGAGGACTTGAGATTTTTTGACATAAAAACCTTGGCCATACTCTGTCCCAGATACACCTTAGCGGCCTCAGTCAATTCCCTGCCCGCCAGCTTTCCCATACCCACTACAAAACCCTTGGGATTTTCCGCAATGGATTTTGCCAGACTGCCTATCGTTTGATTTGCAGCCGTAGCTCCCGCTTCTAATTTGTTCACAGCACTTGTAAAATTGTCCTCCTGAAAATCGCCTCCTGCCCCGCCGAAGGAATCCATCATCTGCCCCAATCCGTCCACAGTGTCATTTACCATTTTTTCTGCTTCTTCTGTTCCCCGTTTGACTTTGGCATTTAACGAATCCAGCTGAAATTTGTAATACAAATAGCAATACTGAGATATTTCCTTAGCCGCGGAATTCAGCGCTATGGCTATCTTGCTCTGTGTATAGGCAATATCCGCCACCGATAAAATGATCATGATGGCAAACATAAAGCTGGTCATGGAGATGATTGCCTCAACGACTATCGCTCCTCGTTCTTTCTTTTCTCTCATATTTTTCCACCGAAACTTCTATGTTCAATAGCCTCTGAACGCTTTCACCTCAAAGGTACACCAGTCCTCCTTCAAAACAGGATTCTCCACATATTCCGAATAGTAAGGAAGCGTCAGCATCATTGGTTCTACCCGAAGCTTTGCATACAGGCAAAAATATACCTGTGTTTTTTCTAAAGAATAATCTTCCTTTTCGGTGATCATTCCCATGTTTTTTTCAATCACATCCGCCATTCGCTGGTACATTCCGCCTGCATATTTTTGATTGTTCAAGCCAAGATATACCAGGAGCGTCAAATAATCGCTGTAGCGCAATCCCGAAGATTCCTCTATTTTTTCGGTTCCGCCGCTTAAAGCATCGATAAAGTCACTCAGCGACGGCTTGCTCCCCAGTGATGGCAGGCTGATCCACCAATCGTCCTTTCCCTTATACAGCTCCACCGGAAAACCGGCCTCCAGGCGGTCCATATCTTTTCCTGTCTCAAACACTGCCAGAATCGGAAGAATAATGGCCTTGACCAGCGGCGCAGGTATAATAAAAGCCGTAGCAGCAGCAAGGGTTGAAGCCACCGCGTTCACTGCAACTCCATTGGGAGTGCTGGTTCCCCAGAAATTGGCAAAAGCAGATGCCAGATTCAGGAAATATCGAATCTCATAAATCACCTGGTAAGCGGATTTCACACTGCCCTCATTGTTTGCGCCGAACAGAATATACTCTATTTCCGCCTGATATGCGTAATGGCTGTCCGCATTGATCATTTCATTGGTAAGCGATTTATTATAACTGTCCTCCGGTCTTTCGCTGAGCCAGGTTTTTTCTTTATCCGGAGCCCCCTTATACTCCGCCTGCTGGTATACCATCTTATACGCCTGACCTTCCAGCTTTAAATCCCCCAGCTTTCCAGCCTCCTTTACCAGGTCAAAATAATTCTCATTTTCAAAGGTCCCATAGCTGAACATATTCATGATATATTCAGTCACATAAAGCTTATCCCGTATATCCGTAATATCCAGCAAAACCAGACTTCCTATCAGATCCGCCATGGTATTGATCAGCTCCTTCCCTATTTCCACTGCGCCTGTGGGAAGTGTATTATCAGCCTTTTTTTCACTCTCGGACAAGTCCCTTCCTGAAGGGCCATGGTACCGGGATTTGTTTTTTATATTCTTCGCTCTTTCTTCGCCTTCATTTTTTTTGCCATCTAATTCATTCTTTTTCTCATTTACATCAGCGGGTCTTTTATCCTTAAATACTTGGTAATATTGATGGTAAAGAGCCGGTACGTTATCCTTGTCATCCTTATAGTGCAGTACCGGACTGTAAGCCAGGTCCGACAGATCCTTCAGGGCGGCTATCTCCCCGGAGGACGGCTGAAAAAGTCCGGTAAACCTTTCCGCCGCATATTGGTTCAGCGCCCGATTCGTTAAGGGAATATCCTCTTCCCGTATCTGCCCTGCTGACGCAGACTGAAAGGTATTATAATCGGCAATATCCATTACAGGAGTGCCTCCATAGACCATTTTTTCAATTCCATTCTTCATGATCTCAAGCTGTGTACGAATATTTTTCAGACGTATTTCCAGCGCATCCAGCTCTTCAGGCTCAATCTTTTTTACAATCTGCTCAGACTCATAACCATCTACATTGCCGGCTCCACTGCGGATCTTCTCAATGGTTCTCTGGTGATCCATGCTCATTTCTGTGTTTTTGCCGTCCGCAGTCCTTGCGTTTTGGGCTTCAGCCTCCCAGGTATCCAGCTTATCTCCATATGCTTTGATTAAATCACGAATTTGCTGCAGACTTGGAATATCCAAATCGGCATTTCCGTCAACAACATTATTCAGAGACGCGATATATTTTTCCAACTGTGTTATGATGGCCTTCAGATCCGTGCTGATGTCCTTTAAGGCATCGGAAATCATTCTGGAGCTTCCGTTTACACTCACGGAAAGGTTGGTATATTTTATCTGATTGATATGGGTCAGCGATACCGTCTCCAGTTGACGGACCGTGCTAAGGTATTCGTCATTCAAATCACTGTCTTTGGTCAGGTAAACCGTATGGAGCCCTTCTGCCTTTGTTTTCAGTTCCTGCGCTTCCTCCCATTTGCTGTCAGGCACATCCGTGTCCCGGACACATTCAAGCATTGCCTTCACTTTAGCATAGGCATCTATCATTTTGTCTCCTGCCTTAAACACCTCTTTGGAGGCATTAGTTCCTGTGAACGCATTGATTTTGGTGTTCATTTGAACCCACCATTGAATTGCGTAGGCATCCGAATCCCCGACTCCCGGAAGCCTGTTCATAAGCTCACGCCCTGCCTTGGTCAGAGCATCTTTCTTTTGTACAAACTCCTCTATTGCCGTATCCAGTTCAGCGGTCAAGGTGTTTACCGTAGAAGCCGTTACACGATATTCTTTAGATGAGGAATCCGAATCATCAGAATCCGCAGTTTCTGACGCAGCTTCATAAGATATGGAGCTGTCCTCCTTGGAATAAGAATGAGCATCCAGCCTGATGTTCGGCCTGGTATATGTGGCTAATCCTGCCGTATTATACAGATTTTTGATCATTAGACCATTGATTTCTTCATAGGTCTCACGATAAGCCTTCAGCCTCTCCGCATATGTCCGAAGAGTCTCCGGTGTAAAGCCATCCGCATCCGTTTTATCCGTATAATTTTCCCGCAGTTCCCAATATGATTTATTTGCCGCCGCCAGCAGTTCGCTCTCTGCTTCATAATAAGCCTCCTGAGCCTCCATCATGGGCTTGTTTGCGGCACTCTCTTCCGTATCCTCTACATTTTCCTTATTCTGCTGGGTTTTCAGTAATTCTGCCAGTTCCTGAACAATAATAATAGGGGCCCTGTACTTCATAAACTCCACAATCTGCTTTTGCAGAATTGCAGAATTGCGCATATGGGCTCCCTCCACAGCCGACACCTCCGCCATTTCCCCGTTTTGAATCCGTAATAAATCGGAAATGGTTTCATTGTCAAAGCGTCCCCCGATCTCCTTGGTCACCCGCTGATATAACAGCTGTATTTCATCATCCTCCACCTCCCGGGAATGCAGCGCCTGATCAAAATACGCGGACATAGCGCTGTAATACTGATCGATATCCTGACAGGCCCCCATCAGTCCGTAGTTTTGGCTCAGATCATAATCATAAAAGGTCATCAGAGTATTCAAGGTCAGATCCGCAGCAGACTCTGCCGCTCCCCTGCCAAGCCAAACCCGGCTGATATCTACAAAAATGCTGGCAACCAGCATACAGGGCACCAATATCATGATCAAAAAAACAGATATCATTCCCCGGTTCTGTCGAAGCTGAAGCATATTCTTCCCCCACATAAAAAATATCTTCCTGATTTTCGTTTTTATTTATGAAACAGTTTGTCAAAGAAGCCCTTCAGCTCCTTAACCTTTTCTGTAATCTTCGCCTTTACGCCTGTCACTTCCAGTAAATCCTCCACAAGATTTACATTTCGAACAAATTCCGGTGAATCACTTACCGGAACCTCCGTATGGGTCTGAAACTTCATGGAAACCCGCTCCTTCTCCCCCAAAAGCCGAATCGGAAGCTCAATCCGGTATTCCAGATCCGCACTGACAGAGGATGCAAGGAATCCGCCGTTATAGCTTACTGTAAGTTTGAATCTCCCAGGCTTCATATTGGAAAACAGACCTGTGTCCAGATTCCCGACTCTGCCAAGAATCACACTTCTCACTCTTTCCTCTATATCCTTCATGCCCCCAAACATTCCGCCGATATAACGGTAGGGCTTATAATCCACGGCACCCAATGCAGTCTGCTCTATTTTTCCGGCTTCGATGAATTCCAGAAGCGGGTCCACGCTATATGCCGCTCCGTCCAGCACAGCCTCCGTTACACAGGCCTCCACCCGGGCCTTCTGGTAGTATACATTTCCCAGATACAGCAATAAAATAATAATGAGAAGGCACACGGGGAAAACAATCGTCGCTTCCACTGCCAATGCACCGCAGTCTTCCTTTATAAGCTTTTTCATATTGGTTCCCTGTCTTCCCGTCTTTTTACAAGCCTTCTGTCCATGGCTGCAGCATACCTCCCGGCAGATTCCCCGCCGGGAAGCTTATTGTGGTTTATTCAACCACCGACCGCATTTTTGGCATTATTCGTGATTGTGTCCAGCAAAGTCTTGATCAATTTGCTAATCGCATCCTTGAATATAACCGCCAGCAGCACGGCGATGCCGATGAGCACAACAATGGACACAATATTCACATCGCCTTCCTCATCCCTCAAAAACGCGTTCAGCCTGTACTTTGCCATAAATAACAGGTTGTCCAGCATATGAAACATCTTCCTCACCTCCCTTATTAAGAAAAATTATATTAAACTCCCAGATTCGCAAAAATCGGGATTAATACCATTATTAAAATTCCGATAAACATGATCATGATGGGAAGCATCAGCTTGCTGGCGGCCTTTTCTCCCTGGCGCCGGATATTCTGCCGTCTCAGATTCCATACCTCTTTGCTCTGGCTCTGCAGCATCATGGACAATTCCTTATTACCTAGTATAATCCCCTGTATTACGGTGGAGGTAAGCTTCTTGATCTCCGGAACAACGCATCTGGTTCCAAATCGATACAGAGCGTCCACCTCCGCATAACCGTTGTCCATCTCATCCACAGTCCTCTGCATTTCCAGGTACAGCGTCCTGTCCCCGGTTTCAGCCACCTCCCGCCAGGCTTCACGGAATATCATTCCCGCATTGGTAAGCAGGGCCAGCTTGGAAATAACCTCCGAGAAGTCACCCATCATTTCTTCGGAACGCTTCGTTATTTTTTCCCTGGTAACAGTGCCAAAATAGTAATATGCTGTAAAAGCAAAGACTGCCATAACTGCCAATGCCGTAATATCGCCTGCCAGCCCATACAGGGCAAAGGAAATCACCAGCATAGTCGCCGCAATAGTAATCTGCTGAGCATGGATCACCCGAAGATAATATTCCGCATATTTTTCACCGTACAATATTGCCAGCTCTTTTCGCATTCTTCTATCGCTTTTACTGTGATAGGTATACTTTATGGTATTCAGAACTTCATATCCCACAAAGTAAATTTCCTTCAAGGGATATTCCTTTTCCTCCAATGGATCAAAAAAGGAGGCATATTTCATTCCTTTTCCGTAAAATATCAGCCAAAGAGCCAAAAGGATGCCGCCAGCGGCAAATATAATAATATCTGTAAAAGTAAGCATTTTCCCGCCTCTGTTATATTTTGATATTCAGTATAGCTCTGCCGGCCATGTATGCCGCTATAAACATCCCAATCCCTAAGGTTGTGGCGATAATTCCTGCCGGCGTTGCAAAATTTGCCGCAAAATCTTCACTCATCAGCTTGATCATGCCAATCAGCAGAATGGGCATAATCAGCATCATATACTGCTCTGACCGCGCCCCTGTCACCGTTGTCTCAATTTCCTCGGCAATCTCCATTTTGTCGCTTAAAATCTCATGGGTATTCCGGATTGTATCCTTTATATTTCCTCCTTCACGTAGACAGGTCTGAAACACATTGGCAAAGCTGACAATATCGTCCACACCGCTTCTTGCGCCAAAGTCCAAAAGAGGCACTTCGATATTTACGTTATTATCCATACAGGACAGAATTACCTCCAGCTCCTTCAAAATAAAAGCGTCCTCCTCATACTGCACCTTCAGGTCCTCATATACGGAGCGAAAGGAGTCCGTTACATTTTTTCCCGCTCCCAGGCACGTATTAAATGCCTCCAGCATATCCCTGAACTGCGATTTCAGTTTACTGATACGCTTCTTCTGTATCATATCTGTGCGAATGGGAACAAAAGCCCGTCCCGCCGCAATACCGGCAGTTCCGGATATCAGTACATTCAGCACATATGTCATTATGGTGGGATCTCCGTATTCGTTCTTTGCCAGTCCGCCATAAAATAAATATCCCACTGCCGCCCCTGCAGCAAACCCTACCAGAAACCACAGTATTTTTTCTGCAGCACCCATATAATACACCTTGTAATTCAGTGTCTGAATATTGGTAGCGGAATAATAATACTGCGGCTGTTTCGGCTCCTTTTTCTTTTCCGTCTTCTGCTTTTTCTCAGATTTTTCTTTTTTCATATTCATGCCCCATGTCTGTCAGCTTCACTTTTGCATTTCCGTATTACATTTTTATATTTCTGTTTTGATGCCGGATAATTGCAGTTTGAATCTGTTCTCCATCCTGTTCTCTGTTCTCTTCAACCCTCCTGATACCCTTTCCAGAGTACTGTTCTTATCCTCTTCGAATACGTACAGCGGATTCAGCTTTATCTGACCGTCTCTGTACCCCACTACCTCGGTAATTTCCATGGTCTTTCGGGTTTTATCCCGGAGCCTTGACAAATGTATGATAATGTCCACCGCAGAAGCAATCTGCTGCCGAATCGCCTCCAAAGGCAGCCCTGGAGCCCCCTGAAGCACCATTGTTTCCAGGCGGCTGAGCATGTCCCGGGTAGAATTGGCATGTCCTGTGGACAAGGAACCATCGTGCCCGGTATTCATAGCCTGCAGCATGTCCAGAGCCTCTCCGCCCCGGACCTCACCTACCACAATCCGTTCCGGTCTCATACGCAGAGATGACTTTATCAGGTCACGAATCGTGATCTGGCCTGCACCGGCGGCATTTGCATTTCTAGTCTCCAGCCTCACCAGGTTCGCTACTCCGACGATCTGCAGCTCCGCTGAATCCTCTATGGTAATCACACGCTCGTCCTTGGGAATATAATTGGACAGCGCATTTAAAAATGTTGTCTTGCCGGAGCCTGTTCCTCCGCAGATAAAAATATTGTATTTGGCCTTTACCAGCAGTTCCAGCTTATCCGCGATCTCTCTTGTCAAAGACCCGTACTCGATCAGCTTCTCGATGGTCATGGGATCCTTGGAAAATTTACGAATTGTCAGCGTCGGACCACACAATGCAATAGGCGGAAGCACCACATTCACACGAGAACCATTCGGAAGACGGGTATCGCATATGGGATTGGCCTGATTGACTTCCCGTCCCGCCAGACCTACAATCCGTTGAATAATATCCTCCAGCCGTCTTTCGCTTTCAAACTGCTTGTCCAGTCTGGACAGCCGTCCGTTCTGCTCAATAAAAATATCCTTGGGTCCATTGATCATGACCTCTGTTATAGTGTCATCCTTGATAATTGTATCCAAAAGGCCAAAGCCCCGGATTGAACTGTAAATCTGCTCAACGATAGAAACATGCTGTTCAATGGATACATACTGACCCTGCATTCTCTGATCACATACCTTTTCAATCTCTTCCTGAAGCTCATCGTCAGACAGCTTGCTCAAAGGAAAATTTTCCGATATGAATTTTTTAATATCCGCAATAAACTGCTGCTCCGCATCAAAAGTCATCCTGCCTCAAAGCCTCCTGTTCCAGCTGTTCAAAGACGGCCTGGGTTTTCAATTGCTGCAGCAGATTTTGTGTATCGAAACCTTCAAATCTGCTGATACCGCCGTATTCCTTCAGACCTGTATTATCGATTTTCCTGGAAGTATGGCTGCTGAAGCGGTTATACAGAATACCGCTTTTCTGCAATATTTTTGTGTCACCCTGCTGCTCCAGCACCTCCAGTGAGCGGAGGGCACGCTCCAGCTTTATATTGGACACCTGGGATCCGTCTGTCACAAATACAATACTGTTGCAATCCTCCAGCAGGGAAAGCAGTCTTTTGTCCAGAGAGAAATCCAGATCCAGAATAATGTGATTATATGTACCTGACAGTCTCAAGATGCTGATAATTTGTTTTGCCTCGGCAATTGTCAACTCCGTAATATCCAGGGCCATCTTTGTCGGCGAAAAGAAAAAGACCCCTGATGAATCCTTTTTCACCAAGCTTTCCAGCTTCATAGACAAATTGGCCTTTTTACTTTTTATGGCATAAATGATATCTCCCAGATCGCTGTCTCCACTTGCATTGAAAAAAGCATCGGCACTTCCGAAGCGCTCCAAATTTAAATACAGGGTATTTCTGCCCTTTTGAGCAAAATTCATAGCGCAGGCAGCCGCTGCCACAGAACTTCCTGTACCTCCGCCCGCCGTCAAAAACGCCGTCAAATAACTGCTATTTTCATCATGTGCCAGTATACCGGTCATATCCGTTGCTTTTTCTGAAAACACATCCAAAATCTGGCGGTATATCATCTCTACCTTTTGAAATTTACAGATTGCTGTTATTCCTGCCAGACATTTTATATCTGACGCATCTATCAGATAGGCAAAACCACAATCCTGTGGAATCTCTGCCTTATCCACTCCAAAGGACTCATTTGCCAGAAACACATCAATTCTGGCAGATTTCACAGACTGCATCGCTGCCCCCTTATCTGTAAAGCAATAAATTTCCAGCTTATTGATATATTTTGTGTTAAAGACGGTAGTAATACGCTCCAAATATGCTTTATCACCCTCAAGAATTGCCAGCCTGATCTTCATAAATATCCCCCTGTTCTCAAAAAGTGTACTATTTGAGACGCTTTATTCTTTTTCCATGTTATACCAATTCACTTGGGATGTCAAGAATGTCTTTCACTTTTTCGACAAAATATTATTCCGATTTGTATCATTTCTTGTGAGTAAAAAGTTTGCGCTGCTTAAGAAGCCCGTGAACCCCAGTAGGTTCC
>CAJTVB010000021.1:63408-63645 GCA_910579755.1 uncultured Acetatifactor sp. | reverse complement strand
TGGTGCTAGCACCATGTGTTAAGGGTGGTTAAGGAGAAAATGGAATTTGCTTAATATTTGTTACCCTTTGGTGCATTTGTAAGTTCTACTTTATTAGGCAATTTGAATGGGAAATGGGCTTTAGCGATATTTCATACCTTGTTTTGATAAATGGTTTTTACTGCATAACATTTCAAAGATGGGTTGCTAAATTGCCGGGATTTGCTATAATAGGTACGTGGCAACATTTTGGCAACA
>CAJTVB010000021.1:0-63388 GCA_910579755.1 uncultured Acetatifactor sp. | reverse complement strand
CATAATAAATGGTGTAATTGATGTAAAAAAGGGCGTGTATCTGTATAAAACTTAAACAAATACAGTTAAGAACAACAAAGAACACGCCGAGTTCGAATAGGGGACATTTGGACTGGAAAACTGATAAAATAAGGGTTTTCCAGTCCTTTTCATATCTCTGTGATGTTGATATGATGTTGAAAATAGAGCCAGCTACTTTTCCTACCCGGAAAATGGATGCAGTTGAATTTCCTGTCGAAATATGGTAATATCTCTTTGGGACTACCAGGATGGTAGGCGGTTAGCCCTCCCCGGAGGGACTGTGACCCTCCGTTTACATAGAAACCTGAAAGGGAATCTGGGAAAGGAGGGCTGAGCCATATGGATATTTTGGGACTTATTGCAGTGTTAAGTTTTGGCTTGACCTGCTTTGGTATCGGATATACATTCGGTAAAGATAGTAACAAGCCACAGAAATAGCCGCCCTCCCGTGACAAGGTAAGCGGCTATAGCTGTAAACTTATGAATCGGGCTAACCGTCTATCGGTAGCTCCAGTGGGGCGTCTGTTACCAGCAGGCGCCTCTCTTTATCTAAAGAATAGCACAATCTGCGGGAAAGTTCAAGAATTTTCTTCTGTCGGCGGTATCGCCCGCCGGAACTGATTGAGCCGATCTGCCAGCTGCTGATCTTTGTCCGGGTAAAGGTGGGAATAGGTATCCAGTGTGGTCTTCACGGATTCATGCCCCAGCCGGTCCGCAATCTCCAATGGGGCAAAGCCCATTTCAATCAGCATACTGGCGTGTGAGTGCCTCAGATCGTGGACTCTTATAATTGGCAGCCCCACTTTGGCGGCGATCCGCTTTATCTCTTTATCCAGGGCAGATTTTGTGAAATAGAATATCCGGTCCCCCTGTTCAATCCCATAGAGCTTTGCCATGTATTCCTGAATATCATCGTATAGAAAATCGGGTATGGATATACACCTTTTAGCCTTGGGCGTCTTCGGCTCCAGGAATAATTCTTCCCCGTTTACTTTTGCATAATTTTTATTGATATCGATTCGTTTTGAAGGGAGGATGTCTGCAGGGGTAAGGGCCAGCAGCTCCCCGGACCGCATCCCAGTGTAAAAGAGCACATCAAAGGCCAGCTTTACAGAAGATTTTTGTATAGCGGCGGAGAACTGCTCGTACTGCGCCTGCGTCCATATATTCATTTCCTCGGCCCGGCTCTTCCCCATGCTGCCGGCGGCCCGACATGGATTAGCAGAGAGCCGGTAATGGGCCACGGCATAATTCATGATGGCGGACAGCTGATTGTTAACGGTCTTGAGATATGTCTGGGAAAAAGGGGTTCCGGCTTCATCCCGGTAGGATATCAATTCGTTCTGCCATTTTCGGACCTTGATGGTGTCAATATCGCATACTTTCAGATTTCCGAAGTAGGGGAGCAGCTTCCCTTTTATGATGAACCGCTTATTTTCCATTGTGGTAGGCTTCAACCGGTGCGACATGTCCTCCAGATAGTTCTCCACCAAGGAGGAAAAGAGGATATCACTGGTATTGTTCTGCTGATCCAGGAATGAGCGCTCATACTCTTTGGCCTCGCGCTGTGTCTTAAAGCCCCGTTTGCAGATATGCTTCTTTTCGCCGGTCCAGTCCGTGAAGTAGAAGTTGGCATACCAGCGTGTGGTTTTTCCGTCTTTTAAGGTATACTTGTAGGCCGGCACGGCAGCTTCCTCCTTCCTGAATGATACTATGTATTATCCGAATATTTATTAACCTTTACAGATGTGCCGGTCACAGAAACTCCCATCATGTTTCCAGAAAAAGTCATAAGTTCATAGGAAATTCCGATAATAGCATTTCCACCTAAGTCTGTTGAATTTTTGATCATAATTTTCAAAACTGCTTGCTTTGCGGATCGTAGCTTTTCCGAATATTCAGATGCTTCGGCACCAAAGAGATCTGAAATGGATGCACCTATATCGGAAAAATATCCAGTTCCCATTACTGTTTCGCCTGTTACAATGCCCAGGTATTCAGCTATGCGATATCCCTCAAAAGAGAACCCCGTTGTAAGCATATGGCTTTTGAATCTTTCAGCATACATACGCTGTTCTTCCTGAGATTTCCGTGCCTGTTCCTCTTTCTGCTGCTGGAGCGCAAGATCGGCTTCGGCCTTTAGTTGGGCCTGCTCAATTTTAAAGGCTTCTTCCGATTCTGAAATAGAGCATCCGCAGGAAAAGCACATACCGCATGCGAACATTTCACTTGTTAATTCCGAACCGCATTTTATACACTTCATAAAGCTACCTTCCTACATATGGTAATTTCTATTTTTTTTAAGCCCCGATGCCTCCGGTACCACTCGAAGGACGGGATTTTTTTTCTTCGTCGGCGTATCTTCCGTATTCGCCAGCTGCAACTGCCGAGATACCTTCTACGCACAAAACACCTGCCTTTGCTAAGAGATATTTTTTACATTCATCATCACAGCGGTTGAATGATTGAAGGAGCATTTCTTCTTCTACGGAGATTCTTTTCCTCTTTGAAACATCCAAAAGGTAGTCCGTTGATACATTTAGTGCGCCGGCAATCTTGATTAGGTCCTCTATTGAGGGAATCCGATTACCGTATAGATAAGAATCCTTTTCCTCATAATTAAAACCAGTCCTCTTTGCAAATTCCTCTTCAGATATTTTTTGCTCTTCCATAAGATCCCGAAGCCTCATTTTGAAATCAAGGGCAAATTCCGGGGGATCCATCTGGTAATTTGCATAATCAGTTTTTCCAGATTTTTCAATTCCAAGCAAAAAATCTACTGAGCATTGATAATATTCCGCAATTTTGATAAGAATTTCGATTTTTGGTATCCTTTTTCCGTTTTCGTAGTTTGCCAGAGTACTTTGTTCTATATTTAGTGCAGAACAAACTTCTTGTTGGCTTTTTTGTCTTGATTCTCTCAACAATTTTAACTGTTTGCCAAGCATAACTTAACCTCCTACGCATCATTATATCACATATTGAAATATTTTCTAATTTCGTATTGAAATATTTTTTGCAAAAATGCTTGACAAATATTTCAGATTGCTATAATCTATATTTCAGAACGAAATAAGAGGGGAGTGAGAACATGACACTTAAAGAATTCAGAGAGAAAAAAGGCTTATCTCAAACAGAACTCGCAAATCGTGTCGGATTAAAGCAAACAACGATTTCTCAATATGAGAACGGCTCCAGAAGACCGAATTTATCCATGGCCAAAAAACTGGCTGAAGCCTTGGGAATGTCTCTGGATGATTTTGCTTGCCTTTCAACATTTCAAAATGAAATATAAGTAGATTATACATTTGGGAGGTGAAAAACAAAATGGCAAATGTAGCAGCGAAGACAAGTTCCAATGTCTTTTATAAGGCCCGTTGCACGGCGGCAACACACAATGAGCAGTTAAGCAGCCGTGAGGGAGCGGCAGATATCATGTCGATTGACCGAGGGCGTCTTTATAGAATCGAAAGCGGGATAGCCAATCCCTATCCGGAGGAAATACATCTCATGGCGGATCTGTATAATGCGCCGGAACTGGAAAATTATTACTGCACGAATATTTGTCCGCTCGGTGGAGAGATGCCTAAAGCGGATCTGGCAGATCTTGACAGGATCTCAATCAGGGCACTTTCTACATTTCGGAAAATCGGAGAAACGAAGGAACTGTTACTGGATATCACAGAGGATGGTGTTATTTCCGAGGATGAAAAAGGAGATTTGAATAAGGTGCTCGAAAATCTGGAGGAGCTGGAGCAGATAGCGCAGAGCCTCAAACTGTGGGTAAAGAAAAACCTGTAATGTCTTGCCTACAATATGCGGACATTTGACAGCAACTGCTGACAAGTGCGTCCGTAATCCAATCCAATCGGAATCCAAATCCGAATCGGAATCCAATGCGGATATACAGCGGGAGGTGGAAAGGTGTATTTAGCACAAAATCTGAGGTATTTGCGAGAGCAGAAAGGGTTGAGCCAGCGTGAATGTGCTGAAATCTTTGGATTGAGTGGAAGCGCAGTAACTATGTGGGAGCAGGACCAGAGGAAACCAGATATAGAAATGATTGCCCGGCTGGCCGAGTACTTCGGTGTGACGCTTGATGAATTGGTTTTGAAAAATTTAAAACCGCCATTGCCGCTTTACGCTTCAAATATTAAGTATTTGCGGAAGAGGCAAGAGATAACGCAGGAAGATATGGCAGTTTTCCTTGGGTTTAGTGGGAAAAGCAGTCTATGTGCTGTAGAAACTGGGAAAAGTGGTATTTCCATAGAGAACCTGGAAAAAACTCTCTGATTTCTTTGGTGTAACACTGGATCAGATGGTTAAGCATGATTTATCAAAGGAGGGCGTGTGACCATGGCAAAGGTTTGGCTGGAAGATAAGGCAACATGGCTATTTGACTTGGCCCATGACGATCTGGACGAAGACGCCATCGTAAAGGGGTTTCTAAAACATTATGCACTGCAAGGGCAGGGAATGGGTGATGTGCAGCGGGATATGCACTTTCACACACACTATGGAGACTTTTACCTGAAAGGTGCCATGGCCTATCTGCGGAGAGCGCTGGAGGTGCAGATCGAGGCGCCGCCCCGCTCGGAGATGCGGACGCTGGATGAAGTGCAGGGAATTGTTGATGCTGTCCGCGCGGGCATCCCGGTTCAGGTTGATTACTACGATCCGGAGATTGATGATAATCCGTATGTTGTCCGTGCGACATGGTAGGAAGGAGGGATTGCATGGGAGCATTGGCAGCGGCGCCGGGCGTAATCTCTTCCCCCGGCAAATACTATTGCGGGGTTACAGAGGTTATGGAGTATCTCGGTTGCAAAGAAAACAAAGCCTATGAGCTGATAAGAAAGCTCAGGGAGGAACTCATAGAAGCCGGCAAGCTGACGCCGGCGTATCCGCAGGGAAAAGTACCGCGAAAGTATTTTTTGGAGCGGTGCATGATTGAAGAATAGGAGGTGCGCTATGGCTTTTTACAGAACCTGTCCGGATTGCGGAGCTTCGCTGGATCCGGGCGAAAGGTGCGATTGCCGGGAGGAAGCGGAAAAGAAACAGGAGTTTTTCAGCCGGCATTTGAAAATGGAGCCGAAGGCGAGACAGCTTGCTTTTGTGTTCGACAGTGGGGAGGTCCGCCGTGAAAGCAAAAGTTATTGTTAGCCTGGGGGCTGTGGCAGGGCTTGCAGCATTGTCTGCAGCAGCATTTATAAGTACGGCGGACACGGCCGGCGCAAGTCCGGCAGTAGGGCAGAGGGAGGAACTGCAAGCTGTAATCTGTCAGGAGGAGCCGGTGATAAAAGAAAAGGAGAGGCGATTATCAGTTGAACCGGTCTCAATGCCTGAGCCAACAGAGGAACCGCCACAAACGGAAAGCGAGAGCCTGAGCCTGGAGGATTCTTATCTTCTCGCCAAAATCGCTATGGCAGAGGCGGAAAGTGAGGATACGGAGGGGAAGGCGCTGGTCATGCTGGTGGTTCTAAACCGTGTGAAAGCCGGTGGATTTCCTGATTCTGTAGAAGAAGTGATCTATCAGGCAAGGCAGTTCAGCCCCGTTGCCAGCGGAAGGTTTGACAGGGTGGAGCCAGATGCCGATTGCTGGCTGGCTCTTTCCCTGATTGAAGTGGATGGATGGGATGAAAGCATGGGCGCTACCTACTTTGAGAGTGAAAGCGAATCCACCTGGCATGAGGAACATCTGGAGTTTCTTTTCCAGCATGGCAATCATTATTTTTACACGGATAAGGAGGGCGGGAGATGAGCGGGTGGAAGTGGATCAGGCGGCTTGCCGTTGTGGCAGTTTATGTTGTGGCAGTTACATACATGGCCGGGAAATGGGCTATACGCTATGCCTATCTGGAGCGTGGCTATGATGCTATCGGAGGGGAGTACTTTTTTATCCCTATGATGGCCTGGGCAGCTTATAAGCTGATTAATATATTTTTGAATGTTTTGGAGGATGAAATGTATGCAGAAACAGGAAGTGAAAAGACAGGAGGTAGAGGAACTGCTGGGCTTCGCAATAACAGATGAACAGCTCCGGGAGGCTTTGGAATGCGCCCGGCGCAAGCAGGAGTATATCTATCAGCGGGAACGGAGGCCGGTGGTGTTGCAGCACTGGTATCTGGTAAAGCTGACGGAAGAGTATGTCAGGAGCCTTGTTTTCTCAAAATTTACGATGGATCTGTGCAGGGCGCTGCGTGACATGGAAAAAGAGCACTCGGCAAGTTGCCAGAGCGCCCCTACGGATAACCATATTGTAGCAGTTCCTGCCGGATAAAGCAAGCGGAATTTTTCAATATGGTAAAGAGGACAATGAAAATGGCTATAAACATGCAGAATATGGGGAAAAGAGCACTCGGCAGATTGTCGGGGCGGCTTCTACGGAAAACCATATCAGGGCATGATTTAGCAAATAAATCAATGACGATATGGAGGAAAATCTATGGACAATTCTTATGCATTGACTGAAATCCAGTCAAAATACCAGAACTGCAATCTGCTGATACCGGCAGCTACATCAGTGCAGATCAATCCCTTTTACAAATGTACGGTCATGGAGGTTGTGGCCGACACCTCGGAGAACTCCGGCGATATTTTTAAAGTCGGAAATATCAAGACCGGGGAGGATCGGAACGGAAAAGCAATCTATGCAGACGTTTTCTCCCCGGCAAAGCCGCTCCTGATGAAGCTTGCGACTGCGGCGGGCGTCCAGTTCCATCCGGAGTACACAACGGTCTTTCGGGAAAATGCAAATACTTATGTCGGCAAGGCATATGGAGCACTCCGGCTCCCGGACGGGACTTTCAAGACACACGCAGAAACGAAGCGGATCTGTCTGGATGATGAAGAATCCAAATACCGCCTCGAATTCATGGATAAATCCATTATGGGGATCCATGATTGGAGAGCGGCAAAGGCCGCAGCGGATATGTTCAAAGGAGAATGGCGGGAGGATCCGGAGAAGCGGGACAAATGGAACAAACCGGAAAAGTATTATGTGATTGCAGACTGTGACCGGGAAAAATACATTGAGCGTTCCATTCTGGTAAACATGACGCTTCTCAGGAAAACGGCATCTGAAAAGGCACAGACGGGGGCAATCCTGCGGGTTATCCGGGCTTTGCTGGGAATCAAAGGTACATACCAGCTGAACGAATTGAAAAAGCCGTTTGCGGTTCCCACTGTTACATTCTCGCCGGATTACTCGGATGCCACTGTGCGGCAGGCAATGTTGCAGCAGGGAATGAATTCTATGGGGAATATGTTCGGCGCGGCAGCAGCGCCGCCGGCAATCAGCTCTATGGGGATTTTCGAGGACGCTGTCCATGAGGCTTTTGATCTGGAGGAAAATCTGAGCAATCCGGCTTTTACATCGGAGCGGAGTACAGAAGATGATGATATTCAGGAGGAATACCGGCAGGCATCGCCACAGGAGACCTCAGAACGCCGGGAGCCGCCGGCCCAGCAGACAGAGACGCCCCGCGAAGAATCCAGCGGATATTTCTGTGATGAATGCAGAGCGGAGATCAACGAAAGGGTGTATGGGTATTCCCTTAATAAATTTGGGAGGCCGCTTTGCATGAAGTGCCAGAAGGGAGCGGGGAAGTGATGAAGCTGATTAAAATTTCACCGGATCTTGAGTTGACAGTGCATGAATTCCCTTCCGGGGGATATGCGGAGGAGAACAGGTTTCTGCGGGAACTGATCGGGAACCATTGCGATATTTATGAGCATATCATGCCGAGCAGATTGTATACAGAGCTGCATATGAAAAACCGCCCGACAAAAGTGCTGGGGCAGTGTATAAGCATGCTGATTGACGAGGAGGGGCTGTTAAAGGAAAACGAGCCGAATCCGGTCGGCAGTTATCTCTATGAAACTGACAGGCACGGCCATCCGATCATGGGGAACATTCTCTTTGTCGGAGAGGAATGGGGCAGTGACGGGATAGATTTCTGCGGCATTGAGGATTCTGTTTTTGAAAATCTGAAGCTGCAGCTGGCTCATATGATCGAGGTAATGAAAGAGGTAAAGGAGGCGTTTAGCTTATGAAAATATTACATACGGCAGACTGGCATTTCGGGACGTTCCGGAGCCCGGTCAGGGATGGGGTAAATCTCCGCACAGAGGATACGAAACGCTGCATGGATGAACTGATAAGAGTGGCAAAGGAGGAACATCCGGATTTCTCTCTGGTTTCCGGTGATGTGTTCCACGTTGGCCGGCTCTGGTCTGACAGATGCTGTGAAGAGATCATTATGGCAATCCACTATATCAAGGAGCTGGCGGCTGTTTCTAAGGCGGTAGTGGTCATGCGCGGTACGCCGAACCATGACGGAGCAGGACAGTTTAATGTCCTCTCCGAAATGTTCAAGGGTGTTCCGAATGTGCATATTGTCACCACGCCGGAGGTCCTTGCATTTGAGGATGCTGACATAGCGGTCCTCCCGGGATTTGACAGGGGAGTTTACCGGGCGAAGTTCCCCGGCCTCTCCAGCGAGGAAGAAAATGAGGTGTTCACGCAGGAACTCTCCAATATCGTTACCGGAATGCGGGTCCGGTGCAGACCTGGTAAGAAAAAAATCCTTATGGCGCATTATACCGTCCCTGGATGCAATACGGAAAGCGGGCAGACGATGATGCTGACGCAGTTTGAGCCGATCATCCCCCAGGAAGCTCTGCTGGCGGCGGGGTATGACCTGGTAGCCCTGGGACATATCCACAGACCGCAGAACCTGATGAACCAGTATTGGTTTTACTCCGGCGCCATAAATGCCATGAATTTCAATGACGAAGGACAGGAGCGGGGATTCTGGATCCACACGGATATGCCGTTTGGGGGATGGGACAGCCGGTTTTTCAAGACACCGATCAGGGAATTCATCACTTTTGATTTTACTGACACGGATATCACAGCGATCAATCTTGGAGACATGGATGATGTGGCATACAATTACTGGCGGTACAATGGGGCCGTGAAAGATAGGATTGTCCGGATCCATTATAGCTGCTCCGCGGAGAACAGCAAAGCGCTGAATAAGGCGCTGATCGAGAGGACGCTGATTGAAGACGGGGCTTTCATGGTATGGGAGATCCTCCCGGATAAAATAGATGAATTTGCAAACCGGACGGAGCTGGCCGGAGCCACGGATCCGGAAGCCAATCTTATCAAATATCTTGAAGAGAAGCAGATAGAGCCGGAAAAGGTGCAGGAGCTTGTGCTGAAAGCAAGGCCCATTATCGCAGAGGCAGAGGCAAATATGCCAACGGCGGCCAATACCGGGACATTTGAACCGGTGGAGATTTCAGTCAAGAATTACCGCAACTACGAGGATGAAACCTTTAATTTTGAGGATATCACATTCTGCACCATCAATGGGCAGAACGGAGCCGGGAAGAGCAGCCTGTTCATGGACGCCATAATTGACTGCCTTTATGAGCAGCCGAGGGAGGGCATCATCAAGGACGATACTGGGAGATCCCCCTGGCTGCGGAATGATGAATCGGTCCGGTCCGGCGCCATTATGTTCACATTCCGTATCGGGGAAAAGAAATATCGGGTAACAAGGACCAGGGCCCGCTCCGGAAAGGTAACACTGAATATTGCGTGTTTCATGGAAGGGGAATGGAAAGACTGCTCAAAGGAAAGGGCAAACGATACCCAGCAGGAGATCTTGAATATCATCGGTATGGATAGCTTCACATTCAAGTCCTGTGCGCTGATCATGCAGGATCAGTATGGGCTCTTCTTGCAGGCCAAGCCGGAGGAACGGGTGGAAGTCCTCGGAACGCTTCTCGGCCTGGGCGTCTATCAAATCATGGAGAGGATCGCCCAGGATAAGGCAAAAGTATATGGGGCAAAGAACCGTGAGCTGAAGCAGGAGGTCGAGATCCACAGGAGCACGATATCCGGCTTTGGAAATCCGGATGAAGAACTGGAGAACTGCCGGACGGAACTGGCGGGATATGAGAGCAGCTTGCAGGCGAAGATCGCAGAGCGGGATAAAAATAAGCTTCTCCTGACAAACCAACAGGAAGCCGCAGAAAGGCGGACGAAGTTGTTGACAGCTATTTCTACTCTGCAGAGTAAAAAGGCTGCTACAGGCCAAAATAGAGCCACTCAGCAGGCGATTATAGACAGTTGTTCGGTTATCCTTGACAGTCGGCAGGAAATCGAAGGGAAGGTCGCAGAGTATAACGCCCTCATGGAGCGTGAAAGAAATCTGGCCAGTGAATCCGCACTGTATTCTGCAAAGAAACGGGAGGCGGAAGGCTTTGCGAGGCAGGCCGCATCAGAGCAGGAGGCTATTGAGGCTTTTAAAGCGCGGGTAAGGCAAAAGGAAAATGAGTTGTCGTGGGCGCAGCCTTCCGATCAGGATACGGTCATCAAAGAAAACGTCGCAGAGTACGAACGGCAGAAGAAATTGCTGGATGAGGCATATGAACAGGAAAGGGCATACCGGGCGGTGGAGAAACAGCTGACGCAGGCAAGGTACGATTTACAGCAGATCACCACACGGCATGATTCGGACGTAAAGCGTCTGCAGTTCGGGGAGGACGGACTGAAAAAGAAAGCGGAGCTGCTCTCCAATGTGGAATGCGTGGATATATCCCAGGCCAAATGCGGATTTCTGGCGGATGCGATTTCCGCAAAACAGGCCCTTGAAGATTATCCCGGACGATATGCGGAACTGGAGAGAGCCTATGGGGAGCAGGCGGCGCCCCTCAATCAGCGGGTTGCCGAGTTAGAAGAGCAGCTGGCCGGACTGCCCTTTGATGCCGGGAGAGTGGCGGCAGTATCGAAGAGGATAGCCGAGTTGAAGCCCTACATGGCAAAGCTTGAAGCCATCAACCAACGGGAAGGCAAGATTGCCCTGTTGGAAGCCGATATACAGCATTTGCAGTCAAATATACTTGGGGCAGAAAAAAGGCTTGCAGAGGCCAAATTAAAGGGCACAGAGGCCGAGCGGGAGCGCGACCGGTACGCCAAGGTATCGGAGGAACATGCACAGGTGCTGAGTGCGATCACAGCGCTCGGTCCGTGGATTGAAAAAGAAAAGCAGCTTCCGGTGGCAGAGGAAAGGAAGACCACGGCAATGGGCCGGGTGCTTGAACTGGCGGCGGAAATGGCAGAGATCGAGGCGGAAATCAGTGAAAAACAGGCCGAAGCAGACAAAGAGGCGCAAGCCATGAGCGGCATAGAGGAACTGGCCGGCATTGTTACCAGCATGAATGTGGAAGTGGATTCCATCAATGCCCTGGTACGGGAAAAGCAGATGAAGATCGGAGCTCTGCAGCAGAGATCAGATCAGATCTCCAAACTGAAAAAGGAGATTGTAGCTTTGCAGGAAAAGCAGACGGAATACGCAAAAGAAACGGCAGATTATGACGCCCTGAAAGTTGCATTTAGCCAGAGCGGTGTCCCCCATCAGATTATCCGCTCCATTATCCCGCAGCTCACGGCCACATCCAATTCTATTTTGGGACAGATGACCGGCGGGAAAATGGGTGTGGAGTTCCGGCTGGAAAGGATGCAGAAAAACGGAAAGGAAAAGGTTTCTCTGGATATTTTCATTGAGGAATATGGGAAATCCGTACTGCCGTATCTGTCGAAGTCAGGAGGTGAAAAGGTAAAATCTTCCCTCTCAGTTATCCTTGCCCTTGCGGAGATCAAGTCATCATCTGCCGGGATCCAGCTAGGGATGCTCTTTATTGACGAACCGCCGTTTTTGGACGGGGACGGGATTCAGGCATACTGTGACGCACTGGAAACCATCCAGGGCCGGTACAGAAACATTAAAATCATGGCAATCACGCACGATCCTACCATGAAGGCCAGGTTCCCCCAGAATTTGGATGTCGTAAAGACTGAGAGGGGCAGCAAGGTTATTTATTAGAAATAGGCCGGAGGGCGGAAACGCTCTCCGGAAATGAAAGGAGTGGTGGGATGCCAAACAGGATATTGAAAGAGAGCATTTGCAGAAGCGAAGAAATAGATTCCTTATCCTGGTTTGAAGAAGTTCTGTTCTATAGGCTGATTGTGATCTGTGATGATTTTGGGAGATATGACGGCAGGGCAAAGATAATCAAGGGTTCATGCTTTCCCTTAAAGGATGTTACGGAAAAGGATATTGATAAGGCGCTTGATAAGTTGTCGGCGGTAGGCTTGGTCCGAGTGTATAAGGCACAGGGAAGACCGTACCTGCAATTGGTAACTTGGGCGGAACATCAGAGGATCCGTAACCAGAAAAGTAAATATCCGGGGTACACATGCGATTGCGAACTTTTGCTGTCAAATGACAGCAAAGGACAGCAAAAGGAATCATCGGACAACAAATGCGTCCGTAATCCAATCCAATCGGAATCCAAATCCGAATCGGAATCCAATGCGGATATATGCTCCGAGCAGAAAGCAGCTGCGGAGCCGCCGGTGATCACGCTCCCCTTGAATACCGGGGAAGAATACCCTGTCACGCAGAGAGATGCGGAGGGGTGGATGGCGCTTTACCCGGCTGTTGATGTGATGCAGTGCCTGCGGAACATGAAAGGGTGGCTGCTGTCCAATCCGACCAAGAGGAAGACAGCAAGGGGGATCACGCGATTTATCACTACATGGCTGCAAAAGGAGCAGGATCGCGGAGGAACGCCGGGGTACAGACCGGCATATAACCAGGGAATGGCAGGTGCTTCCGGGGTAGAGCGGTTTGCGGCAGGAGCGAGGGAGTGGGCGAACAATGGATAAACAGCAGTTTGCAACATTGACAATCGGGATTAAATCGGCTTATCCGGCATCAAGGATACTGGAGGATTCGGCATCAATGGATTTCTGGTACCTGATGCTGAAAGATATCCCCTACGAAGTGGCTGAAAATGCCGTTATGGAGCATATATGCACCAATGTATTTCCCCCGAACATAGCAGAAATCCGAAAGTTGTGTATGGAGCGGTGCAGACGGCCAGCACTCAGTTTTGACGAGGCGTGGGGTGTGGTACAGAAAGCGATATCCACATATGGCCGGGAGCGCCCGCATGAAGCCTATGAAACCATGGATGAAATGACTTTGGCTGTGGTAAAGAACCTTGGATGGACCAGGCTGTGCCTGAGTGAAAATCAGGCGGCCGACAGAGCGAATTTCAGGGAAGCATACGAGGCCAAGGCCGGAGCTCTGCAAGAAAGTAATCAGTTGCCGGAATTTGTGGCAAAGGGGAAGGCATTGTTGCAAGAGCAGTATATTCCGCCCATTGAAGAAAAACCGGTACCGAGGATAGAGACCACGGAGCGTCCACCGGATCCCAGAGCGGATCTTACGCAGGAGCAGCTGGAGGAACGGGCAAAAAAATTTGAAGAGGCGAGAAGGAGGATTTTAGGTGGCTAAAGCAAAGCGGAGTGAAATCATACAGGGTACCGAAAAGGAATTTCTGGATGTATTCAACCGGCTCTGCTATTCCAGAAGCTCTTGGCAGGTATGGGCGGATCTAATCAGCGCAATAGCGTGTACTTTAAGCAATGTGACAGATCGGACACCGAAACATTTTGAGGCAAGGGAAAAGGAATATGCCCAGTGCATAGAGAGGCTCGGCTCGGTGGAGACGCCGGCAGAGATACTCCATATCATCGTTATGGCCCTGGAAAATGAGCCGGAGCAGGACTTCCTCGGAAAAATGTACATGAACCTGAACCTGGGAAACCACTGGAAAGGACAGTTTTTTACCCCATACAACGTGTGTAAAATGATGTCCCAGATGACCGTGGGGAATGTTGACAGGCAGATTGAAGAACAGGGCTACATATCCATTTGCGATCCGGCCTGCGGCGCTGGGGCGACACTGATAGCGGCGGCAAATACCCTGAAAAGATCCAAATACAATTTTCAGAACCATGTGATTTTTGTGGGGCAGGATGTGGATCGGGTGGTGGCACAGATGTGCTATATCCAGCTTTCGCTCCTTGGGTGCGCCGGTTATATCTGCGTAGGGAATACAATCACCAATCCTTTGACCGGGACGGTGTTATTCCCCAGGGAAAACGAGGGGCAGGAGATGTGGTATATGCCAATGTTCCATTCGGACATATGGCAGTGGCGAAAGATATTTCATTCGCTGGGAAGTATGGGTGGAACCGTAACCACCGAAAAAACAGTGGAAAAAGAGCACTTTTATATGTTTTTCGATTTTGAAGAAAAGGAGGCGCAGTATGGAGAGCAAAGGATTTGAAGGAACTCTGTCGGAAAAGAGCAAAGAGGCTCTGCAGTCGGAAACATGGCAGAAAGTCAGGGATTGCATAAAAGAGAAAAGGGAGGTCAGACACTTCACGGCCGAAAACACAGCAGAGAATGCCTACGGATGGACATGGGATCAGGTTGTAAAAGAGTATCTGAGAAGCGGATATAATGCCGAGGATAAAAGTCCTGATATTGTCGTGATGGGCGAGACGTACAAGACATTGAGACGCCCGGAGGTAACGGTCTTTTATGACGCCGCAGGGGACACTATCTTTGATGTGACGAATGAGAGACTGAAAAAGGAATATGAGTGGCTGATGAACAGCGGTGCAGTGGATGCGGCGGAGGGTATGGATACTGGAGAGGAAAATGGTGAAGATGGGAAAGGCGATTCGGTTGTGGAGCAGACGGAGGAAGATCCGGAGGCTGGCGAGGCTCCGCCGACGGAGCGAGCAGAGGCGGAAGAGGAGGACATTACGGATAATGGAGCAGATGATGATGTGATTCCTATGGGAAAAGCATCTTTGAAAGAGATCGTTACAGGATTGCCTGCACCGACCGCGGAGGAAATTGCGGCTGCCAAAGAAGAGAATGCTAAGACCGTCAGGCAAAGGGCCGTGGAGAAGCTGGAAAAGGAACGGGAATCGGCAAAAGACAGCACATTCGCAGATCCTATCATCGAATATCTCCTGAAGCGTTGCAATGAGGATGAAGGAATGGCCGAGGATGTGGCGCAGGAGCATAAGACCTGGCAGAAATGCTTTGATTATATTTATTCTCAGGCGAGGAAGCAGGCAAAAGGGAATTGCGCCGCTGTCCGTGATGATGTGGTATATGAATGGGCTGAGGACTATTATCACAAGGCTGATAAGGCAGAGGAAGAGAAGAAAGCCAAAAAGGCAGCTGAGGCCAAGGCCAAAAAGTCAAAATCTGCGGAGGAAAGAAAAGCGGTGAGGACAAAGAACACCACCGATAAGGCAGAAAAGGCTCCGGCTCTGTCAAAGGTCGAAGCACCAAAAGAGCCGCCAAAACCTAAAAGAAATGGGAAAGAGATGGATGGACAGCTGGATATGTTCGCCATGATGGGTATGTAGGAGGCGGTTATATGGATAAAAGAGCACTGTCGGCAATACCAAGGCCGGCGCTTACGGATAAAAATAAAGAGATGCCGTTGCTTGTGCCAAATATGTGTTACTTGGCAACGGCAGACAGGCGGGAAGTGAATGGAATTGATACACTGATCATCAATTTTTTCAGAAATAATAAAACAGAATTAAAACCGGAATTCCGCACGTTCTGCCAGATGGATGATTATATTTCCCAGGATCTGACAACGGAAAAGACCAAATGGAAAACTGGCGCGGTTAATTATCTGACAGGGTACCTTTACTGGCATAAGGACAGCGGAAATATTGTTATAGCGACTGTCGGAGAAAGGGAAGCGATATTAGATTTTCTCCGTGATTTCAGGAAAGAACACGGGATTGACGATCAGAGAATGACGATTGCCCGGGGCGCTGCTGTAGACAGCGAGGTCGAGAACCGGATTGATGAATATCAGGATTCAATCAAAGAGTGGAAACTGCAGGAGCGGCATAAAAGAGAAAAAGCAGAGATCGATCTGCAGATGGAAAAGTTCGGCTCCCTTCCGGCTGATTATGAGCAGTTTGTAAAGGAGACGGTATTTAGCGATGAAAACTATATTTTTTACAGCAGGCCGAAAGAGAGGGCATATTGCACAAAATGCGGGCATGATTTTGAACTTCGGAAGGATGGCCTGTATCATAAGAAAATTGTGATATGTAATGATACAGATCAGGTAAAGCACAATAGAACAGTCCGGTGTCCTTACTGCAATAGCTATCTGATGTGTAAGAGTGAGGGAATGGGAAGACAGAGCCTCTTTTCCATCGAATGGAGTGTATTGGTCCAGAAATATAAGGAAGAGGTACTGGTAAGGTATTTCTGCCACACGAAAGACTTTCGGATTGATTTTCGCAACCCCAAAATAGAAAGCTACGAGAAATTCCGGACAATCCACAATGCGAAGAAATCCATAGATTTTGAATGGTGCCGGTTTAAAAGTTCTGCGGAGCTGCGGTGGTGCTACTTCAAGGACAGGAGTTACGGCTATTGTCCACCCTCTGAAATAGCTGTCCCCAGAAGCACTATTCTTTACAACACGGATTTACTGGAAACAGTGTCCGGCACATGCATGAAGTATAGCGCCATTGATATCTTTGTGGATAAAGTGGTGCAGGACAGCCAGATCTTTAATAAACCATGGTGCATAGACTGGTATTTTAACGCATATCGAGAAAAGCCGTATCTGGAGCAGCTGCTGAAAATAGGGTTTTACAGATTAACTAAAGCGGTTCTGGAGGATCATAATTGTCCGGAATTTAAGAACGGAAGGACGGTTTTAGAAACGCTGGGGATAAATAAGCTGCAGTTCAATATGCTCCGGGAACTTGCGGATCCGTCTGTGCGGGATGTGGAAATATTACAGTACGCTGGGGAAATCCGGCAGGAAGATTTTAAGATCCTGCGCTATATCCATGATGACGGATATAGCAGGATGTACCGGAAGTATCTTGACATGCGGCGGTACACCACTATCTATAAATTAGATAAGTATATCAGCAAACAGAAGATCAAGCATGACCGAGATTATTTTGATTATATCGGTTGGATGGAAGAGATGGGGTATGATATGCGGAATGAATTTAACCTGTTTCCCAGAGATTTCAAGAAAGCTCATGATGATAAGTCAAAGGAGTATACCAGATTCAAGGATAAGCAGGCCAAAGAGGATGAAAAGAGGTTTAAAAGGCTGTTAAAGCAGCTCCGCAAGGAAACGGCGGATGTGGATGCCATGAATCTGAGGATCGAAGGCATGTTCATCCGGTTGCCGAAAGAACTGGATGAATTGAAGAGAGAGGGAGAAACGCTGCACCATTGCGTAGGAACGTACCGGGACAAAGTAGCCAGAGGCGATACCATGATTTTCTTTATCCGTCTGGAAGCAGAACCGGATCGGCCGTTTTTCACGCTGGAGTGGAAAGGCCGGGTGATTCAGTGCCGGGGGTTTAAAAATTGCGATATGACACCGGAGGTCAAGGCTTTTGTAAATATATTTCAGGAGAAAATGATGGAATATGAGGAAAAGCCGGTAAACCGGAGAAAGGCGGGATAAGATGGCGGACAAGGCAAGGCACAAGATACGGAATCTGCTTATGAAGCTGAATGATGAAGACCGGAATACCCTTTGCTGTCTCCTGATCAAAGCGGGATATGCGGCCAGAATTGGAAAGGAGCGGCCCGGCGGAAAGGGCCAGACGATGTATTTCGTGGAATTTTGGGAGGAGGATGCAGATGCATAGAAAAGTGTGGATGCCGAAGGGCATAGCAAGAAAGCCGGCTGCGAGAACAGAAACGTATCTGAAATACGGATTTGTTATTACGGAATGTGAGAAATACTTATGTCCAAGGTGCGGAGGCGTTCTGAACGCAGGACCGAATTACCAGCCAAAATACTGCGATCAGTGCGGACAGAAAGTCAGCTTCAAAGGAACTGAGTGGAAGGAAGATAGGGAAATGGGATTTGCAGAAAGGGGAGGAAAGCATGAACAGGTCGAAAATCGAGTGGTGTGATCACACATTAAATCCGATTACGGGATGCCGGCATAACTGTGAATACTGCTATGCCCGGCGCATGGTTGCCCGGTTTGCCGGTGATGTAAGGCTGAATAAGATGGCAAAAAAGGATTACTCCCTGGTGCCGGCGGCGGATGGGGGAGAAGATTTATATGTGTTGGATGCCCCCATGCTGAACGAAACCGGAAATCCGCTTGTATACCCCTTTGGGTTTGCTCCTACGCTGCACCGGTACCGGTTGGATACTCCGGCAAAGCTAAAGATGAGAAACAATATTTTTGTGGGAGCCATGGCTGATGTGTTCGGAAGCTGGGTACCGGATGAATGGATTACGGAGATATTCAGTATCTGCCGGAAGTATCCAATACATAATTACCTGTTTCTCACAAAGAATCCGGAAAGGTATGAGCGCATAGACGCAGCCGGGATACTCCCTTCGGGTAAGAATATGTGGTATGGCTCCACGCTCACCAGGCCGGAAGACAAATGTTTTGTGTCAAATGCGCACAATACATTCTGGAGCATCGAGCCGATCCATGCGCCGTTCCAGATATGGGAGTGGGATGAATTTTCCCCTGACTGGATAATCATTGGCGCTGAGACCGGGCGCAGAAAAAACCGGATTATTCCTCAAAAGGAGTGGATAGAGGATATCGTGGCATGGTGTGATAAGTCGGGGATACCGGTATTCATGAAAGAAAGTCTGGTTCCGATTGTCGGGGAAGAGGGTATGCGCAGGGAGTTTCCGGAGCAGCTTCAACATTCAGCAATAAGCCCGAAGATGGAAGCGAAAATGTATGATGTCTGTGCTGAGTGCAAGGCCCGGCTGAAAAAGAGTGACATGATCACGTTGCTGGCGAGATCCCGGCGTGGAGAGCAGCCGAAACAGTTTGGATTTATGTGCAAGGAATGTTTTAAGAAATTCTGCCGAGAACTGGGGCTGGATATTCCCCAGCTGGCAGAATTGGCGGACAGTATTACGATAGGCCCCGGTGATGCAGATGAGTAGATGGGGCAGAAACAGAGAGGGCTATGCCGACATTACCGCTGGCATAGCCATAGGAAGAGTGTCAAGAGAAGAAAGGAAGATTGCTATGGCAAAGAAAAGGAACTGCAGGCGCACAACGGATGAAAGCATTATCCATGAAAAGGCTGTGAAGATGCGGAAAATGACTGACAAGCAGTTGGTACATTATGTGGAGGATAGGGTAGAAAAGGCCAGGAGCGAGGGCTTTAATCAGGGGAAGGCCCAGGCGCCTAAATACAAATCAATCAGCATTGAGAAGATTATCAATGAGATTGGGAATGTCAGTGGAATCGGGGCGGCTAAGCTGGCGGGCATTCAGGCAATCCTCGAAAAGCATTTGGAGGTATGGGTTAATGTCTGATCCGAGGCGGCAGCTGATTGGGAGGCGGAGCAAAGCTTCTGGCGAAGCCTTTGAACGCTGGATTACGAATGCCTGTGAATTTTATCTGCGGAACGGCTGGGCCCATATAGAAAAGACGCCAGAGCCGTTCCACATCACTGGCAAAGACGCAAATGGAGTTGTCCGTGGTTATTATGAAAAGAAAGGGCAGCCGGATTATAAAGGCATTTTATGTGATGGCAGCGGGATTATGTTTGAGGCGAAACATACGGATTCTGATAGGATCAATCAGAACGTTGTCACGGACACCCAGTGGGAAAGCCTTGATATCTATGAGAAGTTTGGCGCTCATTGTTATGTGATGGTATCCATGGGGCTGATGAAATTTTATAGAGTTCCTTGGGATATCTGGAAAAAGATGAAAGAGTTGTTCGGGCATAAGTTTATGACGGAGCGAGAGCTGGAACCATACCGGTTGCAGGAGAAGCAATGCACGATACTTATTTTGGAAGGAGTGGAATTGAAAGATGAAAATAGAGAAAACAGAACTGGCGCAGAAGCTGAACAAAATTAAAGGAGTAGTGCCGAAGAAAACCCCCATGCCGGTCTTACAGGGCATTTTGGTTCAGGACGGTTATTTAATCGCCAACAACATGGAAATGACCGTTAAGGCGAAGATAGAGGGCACAGAGGGGGAATCCTTCATCATTCCGGAAAGGGCGTTCGATCTGATCAATAATCTGCCGGACGGGCAGATGGAGATCTCCGTTGCCGCCAATCATATCATGACAATTAAGGCTGACAAGATTAAAAACAAGTATCAGACATTGGATCCGGCTCAGTTTCCGGTAACGGCCTCCCAGGAAGAGGGCAGCGAACTGACGATTAAGGCGGATATGCTTCTGGAATCCATAAAGCGTGTATCCTATGCAGTGCCTGCGCAGGGCACCAATCCTGTAATGTCCTCCATGTGTCTGCAGGCAAGCGGCGGACAGTTGAATTTTGTCGGACTGGACGGCCATGTGCTGGCATGGGATAAAGTGGAGTACAGCGGCGAGTTTGAACTGTTGATACCCAAGAACACGGTGGATAAGCTGAAATCTCTCGGAATGTCGGGGGATGTGCAGATCAGGCATAGCAAGACGGGAGCGGTATTCATCACGGAAGATTTTGAGGTATACACCCGGTTGATCGAGGGAGAGTATTTCAAGTATCAGACCATGTTTAAGGAACTGCCCTTACATACAGTCGTATCAAGAATGGTGCTGCTGGATGCTATGACAAGGGCGAAAATGTGTACGGAGGAAAGATGTCCGGTCCGGTTTGAACTGGATGGAAATTCTTTGAGCCTGAGTATTAAGGACAAGACTACAGACTATCACGAAACGGTGGAACTACAGGAAGATATGGCAGAGGCGCTGACAATAGGGTTTGATGCCCGGCTGGTACTGGAAACGCTGAAAGCTTTTGATTGTGAGAATGTCGGGGTTTCCTTTGGAGGACCGAAAATGCCTATGATTGTCGAGGCCGAGGACAGCGATTTTAAGACAATCGTTCTCCCGGTGGCAATAAATTAGCGCCAGATACTCCGATTGGTCTCGGAAAGGAATGATATCACACAAATAAACCAGGGCGGCCGGCTGGGCCGCCCGGAAAGGAGCAGACATGGACGAAAGCATAAAAAATAGATACATGAGAAGATTTAAGGATCATAAAGCTACGGTGGTACTGGAAAATGAGGATTTCCTGATTTTGGATTGGAGGGATAAGAGCGGCAGCGGAGAGTATGCGGTCAGATATATTGTGGATTGCCAGAAAGGAAATCTGATTGTCAGCGGAGATTTGGGAGACTGCATAGCCAGCTGGTTCAATCATGTAACACCGGATAAGCTGGCGTGTTATGTCAATGATATCTCATACTTCATGGGAAAATTCCAGTGTTCTTCCGACACATATGATTATCAATGGAGCGATATCGCGTCAGACCTTGAGGGCATAAAGGAAGAATTTCTGAAAGATGATGGAAATTGGAATTATGGAATATCAGCAGATGAGGTTGAGAAAGATTTTGCAGAGATGCTCAGATTATGCGATGAAATGACTTTTGGAGAAAATGTTCCGTATCCTGATGCCTTTGTTGATCTTGCAGAGAAATATGCGGATCCGTGGTGGGAATCAGAATTTGCACATATAGGGAAGCGGATCAGCGGACGTGTGTATTTGTGGGCCATTGGGTATCAGATGGCATTAAAACAGATACGAAAGGCGGCAGCAGAAGCAGGGGAGGCTCCGGGAGCGTAAGGCCAATGAAAGCGATAGCAAAGTATCCGGGAAGTAAATGGTCACTGTCTGAGTGGATCATAAGGTTTTTTCCGAAACATCACAGCTATTTGGAGCCTTTTTTCGGGAGCGGAGCCGTCCTGTTTAATAAGCCCAGATCGCACATCGAAACGGTCAACGACCTGGACAAAAATGTAGTAAATCTTTTTGAATGCATAAGAGAGGATCCAAAGAAGCTGGCAGAAATGGTTTATATGACACCATATGCAAGGATGGTATATGAAAAGGCATATGAGGAAATTCCGGAAGATAAATTCGAGGCGGCGCTGAATTTTTACATACGTCTCAATATGGGGCATGGCTTCAGGACTTCCGGGGAGCGAGTGGGCTGGAAAAATGATGTGCAGGGCAGGGAGCGTTCCTATGCATCACAGGACTGGTGCAATCTTCCAGAAAAAATTATGCAGGCAGCGGAGAGGCTGCGTGGAGTGCAGATTGAAAATAGGCCTGCAGTGGAACTGATCGAGCGTTTCAATTATGAGAATGTGCTGATATACTGCGATCCTCCGTATATGCTGGAAACTAGGCATGGGAAGCAGTATCGATGTGAAATGAGCATGGAAGATCATGAGGAATTGCTGGAGGTGTTACTTCGACATAAGGGTTCCGTCCTGATAAGCGGATATGATACGGAATTGTATCAGGATATGCTTTGGAAATGGGAACGGCGGGAGAATGTGAGTTATTCCCAGGTCTGCTCTAAGAAAAAAGAGGTGCTGTGGATGAATTTTAAGCCGGCTAATATTCAGATGAGTTTTGAAGATTTTGGAGGTTTGGTATGAAAATATGTCCGAAATGTGGCAGAAAATTTGATCGGCTCTTAGCCGTATCGAGAATTGACAATAAGACCATGATCTGTGATAGGTGCGGAACTATGGAAGCGTTGGACAGCGTTCCGCACGGAGTTCTGACACCGCAGGAGCGAACACGGCTTGCAGTAGCGGCAACTGGGAACAAGTGGGCTATGGAGAATTTCAATGCAACTCATAATTGAACGAGGGCATTCTCTTATCCAGCGATTAAAGGAGATGATTATATGAAATGTGCGTTGTGTGGAGAGCAGTTTACGGATGATGATCTTGAAGAAATGATGGAAATGGGAGAGGCTTTTCTCCGTGAAAGTAATTATTTTATATGTCCTGATTGTTACGATGATTACCGCAGAATGTGTCTCGAAGATCAGCTTAGTACCTTGATGGAAAGTGGCTCATAATATTTTATACTGTGCATGGTGGGAGGTAATATGTATCGGCAGATGGATATATTTGATTTTATAGAGAAACCACCAGAAAATGTTCAGGAACCGCTCCGGACACAATTTGAACAGCTGTTTGAAAAGGTAAAAGATCCAGTATGTCTATGTGCCAACTGTCTATGCGAGTTTTGCGTGAATAATGCGGAGCAGTCACTGGACAGAGTTAAGCCCGGGGAGATGCAGGAGCCGTGCTTCAACTGTGATGATTGCCGGGCATATGATGGAGATTGCCGGAAGCAGGATCAGAGTAAAGAAGAATGCGCAGAATTTATTATGTCTGATTATGGGGCCAGAAGAAATAGAAAGAGAATAAGGCTGATAAAAAGGTAGTTGGATTTAATAGGAGAGAAGAAATGGTAGAACAGTATAAAATCCATCATAGGATTGGGAGGGCCATGCCGACAGGGACATATGAACTTACCAGGATAGGAACCAGAAGAGCCGTTACCAGATATGCAGAAATCTATGAAACAGATGCCGGTATGCTTTCGCCGGAGCAATGGCGAAATGAATTATCTAAGGCCATAGAAGCCGATAAGGAATCGGATGTACTGGGGATAATTGCAGATTATTGCAGAGAACATTGTGCATGGTTGCATAGAGAAGCAGATGTTTTAGATTATGCTATGGAGATTTTGGCAAGCAGGGTGTTCCTATGTGGCAATGAAAATTGGAAAGATGTAACAGATAAAGTAAAGGAATCATATTTCATATTTTGCTTTTCGGACAAAGGGGGGAGGTGAGGTTAATGTCAAAGGTAACATCAACAGAAATCAAGAAAGCACTGGCTAAGTATCATCCCAAGGACTATTTCCTTACGGAGTGTAAAACCTGTTCTACATACTTTCCGGACCCGCAAGGGATGCTCAAGTTTGACGGGCTGGCAATGACCAGAAGTTATACATCGCCCTGCATAACCGGCTATGAAATAAAGGTAAGCCGCAGCGATTTTCTTGGAGATAATAAATGGCATTTGTATCTGCAATACTGCAATGAATTTTATTTCGTAGTACCGGTGGGGCTGGTGGCAAAGGATGAAATTCCAGAAAATGTCGGACTGATTTACTATTATCCCGAAACAGGAAAGCTCTTGAAAAAGAGACGGGCGGTTTACCGGAAAATTGAGGAGCCGGTGGGGGTTTATAAATATATCATTTACAGCCGGCTGGATCAGGAGCGGATACCGTTTTATGAGGATCGGGCAGAATATGCCAGAGATTATCTTGCGGATCAGAGCGAAAAGAGGAAGATAGGGAGAGACTTCGGAAGTAAGATGGCAAAGGATCTCAAAAATTGTCAGGAGAGGCTTGAGCGCCTGAGCAATGTGGAGGGACAGCTTGAGCAGCTCCGCAAGATTGAGGAGATTCTGGAAAAGCATCAGATATTGGGGTGGCGCTGGTACCGAAATATGGATGATTCCTTAAAGGATTTAGATGATGCTCTGAGCAGCAGCTATCCGAAAGAATTAGGGCGTGTAGAGGATGATCTGCAGAGGGCATTGGATAATCTGAGAAGGATAAAGGAAAACCATTTACCAAAGGAGGCGAGTGAAATATGCTGATACTTCCCATAGAGCGCAGGTGGCTTAATATGATACTTTCTGGGGAGAAAAAAGATGAATACCGGGAAATAAAACCATATTGGACAGTGAGGATTATACACTGGCTGGGGTTTCCTGGTAATGATGAAAAAGTAACTAAGAGCGTTTTAGAGTTGCTTAGAACTCAGGGCACAATCAAGGCGCTTCCGGTTATTCTCCGGAATGGATACGGACATAATTCTCCGGAAGTGGAGGTTATGTGCAAATTGTCTATCGGACCTGGAAAAGAGGAATGGGGAGCCGTCAGCGGAAAAGAGTATTATCGGTTTCATATTGAGGAAATTGGCCGGATGGCCGGGATTGAGAAGGAGGATACAGAGAGCAAATATGAAGGAAAATCCGGCAAATAAAATAAAAGATACCATGTGGTATTTTCTAATGGATGGAGCGCAGAAAGGCAATGTCCAATCTTTGAAAGAATATGTTTATGATCTTATCAAAATGACTACGCAAAAGGATGCGGGGCAGCGGAAATCAAAAGGAAATATTCCATGGGATGAATTGGATATGACGCTTATGAGCATTGTGATTGAGGCCACAGCACTGGTTTTATCCGGCAGATTGGATGGGCTGGAGAAAGGGGATGATGAGGATGAAAGAACTTGATGATATGATAGCGGATCTGCTTGATATGGATATTGTAAAATCAGATAATACGGTCGTCTTTTCCAATGAGGCGAAACTGCTGATACATGAGATTGCCGAGAAGTGCAGCAGTATTCTGATTGTGGATGAAACCAGGGAGCAGGCAGAGGAATATGCCAGAGGATTATCTGCAGAGCAGGTTTATACAGACATGCTGTATAAAATCGTGGAGGCTCCTACCAGGATTCACATGAGGGTGTCGGCGCGTATGCTGATTCCGATTATTGATCAGAAATTGCAAAGTGCAGAAACGGAGGGATAGAAGTGGAAGTAAAGATATGGCCGAGAGGTTCAGAAGAAAAAGGCGGATATGCCATGATGCCTATGAGAAAGAACATTCCAGTCGGCCGGGATGGATGGGAACTTACTCAATGCCCGGCGTGTGGGTGTGATTGCTGGAGGACACCGCTTCTTTCAGTAGCGCTTCAGCAGGGAGCCATCGCCTTGTGTTCGGAATGTGCCCTGCGGAAAGGGGTGGAGGCAAATGGCTAAGACAAAAAGCGTATCAAAATCCAAAAAACAGAAGCAAATAAAGGAAAAACCGGAGGATAAGGCTCCAAAGCGTATTGATATTGGGAAAATTATGGCCCTGAAAAGAGCCAGGTGGACGGATGAAGATATTGCGGTTGAAATGCGGATGGAGCCGGCGGCGGTTACAAAAATCATACGACAGTACATAAGGCGGCGTCTGGCGGAGGAAGGACTATGAAGTGTTCAATCTGTGGCAGAAAATTAAGAAACCCAAAGAGCAAGGAACTTGGATATGGGCCGATCTGCTATAAAAGGAAATTTGGGATTACCCCACATACAAGCCGTAGAAGCGCAGATGCGCCGGTACCAGCAGAAGAGGCAGCCGACCATAATCTTCCGGGGCAGATTTCCATGGAAGAATATCTGCAGACGTTTTGGGAGCAATAAAGAAGGAGAGTGCATTCGCAACCCTCCAACAGACAGTTAGATTATAACATAATCTGATATAAATTGAAATAGAATCAGGAGGGCGATTGCATGAAAACAGACAACAAAAATATTGACACTGGGAAGGTGGCGGCACTCAGATCGGCCGGCTGGAGAACCGAGAGGATTGCCGCAGAAATGGGAATTACACCCGAAGCAGTAGAAGAAGCTCTGCGTGCTCATGCGGAAAAGCCGGTCCGGGAACAAAAACGCAAAGCTGAGGAGGAAGCGAAACCAGAGAAGATCGTGTGTCTCTCAGCTACAGAACTTCGTGAAATATATGAGAAAGCAGCTGCGATTGGGGCAAGGGAGGCGCTCAAGACATTTGAACAGGAACGGAAGAAGGAATACAGCCACCGGGCCGACAAGCGGCTTCGCAATACCAAACTTCTTCTGCGGAATTATCATATGCTGAAGGAGCATGCAGAAAATTCCGTTTTTGGCCGGACGCAGATGAAGGAGTCGGCGCTGGATATTCTGGAATCCATGATGTCCATCTATAATGACGAGGTTATCATCGAGAGCATCAAGAACAGCGCCACCAGGACGGCTATCATTGTATCCCATATCGAAACTATGTTCGGATTGTATTATTCTTACTGCGACAGGTCCACCAATAGGGAGATTGATCTGCGCCGGTACAATGTGGTATGGGATATGTATATGGCGGAGGATACGCTTTCGGCCAAGGAGATTGCGGAAAAGCAGAATATTTCCAAGGACAGTGTATATTCGGATCTCCGGGTAGGGATTGAGAGGCTGACGGCGCTCATTTTTGGGGTGGACGGATTGAACGTTCGATAAATCCTCCGGCTCAAAAAACTTTCCATTGACATTACAATATAAAAGTGGGAAAATTGTACTCGTAAAATTCTAAATCGAACGTCGGGGAAGCCTGGTAGTATTCCGGGCTTCCTTTTTCGTGCAATTTTTCCGGGAAAGGAGATGGAGCAGGGAGAGGATGGCATGAGGGCTCCTCCAAAAGAAAATAAGGAGGAATACCATGAATTACACTTTGATCGTGCTGTTGGCCTATGCGGCGGTAATGTTTGGGTCAACGGTGCTTATGACAAAAAAAGAGGGCAATGTCGAAAGGTTCTGTGTCGGGAATAGAGATATCGGGTGGGGAATATCCGCGCTGAGCATAGCCGCCACATGGATATGGGCGCCGGCGCTGTTCACGTCAACCGAGAACGCATACACAAAGGGCTTTGCAGGGCTCTTCTGGTTCCTGGTACCGAATGTGCTTTGCCTGATACTGTTCATCCCTTTTGCAAAAAGGATAAGGGAGGAAATGCCGGAGGGGATCACTCTTTCCGGGTATATGCATGAAAAATACCGGTCCGGCTCCGTGAAGAACATTTACCTGCTCCAGCTCGGCGCATTGTCGGTATTATCTACCGGGGTGCAGCTGTTGGCAGGCAGCAAGATTTTAAGTATGCTTACCGGGATCCCGTTTACCGCCATGACGGTGATTATGGCGGCGATTGCGTTTTCCTATTCCCAGTTTTCCGGGATAAGGGCCTCGATACTGACAGATGCCATTCAGATGGTCTTCATGTTGGCCGCCAGCATAGGTTTTGTGGCTTTTGGTGTAAAGAATGGCGGAGGGCTGGAAACGCTGCTTACGGGTTTAAGAGGGGCCACAAGGGATGCCGGACGCCTGTTCTCGGCAAGTGGACTGGAGATTTTCCTCGGATTTGGGCTTCCGACCACAATCGGGCTTATATCCGGGCCGTTTGGGGATCAGTGCTTTTGGCAGAGGGCTTTCTGCGTGAAAAAAGACAGGATCGGCAGGGCATTTCTGGTAGGAGCTCTGCTGTTTGGCATTGTGCCGCTGTCGATGGGGATCCTCGGATTTATCGGCGCCGGCATGGGATATGCCGCGGTGGATACCGGGGTGGTCAATTTTGAGTTGATAAGCACATTATTTCCGGCCTGGGCGGTGATCCCGTTTTTGTTTATGATCATTTCCGGCCTGCTGTCCACGATTGACAGTAACCTGTGCGCAGTATCTTCCCTCACAACAGACATTTTTCGGAAAAATACAATGGGGAAAACAAAGCTCTCCATGATCTTGCTGTTGACCGCTGGCATTGCGGTAGCAAATATCCCGGGGCTGACGGTAACGCACCTTTTCCTGATGTACGGAACGCTCAGAGCCTCCACATTGTTGCCAACGGTTCTTACCCTTAAAGGCGTGAGGCTGGCGCCGCAGGGCATCGTGGCAGGAGTTATCTCTGCCATGCTGATCGGCCTGCCGGTGTTCGGGTATGGAAATATAAAGGGGATCGCCATTTGCAAGACTGCAGGGAGTCTTCTGACTGTTATCCTCTCCGGAGCCGTGGCTCTGGCCGTGACCAGAAAGCGGGGTGAGGCCCATGGGTGAAATACTCGGAAGAAAGCAGCGGATCAAAAATTCCGAATGGATCGAGGCATTCGCAAAGATCGAGCAGGCAGTGAGCCGGAAAGAGCTGGATCAGCTGGTGGATAAAACCGTGAAGGAGATCAAAAAGAAAACCAGGGGCAAGAAAGCCGCATATGCATGGAGCGGCGGAAAGGATTCCCTGGTCCTGGGGGAAATCTGCCGTATGGCGGGGATAGCCCCCTGTGTGCTCGTTATCTGCAATTTGGAGTACAAAGCGTTTATAGAATGGGTGGATGCTCATAAGCCTCCGGAATTGTCCATAATCAACACAGGACAGGACATGAAATGGCTGGCCGCCCATCCGCAGATGCTTTTCCCACAGGACAGCAAATATGCGTCTATGTGGTTCCAGATTGTTCAGCATAGAGGGCAGGCGAAATATTACAAAGAGAACCAGCTGGATATGATGCTTTTGGGACGCCGGCGGGCAGATGGGAACTATGTGGGAAGGGGAGACAATATCTATACCAACAATCAGGGCGTGACGAGATACAGCCCACTCTCCGACTGGACACATGAACAGATGCTGGCATATATCCATTATCACAATCTGGAGATGCCGCCGATCTATGACTGGAAAAACGGGTATCTCTGCGGCACGCATCCATGGCCGGCAAGGCAGTGGACCGGAAGCGTGGAAAATGCCTGGGCAGAGATCTATGAGATAGACGGCTCTATCGTAACGGAGGCGGCAGAACATATCCAGAGCGCAAAAGACTTTATGGATAGTCTGAAATAAAAATGTTTTCACTTGACAGCACTTGCAGGCAAATGTCCGCAATGGCTGTCAATTTTGCTATTTGCAGATGGCATATAGATCATACGTTGCAGACGCTCCTACCAAATCAGTTTGGAGGATGCGGACATGAAAGTGGTAAAAATGAAATTGGCTGATCTGGTAAAGCCTGAGAAGAATGTCAGGATCCATACAGAGCAGCAGATCAAAGAATTTCGCCGGAGCGTGGAAATGTTCGGGCAGATCAGGCCGATTGTCGTGGATGAAAAGAATATCATTCTGGCAGGGAACGGCCTGTATGATACCCTCGTTGCGATGGGGAAGGACACGGCAGACGTGTACCGGTATGACAATCTCACTGAAAATCAGAAAAAGAAGCTGATGATTGCTGACAATAAGATTTTTAGCCTGGGGATTGAGAACCTGGAGACGTTGAATAGCTTTTTGGAGGACCTGCAGGGCGATCTGGATATTCCCGGATTTGATGAAGAAATACTGAAACAGATGGTGTCGGAGGCCGAGGATATCACGAGCAAGCTTTCCGAATATGGAACCCTTGATGAAGATGAGATCCGGAGCATTAAGGAGGCAGCGGAGAAAAGGGATCAGCAGATGCAGGCCAGCCAGGGAGAACAGCAGGCAGAACAGGCCCCGGCCGCAGTAGTGCAACAGGAGCCGGCGGCAGACAATGAAGATCCCACCGAGATAAGAAAATTTGTTGTCTGCCCGAAATGTGGGGAAAAGATATGGCTATAAAAAGATGCCCGGCCAGCATCGATGTGGTGGAAGCTGCAAAGATCAGGATCCGGAATGTTTTCCGAAATGGTCTCCCGGTTTATATGTCTTTCAGCGGTGGGAAAGACAGCCTTTGCATGTCGCAGCTGGTAATGAATCTGATCCAGACTGGCGAGATCGATCCGGCGCAGCTCATTGTGCAATTCATTGATGAAGAAGCCATTTTCCCATGCATGGAGGAAAAGGTGCGGGAATGGCGCAAAAAATTCATGTTAGTTGGGGCAAAGTTTGAGTGGTTCTGCCTTGAGGTGAAACACTACAACTGCTTTAACGAACTGTCCAACGATGAAACTTTCATCTGCTGGGACAGATATAAAAAGGATGTATGGGTAAGGCAGCCCCCATCATTCGCAATCCGGGACCATCCGCTCTTGCGGCCCCGCATAGATGCGTATCAGGATTTTCTGCCGAGGCTATGCACAGCGGGGATTACCATAACCGGAATCCGGACAGCAGAATCCGTACAGCGCCTTCAAAATATCGCAGTAATGTTGAGAGCCGGAAAGTCCATGACGAATAAGCACCAGGTATTCCCGATCTATGATTGGACCAACAATGATGTATGGCTCTATCTACTGCGGGAAAAAGTGGATATTCCGGAGATATACCTGTTTTTATGGCAGTCCGGGACAAAGAAGGGCCAGCTGAGGGTATCGCAGTTTTTCTCCATTGACACGGCCAAGAGCCTTGTGAAAATGAATGAGTATTATCCGGATCTGATGGAGCGGATCATCCGTAGGGAACCAAACGCTTATCTCGCTGCCCTCTATTGGGACAGTGAGATGTTCGGGAGAAATACCACAGCCAGAAAGCAGAATGAAAAGGGGAGCGCTGAAAAGGATTACAAGGCGGCGCTTCTGGAGCTGTTCTCTGACATGGATGGGAATTTTCGGACGGAGCATAAGCGGTATGTGGCGAACCGGTACCGCAACTTTTTTATGGGTGTCTCTGCTATTGCAGATAATAAGGACTGCAAGGCAATCTACGAGGGGCTTATATCGGGAGATCCGAAGCTGCGTACATTCCGGGCGCTGTACCAGAGGATTTACGGGAAATATATTACAGAAGCCAAGAAAAAGGAGGGGCTGCCGAATGGATAATAAGATTTCTGGCCCTCTGTCAACGCTCCGATGGGTAGACAGGGGGAGTGTGAAACCGAACGACTACAACCCAAACAAAGTATCAAAACAGAACCTGGCATTGCTGAAACAATCCATACTTGCCAATGGCTGGACCCTGCCGATTGTGGTAAGGCCGGATTTCACGATTATTGACGGATTTCACAGATGGACGGTTGCCGGAGAAGAGCCTCTGGTTTCCATGCTGGACGGGAAGGTGCCGGTGGTAATTGTGGATCATAAGGATAAGGCCGGGAATATCTATGGTACTGTTACCCATAACAGGGCGAGAGGTACGCATCTGCTGGGGCCCATGAAAGCAATCGTAAAGGAACTGATGGCAGAGGGGAAATCCGTGGAAGAAATTGGGAAGCAGCTGGGAATGAGGCCGGAGGAAATCTTCCGGCTTTCAGAGTTTTCCAAAGAAGACTTTTTGAAAATGATGATCAAGCCGGATCAGGGATTCTCTAAAGCGGAGTTTATAACGAAGATTTAATGTTAAATCAATCGGTATCCGTATGACACAACAACAGGGGGAGTGCATTGCCTCCCTCTGTTTTTATGAAAACAAAACAAATAGCGAGGTGGTGATGAATGGCAAGAGCAAGAAGTCCAAGCAGTATTGAAGCAGAAAGGCTATACCAGGATGGGATGAAACTGGTTGATATTGCGAAGAAAATCGGCGTACCGGACAGCACTGTCCGCAGATGGAAATCTACCCAAAAATGGGATGGGAATAAAAGCGAACAGAGTAAAAAAAAAGAAACCGAACGCTCGGATAAAAAGAAACCGAACGCTCGGAAACCAAAAGGAGCGCCGAGAGGGAATAAGAATGCTGCTGGCCATGCCCCATCTACCCCTAAAAGAAATAAAAATGCAGAAACACATGGAGCCTATTCCAAGGTATACTGGGATACCCTGGACGATGAAGAACTGGGCATGATTGAAAGTATGGGGGATTCCGAGGAAGAACACCTGCTTATGCAGCTGCAAATGTTCTCCATACGGGAGCGCCGCCTGATGCAGAGGATCAAGCACTATCGGGAGCTGGAAGCGGAGAACCATGGGCTTTCCGTAAAAGCGGCATCCAAGACCAAAAAGGTGGAGGATGTGACAGATTTTGATGGAGAGAGTGTCGGTGCTGGAAAATATAAGAAGGTGACAGAAACCAGCGTCACGCACACGGAAGCTGTCATGAGCAGCATAATGGCCCTGGAGGCTGAATTAACCAAAGTGCAGAGGGCAAAGACAAAGGCTATAGAGGCACTGTCAAGACTCAGGACGGAGAGCCAAAAGCTGGAGAATGAAGAGGCCGGCAATGATATTGTGAAGACCTGGGCCCAAAAAGTTTTAGAAGCAAGGAGGCAGCGGGATGAAAAATGAAAAATGGCTTGAAGAATTCCTTGATGAAAGCATCCCGCTGTGGCGAGGCGATCCGGTTTTATTTATGCGCGAGGTATTGCTGTTTGAACCGGATGATTGGCAGATCGAGGTGGCCTATGATTTGAGGGATTATCCGAGAGTGTCAGTCAAATCAGGGCAAGGTGTCGGGAAAACCGGTGAGGAAGCGGCACTGCTTCTTTGGTTCCTGGTTTGCTTTCCGTATCCGCGCATTGTGGCCACGGCCCCTACAAAGCAGCAGCTTCACGATGTATTGTGGTCTGAGGTTGATAAGTGGATGAATAATTCTCCGCTACTCCCAATGCTCCTTAAATGGACCAAAACATACGTTTACATGATTGGATATGAAAAACGCTGGTTTGCGGTGGCAAGGACAGCGACCAAGCCGGAGAATATGCAGGGATTCCATGAGGACAATATGCTTTTCATTGTGGATGAGGCATCAGGCGTAGCAGATCCGATTATGGAGGCAATTACCGGTACTCTGGCCGGAGCCAATAACAAACTTCTGCTGATGGGCAATCCGACAAAGACCAGCGGCACGTTTTATGAAAGCCATACTGCAGACAGGGCCTTGTATCGCTGTCATACGGTAAATGCGGAGCATAGCAAGCGTACCAATAAAGAGAATATCGATGCTATGAAGCGAAAGTATGGGGAGCGCAGCAATGTGGTCCGTGTCCGTGTATATGGGGAGTTTCCAGAGCAGGAAGATGATGTGTTTATCCCCATCTCGTTTCTGGAGCAGAGTATCAAAACCGAAATGTCAGAGCCTACAGCCAGAGCATTCGGGAAATACCGGGACGGCGCCGGGAATCTCCAGCCGGTAGATGTGAGCGGAGTGGAGCTGATTGAGATAGGCTGTGACGTGGCCCGGTTTGGCGATGATAAAACCTGCATAGGGTACCGGGTAAATGAAGTAGTCCAAATCTATAAAAAGTACAACGGGAAGGATACCACCTGGACGGCCAGCATGATAGCGCGGCTCTATAAGGAATTGAAGCAGCGGTTTAGGTTCCAGGGACAGATTGGCGTGAAAGTCGATGATGGCGGTGTCGGAGGCGGTGTTGTTGATCAGCTGAGAAACTGGAAACGTTCTGATCCGGAAGTGTTTGGGGATATGGCTATTCTGGCAGTGAATTTCGGAGTGCCAATAAAGCACCGGCATTATGCGGATTCGACAACCTATATGATGGGGGTAGTAAGGGATCTGATTGCGCCATATGATGATTTCGGGCGTCCCCATGTGCCAGAAGTGATCTTGCCGGATGACAGTGACCTTATCGGCCAGCTGTCTTGCCGGAAATTTGAGTTTGGGAGTAATGCCAAACAGAAAGTAGAGAGCAAACAGGATATGAAAGACAGGGGGCTTTCCTCTCCGGATGAAGGGGACTGTATTCTGCTTGTGTGTTTGCCAATGAATTATAAGAAGAAGGGAGGCAAGAGCTGATGGATGAAAAGAAAGCTCCTACGCCAAGAGTGGATGTGAAAATAATAAAATCCTCCAGCATGGATACACCGACAGTATTTTATGAGCAGCAGAAGGTGGAGAAGTCGGATAAGGGCGAACAGCTGGATCCGTCCATACAGATATCTGCTTCTGACTGGATACCACATGCCATTGATATGCGCGGCCTGAAAATCCTGGTTGATAATTCCACGATTTTGCCGCAGTGCATCAGAGCATATAAGAGCAATATTGCCGGTTTTGGTATTTCTGTGAGATACGCAGAAGATTATGATACAGAAACGCCGGAGATGAAAGCGGAATGGGATGCGCTGAAGCAGATCATAGCGCTTCTCAATATGGATATGCAGACAAAAGAGGTATTTGAAAATGTTATCCGTGACCGGGAAACGTATGGAATATCCTATTGCGAGGTTATCAGGAATCAGGCACAGGAAGTCGTGGAGCTGCAGTTCATTATCGATACGCCGTCCGTTGATATGACATATCCGCTTCGGCCATATGTGGATATCGAGTATTTTTACAAGGGGACAGCAATCAACAGAAAAAAGAAATTTCGCAAGTTCCGGCAGAATGTAGGCGGTAAGACGGTGTACTTCAAGGAGTTTGGGGATCCCCGTATCATGGATAAGAGAAATGGTGAGTACATAGGAGAGGCTGATGCTCCTATCGACATAGATGACCAGGCCAATGAGATTATCGAATTCCGCATTGGAAGTATGCCATACGGAGAAGTCCGCTGGATCGGGCAAGTGCTTACCGTGGACGGGAACCGAAGGGCAGAGGTTTTAAATAATAATTATTTCCGGCATGGGAGGCATACGCCGCTTATGATATTGGTCAAGGGTGGAACGCTGACAGATTCGGCATTTACCAAACTGCAAGCGTATATGGATGGCATTGAAGGAGAAAGCGGGCAGCACTCCTTTTTGGTATTGGAGACTGACACCTTGGAGACCACGGCCGCATTTACGGAGCAGAAACAGCCGGAGGTAGAAATCAAGGATCTTGCTGCCATCCTACAAAAAGATGAACTGTTTCAGGAGTACCAGGAGAACGGAAGAAAGAAAACGCAGTCAGCTTTCCTGCTCCCGGATCTGTATGTGGGATATACCACAGACTTTAACAGGGCAACGGCTCAGACGGCAATGGAGGTTACTGAAAAACAGGTATTCCAGCCAGAAAGGACGTCCCTTGCCTGGGCAGTCAATCAAAAACTGCTGAATGGTTATCGCTTCAAACATGTGGAGGCGCAATTCGATGAGCCAGACATCACCAATCCGGATGATATTCAGAAGATGCTGAACATTACGGAACGGGCCGGCGGCCTGACACCCAATACCGCCAAATCTCTGACTTATGAAGTTCTGGGGAAAGACGGCTGCGAGGACTACGAAGGGGATTGGGGAGACATTCCGCTTGCTTATACAAAAACGCTCTCACAAAGCCAACAGGCGGGTTTAGCGGCTGAACCGTTGGGAAGCCTGTCGGCGCAGACTAACGAGCCTACAGGTCAAAAGAGAGAGCCTCAGAGGCAAAAAAGAGTGGTCACGGATGAAGAGATCGAGCAGCTTGACGGGCAAATCCAGAAAGCAGCTGTTTTTGATGCGGATATCATTCCTATTATGCTGGAAATCCGGAAGGCGTTGAAAGGATATCGAGAGAAAGAGGGTGAGTGATATGCCGAGGCAGTTAAAATATAACCAGGCGATTGCAAAAGCTCTCATATCAAATGCCGATGGAATCATAGAGGCCATAGACAAGTATCTTGCAAAAGCTGATGATGAATTGTCGGATGTGTTGGCTGATGAAGGGTATGCTGATGCAGAAGATTCAGTCGAGGTAATCAATGCCATGCAGGAAGAGATAGCGGAAACGCTTCAGAACCAGACAGATGATCTTGCGGAAGCACTGGCGGCGGAACAGGATTCCGGATGGGCTGCGGCGCAGAAAAAAGTATCTGAAATGCTTGACGGAGATGATATTGCGGAACAGGTTCAGGAAGCCGCTGCAGATATGTTCCAAACAGAGGTTCCTAAGCTGGCAACGGTTTATATGCAGGAAACAGACGGAGACCTGGTTGTTGATGTTATCCGGCAGAGAACAAAAAGCTGGATTGCCTCATGGAGCCAACGACTGGGACAGCTGATGAAAATAAATACCCATCAGCAGATAACGGATATTATCCAGAGAACTATAGATCAGGGAGAAAGCATTGAGACACTTACGCGGAAAATAATGGATGGAGGCTGGCGGAATGAACATTACCAGGCACGGCGGGTAGCTGTTACCGAAGTGCTGCGGGCACATTCGGTTGCCAGAGAAGAGGCGATTCAGCAAAGCCCATCTACGGATCGGAAGGAATGGCGGCATACCGGGGCACATAAAAATAAGCCTCGCCCAAATCATGTAGATATGGACGGCCAGATTGTTCCAAAGGATAAACCGTTTGAATTACAGGGGAGAGATGGTGTTGTCTATCATCCCATGTATCCCAGAGATCCAATCCTCCCTGCCAGCGAAACTGTGAATTGCCATTGTATCCACAGGGGAGTTGCGGCAGATGATGCTCTCGGAATGAGCCTGGAGGAGCGGCGACAGCTTCAGCAAAAATATATTGAGGAGGATGATGGCGCATGGAAAAAGGAACTGGATGAACAGAATAAGGCAAAGGCCGGGATAACACCCTATTCTGCGCTTGAAAGCTTTAAGGAAAAGCCGAGAGAAAAACAGATTAAATATCTCGGAAAGGCAAAAATGGCTCTTTATGATGCCGGACTGATCGACAGCGATGAAATGCTGAGAAAGATTAAAAAATCCACATTGCAGGAATTACGGGAAGATGGTATATTTACTGTAGGAAGTTCAGCTGCAAGGCATTCAACGGTGGGAGATTTCTCCAACCTTGCGAATCCGAAGAAACCGGCCGGCGGGCGAAATGGCGGCAACATGACGGGCGGTGGGCACTTACAGGCAAATATTGACGAGCTATCAAACCGAGGGATTGCATACAGCATTGAAAAGACATATGACAATGGTGTCCGCATAGGCGGGGTGGCAAACCATACGGCACCGGAGAAAAGGCTGGGACAGTCAGGGCAATCCTGGTTTCCAGAAAGCTGGGATACGGAAAAGATTACCGTGGCAGGGACGTACACCGCAAATCGGCCGGCGATCACGGAAGAAATTCGGAATGATGCCGGAGATATCATTGGATATCGCAAATTCCAAAAGTTTGACGGCGTAACGGTAGGTATATTCGAGGATGCGGGGCACAATATAGATACGGTCTTTCCGGATGCGGCGCAAAGAGAGGTGGGTGATTGATATGGATGAAAACAGAATAGAGAGCCTGGTTAAGTGGTGGAAGGAAACAGATACCCAGGGCATGGACATAGGGAAGCATCTTATCAATCCGCTTATGGAAGCGTTTGGAGAAGATGCGAACGCAATACTGTCCTATCTGGATAAAATGGAACCGGGGGATCTTAAAGTAGTTTCAGGGTGCTTTGAGAGCATTTACCGAAAATTTATGACGGATGATGTTTATAATGCGCTCGGAGAGCTTGAAGATAAAATTGCATAAGGGATTCTGAAAGGAGACATCCGAAAGGGTGTCTTTTTTGTTGCGTTTTTAGGAAGGGAGGGAGTGCCAGAGTTTTGAATATTGAATCAATGATAACTGATTGGAAGGAGGTATGAGATTATGCCGCGGATTGCGAAAGCATACGCAATTACAGACGCAAAGATCAGCTTTGTGTCTCTGGTAAATAAGGCTGCGAATAAAAAGCAGTTCCTGATTACCAAATCTGAGAATGGAGCTGCAAATTTCGCTACATTCGGACGGATCCTGAAAGCTGATGCAGACAGTCACTTTGTAACCGGAATTGTGTATGAGCCTATGGTGGAAGATACCCAGGGCAATTACATGACGGAAGAAGAAATTACAAAAGCTGCCTATTGGTTTGCCAAGAATGGAAACCAGGTGGATCTGCAGCACTGTTTTGAAAAATGCGATGGTGCCGCTGTGGTGGAATCTTATGTTGCGAAGTGCGACATGGAGATCGAAGGCGAGGCCATCAAAAAGGGTACATGGATCATGACTATGGAGATCAGTGATACCGATGTGTGGGAAGCTATACAGAAAGGGGATATCACAGGATTTTCCATGGGAGGAATGGGCGTGTATTCCGAAGAAGATGTAGAGCTTCCCGTTGAAAAAAGGGATGAACCCAAAGGATTGCTCCGGCGCCTGGCTAAAGCAATGGGATTTGATGTGGTGGAGAAGGGCGCTGTAAAAGCGAATTTCCAGCGCAGAGTAAAAGAGGATAATTTTTATTCTGCATGGTATGCGCTCAGAAGCACGCTGGAAGGGAATTTTTATAATCTGGACACAGGCATGTGGGAATGGGGTTATAACTCCGATGAAAGCACCATCCGGGAGGCACTGGAAGATTTCAATGATATCGTTACGCAGCTTCTTACTTCGGATGGAAGTATCGTGAAGTCATTGGAAAAGGCCGCAAAGGCGGCTCCGTCCCCCATCCATAAAGAGGGTAAGAGTCTCAGTGCAAAGAATCTAAGTGCCATCAAAGGCATTTATGATACGCTCGGTTCATTTCTGGCAGATTTCCAGGAGGAACCGGCGGAAACAAATAATGTTCAGAAGGAGGATGTTGACATGACAAGTGAAGAAGTAAAGGTAGTGGTGGCCGAAGAAGTGAAAAAGGCCATGGATCCCGTTGTGGAGCAGCTGAAAGCAATCGCCACGGTAACTAAGGGGGAGGGGGAGGGCGGAAGCGAACCTCCGGCATCTGGAAGCGTGGCACCCGCCGGAGATATGTCGGCTGATGCAGTAGCAAAGATGGTAGGGGAAGAGATCAAGAAGGCCATGGAGCCTGTGATGAAAGCGCTGGAGCCTGTGATGAAAAGCAGGGCGATCCCCGGCAATCTCAATGACGCAGCGGGAGCCGTTGAAAAGCAGGAGCAGCACTACCTGCACGGCATTGTCTAAGAAAAGGAGGAGAGAACATTATGCCAACTAATGCACAGATCATCAAAAATACAATAACAACTGATTCGGTCTCACACGGCCTGCTTACCCCGTATCAGGCTAAGAAGTTTTTAGTGCAGACCTTTGAGGCCACGCCTTTCCAGCAGTCTATCCGGCATGTGACACGGACGGAAAAATCAGGCGAGATTGACAAGATCGGTATCGGTCACAGACTGCTCCGCCCGAAGGTAGAGAATACATTTGACGGCGTAACCGCAAGCCCCACATTCGGGGTAGTCAAATATGCCTGCGAAGCGACAAGGCTTGACTGGGATATCACCAATGAAACGCTCCGGCAGAATATCGAGGGCGAAAATATGGATGATGTCGTAACCAATCTCATGACGAAGCAGGTCGGTGTCGATTCGGAAGATCTTCTGCTCAATGGAGAGGAAAACGCAACTGCGGCCGAAGCCTTTTCCGCCAGTACGGCTTACAAGGCGGGTGACTGCGTAACAGAGGCCGGTGGCTTATACCGCTTTCGGGTAAACCATGCTGCGGGAGCATGGAATGCGGCAGAGGCTGAGCGGATCGGAGATGCTGCAGACAAGGTATTTCTTGGCCAGAATGACGGTGTCATCAAGATTCTTGGCGGCAGCCACATCATTGATGCCTCCGGAGCAAAAGAAATGGAACTTGAAATGTTCTATAGGGCAGTAGCCTCTATGCCCACCAGATTCAATGACGGAACGCTTCGCTGGATGATGAGTCCGACCAGGGCGCAGCAGTGGGAGCTGTTCTTGCTCAATAAGGTTATCAATGCCGGAGGCGCCGTCCCTGAGAGCTTATATAAAAGCCCTGTGGGAATTCCTTCTATGGGCGTTCCTATGATGCCGGATGATACCGTCATTCTTTCCAATCCGAAGAATTTTGTCCAGGTTAACACCTACACGATGAAGATTCGGAAAGATGAAACTTCTGTAGAGGCAATCCGGAAGGATAAGAAATTTTATGTGATCCACTTTGACTTCGATGCGATCATTGAAGAGATCGAGGCCACGGCAATGATCACAAACCTTCCGGCGCTTCTTACGGATCTTTCATAACGGAGGTGGCGCTATGAGAAAAGTATGTTTGAAGACAGGGCTTTCCTATGTCGCCAAAGGCATTTCATGCAGGAAAGGAAAAGTTGTGGATGTCGAGGATGATGTTGCTGAAAAGCTTATGAAAACCGGCCGATTTGAGGCTGTAGATACGGCACCCATAGATCCTGAACCTGTGGCTCCGGAGGGTAAATCTGCCAATATAACTTCGATGAAGAAAGATGAGCTGATTGCATTTGCAGAGGCTCAGGGTATCGATGTTTCGGACTGCAAGAACAATGAAGAGCGGATCCAGCGGATTCAGAGTGGAATGGACATAAATGCTTTTGCGCGGCTGGCTTCCGAAGAATAGGGGGGAGCATGAAAAGACCTTGGATAGAACCCAAACAGATTCGGGATTACACGTCATCTCCAAAGGTCGAGGCCAGAACTGACACCCAGCTCGCTTATGATATAGCCAGGGCAGAAAAATATGTAATCTTCCATACGCACAACAATTTTGATTCAAAGGAATATGAGAGCGGGCTGCCATCGGATGTGACGATGGCAGTCATCCTTCTTGCAGAGGCCTATGCGAAGCAGGCGATAGTGCAGAGAGAGGGAGCACTGAGTTCAGAGACATTTGACGATTATTCATATACCGTTGATGTGGGAGCGGACATTGCAGACAGCCTGGGGCTTGGCGCAATGCTGGAAGAATATGTTCTGCCGGAAGATCATGGTAAAGTGGTTATGAAACTGCGGAAACTGTAGGAGGTGCCGGATGTCGTTTGAAAATTTGCTGGATCACAAGTGTGCAATATACCATATGAAAAAGGACAGCAAAAGCCTGGGGTATGGAATAAACGGGGATAGTTTTTCTTATCCGGTGGAGCCGGACGAGGCTGCCATCCCATGCCATTTCAATGTTTCGGATACGGGGACCTTAGAGCAGACGGAGGATGCCAATGAATATGTCGTGGTTGGAAAGCTGAATCTGCCTTACGGAACAGACGTCCGGGTAAATGACAAAATCGTTGACCTTGGCAGCGGGATTTCCTACTATGCGGAAGTTCCGCGAAATATCCGGGATCATCACATAATTGTGCAGATCCAACGGAAAGGGAAAGTCAAGGGGGCGATTTAGTGGCAGGAAGGTATGTGAGCATAGACACTACGGAGCTGAGGCGGTTTATAGAAAGGCTGAATCAGGCCGGGCGTGGCAAAGAATTTGAAAAGGAGCTCTCCCGATTTCTGGATGCTATTGCGGTTGAGTTCCTTTCCTATGTGCAGGATTTTATCATACAGGCCGGTTCGGTAGACACCCGGCTGCTTTTGAACAGCTTTCAGAAAAGCGGCGAGGGAAATGTTTTTATTGCCCAGGAAGGCGGTCTGCAGATAGAAGTAGGCACCAATGTGGAGTATGCGTCTTTTGTGAATGACGGGCACTGGCTGAATCCGAGAGGTGTTGATATGCGGTGGGTGCCCGGGGAGTGGCAGGGAGAGAGATTTATATATCAGCCCGGAGCTAAAACAGGAATGCTGTTAAAACAGAAATGGATAGAGGGTAGTCATTACTTTGACGATGCCATAAGGCTCATGGAGAGGATGGCCCCACAGTTCATGGAACGGAAAATAGAACAGTGGTTAGGACAATTTTTTTCGGACTTTTTATAGTCTGTGAGGTGAGGACATGTTGGAATATGAGATTGCGGCAATTTACTATTTCGTGGCCGGGATTATTACGGCACAGGCATATTTTGAAGAGGTGCCGCTGGATATGGTAATTCCTTGCGTGTTTTATCCTGCGCCAACGCCGGCGGCATCAGGTTTTTCGGTAAACGCTTATATGACCGAGTTTGCCATGTATATCAAATTCATAGATCATTCCACAATGGCAGCTTATGAAATGGGTGAAAAGGTATTGCAGGCAATCATGGGGAAGCGGAGAAAAGTGCCGCTGGTAGATGAAACCGGGAAGCAGACTGGCAGGAGTTTCCGGGTAAACATGCCGAAACTGAAAAAGGTAGAGAATGGCGTTTATCAAATGGAATTATCGTGGAACCGGCATACACGATATGATGCAAAGGAAGTTACTCTTGCCAGGGATATCTTTATGAATGGATTGCCGGTAGGGAAGGAGGATTGACGTGGCCAAAACAAGGAATACGGAGGAAAATGTGGCAGATCGGGCGGCAGAAGAGCCCGCAAAAACTTCTGATGAAAGAAAATTTCCGTATGAGGTGCTGAAAGAAAATTGCATGAGGCTGTTTCATGTAACATCCAGCACTTTTATCGGAGCAACTATCGGTAAGGAAAATGGATCATATTCCATCTCAGAGATGCAGCGCCTTATCGATGAATGGTTAAAGAAGGAGGTAAAAAAATAATGGCTGGTGGAAATTTTGACATCAACGTGGGAAAAACCAGGCCCGGAACCTATGTCAATGTAAAGTCCAAGAGGCAGCAGAAAGCAAAGGGTTCCACCCGTGGCATTGCGGTGATTCCCTTTGTCGGATATGACTGGGGGCCGAATGGGGAATTTATCAAGCTGTCAGTGGATTCCCCGGATGCGTACCTGCATAAGCTCGGCAGAAGCGTTTACGATGCAAATGACTTTATGCTGATGGTGCGCGAGATCTTTAAAAATGCGATTACCTGTTATGTCTATATCATCAATGCCGGTATCGCGGCGAAAGCAACCACAGAGGATGGTTTGACGGTAACGGCGGCATACCCTGGCACCAGAGGCAATGATCTTTCTGTTGTATCTGCCGAGAACGTGCTGGGCGGGTTTGATGTAACTGTCTATATGGGCACGGAAAAGGTGGAGATCTATGAGGGAGTGAAAACCTTTGGTGATCTGATCGCGGCATCTGCAGGTAAGTATGTTACCTTTAAGGCTACTACCGAAGAAGCCGATTTGAAGGCGATTGCATCTTTGCGGCTGGCGGGTGGAGACAATGGGACAACGGAGAACTCTGCTGTTACCGGTTTCCTGGATAAGGTGGAAAAGGTTCGGTGGAATACCATGTGCTTCCCGATCACAGAAACTACTTTGCAGACAGTGTGTATCGCCAAGATCAAGATGCTTCGTAACAGTGTCGGGAAATATGTGCAGGCGGTTCTTCCGAACTGCAAGGCTGATTTTGAGGGCATCATCAATGTGACAAACTCTGTGATCCTGGACGATGGCACAGAGGACGGGCAGCAGCTTACAGTAGCCCAGGCGTGTGCATGGGTGGCAGGGGCAACGGCGGGAGCCTCCAAGACAGAGTCCAACACATATGTGGAGTACACAGGGGCGATTGATATTGTCGGCGTGAAGTCCAATGAGGAGGCAATCGAGGCGATCAAGAATGGGGAATTCTTCTTTTCCCGTTCCGATGAGGATAAAATTGTTGTCGAATATGACATCAATTCTCTTCACAACTTCACCACGGACCGGACTTCCGATTATGCGAAGAACCGTGTTATCCGTGTGTATGATTCCTTTGCGGAGGATCTGCGCCTGAACTTCCCGCCGAACAAATTCAATAATGATCCGGATGGGTGGCTTATCATGGAGGGTCTGGGCCGGGAGCTGCTTAATTCCTATGGCCCGGTATCCGATGGAGGGGACGGCTCGATTATGAATATCAACCTGGAGGAAGATTTTTATGTGGACCAGAGCCGCAGCCAGGGGGACGAAACTTTTTTCAATGTCGGCCTGCAGGCGGTGGATTCCGCCGAGAAACTGTATTTTTCTGTTTCCACACGATAGAAGGAGGTGTAATAAGATATGTCAGAAAATATCAAGCCGCTTAGCGCCGTGGAGGGCAAGGCGTATATCAATGGCATAGAGGTAATGGATTCTGTAAAAATGACGATCCGCTTTGTACCCAAGGTGGCAAATTACCGTATTGTCGGAAAAAAGGGAACGCACCGGCGCTGGGTAGGTTATGACATAACCGGTACGCTGGATGAATACAAGACCACTGCCCGGTATGAACGGATCGTAAAGGAATACATTTCCAACGGGAAGACGCCGGAGTTTACGTTCCAGGGAATCCGCACGGATCCGGATTCAGACTACTACGAGACAGTAGGAAGTGAATCTGTAACCGTGACCGGCGCCGTGATCACGGGTGAGATTCCGTTGTTGGATATTGATACCGATGGAGAGTTGGTTAAGGAATCCATTGCTTTCGGAGCGCGGAATGTGGTGTAAGTAAAAAAGGGCAGGGGAGGCTTTGTGTGTGCCTTTTCCTGCCCGCTTTTTTGTAAAACAGTGGGTTAACCCGTTAACAGGCTTTAAATCATGCTACAGGTCAAGATAGAGGCCCGTAGCGATAAATCAGGAGGATGCACTATGGCAAACAAGAATTTGAAGTATTTTATGAGAGAAGAATCCAGACAGGAGCAGATCTTTCAGATCCCGGCACCGGTCCGGTTTGTGGACGAAAAAGGCGAGGTCGTGCAGATGGAAGTCAAAAAGCTGCATAATGATACCATCGCCAAGATCAACGACATGTATAAGTCCCGCACCCCGATGAAGGATAAAAAGGGGAATTATATCGTGCAGAATGGCGAGGTGGTGTTCAAGACCGAGAAGGACAGCGTAAAGGCAACCCGCCATATCATCGTGGAGGCGCTGGTCTATCCGGATTTGAAGGATCCGGAGCTTATGAAGTATTATGACTGCGTTGATATTACCGATATGCCGCTGAAAGTTTTCCCGGATAATGATGAATTCGGGTATGTGTCCAGAAAGGTTCTGGAGATCCTGGGCCTGATGGATGCAGCTGAAAGCAATGAGCGGGAGGTAGAAGACGCAAAAAACTGATAAAGAGCAGGGGGACAGACGGATACTGGGCACATCGGCTGTGGCAAAGGCATAATCTCCGCCCGGAGGAATTTGATGCCATGCCGCAGAAAACGAAGTGCTTTTTTATTGCGTCCGAGATAATTGAGGATGAATCCCCCTGCCGTAGAGATTCAATATATCGCAGAACGGAAAGGAGGCGGTAGATATGGCTGGATTATCTGTAATCTTCAGGGCTGTTGATGAAATCAGCTCAAGGTTTGACGCTATGGTCAGTGCCGGTACCAGGGCATTGGATTCCTTTGACCGGATTGAGACTGCCGCCGATTCTTCCTATGATGTGATTTCGGAAGGAGCTGCCGGCGCCGCGGATGCCATGGAGCGGGCGGCAGCTGCTACAGATTACTGGACCGACAGGATAGGCAATTATGACCGGGAAGCAATGCAGGCCATCTATTCTATAGAGGAACTTGTGGAAATGGGCTACATGTCGGAGGAGGCATTAAACCATTTGGGAGATGCCCTGGATGATGCGGCGGATGACCTGGAGGACTTTGGGGATGAAGCCGAGGACGCCGGGGATGATGCGGAAGATTTCGGGGAGCGTTCGCAAAGTGCGGTGGAAGGGCTGGATAAACTGCTGGCTACTGTCGGTATTGTTGCGGCATTGACCGCAATCGGCAGCGCTTTTATGGGGTGTTCCCAGGCGGCGGCAGAGTTTGAGACGAATGTGGCCATGGTATCCACGGTCGCTGACACAACAGCATTGTCTGCCGGTGAATTATCTGCGCAAATATCAGATCTTTCCATGGATACGGCGAGGAATGTGAATGAACTGGCAGATGCGTCCTATAATGCCATATCTGCAGGTGTAGCAACGGAAGCCGCAGTGTCAACTGTGGGGGAGGCTTCAAAGCTGGCAACTGCCGGATTTACATCCCCTTCATCGGCCTTATCCGTGCTGACCACCACGTTGAACGCATACGGATTGGCAGCTTCCGAAGTTACCAATATTTCCGACAGCCTGGTTACTTCTCAAAACCTGGGCGTTCTGACGATAGACCAGATGGCAAGCAGTATGGGAAAAGCGATCAGTACAGCATCGGCGTATTCGGTGGATCTTTACAATCTGGAATCAGGCTACATCAGCTTGACGAAAGCCGGAATCAGCGTAGAGGAATCCACGACCTATATTTCCAGTATGTTTAATGAACTGGGCAGTGCCGGTTCCAATGTGGCTACGATCATTACAGAGGAAACAGGTATGTCCTTTGGACAGCTGATGAATGCAGGATATACTCTGGCGGACGTACTGGATATTGTGTACGAGAGCGCCGGCCGGGACGGCGAGGCAATGATGAACCTGTGGGGCAGCGCTGAGGCTGGGAAAGCAGCAAACGCTATTATCAATCAGGGGCTGGATACCTTTAATTCCAATCTGGAGAAGCTGGCGAATTCTGCCGGAACTACCCAGGCAGCATACGAGGCAATGACAAATACCACCGCTTTCAGTACAGAGAGGATGGAGAACAGTTTCAATAATCTGTCTATTGCCATCGGGGATGATCTGAACCCGGTGATAAGTCAATTCCAAAATGGGATTGCTGATATTACGGACGGCTTTACGAAGTTGATCAATGAACATCCGGCCATTACTGCGGTATTGACCGGTATTGTTGTCGGCGTGGGAGCTGTCACGCTGGCGATAACAGCTTATATCGCCGTCACAAAAGTCGCAGCGGTGGCGAGCGCAGCACTTGGAACCACTATGACAGTGGCACTTGGCCCTATTATGCTTGTCGTGGGGGCGATAGCTGCCGTCACAGCAGCAGTCATTTATATGGCAAATGCCGAAGATGAAGCGGAAAAGGCGCAGGCATCTTTGACAGCATCTTCCCAGGAGATGGCTGATGAACTGGAAAATTTGCAAGAGCAGTATGATGCACTTTCAGAGGCCGGAGCGGCTGATACGGTGGAAGCATACCAGCTGAAAAACCAGATAGACGAACTGTCTGAAGCGTTTGAGAATAATAAACAAACCATTGGAGACCTGATCGCATATAATGAGCAGCTCAAGACCACACTGGATGAAATAGCGAATACCTATGATGAAACCGTGGATTCGATAGACCAGGGCGAATCGGATTCCAAATCACTGATTGCGCAGCTGGTGGCCATGTCGGAGAGTGCGGATCTGTCGGGTGGTCAGCTGGAAATCATGCAGAACATTGTGGACCGGTTGAATGGTTCCTATGAAGGATTAAATCTGACACTTGACGAAACCAATGGGAAATTGAATATGTCCGTGGAAGATCTATGGGCAGTTGTTTCGGAATCAGCGGAGCAGGAAAGAGCGCAGGCCAATATGGATGCACTCATGGATTACCTGGCACAGTATCAGGAGGCACAACGGACGTATGATGAAGCGATGAAAACGCAAGTGGCGGCCAAAGCAGAATACGAGCGTGCGTTGGAAGAGGACTGGGCTGAGGAGCATCCAATTTTAGCATGGACCGGCTGGGCTGATGGCGCTGAAATGAATTGGAGTGGTTCGGTAAAGGATGCCTATCATGTTTGGGATCAGGCAAAAGAAGCGACAAGTGGAGCGAAGGAAAATTTTGACTCGTTGACGGAAAGTATCGAAGCTTGCTATGCGCAGATGGGATATTCCGAAGAAGAAATAGATGAAATGATGGCGGAACTTGCCTTAGCCAGCGCTTCTGCTACTGAAATGGCCGAGAAACTTGAACAGGAAAAGGAAGCTGTCGAAAACACATCTGATGGATATACAGAGGCGCAGAATGCCTTGAGCCAGTATTCTGAGGCATTACAATCCCTTTGCGAAGAATATGATGCCGCATATGAGGCGGCGCTGCAAAGTATCCAGGGACAGTATAGTCTATGGGATGAGGTGGAGGATGTAGCTGCTATGTCCTCTCAGAGTATTCAGGATGCCCTTCAATCGCAGATTGATTACTGGAATTCCTACAATGAGAACATGGCCAGCCTTACCGAAAGGGCTAGCGACATAGAGGGATTGAGCGATATGCTGGCAAGCCTGGCAGATGGAAGTGAGGAATCTGCTGCAATGCTGGCCGGCATGGAAAGTATGAATGATGCGGATCTTTCTGCTGTGGTCCAGCAGTACACCGACCTGCAGACGGCGCAGAGCGAAACAGCAGCAAGCGTGGCCGATCTGGAAACGGAATTCTCCGAAAAGCTGGAGAATATGCAGACAGAGATGGGCGATATGGTTGACGGAATGGACCTGTCTGCTGAAGCAAAAGCCAATGCGAAAGCTACGATGGATGCCTATGTGAGCGAGATTCAGGCCGGAGTGGCGAAAGCGCAGACAGCCATTGATTCGCTGAATTTTGCCAATAACACTTTGAGTAGTGGCGGATACCATGGATATGCCACGGGAACGCTAGATGCAGAACCGGGCCTTGCCCTTGTGGGAGAGGAAGGGCCTGAACTTGTTAATTTTGGTGGCGGCGAGGTGGTGTATACCGCTGCCGAAACATCAAATATTCTGGCGCGGGGCAATGAAAACAAAGACTTTTATGTTTCCCCTCCAGAGGAAACAGGGGGCGGGGATGATTCCGGAGATAAGACCATCACTCTTAGGATCGAGGGTGCCGGGGAAATGAAAGTCAGTGGTGGCGGTGCCAATAAAGAAGATATTGTAAATGTACTTGTAGAAAATATGAGGGGTGTCCTGATGGATATTCTTCGACAGGAAATCATGGAGGAGGGGGAAATGTCGTATGAGTTCTAGTTGTCAAATGTATCTTGCGCAGCAGTACACAAAATTCCGTTTCCCTGTCCTTCCGGAAAAAGTGGAAGTGGCATATGGAAGCAACAATGACAAAATGAGGGTGTGTGGCGTTGGAGAAGTAACAGTGATCCAGGACAGCGAAGCGGCCAGCATTAAGTTTTCCAGCTTCTTCCCAAGGCACTATTTCAGTGGATGCGATTATAAGCACATTCCGGATCCCCTTTCCGCTGTCAATGCTATTCTGGAATTGAAAAACAGTGGGAAACCGGTGCGGTTTACTATTACCGGTGGCATGAATGTCTCCATGTATGTCACAATAGATAAATTCGAGACAGAGGAACAAGGCGGGGATCTTGAAACAATCCACTATTCCATCACCTTAAAGGAATACAGAGAAGTAACTATACGGCAGATCAAGGTGTCGGTTTCCACAAAAAAGGCAACTATATCGGCCCCGGTATCCAGAACAGATACTGCGCCATCCGGCGGGCAGACGTATACGGTGGTAAAAGGGGATTGCCTATGGAATATTTCTAAGAAGTTTTATGGAAGCGGAGCCAAATATACAATCATCTATAATGCCAATAAATCTGTGATTGGTGGGAACCCGAACCTGATTTACCCGGGGCAGGTGCTTACCATTCCGGCAGCGTAGGAGGTGCTCATGATACAATTTATAATTATCAAAGGCACTGTAGGATACGATGTCTCGGAGTGCTTTGAAACAATTACCTGGGGCGGCAGAAAAGGTGCCGCCCCAAGAAATGTCAAGATTACGTTGCTGGATGACGATGGAGACAGCCATAAACGGGTATCGGTAGATTGTGAGGATGGAGATCAGTGTGTCATGTACGAAAATGGAGACGAACTGTTCCGGGGAATCATTGTATCCCACACGCAGAGCAATAAGAAAAAGCTTGTGATCACTGCTTATGATAATATGTACTATCTGGCGAACAATAAGGATTCCTTCTGCTATACCAATAAGACCGCAACGGAAATCTTTAATGACTGTATGGCGCGGATCGGCATGAGCGGTGGCAGCGCTGTGGATACCGGGTATGTTATCCCGGAGTTACCGAAAGCAAAGACCACATACTATGATGTTTTACTGGATGCCTTGAGCAGTACCTATAAAGCAACGGGCATCCGTTATTACATTTCTTCGGAGAAAGGGAATATCCATCTGAAGCGCAGAGCTGAATCTGCTCTGCAGTGGGTGCTGGAGGTCGGAGGCAACATTACAGATTATAACTACACAAAAAGCATCGTGGGAATAAAGACGAGAGTGCGGCTTTTGTCAAAGGAGGATGCAGTTGTCTATGAGGAAGTGAATACGGCCTTAGAGGGAAAGATAGGGGTGTTTATGGAGGTCAAATCTGTGGACGATAGCTATAATGATGCTCAGATAAAAGAATTGGTTCAATCGGTATTCTCTGAAAAAGGTATGCCATCAAAATCCCTGAAAGTGTCCGGCATTGGAATATCGGAAGCGGTATCGGGAGGCTGTGTCTATGTGATCATTCCTCATTTGGGGATAAAAAGGACATTTTATATTGACGAAGATTCCCATACCTTCACAAGAAGATCTCACAAAATGACATTGAAACTGAATTTTGCAGATGATATTGATTCTGCTGGATAGGAGGGACTATGGAGGATCAGACAAGTTTAAAGCAGATGATACAAAGCATGTCGCCGGATGGGGCCGGGGTAGTCGAAGGGACTGTGACAAATGCCTCTCCTTTGGAAATAACGCTCACAAATGATGCCAAGATGATTCTTTCGGCTAACTCTCTGATAGTCCCAGAGCATTTAACGGACCATGAGATTGAGGCTGACATTATGAAAGATGACGGTGCCTTGTATGCACCTACCGGGGCAGAGGATGAAAAAGGAGAGCATGAGCATCCTGGGATTGAAAAGAGTGGAAAGCACGCGCACGAATTGAAAGGTTTCCAACTTACGGGAGGCAAGATAATTCTTCACACGGGGCTGAAAGCAGGTGAAATTGTATATCTGCTTTCTTATAACAATGGAAAAAAATATTATGTTCTGGACAGAAGGGGGTGATTCATATGGCACTGGATATCCCTATTCCATTTGAGACAATCGAAAATGAGCAGGAAAAACCCTCCCGGACTTATAGAATTGACTGGGACGAGGGGAGGATCATAGGCTTTGTTGATGGACAGGAAGCTATGAACCAATATATCAAAAAGGCAATACTTACCCCCCGTTTTCGCTGCCTGATTTATTCTAATCAGTATGGGAGTGAAATTATAGATACTCTGATGGATAAGGAGGTGACAAGGGAATATATCGAAGCGGAAATATCTTTCCTGGTAACAGATGCGCTGATTCATGATCCACGGGTGCTCCGAGTTTACAATGTGGAGATTGAATTTAAAGATACCTATCCTATGCAGGACAGCTGTGTCATTACCTTTGACGTTGACACGATATATGGGGAAATCCCGGTAAAGGAGGTGATTTGAGTGTTTGAGCAGTTTACGGAAGATTATTTCATGGAGCAGGCCAGGGAGATGGGGGATGCATTAGGGGTTGATACCAGGGAAGGAAGTGTTTATATGGATGCAGCTGCCGGTCACTGTCTCCGGGCGGCAAAGTTCTATGAGGATCTTCGGTCCGTATTTGATTTATTGTTTGCGGATTCCTGCACGGGGGATGTATTGGACGAATGGGCAGCGCAGAAACAGGTATACCGAAAAGCGGCAACATCATCCTATTATGTGCCGGTATTTGATGGAGTGGCACCGGCAGATCTGGTGGGAGATCGGTTCATGGCCGGCGGTTATTATTTTGTAGTGGTACAGGATGGGGAGGATTTTTATCTGCAATCCGAAATCACAGGTACTCAGACAAACTATTTGCTCAAAGGCGAGAGGCTGATCCCGGTACGCAATACTATGGGGTTGAAAGCGGCCACGCTTGGGGAAATGTATGCCGCCGGTACGGACCAAGAGAGTGATGAAGACCTGCGGCAACGATGGAAGGAGGCCCTTTCTGAACCTGCTGAAAACTGGAATAAGCAGCAGTACAAGACCAGCTGTGAATCCTATGATGGCGTTGGCAGGGCAATTATCACACCGTTGGCATATGGACCATGCACTGTAAAAGCTCTTATCATCAGTTCGGAAGGCACAGCGCCGCCGGATTCGCTGATTGAGCAGATTCAGGAGGAAATGGATCCCGGTTCCGAAGGAGTAGGCATGGGGAAAGTGCTTCTCGGTTGCAAGTTTTATGCAGTGGCAGCAGGGCAGGAGGCAGTCAATATTTCGTTTGATGTGGTCATTGCTTCTGGATATTCTTTAGATAGCACAAAGGAAACTGTCCGACAGGAATTGATTCGCTATATGAAGGGTATTGCCCTGGATACCCCTGATGAAGAGAATATGGTGGCGCAGTATATGAAGGTGATCGGCATATTGGCAAACACGGCAGGGATTAAGGATCTGGCAAACCTTACGCTGAATGGGCTGGCTGAAAATGTAATTATTGAGGCAGATAATATACCTGTCCTCGGAGAACTGACAATGAACGAAGCTGCCGTTTTGAACAGATAAGGGGGGATGCCCATGCTTGTATTTAATAACCAGCAGCGAAGCGGGTATGAGGAAATTGCCTCCTACAGCCCCCGCTATTACAGAAGTATCAAAGACATGGATGCGGTATTCCGGCTGGCCGGCTGGCTTATTGACCTTATGGCTCAGGACATGGAAGATATGGTGGCGTTTCAATTCTTAAAATACATGGACGATGAAGCGCTTACCAGGTATGAAGTGTTTTTGGGAATTGCAAAAGATCCGAACAAAACACTTGATGAGCGAAAGGCTTATATCAATGCCCTGCTGATAGGCTCTGGAAAACTTTCTGCGGATAAGATTAAAGCGATTGTAAGACAGTTTGTAGACTGCGAGTGCGATATCCAGCTGTCGGGTGCCGAGCTGTATATCAATATGACGTTTAAGGACAATCCGGATAGATATATGGAGGATATCCGAAGCCTTATCAAAGGGAAAGTGCCAGCCCACATCGAAATCATTTATCACGGTTCAGAAGGACTTGACATAGTGGTACAGCTTGCAAATACTGTGACGGTGGAACGGGTGCGCCATAGAATGGATTTTTATCTATACAGTAATGGCGGGATCACATATCTGAATGGCACCGCTTCTTTCGATGGAAGTTTTCTGTTGGGAAGTCATCTTGAGCTATTTCCGGTAAGGGACCGGCATAGAGTTGAAGTTTCCCAGGAGGAATCCGTTGAGGCAGAATCCATCTTGATAAAAAAGAACCTTAACTATTTGGATGGGAGTATTTTCCTTGATGGAGGCACAACACTGAATGCGGCAGAATGGAAGGAGGAAATTTAGATGTCGGACAGTATAGTTACCAATATAGCAAAAAAGAAAATCGTGCAGGCAAGGGCCGGGCTGATACCGGCCCTTCCGAAGACGATAGGGATGGCTTTTGGTGATGGAGCGGCCAGCGGATCAGCAGTCAGGACGCCCCTGGCTACGGATACGTCCCTGCAGCATGAATTGCACCGGCAGCGGGTAGACGGTGTAACTTTGCAGCCAGATGAAATCAGTGCAATGTATGTAACCACATTGGCGAAAGAAACCCTGGCAGGGCAGACGGTCAATGAGGTTGCTTTGTACGATGAAGACGGGGATTTGCTGGCAATAAAGTCATTTTCAGACAAAGGAAAGGATGGGGATATGGAGATGGTATTTGAGATCCTGGATAAGTTCTAGGCTCTGAAAATAACGTATTTCGTTATTTTGTAACATGAAAATAAAGACGCTAACAAAATGTGTTATATTGAGGAGGATGTAATGAAAGATTACACGAACAATACTCCTATTTTTTCTGAAGCACTAAAGATTACTGAAACATCCGATCCGGCACACGCTGACGTCATCAACACGGCGCCGATTCAGGTGTTTCAGAACACTCTCTGCAATCGCCGGGCGATTGAGCAGTTAAAACAGAGTGCCGTGTCTACGGAGGACTATGATCCGGAAGTATCCTATCAGGTTGGAGATTATTGCCTGTATCAGAACATGCTCTATAAATGCGTGCAGGAAACGACCGGAGAGTGGAATCCTATCTGCTGGCAGCAGACAAGCGCATTGGGAGAGATAGAGGGCCTGAGAGGCACAATAGTGCAGCAGAAGGCTACGATATCTTCCCTTGAAGAAATGCTCGTGACCGGCAATGTTGTGTCAGGCCTGGTAACAGGTGATGGAGATCGGTTTGTCTCCGTAAACGGGGACGGTTTCAAAGCGTTGAAGAAAATTCAGTTTAAGTAGGAGGAAAAAAGATGGATCAGTTGTTTATGGATTTGGAGAAGCTTACATCGATCAGTGAGCAGGAAGACTATTTGCATATCGCTTCAGAAAATGGCGATAAGATCATCAGAACGGGTATTTTTACCAATATCATAAAGGAGGCCATAATAGGGGCAACACCGTCCTATTATGCGAGAGGAAGCCTGTTTACGCCGGCAAAAACCACGATAACGATTCATGCCGACACACAGGTCAACATCAACGGAAAGGGATATAGCAACGCTGCCGATGTTGTACTGAATACCTCCGAGGTGGCCCAGGCCGGTAAAGATGTGTATATTTACGCCTGCGTCCCCGAAAGCGGGAATGAGCCGGAATTTGTGCTGTCAAGGAACAGCACCGTTCCGGATGGGTATGATGCAGATAACAGCCGCAAGATCGGCGGCTTCCATTGCCTGTGCGCAGATGTTGGCATCATTTCCGGGCATCCGCTGAGCGGTTATGTCGCTGGAGACATACTGCCCGCATCCGTGTGGGATTTGAAACACAGGCCGGTGTCGGAGCCTGAGGGCATGGTCTATGTCGAGGGCTTAGGAAAGTGGTACGACATTTACCTTGCCTCATGGGATGGGGCGAAGCTTGTTTCGGCATATGGGGGCACAATAGCCGATGGAGCGTCCGCCAGAAAATACCATGGGCTTAAATTTAATGAGGACTTCGGACGTATCGGAAAGCATTTGCCGAGCTGGGATGAATTCATGGTGTTTGCGAAAGGCAGCAATGAACAGACATCGATCAGTGGGGCGGCGGATCCGGGCACGACAGGTGGGCATAGGGATACTGCGGGAAGGCGTATGATCTCAAATGACGGGCTGGAAGATTGCTGTGGAGCGTTATGGCAGTGGATGCACGATTCATTTGATGTCACATCAACTAACAGCAATGCGGCATATACGGCCGGCAACAGATACATCAACCATAATGTATTTACCAGTACCGAAAAGGATTCTTTGGGAAACGCTCAGGCAAATACGAACTGGCATATCGAGCCGGTGTATGAGCCGAATGTGGACGAAAGAAGTTACGGTTGGGCGTACGACGCTCTCTTGGTTCGTCTCCTGGCGGGCGGCGCTTGGGGCGGTGCTTCGCTGTGCGGGTCCCGGTCGGCGTGTGCGGATTTCTTCGGGGCGTACGTGCATGCGCTCTTCAGCGGTCGGGGTGCGTCGGAGCCGCGAGCTGCGGCGTAATGCCGTTGTGCCGCTGTCCCGTAGGTCCCGGTCGGCGGAATGGGCGATTGGCGCGGACGCGCGAATAACCCGTTCATGCAGCCCGTAAGGGCTGCAGGTTTTAAAATAATTTTCAGGTATATTCGGAGCAATCCGTTTATATAGGGTGTAATGTCGTTTTAAACCCCTTGCGTTGCCTGGGGAGGTCCAGTTGGGCGAACAACGCTCTCTTGGTTCGTCTCCTGGCGGGCGGCAATTGGAGCAATGCTTCGATGTGCAGGTCCCAGTCAGCGAATGCGGATAACTTCGGGGCGAACGTGAATGCGAACATCAGCGGTCGGGGTGCGTCAGATACGTGTCGGAGGAAAAGTATAACTCCAATACGGCTGGATATTACAGCCTTGCCATGTGGCAAAATACCCAACGGAGATGCGTGGGCCTTGTGTGGTCTCGAGGGTGACGGCTTGGTTAGCGGTTAGTAGCGAAAGCGAAAGCCGCCTGCGCATATTTTGAAGAGCGAGAGGGCGAAAGGTGAGAAGATATGGAAATCTGTATGACAGCATGGTGAATAAGGACAATCTGAAGCTGGCATTTAATAAAGCAAAGAAGAGAGGCAAGAAAACCCCAAGTGGTATGCGGATAGTCCGGAGGATAGAGGACAATCCTGATCATTACATTGACAAGCTGCACGAACTCCTTTTGAGCGGTAATTACAGGACTTCTCCGTACACTACGAAAGTCATATATGAACCGAAAGAAAGGAAGATATTCATCCTTCCTTTTTATCCAGACAGGATAGTGCATCATGCCATCATGAACATTCTGGAGCCAATATGGGACAGTGTTCTGGACAGCGGGGTTTACTCTTGCCGAAAGGGGAAAGGGCAGCACGCAGGGAGCACTTACTGTATGGAATTGACAATGAAATATTCCTACTGCCTCAAATGTGATGTATCGAAGTTTTATCCATCCATAAATCACGCTGTCTTAAAGCAGATTATCCGCCGGAAGATTAAAGACGTTCGCATGCTGTCACTTCTGGATGAAATCATCGACAGCCCTGGAGGTGAAACGAACTGCCCGATTGGGAATTTGCTGTCACAGTGGATGGGCAATATTTACCTTAATGAGATGGACGATATTGTGAGGCACAGACTTCACTGCAGTCCTTTCGTGAGGTATTGCGATGACTTCATTTTATTTGATAACGATAAAGAGCGCCTTTTTGAGTGGAGGGCGCAGATTGGGGAATTTCTGTCCGATGTGCTGAAATTGAGGTATAGTAAAGCAGATATATTCCCAACGGCGAGGGGCGTTGATTTCCTCGGATACAGGCACTTCCCGGAAGGATACATACTTGTCCGGAAGTCTACTGCAAAGAGGCAGAAAAAGATAATCGAGGCAATACCCTATGAGGTGGGCCACGGTATCATTACCCCGGCGAAAGCTCTTGCACAGATCGATTCTGCAAATGGGATTTTCAAACATGCCAATGCACATAATCTGACAGAGAGCCTTAAAATGAGCGAATTGCGAGAGGAGATTTTGAGGAATGAAGCGTTTCAGCGAATTTGACGATGTAGTACGGCGGCTGGAAGGGGAAAAGGCATTGATCAGCGAGCTTGTCGGGAAGGAGATTGTGGTAGAGGCCACGGATATATTCGACAGCGTAAAAGATCGGGGGAAAGAAGCCCTAACAATCCAATTTTATTATGAGGGGGATCCTGAGCACAAATATGTTGTCAAAACGGGCAGCACAGTTCTGATCGAGCAGGCGAAAAGACATAAGGAGGACGAACCCTATATAGCAGTTATAGCCAAACACACAGGCTCTGGTGGCAGGGCCTATTATTCATTTTCATAAGGAGGAATTTATCATGAGAGGATATCCTAAAAATCTAAATACAAAGAAAGATTACGAGTATGTGAGAGCCAATTTCCCGGCAGAAGAGTGGAAGCCGGACTGGCAGAAACTTCTGGATACCATGAAGGACTGGTTCTTCGAGGGAAATTTGGAATCGGAGGATGACGGAGTAGTAGATGAAACGCACAAGATCGTGGAATCCGGGCAAGGGGAAGAAAAGACCTATGCACAGTATGTACTGGAGGTAAATCCAACATGCAAATTATTGCAGCTTGGATTCACCGAGGCCGAAGTCATGGCGGCATTATCTGAAGGCGGAGGGGTATAATATGGGTAATCAGGACGATAACCTTTTGGAGCTTCTGGATTTCTACATGGATATGGTGGAAAAACAGGATGAGATCATATACCGGATGGGAAAAATCATTGCCAGACAGGCAACTGATATTAAACTCTTGCAGAATGACCGTGAATTTTCGGATGAAAAGCTGGAAGAGGATATGGCGATTGCCCAGGAAGTCGTGGAACAGTATAAGGAAGCAAGAGCTGAATTAGAGCCGTAAGGCTCTTTTTTTATGCCATTTTTTCTTGGGAAGGAGGTGAGAACATTGGATGTAACGGCTTTGATAGTGGCTATGAGTATCCCGTCAGCGATTACCGGCTTTTGTTTTTGGATGCTGCAAAAGCATTTGGAGAAGCGGGAAAAAAGGCAGGATGAAAAGGAGGCTGCCAGGGAAAAGAATGAGATACTCATGGTAAAAAGCATCGGGGCGGCAATCGCCCTGGGGGAAGCAACTGCAGAGGCTGTATCAAGGATCCCGGATGCACACTGTAATGGTGATATGCATGCGGCGTTGGAGTATGCCCGGAAAGTCAAGCATGAGCAGAAAGACTTTTTCGTAGAGCAAAGCGTACATGAAATCTATTAACTTATCAAACAGGAGGATTATTTATGAACATGGAATTTATTATCTCGAATGCGTCAGTGATTCTGGTTGTGGTGGCGGTCATCTGCACCCTTATTTCCGTGATCACGGAGTTTACAAAGGAGATCGGGATTCTTAATAAGATTCCCACGGCGCTCCAGGTGCTGGCTCTGTCGATCATCATCTGCACAATCGCATTCTTTGCATATATCTCATATGCGGGGATTGCATTCGTCTGGTATTACCTGGTGGCTGTTGTCTTTGCGGCCTTCCTGGTGGCGATCATCTGCTGCAAAGGCTGGGATTACCTGATCGATATCTGGAAACGATTCTACAGAACAAAAGGATAGGTGAAAATATGTCAGAGCAGGAATTTATTCAGGCAGTAAGTGAATGCGCTGTAAAAGATATGGAGGCGAGTGGAATACTCGCCTCCGTTTCTATTGCACAGGCAATTTTGGAATCAGGATATGGGACGACCGAGCTTGCCCGAAATGCCAATAATTTTTTCGGCATGAAATGTTCTTTGAGCGGGAACACCTGGGGCAGTGCGTGGGACGGCGTCTCCAAATATACCAAGCAGACAAAGGAACAGGATCCGGACGGGAGAGAATATACCGTCACGGCAGATTTCAGAAAGTACCCGGATATGGAATCAAGCGTGAGGGATCACTCCTGCTATTTGAACGGTGCTATGAATGGAAAAAAGTTGCGATATGCCGGCCTGAAAGGGGAAAGGGACTATAAAACGGCTATCCAGATCATTAAGGACGGCGGCTATGCCACGGATGTATCATATGTGTCCAAGGTATGCGGCATCATCGAGAGATATTGCCTTACCAAGTATGATACAGCTGTCGGTGCGACAGAAAGTGAGGGAAAAATGAGCATTGCTATTATCGAAAAAATGGCCACACAGAATCCGTGCTACAAAGCGGGCGTCAGCATCACTCCCAAAGGAGGGATGCTTCATAGTGTCGGGTGTCCGCAGCCGGATCCTCTGGTTTTTGTGAAGAACTGGCAGCGCAGCGGCGCTTCAGTATGCGTTCATGCCGTGGTGGGGAAGGATGCCGTTGTGTACCAGCTGCTCCCCTGGAACATGAAAGGGTGGCATTGCGGAAGCGGCCGTAAAGGCAGCGGAAACAATAGTCTGATCAGTATCGAGATGACGGAGCCGGCCTCGATCAAATATACCGGCGGCGCCAACTGGATCGAGACGGGAAATGGCGCGAATACCAAATCCCATGTACTGGCCACATATGCCAATGCAGTACAGTTCTTTGCGCATATCTGCAAGAAGTTTGGATTCAACCCGGAGGACAGTAATGTGCTTATGAGCCATCACGAGGGCAATGTAAAAGGCATTGCCTCCAATCATGGTGATGTGGAGCATATCTGGAGCAGATATGGTCTTTCCATGAATCAGTTCCGGAAGGACGTTAAAAAGGCAATAGCCGGTGAGAATGTCACGACCGTACCCTCTGCTCCTGTGGATAATGCGAGCGATGATACCGGCGGGCAGAAGATCAATGTCTTAAATGGCTCTGTGACAGTCATCTACAACGGCACCGATGGGCTGAATATCAGAAAGGCTCCGAGCATCACAGCAGAGGTGGATCAGGTTGTGCATGCGGGGACTTTTGCCGTTGTCGGCGTCTCTGCAGATGAGAAGTGGTATAAGCTGGAAAGTGGCTTATTTATCACTGCTATCCCTGATTATGTTTCTTTTAAGGCAACGGAAGAGCAGAAAGCGAGTACGGCCGGGACGGGGTATTACCGTGTCCGCATGAACTGGGCAGATCCCGGGAGTCAGATCGGCGCATTTAAGGATCAGAATAACGCCATCGAACTTTGTAAGCAGAACAGCGGGTATAAAGTATTTGACAATTCCGGAAATGAAATATACCCATGCGTATCTGCTGATGTAACAGATCGGGAGTTTAAGTTCCGGGTAACAATTTCTGATTTACGGATCCGGAAAGGGCCAGGAACCACTTTTGATTATCACAAGAAGAATGGCCAGGCTGTCCATACCGGCGAAGGTACTTTCACTATCGTAAAGACCAAAGACGGGCCTGGGGCGAAACTCTGGGGATTGCTGAAATCCTATGAGGCCAATGAAGATGGGTGGATCGCCCTTGATGAAGAATATGGGAAGACATTGAGCTGACCGGATGCCGCTCCGCTTATCGGTATATGATAGGATATAACTCAAACCGCTATAAAATAACAAAAGGCACATGAGTGTGTCGAAAAATGATATTTTATAGCGGAAGGAGCGGCGACGTATGATAAGAATTTTACTATCTACTAAGCTCGGTGAACTCAGGTGGACGCAGGCAGACTTGGCAAGGGCCACTGGCATCCGGCCGAACACAATCAACGAATTGTACCATGAGTTGGTTGACAGGGTGAATCTGGAACATTTAGATCTCATTTGTGAAGCCCTGGACTGTAAACTCGATGAATTGATTGTGCGGGTGCCGGATGAAAGCCCAAAAGTCCTACATACCAAGAACGGCTCTCTGATTTCATCATCATCTGACAGGTAGTGCTGCAACACTGCCGTCATAAAGAAAGACGTTCATGGAGCGAACGTCTTTTTTTATACCACAAATCTTATGCACATTCAATGGAATTTACTTCCAAAGACTTTTTGAGAACGCTGATATCCATATCATTATCTACATATCCTTGGAGGATGGTTTTGACATATTGGGAAGAAGGTCGGCCGGGCAGCTGCTCTTCATCCATGATATAAACCATGGCTTTCTTTTTTCTCCCGGCAATAGTTACCATGATATCTTTCTTGAAATAGTAGCGAGGATATCCCTCATATATGTCGAGGCGGTATTCATCTATTGGCTGAATCTCCCATACAAGGACCGGCACGGTGGATCCCCGCTTTCTTATGATTGTGGCGTGTGAGTTCGCCCTACGGCCTCTGTAGACCAGCTCCCAGTTATTTAATACTCCCTTTGCATAAACGCTCGCAGAGGGACATCTAGCGGCCATCTGGGCCAGATTAAGATTGCTTCCATATGCAATGTACAATTTCCTCATGATATTTTCCTCCTCTTTATAACCATGCATCGACCACCATTAAACTGTCATTGTCAATTTTTCCGGTATATTCCCGTTTGTATCTAACCATGATCCACCACTGGCCGTTTGCGCCGATGCAATACTGATATCTCGGTGTATCAATGAACATCAACTGATATATCATGCTCCGGCGAGTTTCAATGTCAAGCGATTCAAACTGTCTGTCTGATAATTTGAGCCTCGGTTTCATATATTCCTCCGTTCTCCCCGTCATGCCGATAGGTCAGCATGTATATTAAGCAGCCCTGCAAGTCATGCCAGCGGCTTTCTTTAAGGGTGTCATAAGGTGCAGCCGGCAAGTCTTGAATTCGTCTCCATACAGGCCGAGCCGATGAGTGAGGATATTCCTCATAATGGTAACTTTTTTCTCGGCTGTATATCCGGCCATGGAGCGGAATACGATTTTTTCCTGTGATGTGATGGCCCATGCGGATACGGCTAAGCAAAACTGAATGTAGGCCTTGATTTTCCCGGCATGGAGGGTGCTGTTGAAAAGTCTGAATTCTACAGTCCCTTTGGAGAAGTAGCTGTGGAGGTTGACACCGTGATAGCGGGTGCTGTTATAGTGTTCATGGCTAACACCACCGCAATATCCGTCATTTGCACTGCTGTACCAAATCTGTTCTGCCTTTTCTTTTGAAAGGTTTTTATCCTTTTTCATTTCGATAAGGAGAGCGGAATTTAATTTGTGACACCAGTGGTCGGCACGATTCCCGATTTCAAGTGCTTCATAAATCAGATCCTGCCGGGAAGTCATAAAGTTCACCAGCCTCCGAAGAGAATTCGCATTATGATTTGCTCCGTCTACATGGATATGGATGCCACAGCTGCTATGAGATTTTGCTCCGCTTTCACGTAATTTTCTGATGATATTTTGCAAAAGCTCTATGTCCTCATATCCCAGAGGCGGTGTTACGAATTCTACCTTATACTCATCCATTGGAGAATCACTGCCATCATTCCTGATTGAAGTAATTGAGGAATCTCTCATAACTTTCCATTTGCGTGCCGCCTGGTCAGCAATAATACGAGTTTGATAGCAAGTGCTGTCTGGTCTGGATGCCGTGGTCCCGAGAACTTCTGCAACAATGGCAGCTGCCTTTTCTCTTGTGATACCTGTCATTTCTACTTCTACTCCGAATTTCTGATTTTTCAACATGTGTTTGCCCTCCTAAAAGTTTTGATATATTAGAATTTTGTTCTGCGTTCTTGTTATATACATATTACCATATGCACAGCGAGTGTCAATAGTTTATAGAAAAAAATTTCAAGAAATTAGAACTTTTTCTTGACGTTGAGAATGAACTTTGATAAGATATAAAAGAGGTGATGATTATGATTACATACAAACCACTTTGGAAGACTTTGATTGATAAGGATATGAAGAAAATGGATTTAGTTGAGGACGGAACGGTCAGCAGGGGTACACTTGCGAAGATGGGAAAAAATCAGAAGGTAAGTCTTGATGTAGTGGAACGGATATGCAAACGCCTACAGTGCAAGGTGGAAGAGGTGATCGTTTACGATGAAGATTTCGAATAAGGTGAATGAAATCAGGATTGAAGATATATCTACCGATATAGAACCTTCATGCGTTTATTTAATACGGAATCTGCATAATGGAAAAGCGTATGTTGGCATGGCTTCTGATGCGGTTCGTAGAATAGCGGGCCATTACTATTCTTTGCGTAAAGGAAATCATGATATTAGAGAGTTACAGATGGACTATGATGCTGGCAATGAGTTTGAAATTAAAACGCTGTGCTTTTTCGATAAGAAGGATCACACCAGAAAGACAAAAGCACTGGAAACGTTCTTCATATTGCAGTGTGATGGAGTAAAGAATGGATATAACACAACATACAATTACCCTTCTGCGGAGAGAGCCTATGAGATTGTGGAGAACAATGCGGAATATATCATTGGTTGCCTAAGAAAAAACCGGATAAGGTTCAAGCTGCAATGCGGAATAGAGGATGTGGTGGAGATTACCCCGTGATGTTTTCGTGATGTTAAGAGCAAATCAAGACAGAAGTACAGAGAGTAGGAAACAACAAAATGAGTGGTAGAATAAATTTTTTTAACAATGAAAGTTCTGAAAAACGCCATTACGAAATCGAGTTCGAATAGTAAACAGAAAGCCGGGAAGCCGCATAAACAGCGGACTTTCCGGCTTTTGATGTGGGGCGTGATACCTTTTTGATACCTATATGCTTATTATGGTGGTAGTGTAAAAAAGTTTGTGTCTTTGGTAAAAAGCAACTCCTTTTTGGTAAGAA
>CAJTVB010000020.1 GCA_910579755.1 uncultured Acetatifactor sp. | reverse complement strand
GGAACCTACTGGGGTTCACGGGCTTCTTAAGCAGCGCAAACTTTTTACTCACAAGGAATGCTGTACCGGATGAAAAAAAGCGCTGCCAGTTTATCCAATATTTGTGTGTTTTCCACTATGGTGATGATCACTGTGGCGTGTACGGTCAGTGTATACCTGGGAATGGATTCCATAGTGTCCTATCGCATCAGCAGAGATGTGGAAGTATATTATTCCTACAGTGAGAATCCGGATCTGGAGCAGATACGGCAGCAGGCGGCTTTGCTGGCCGAGAAAAACAATGTGCTGTTGAAGGATGAGCTTGTTTTTCCCTATGCGGAGGTAAAGACCTGTCAGGAAGGAAATCGGATGCGAGATCGGAGACAGGATGATAATTATATGAATTGGACCATTGTGAAGCTTATGACAGTGGATGCTTATAATGAAATGGAAGGCGCTTCTGTGAGTCTGGAGGAAGGCCAGGCATTGATTTTCAGTACAGGAGCAGATTTCCTGGCTGACCGGATTTTGATGGGAGACGAGGAGTTTGTTATAAAAGAAGAGCTTCAGAGCAATTCATTTTGCGAAAAGAAAGTGAATGATACCTTCAATAAGGAATACCTGCTGGTGGTAAGGGACATGGATGCTGTGACCAGGGCAGGCGCGTCCTTTGGGGTGGATGGAATTCGGGACACTACCTGCCGGTATGGATTTAATCCTTCCGGAGAGAAGGAGAATATTGACAGTTTTTCCCAGGAGCTGAATCAGTATGCGTCCGAGGTTACGGGTTTTATGGGGTTTTCTGACCACCGGGAGCGTATGTCCGAGCAGGAGAGTATGTACGGCGGATTGCTGTTCATCGGAATCTTTTTCGGATCCATCTTTCTGATCTGCCTGTTGATCATTATGTATTATAAGCAGATTACGGAAGGTTTTGAGGATCAGAAGAATTTTGAGATCATGCAGAAGGTGGGTATGAGCGACGGAGAGATCCGAAGAACCATCCGAAAGCAGGTCAGCATGGTATTTGCACTGCCGCTGGTGGGAGCGCTTCTTCACACAGTGATGGGAATGAAGATGGTATGTATGCTTTTGGGAGCGATCAATTTCTTTGAAACAAATCTTCTGATCATCGTATCGGCGGCGGTGTGCCTGGTGTTTGCCTGTGTGTATGTTCTGTGCTACAGCAGAACCTCGCGGACCTATTACCGTATTGTAAAACAGATGTAGCGCAGGTGTGAAATTTGCTTTTTGCAGGCGCCTGTGTTATGCTTAGGAAAACAATGAAAGTGGGAGAAAGACATGAGCTGTTTGGGGAATGTTCTGTGGTTTATATTCGGCGGATTTTTCAGCGGAATCAGCTGGTTTCTTGCAGGGTGTCTGTGGTGCATTACAATAGTGGGTATTCCATGGGGAAAGCAGTGCTTTAAGTTTGCGGGCCTGTCGCTTTTTCCCTTCGGAAAGGAAGTGGAATATGGCGGCGGAGTGGGATCGTTGCTGCTGAACCTGATTTGGCTGATTCTATCAGGGATACCGCTGGCTCTGGTGTCTGCCGTTTGGGGATGTGTGCTGTGTGTGACCATAGTGGGAATTCCGTTTGGACTGCAGCATTTTAAGCTGGCAAAGCTGGCACTGATGCCTTTTGGGGCCAGGGTGGTCTGAGATGGCCAAGACGAAAAGACTTTTGGGGAAGTTTGGCAGTCTGGCATGGAAACAAGGCTGTGCGGGCGTGGATATACTGAGTACACTGGGAAAGGTGCAGACATGGGCGGTATGAAAAAGAAAGTGGTGGTGGGTATGTCGGGAGGAGTGGACTCCTCTGTGGCGGCGTATCTGCTGAAGGAACAGGGCTATGAGGTCATCGGTGTGACAATGCAGATCTGGCAGGAGCCAGACGGGGCATGCCGCGGAGAGGGTGACGGAGGCCGTAGTCAGGGAACCTGCTGCGGCCTCTCTGCCGTGGAGGATGCCAGGGCAACAGCGGAAATATTGGGGATTCCACATTATGTGATGAATTTCCGTCAGGAGTTTAAACGGTGTGTTATGGATTACTTTGTGGAGGAATATCTGCAGGGGAGGACGCCAAATCCCTGCATTGCCTGCAACCGCTATGTGAAGTGGGAGGCAATGCTGAAAAGGAGTCTGGAGATTGGGGCCGACTATATTGCCACGGGACATTATGCCCGGATTCACAGACTGCCCAATGGCCGGATGGCTGTCAGAAACTCCGTGACGGCGGCTAAGGATCAGACCTATGCCCTCTATAATCTGACCCAGGAGCAGCTTTTGCACACGCTGATGCCTGTGGGGGAGTATACCAAGGACCAGATCCGTAGAATCGCGCAGGAGGCGGGAATTCCGGTGGCAGATAAGCCTGACAGTCAGGAGATTTGTTTTGTGCCGGATAATGATTATGCCGGCTTTATCAGCAGGGAAGCAGGGGAGCGCCTCCCCGGACCGGGAGATTTTGTGGATTCTGAAGGTCGGGTCATGGGGCGCCATAAGGGTATCGTCCATTATACCGTAGGACAGCGCAGGGGGCTGGGGCTTGCGGCAGGAGAGAGAGTTTTTGTGACGGAGATTCGTCCCCGGACAAATCAGGTGGTTATCGGAAGAAATGGAGATATTTTCACGGAACAGGTTCTGTGCAATCAGGTCAACTATATGGCAGTGGAGGATCTGGAAGAGCCTGTGAGGGTGCGGGCAAAGATCCGCTATAATCACAGCGGTGAATTCTGCAGGATAGAAAAGCAGCCCGGAGGAAGAGTCAAATGCCTTTTTGAAAAGCCGGTAAGAGCAGCGGCGCCGGGTCAGGCCGTGGTATTTTATGACGGAGAGTATGTGCTGGGAGGCGGGACGATCCTTGGAGAGAGGCTCTGACAGGCACCTTTTTCCGGTTTATGAATAAAATTAGGAAGAGATAATGCAGTAAAAAAAGGAGACAGGAATGGACTTTTTGAGAAACGGAAGGCCTCCCGTCAGAAGAAGCCGGTATGGCTCTGTCACCGGGACCATTGTGGATATGACGCCTGCCGGAGCAGGAAACCGGCGTGGGGATGCGTGTCTGATATTTGCGGCGGTGGAGGATAGAAGCGGCAATACCGTGAATTTTCTCATATCGCCCATGACCTACGTGGTGGATTTTGAGACCCTGTCCACAGGAATGTCCTGTACCTTCTGGTATGATCTGGAGGCGCCGGCTCCTTTGATTTACCCGCCCCAGTATAATGCGGTGGCGGCGGCCGGAGAGAAAAACAGCAGGATGGTAGATGTAAGCCATTATGATACCCGTTTGATAAATGATAATCAGACCCTGCAGCTGAATCTGGACCGGTCCGTGAAGGTGCGTACCACTAACAATCAATATTTCCAGGGGAGTCCGGCAAATCATGATCTGGTGGTGGTCTATGAGAGTTCAACCAGGAGTATTCCGGCCCAGACTACGCCTAAAAGTATTGTGGTATTATGCGGACAGAATGGATGATTCCTGAGAGGGAATAAACAAAGCAGACGTATCAGCGCATGTATTTGACAAATGCCGCCAGCTGACTGTCTTTAACCCGGAGGGAAAGCGAAGAAAAAGCCAAGAAAAAGCGAAGAAAAAGCCGATGGATTAACGGTATAAAAAGCAACAGCCCTCACATGAAGCCGGCTGATTCCAAAGCTTCATGTGAGGGCATTACTGTGCCGCCTGTTCTGATTTGTTTTATTTCACATATTTCTCCAGTGTGGTCCTCACGGCCCCCGGCCCCTGGGACATTTCGGCAAAATAGTTCTTTACCAGTCCGGCCATGCCGATGGCGGTCAGATCCACTCCGAAGACTGTTTCGTTGGAGAGGAGCTTATCCAGCTTATCCAGGTTTTTGGGAGTGTCGGATAAGGAATAATCAGCCACATAAGCCCCGGCGGCCTCCAGCAGAGGGTCCGGACTGGGGGTAAAAGGCTTTCCTGAGTCGTCCACAGCCATCAGGTATCTGAGCCAGCCTGCAAAAACCAGGGGGATCAGCTTCAGATCGGCGATATCCAAAGAAGGATCCCGCTGGTAAGCCTTGATGGTTTCGCCAAAGCGTATGGCCAGCTTCTGGGAGGTATCCGTGGCGATGCGCTGGGGGGCGTCGGGCATAAAGGGATTGGGAATTCTTACATTTACTACCTGATCGATGAATTCCTTCGGGTCCAGAATGCCGGGATCCACCACCACAGGCAGTCCCTCCCGGTATCCGATGATTTCCACTAGTTTTTTCAGTACAGGGTCCTTCATTTCCTCGGAGACCAGCGTATACCCCAGCAGACAGCCGTAGATGGCCAGAGCGGTGTGGAGCGGGTTCAGGCAGGTGCAGACTTTCATTTTCTCCACCTTATCCACAGTTTCTCTTTGTGTGAATATGACTCCTCCTTCTTCGAGAGGGGGTCTGCCGTTGGGAAAAGCATCCTGGATTACCAGATATTCGCATTCCTCGGCGTTCACGAAGGGCGCAATATAAGTGTTTTTGGAGGTCACCACGGCATCCAGCCCTTCCATGCCGTCGGCGGACAAAAGCTTTTCCACCCGGGCATCGGGTCTGGGGGTGATTTTGTCGATCATGGTCCAGGGAAAGGAGACTTTTGCCGGATTCTTTACGTAATCCAGAAAGCCTTCATCTGCCAGTCCGTTTTTGCACCAGGCCTGGGCGAAGGCCGTGGCTGCGGAGAAAAGCTTGTCGCCGTTGTGGGAGCAATTGTCCATACTCACCATAGCGATGGGGAGTTTTCCCTTTACATAGCGGTGGTAGAGAAGAGAGACCACCTTGCCAAGATAGCTGTCGGGTTCATCGGGTCCTTTCTCAAAATCTGCCGCTATGGCGGGCAGAGTATTTCCCCGGGGATCTGCCACCGCATATCCCTTTTCTGTGATGGTAAAACTTGCCATCTGAAGAGAGGGATTTGCAAAAATTTCCTTCAGCCGGGAGTATTCTTTTGGGTTATGGCTGTCCAGAATCAGGGACTCCATGATGCTGCCAACCACGGTTTTGTCCACGGTGTGATCGGCCTTCAGTGTGGCCAGTATGGTCAGGTTGTCATGTGGACGGAGGCTTTTTTCGATAATTTCATAATCGTAACCTTCCGCCGCGATAAGGCCTGTGTCCATGCTTCCTCGGTTTAACAGATTCTGCACAATATTGGCCTGGTAGGCCCGGAAAATGTTGCCTGCTCCGAAATGAATCCACAACGGGCGCTCCAGTGTGTTTCCTTTTACGGCCTCTTGGTCGAAGGCCGGGAGACTGTATCCGGCGGCTTCATAGGCTTTGCGTTCTGCAGTGATTCCTTCTAATGTAAGTTTCATGTGTTGACTGCCTGTCTGCGCGCTGCGACGCGCTTTTTTGAGAGACCGGATACGCATTTTTATCCGGCCTGATGTATGATGCCTTATGGAATGCCTGATTGCAAGCAATTTTTAATCGGCGTTTTCTTAGTATCCTGCTTTTTAATTTTCCTTATGCAGTGTTTTTGCAGAATGCATTTATACGGTGCGCAAAGCCTGCTTTTCAATGGCTTCCCAGAGTCCGTTCAGATATGCCGCGCCCAGAGCCCGGTCATACAGGCCGTAGCCCGGCATGGCGGTTTCACCCCAGATCATGCGTCCGTGATCGGGCCGGATAGGGCCGGAAAAGCCGGTTTCATAAAGGGCCCGCATGATCTCGTACATGTCGAAGGTGCCGTCGCTGGAAAGGTGGGCCGCCTCTTCAAAATCATCGGGAGAGTTGAATTTCAGGTTCCGTACATGGGCGAAATGAATTCGGCCCTTCAGGGAACGAATCATATCGGGAAGATCATTCTCCAGGTTGGTGCCGTAGGAACCGGAGCAGAAGGTGACACCGTTGTGGGGGTTATCCACCATCTTCATCATCCGCAGGATGTTGGCCTTGTTTATAATGATCCGGGGCAGGCCGAATACACTCCAGGCGGGATCGTCAGGATGGATCGCCATGTTGATGTCGTATTTGTCGCAGACAGGCATAATGCGTTCAAGAAAATATTTCAGGTTTGCAAACAGCTTTTCGTCATCCACGTCTTTATACATTTCAAACAGCTCTTTCACCCTTGCCATGCGTTCCGGCTCCCAGCCGGGCATTACGGCGCCGTTCATTTCTCCTGCGATGGAGTCAAACATTTTTTCCGGATCCAGGGCATCCACGGCCTTCTGTGTGTATGCCAGTACGGTGGAGCCGTCGGGCCGCATCCGTGCCAGCTCGGTTCTGGTCCAGTCAAACACGGGCATGAAGTTATAACATACCATATGAATTCCGGCCTGCCCCAGACGCTCCAGGGTAGTAATATAATTATCGATATACCGATCCCGGTCAGGAGAGCCTACCTTGATGGCATCGTGGACATTCACGCTCTCAATGCCTGCCAGCTCAAGACCTGCGTCCTGGATTTCCTTTTTTAACGCCAGGATATCTGCCGCCTCCCATACCTCGCCGGGAGCGGTTCCGTAAAGTGTGGAGATCACGCCGGTGACACCGGGGATCTGCCGGATCTGTTTCAAAGTTACCGTGTCATACTTGCTGCCGTACCAACGTAAAGTCATCTGCATCTGTTTGCCCTCCTGTTTTGCCAAAACAAAATTAAAAAATGGACCTTTAAAAAGCCATTCAGGATTATTCCTGTATTTACATATAATATATCTCAAAACAAATTGCATGAAAAGCATATATATTGCTTGAAATAGAGTAAAAATTGCTATAAACTGACATTGTGATTTCAATGAAAAGCAAGTTATAATGGGGATAGCCGCCAGGCTGCAGGATTGGCAGAAGGGAGCGGATTACATTGGAAAACGGAAAAAACAGGATAGAAGACAGAATCCGCAGGCGGGAGGCGGCGGATGAACGACAGTACATGATCGCTGAGGATTTTGAGGTGTACGAAAAGCAGGGGGCGCCTCTGGGAGCCATGACCTTTCACTATCACAGCTTTTATGAAATCATTTATGTGCTGGAGGGAGAGTATGCTTCCATGCTGGAAAACAGGATTTACCCTATGAAAAAAGGGGATTTTCTTCTCATAGATCAGAATGTAATGCACAAATATCAGTATGTGGAAAACAGGCATGATTCCTCCAGAAGGATCATTTTGTGGGTCACGCCGGGACTTCTGGCACAGCTGGGAGGAAAGGATATGGATCTGTCCGCCTGTTTCCGGGGGCAGGAATCCTGTGCATATCATTTTCCTATTTATTATGAAGAAATGCTTCAGGGGTATCTGTTGAAGCTGGCTATGACAGAATCAGCCGATCCCCCGCTGCCGGGGGCCAGGCAGGTGTTGGACAGAGGGTATCTGACCCTGTTTTTCGGGTACCTGAATACTTTATGCAGCCGAAGGGAATACCTTTTTAACAGGGACGAGCTGGTCAGTCATCCTCTGGTGGAGCAGGTGGCGGATTATATAGAGAAACATTTGACGGAAAGCCTGTCTGTGGAGCTGCTGGCGGAACAGATTCATATGAGCAAATATTACTTTTTGCGGAAATTTAAAGAGATTACCGGAGTGACCGTACATTCCTTCGTGGTAAGCAAGCGTCTGATCAGGGCATGTGAGCTTCTGCGGGAGGGGAAAAGCGTTTCGGAGGCCTGCCAGCTGACCGGATTTCAGGATTATAGTTCCTTTTTGCGTAATTTCCGGGAGGCCTTTGGAGTGCCCCCCGGAAAATATACAGAATATTATCCCATGGATTGACCGGCGGACGGGCCGTTCATCCGGGTTCCGCAATTCGGGTGACACCCACATAGATATCGGAGATCTCGTACCAGGTGGCGTAGTCGGTGACACCGGTTTTAGGAAGGCCGAAAATGCCCTGAAAGGTGCTGACGGCATTGGCCGTGAGAGGACCGTATATTCCGTCTGCAGTGATCGTGGGAATGGCAGGGTAATTACGGGCGATGCGGTTCAGCTGTGTCTGCAGCTGCCGTACCTTGTCTCCCGAAGCGCCGATTCCCAGGGCGTAGCCGGGATAGGAGGAGGGCACGCCGGAGATGATCTCCGCCGTATTGATATACATATCGTTGCCATAGTAATACCGTATGATCTCAATGGGCGAGTAGCCCTGATCTCCCAGGTATTTGGAGCCCCACTGGCTTAAGCCTGCGCAGGTGACTCTGCGTCCGTCGCAGTAGGAGGTGAAGATGGGCTGCCGGACACCGGGCCTGGACAGGTAATTTGCAAAAATAGTGTCCACCAGATAGTCGATATTTTCAAATATATTCCTTCCGTATACCCATTTCTGGTCGTAGGCGGTGGAGGAGGTAATGGTAAAGTCATACCCCTGGTTCCGATACCACTCTGTATACACCCGGTTCAGGGTGAAGGACATGATCACCAGGATATTTGCATATAATGTGCTTTCCGGCCAGGTGGAATAGATTTCGCAGGAGGCCACGTTCTTGATGTAATCTTTGTAACGGACCCAGTAATTGGCGGCGGTGGGGTCGTTGGGAACACCGTCGTGGACAATAATATATTCCGGAATCACCACCCGGCTTAAGACGATTTCCCCGGTTTCCGCCATGGGCTTAATCTCATCCTCAGGTATTTTGGGAGGATATTCGCCAAAGAGCGTATGGGCAGGAATGATAACCACCTTTTCCTCATCTTCCGTGGCGGCCAGGGGATTCATACGGATGGGCTGCAGTGCCAGCTGATCCGCGAAAACCTCGGAGCCGGACACCAGCACAGGCTCGTAACCTTCGGCTGTCACCGTGATATTATATTCGGAGTAGGGCATGATTTCATTTTCCGGCTGGAGGGAGAGCTCCAAAGGGGGCGCGGGCAGGGAAACCACAGGGGTCTGTCCTGAGCTGTCTGTGGTAAGCACGTTCAGGGGCGCCTGGGGATCTCCCGTGTAAGAGATGGTCACTGTGGCGTCTTCCACGGGAACCAGGCCGATGGAAGATACCACACTGATCTTCATTGTACCGGTATAGGAGGCCTCCGCCGTTTCCGCCTCCTGTGGAGCTGGGATATTATTTTCGGGCATATTTGTACCATCCTTAGGGTTCAGTTATGGTAAATATATGCAGCGCCGAAAAAAAAGTTCTGAATTAAAAAAATTTATTGTCGTTTTATATGGAAAAATCAATTCAAATCTGTTATGCTAGAAAAGAAGGGTTAGGAACAGGAGGATTGCTTTATGAAAAACAAGAAGATTATATACAATATCAGCCGGATGATACCAGTGGATGATCCGAAGGATCCCGAGGCCATGCAGGTACAGGCCAGACTGAAATCGGGCCGTGACAATTTCAACCAGCTGGTGAAAGGGGTATTCTCTTCAGTAATGAAGATCAGCGCGTTGGAGCTGGCCATGCACGGGTGTACGGAAAAGATGGCTGAGATCAGCGAGAACTTAAGAGGGGTGGCATCCGGCGTGGTGGATACGGCCAGAGCCACGGAGACCAGCATGTCCGAGGTGGTGTCGGTGCAGGAGGGCTTTAACAACAGCATCCAGGAGGTGGCTGAGGTTGCCGGCAACATGAAGGACAGCATGGGTGAAAACAGCAGAGCCCTGGAAAAGATCATGGCCAAGTCCGAGGATACCATTAAGAACTCCGACGATATGAAGCGGGACATGGAGCAGATGATGAATGTCCTGAACAACATGAACGAAGTGATTAAGGGTATCAATTCCATTTCTGCTCAGACAAATATGCTTGCGCTGAATGCGTCCATCGAGGCGGCCAGAGCAGGAGAAGCAGGAAGAGGCTTTGCCGTGGTGGCTGAGCAGATCCGGGGGCTGGCGGATGAGACCAAGCAGCTGACCGCTAATATGGACGGCCTGGTGGGCAGGATCGGGGAGGCTTCCCGGATGAGCTGCGACAGCATGGATAAGACTGTGGAGGAGCTGGGAGAGATGAAGGACAGCCTTCACAAGATTCTGAACACTACCAAGAGGAGCGAAGAAAACGTAGTAGTTATTGCGGATTCAATGACTACCATTGCCGCGTCGGGCGAACAGATTTTCAGCTCCGTTACCACCGTACAGGAGCAGATGAGCAGGCTTACCAGAGAGTGCTCCAATCTGAATGAGCAGGCGGAAGCTCTGGGACAGGTTTCCGAGTCCCTTGCCATCAGCACGGAGCCGGTTCCCGTTATTGAGAAGGAGCTGGATGATACGGCCAAGAAGATGGGAACCATGGTTCAGGATGTGTTCTATATGCTTGATAACCAGAACTTCATGACTACGGTGCAGGATGCCATTATTGCCCACCAGAAATGGCTGAAGACTTTGGAAGGAATGGTGTTGTCGCGGGAGTGCATGCCGCTTCAGGTGGATGATACCAAGTGTGCTTTTGGACATTTCTATTATGCCATGAGGCCCCAGCACCCGGCTATTGCCAGCGTATGGACAGGGCTGGGGGATAAGCACCGTACCTTCCATGGTTATGGCAGAAGCGTGATGGAGGCTATCAAGCGCGGTGACTTTGCTAAAGCCCAGAAGGATTACCAGGAGGCGGAAAAGCTTTCCGTGGAGCTGATCAGGGCATTTAACCATATCGTTGAGGAGACGAAACGGCTGGATCAGAGCAGGATGGCCGTATTTCAGAGATAAAGGAGTGGCATGAAATGCGCAGGGCAGGCTCTGCGCATTTTTTTTCCTCTATATATGACAGCGAAAAGAAAGGAAGAGAGCAATGGCGTGGGATTTGGAGGCAGACAGACCGATTTATGCGCAGCTGGTGGAAAGGATCCAGATGCAGATCGTTTCCGGGCAGTATCCGCCGGGAACCAGACTGCCCAGCGTCAGAGAGCTGGCGGCGACGGCGGCGGTGAACCCCAACACAATGCAGAAGGCCTTTGCGGAGCTGGAAAGGGGAGGACTGATCCTTACCCAGAGGACAAACGGAAGGTCGGTTACGGATGATGAGGAACTGATCCGGCAGGTTCGTTCAGGACTGGCTAAGGAACATTTGGATCATTTTTTTCTGAAAATGCAGGAGCTGGGATTCACCAGAGGGGAAACAGTTGAACTGCTGAAGGAAAGCGCCGGTAGAGCGCCTGCGGGAATCGAGAGACCGGGAACCGGAGAAGAGCCGGAGGGCACAGTGAAGCCGGAAGAAATGGGGAGCCCGAAGGAGAGAGAACAGGGGGTGGAACAATGAATCAGCTGATTGAGATTGCAGGACTGACAAAAGCCTATGATTCGAAGCATATAGCCGTAAACAATATTACGCTGTCTCTTCCCAGAGGAAAGATCATCGGACTTCTGGGCCCCAACGGCAGCGGCAAGACCACATTAATCAAGATGATGAACGGGCTTCTGACACCAACCCATGGGAATATACGTATTAACGGTCAATTTGTGGGAGCGGACACAAAGGCTCATGTGGCGTATCTTCCTGACCGCACATATCTGTCAGGAGGACAGAAGATCAGCAGAGTTTTGGATTTCTTTTGTGATTTTTACCTGGATTTTCAGCGGGATAAGGCCATGGCCATGCTCCAGAGCCTGAATATCGATCCGGATATGAAGCTGAAAGCATTGTCAAAAGGCACCAGGGAGAAGGTGCAGCTGATTCTGGTCATGAGCCGGGACGCGGACCTGTATGTTCTGGATGAGCCCATTGCCGGCGTAGATCCTGCGGCCAGAGACTATATTCTGCGTACGATTATTAACAATTACAATCCCGGTTCTACCATCCTTTTGTCCACCCACCTGATCGGAGACATCGAGTCGGTGCTGGACGAGGTGATATTCATGCGGTATGGGCATCTGGTGCTGTACACCTCCGTGGACAATATCCGGGAGCAGCATGGCAAATCGGTGGACGCTTATTTCAGGGAGGTGTTTGCATGTTAGGAAAGCTGATAAAGCATGAGTGGAAGAAAGTCAGCAAAGCAGGGTGCCTGATGCTGGTATTTGTGGTGATTGTCACCTTTTTTGGATGGCTGGCCTTTCAGTCTCCCCTCTGGCGGGGGCTGGCAGAGGACAATTATTATGCGGGAATTAATCCATGGGATATTATGAGCTTTCTTACACTTTTTCTCTATGTTTTGATGCTGACGGGAATCACATATGGGATTGTGATATACACGGGAGTGCATTTTTACAAGACCATGTATACCGATGAGGGATATTTGACCCATACGCTTCCGGTGGGAAAGCACCAGCTGCTTATCAGCAAGATTTTGGTCAGCGGTATCTGGGTGATGCTGGTAATTCTGGCAGTGATGACTTCCGTGATATTACTGATACTGTCCTTTGTAGGGACAATCCTGCCGGAGGGCTATACCCTGGGCTGGTTTTTGGGCAGGCTGTTCCAGGAGCTGGGCATTGCAATACGGAATTTTCGGATTGATTACAATATCAATCTGATGCGATATCTGCTGGCACTGCTGTTTTCGGTGCTGATAGGGCCGTTTGTATCGGTGACTACTATATTCGGAGCTATTTCCATAGGACAGCTGTTTACTAAATTCCGTGTGCTGATGGCCATTGTAAGCTATATTGGAATTATGATCTGCAATATGCTGATCAACTCTGCAGTTAGGAGCATTGTCATGGCGGCTCATATGAACGAGCTGCTTTTCGATGCCCGCGGCTTTGACCGGTATCTGAATTCTACCATTGACTCCGGAACCATAATTGGAATAGTGACTGCGGCGCTGCTGTATCTGGTGTCATGGCTGGTGATCAGCAGGAAGCTGAATATGGAATAAAAAGCTGGGAATTATTTATTCATAGAAGCAGGTGAGCGTTGATGCAGAGGATGATCGACAGGATTCTAGAAGGAAACTTCGACTATGAAAAAGGTTCGTTGGATTTTTCCTGCACCAAGATCGAGATTAGTCTGAGGCAGGGGGAAATATACGAAGGGGCGTTCCACGTCTATGCACCGCAGGGACAATTTGCCAACGGCACAGTCATACCGTCTGACTTGAGGATGGAGTGTCTGTCGGAAGAGTTTGAGGGCAGCGATGTGGAAATCCCTTTTTGTTTTCATGGGGAAAATACAGAAGAAGGAGATGTAATAAAGGGAAATTTTTATATTATCAGCAATAGGGGAGAGTATTACGTTCCTTTCGTGGTTTCGGTGGAGCATACGGTGCCGGAATCCTCTCTGGGAGCTGTGAAGAATCTGTTCCATTTTGCGAATCTGGCTAAAAGCAACTGGCAGGAGGCGGTAAATTTGTTTTATTCTCCGGAATTTGTCAGGATTCTCACGGGAAGCGAAGCGCAATTTGCAGAGGATTACAGAGCACTTTCGGTATATGAGGGCCGGGAGCAGAATATGGAAGAATTCCTGATCCGCATTGGCAGAAAGCAGAAGGTGGAGTATGTGGTTCAGGAGAGTCTGAGCATCGACATTCTGTCGTTGGAGGGGCTTCTGGGTGTGACGGAATACGGTCTGGACATTGCACGGAAGGGCTGGGGATTTACCAGGCTGATTGTAGAGTGCGCGGGGGGCTTTGTATTCACGGAAAAGGAAGTGATTACCGATGACGATTTCCTGGGAGAGCACTTTGTGCTTCCGGTTTTCGTAGACGGAAATCTTTGCCGCCGGGGCAGGAATTTTGGACAGATTCTTCTATACAATTCTTATGTGTCCATGACAGTACCGGTGACAGTCAGAAAGGGAGATCCGGCGGGAATGGGAGGGTCGGACCTGGGAAAAAAGCGCAGTACGGTGGAGCTGATGGAATTTTATCAGGCGTTTCGGGCAAAAAAGATTGGTACGGCCACCTGGCTGAAGGAGTCCGGAAAGCTTGTGGAAAAGATGGTGTCCGTAGATGAAAACGATGTGGCGGCCAGGCTGTTTCAGGCCCAGCTGCTGATTACGGGAGACCGCTGCAACGAGGCGGGGTGGATCCTGGATCATGTGGCGGAGCTTTTGGAGAAAAATCCCGGACAGGATACGCTGTTGGCCTATTATCTTTACCTGACCACGCTGATCCATCGGGAAACGGAGTACGTGGACCATGTGGCAGCGGAGGTGGAGCATATCTACCGGATGGATGATACCAATTGGCGTGCAGCCTGGCTGCTTCTATATCTTTCCGAGGAGCTCCACAAATCTGCCGCAGGGAAATGGATGTTTCTGGAGAAGCAATATATCGTGGGCTGCTGCAGTCCTATATTGTACATAGAGGCGGTTACTCTTTTGAACTACAATCCGGCGCTTCTGCGCAGGCTGGGGGATTTTGAGCAGCAGGTGCTCTGGTATGGCGTAAGGCAGGAGCTTTTGAAGCAGGATGTGGTGGAGCAGCTGCTTTACCTGGCAGACCGGGTGCGGGAATATTCAGGAGTGCTCTGCCGTCTGCTGATCAGGCTGTATGAGAAAAAGGAGGATCAGCGTGTTCTTCAGCAGATCTGTGCCTTGCTGATTAAAGGAGGGAAGGCGGGGGAAAAATATTTTGCCTGGTACAGCGCCGGGGTGAAAAGCAATCTGCGGATCACCAATCTGTATGAATATTATATGGCATCCCTGAATCTGGATCAGCCAGTGGAAATCCCTAAAATGGTGCTGATGTACTTTTCATATCAAAATAAGCTGGACTATGAGCATTGTGCCTATTTATTTGACTATATTTGCAAGAATAGAAACAGACTGGGGGATATTTACGGAGCTTACCGGATCCGCATGGAGCATTTTGTGGCTGAACAGATCAGGAAGGGACGTATAGACAGACATCTGGCAAACCTGTACAATCATTTTTTACAGCCAGATCTGATAAAGGAGGAAAACGCTCCTCAGCTGAGCCGCCTGCTTTTTACCCATATGATTCGGGTGGAGGACGATAGACTGAGGAAGGTATATGTGTATCAGCCGGGCAATCTTTTTCCTGGAGAGTATGTTCTGGACAGAGGAAGAGCATGGGTTTCTCTCTATGGAAGCCGGTATACCATCGTCTTTGAGGATGCCTGGAATAACCGCTTTGTGAGAAGTGTGGAGTATACAATGGAAAAGCTTATGATTCCGGGAAAATTTCTGCGGTTTCTGGTACCCTTCGTCAGAGACTGCCCGGAGCTTGAGCTGTATTTGTGTGAGGGAGAACGGGAGAATGCCATAGACAATCCGGAGGGAGCCCATCGGGCGCTGCGTGTGGCTGCCTCCGGATACGCGGACAGTAAGGTTAAGAGGGAATTGTCCCTGAAGCTGATGCAATATTATCAGGACATGGAGGACTTCCAGGCCATGGACAAATTTCTTCCTTATATTCCGCTGGAGGAGTTTACAGTGGGAGAACGGGGAGAGGCTGTCCGGTTTCTGATTCTCCGAGGGTATTTTGAACTGGCCGGGGAGTGGCTTCGGCAGTACGGTCCTTATTTTGTGGAGCCAAAGCTTCTGGTGCGTCTCATCGGTCCCCTGATGGAGCAAAGCGCCATGGCGGAGGATCCGGTGCTGACAGCGGCGGCGGTGTATGCTTTCCGCAGAGGAAAATATGATGGGATCGTATTGCAGTATCTGGCCATGCACTACAGAGGAATGACCAGAAATATGAGGGATATCTGGAAGGCGGCCATGTCCTATGGAGTGGACTGCCGGAGGCTCTGCGGAACGATTTTGGCACAGATGCTCTATACCGGTGCCTTTGTGGGAGAAAAAATGGAAATCTTCCGCTGCTATGTATCCATGGGATCTGACCCGGAACTGGAGGAGGCTTTTCTGGCTCAGTGCTGTTTTGACTATTTTGTGAAGGAGCGGGTCACCGAAGGAGATGTATTCCAGCAGATTCAGGATATGTATCTGAGGGGAGAGCCGGTACAGAAGGTGTGTAAGCTGGCGTTTCTGAAATTCTGCGGGGAAGATCCCGGGGGAATGACGGAGGATATGGCGGCTCCTGCGGAATGCTTTCTGCAGGAGATGCTGGAGCAGGGGATTCATCTGGACTTCTTTCGGGCTTTCCGACGGCCTGTGCTGGGACTGCAGGAGCTGGCAGACAAGACCATTGTTGAGTACCATGCGTCCTTCGGGAACAGAGCCCGAATTCATTATGTGATTTTTCACGAAAATGGGGAATCGGAGGAATACGCTTCCGAGTATATGAGAGAAGTATACGGAGGAGTGTGCTTTAAGGAGTTTATTCTGTTTTTCGGGGAGAGCCTGCAATACTATATTACTGAGGAAAAGAATGGTGTGGAGCGGCTGACGGAAAGCGGCAGTCTCCAGAAAAGCGAGGATAAGTGCGCAGAACACAGCAGATACCGCCTGATCAATGATATTATAGCCAGTAAAGCAATGCAGGATTACCACAGGATGGATGTCCTTCTGGAGGAGTATCACAGGAATGATTTTATGAACGGGAGGTTGTTTGAACTGGTATAACAGGAGGTGGACGGCATGGGCTTATGGGGCGGAGAAAAGCTGGTGGTAGGGTATGACCTAGGCAATGAATTTTCTCAGATCAGCGTTGCCGCATCCGGAAGCGGGGATGTGACCACGCTGTCCCAGACGGCGGGAGAGGAAAATTTTAATATTCCTACGGTATTGTGTAAGCGTATCGGTGTCAATCAATGGTTTTATGGAAAGGAAGCAATCCGCTGGGGAGAGGAAGGACAGGGAATTCTGGTGGACGGTCTGCTGGAGCTGGCCAGAGACGGAGAGCCTGTGATGATTGAGGAGGAAAGCTATGATCCGGTGGCGCTTTTGACCCTGTTTTTCAAGAGAAGCCTTGGGCTTATCTCTCAGGCGGCCTCCGCAGACCGGATCGGGGCGCTGATGGTCACCTGTGAAAGGATTGATCATCGGATGCTGGAGGTGCTGGAACAGATGGCGGCGGGACTTCAGCTGAAGACGGACAAAATCGCTTTTCACAGCTACCGGGAGAGCTTTTATTACTATATGATACATCAGCCGGAGGAGCTGTGGGTATATCAGTCCCTGCTTTTTGTCTGCCGCCGGGGCTGTATGGTGTCTTACCGGATGGAGTGCAACCGGCATACTGCGCCGGTGGTGACCTATATGCAAGAGGCGGAATATCCTTTTTTGGGAGCGGGAGCTCTTCCGGAGGAGTCTTCTGCCCGGGAGCAGGCCGCAAGCCGGCTGGACGCGGACTTTCTGAGGATTGCGCGGGAATGCTGTGAGGGGAAGGCTGTAAACAGCATTTTTCTCATCGGGGATGCTTTTGACCGTGAATGGTTGCAGGAATCTCTGCGGTACTTATGCAGGAACCGCAGGGTGTTTCAGGGAACGAATCTGTTCAGCAAGGGAGCCTGTATGGGAATGCAGGAGCGCTTAAAGCCCAGCGAGGCAGGGAAGAATCATGTGTTTTTGGGAAAAGAAAAGCTGAAGGCCAATGTGGGCATGAAAATTCTGCGGCAGGGAGAGGAATCCTATTATGCGCTGCTGGATGCGGGTGTGAATTGGTACGAGGCGGAAGCGGAGCTGGAATTTTACGTTCAGGAAGGAAATGAAATATCGTTGATGATTACACCGCTGATTGGAAAAAACGGGAAGATTGCCCAGATCGTTCTGGAGGATATGCCGGGAAGCATAGCAAGACTGTGGGCCAGGTTTTTCCTGGAGACGGAAGAAAAGCTTGCGGTGGAGATCCAGGATCTGGGCTTTGGAGAGATCCGCCCCTCATCCGGTCATGTATGGAGAGAAAAGGTAGATATTTATTAAGGGAGCTGACTTTATGCGTATCAGTGTCTGTGTGGGCAATTATGCCGTAACTCCATATTGTATCCCGGGCCTGGAGATCAATGTTTACTGTATGGAGGAACTGTGCTATTGTATGAAGGAAAACGCATTTCTTCTGGACTTCACGTTGATGAATGACGAGCTGCTGGGATGGATTGAACAGGAATGCGGCCTCAGGGAGCTGGCCAAGGCGCTTTATACCCTGGTGCACAAAAAGGGGTCTCTTAGTGCCTTTGTGGTAACCATTCTGAGGTTTGTGGGCTTTTATGACGATAAAATTATCGAGGAGGCGGCCCAGGCCCTGAAGCGGGGAGCGGGCCTGAGCAATATCGAAAAAAGAAAAAGCCAGATTGACAGGCTGGTGAAGCAAAAGAGATATATTGCGGCGATGCACAGCTATGACAGATTGATCGGGAAATGGCGGGAGCAGGAAAAGGAAGGCGAGCCGCTTCCGGCAGTGGGCTGTCTGGCGGCTATTCTGCACAACAAGGGGGTGGCGCTGGCAGGCATGATGCTGTACCAGGGAGCGGCGGAATGCTTTCTGGAGGCCTATGAGACGGAAAACCGCCCGGAATACTACAGGGATTACCTGGCGGCAAAGCGCATGGAGCTCAGTGAAGGAGAGTATGTTTCTCTGATTGCCGGAAATACGGAAGGCTATGAAGGGACGCTGGAGCTGGAGAGAGAAATAGAGCGGCTGACCCGGGAGTGGGAGCAGCAGCCGGAGTTCCTGCGCCAAAACAGCAGACGGGAGCTGCGGGACGGGCCGGAGAGACAGAAAATTCTGGACGAATATGAGAGTGTGACACAGGCGCTGAAGGAAAGCTACCGTGAAAGTGTGAAGGATTAATTCACTGACGCCAAAATAGAATTCTTCATTTGATTGAAATGCCCGCTGCAGCGGGCCGGGAGTGTAAGCATGGGATTTTGGAACAGGATTTTCAGGAGAAAAAAGAAACCTGAGGTACAGGAGGACTGGGAAAGCATCGTTTATGACCGGGATACCGTGGACTTTCGGGAAAAGGAGCAGAGAGACCGCTATATTTCGGGATGCCTGGAACAGATAGCGGAGGCATCCAAGGAAATCAGTCTGCTGACGGGAGAATATTCCCTGGTAACCTCTTATCTGACGGATATGGAGGAGATCGAGGCACTGCCGGAGGAGGAGAGGGAGACGCTGAACGATATTGCAAGGCGTCTGCTGAATCTGGAGCAGGAGTGTGAAAAGTATCGGGACAAGAAAAATCGTATGAATGATTCCCGATATTATCGAATGCGGAAGCAGGAGGAGGAGATCCAGGAGGGGATTCGCAAGCTTTCGGAGTGCGAAAAATACGGAGGGCTGGTGAAGCAGGATATGCAGAGACTGGACCGGGAGCGCCACGCCTATGATTTCCGAAGGATGGAGCTGGAGACAATGATGAATAATCTCCGGGGAATGGCTTTGATTTTTCTGACGGCTCTGGGGGTATGCGTCGCCATGCTTATGGTGCTTCAGTTCGGATTTGAGATGAACACACAAATCGGATATATTTTGTCGGCAGCTGCAGCCGCGGTAGCCATCACGGTCATGTGGGTCCGGTACACTGACAGTGAAAAGGAGAAGCACAAAGTGGACGCGGCAGTCAACAAGCTGATTCAGCTGCAGAACAAGGTGAAGATCCGATATGTGAATAACCGGAACCTTATGGATTACCTCTACATCAAATACAATACGAACAGCGCTGCTTCTCTGGAAAAGCAGTGGCAGGAATATCTTCAGGAGAAGGAGGAGCGGAAGGAGTACGCCGAGGCCGAGGCCAGGATCGGTTATTATCAGAAGCTTTTGCTGGGCAGGATGGCCAATTACAGAATCGCCGCTCCTGACAGATGGACCAGGCAGGCAGGGGCTCTGCTGGATAAGCGGGAAATGGTGGAAATGCGGCATGAATTGATTCTTCGCAGGCAGGCTCTCAGAAAACAGATGGACTATAATAATGAAGTGGCAGAGGCTGCCCGCCGGGAGATTCGGGATATTACACAGAAATATCCTGCCTATGCCGGTGAGATCTCGTATATGGTGGACCGGTTTCAGGCAGAAAAACAAGCCGGGATATGATAACACTTTGAGGAAAACCTTTTGCGGTGAGGCCAGTTTTGGGTAGACAAACAGCACGAAAACTGGTACTATAGGTTGCAGGTAGTATCAAGGTCTTCCGGCGGAATATCTGCCTGGAGCCTGACAGGGAGGTGGAATATTTGAGGACTTTTGCGGCGGCTGGTCTGAAGGTGCTGGTGGTGGATGACAATATGATTAATCGTATGGTCGCCGTCGGGCTGCTGGAGGACTACGGCTTTGAGCTGACGGAAGCGGCCAGCGGCCCTGAGGCCATAGAATTGTCCAGGGAAACAAAGTTTGATCTGATTTTTATGGATCATATGATGCCGGAGATGGACGGTATCGAGACAACAGGGGTCATACGCACGGAGTGTGGGGAAAACGGAAGGGATGTTGTGATCATTGCACTGACAGCTGATGCCGGTGAAGATGTCAGAGAAAAATTCCTGAAGAACGGTTTTCAGGATTATATTACCAAACCGCTGGACAGGGGAGCACTTGACAGGTTGCTGGATCAGTGGATTCCGGATTCCCGTAAGCAAAAATGTCAGGAGGATGCAGGCGAGCCGGAGGCTGGGGATTTTGACAGCATTCGTATTGACGGGATCGATACCGCCGAAGCCAGAAAGCATCATTCCGGAGGCCTGAAGGACTATCAGGGACTTCTAAAGCTGTACAGTATGGACGGAAAGCGGAAGCTTTTGCTGCTAAGGGAGCTTCTGGAAAAGAAAGATTATCATACATATGAAATCGAGGTGCATGGACTGAAAAGCGCATCCGCCAATGTGGGAGCCATGGAACTGTCCGCCCAGGCCAGAGACCATGAAGCTGCCGCGGGCAGGGGAGATGAAGCATATATCGTGGAACATGCACAAAAGCTTTTGTCTGATTATGAAACATTGGTTCAGGAGATCGGCAGATACCTGGAAGAATGCGAAGATGTCCCGGAAGGGGACAGCGCGGACAGGGAAAGTCTGGCAGGCGGCGCTCTTTTGCAAAAAGTTGGTGAAGCGCTGGAGGTTTTGGAGAATTTCCGGCGGGGAGAGTGCGTGGAGCAGGTTGGAAGTATGCTGGAATACAGACTTGACAGCCAGGTGAAAGACAGGCTGAAGGAGATACAGGAGCAGCTTGGCATGTATGAGGATGACGCGGCGGAGGAGCTGCTGCGCCAGTTGCTGGAGTGGTTAAAAAAGGAGGAGCAATAGTAAAATGGAAGGGAAAATGCGTATATTGGCGGTAGATGACAATATCATCAATCTCGCAACCATAGAACAGGAATTAAAGGACAAATATGAGATTGTCACTATGAATTCCGGTGTGAGGGCTATACGGTATCTGAATAAGGAAAAGGCGGATCTGATTCTTCTGGACATTCAGATGGCTCTTATGGACGGTATCGAAACCTTAAAGGAGATTCGTACCCTGGAGAACGGAGCGGCGGTGCCCGTGATCATGCTCACCTCCAAAAAAGATAAGGAGACAATCATCGAGCTGACCAAGCTGGGGATATTGGATTATGTGCTGAAGCCTTTTGACGCTAAGGATCTCCATGAGAGAATAGACCGGGCCCTGAAGAGAGTGGGCGTGCTTCCGGTGGAGGACAATGAGCTTTATTCCTATATAAAAGAAGTGCAGGATGAGCTGGAGAAAAAGAATGTAAGGAATGCCATCATAAAGATTGACGAGATCCTCAGCTTTAAGATCGACGACGAGATTTATGGACGTATGCAGAATGCCAGGACCAAGCTTCGCGCCAACGATATGGAGACGGCAGAGAGGCTTATCGGCAGAGTACTTAAGATGCTGGAGAGGATCGTGGCCACAGAGCAGGAGGCCAAGTTCCCCATCAGCATGGGTGAGATGAACGCCAGACTTTTATATGTGCTCAATGATCTGGAGAACTTTAAGGTACGTGAAGCTGCGGAAAAGCTGGAGGATCTTGTGCGCTACGATATTCCGGAGGCTATCAATCAGGCCTGCGTAGATGCAAGACAGCGTCTGGAGGAATTCGACGACGGCGCCGCAGAGGAGCTGATTCAAAACGCATTGATGGAGCTGCAGAAGCATCCCCTTTAAGTCCGGGGCCAGCTGATCAGAGTCCAGCTGGGAAACCAGCGAAGATACTTGTCTACGAATGCACCGTCTATGGGCTGGCCGGCCAGCACAGGGTAGAACAGCAGGAACATTCCCAGGACAGCGGCTCCGTAGAGCAGTGCACACAACAGGAAACGCCGTCTGGAAAGATTTTTTCCCAGGCTGCGGAGACTGTGGACGATCATCAGCACCACGAATATTACGCTTGGAAAGTAATGGTAGATAAAGGTGATCCGGGACACGAAAAACCAGGGCAGATACTGCGCCAGATATCCTGTAAACAGGAAGGCAGCGGTTCTGTCCTTCTTTTTTGTCCAGAGCCGGAAGGTATAAATGGCAGCCGGGATTCCTGTCCACCAGACCAGAGGATTTCCAAAGGAGCTGATGCCTTCCCGGACAGTGGCGCTGACAATGCCGGAATAGTACCAGATGGGACGCTGCATAACGGGCCACTGGTACCAGTAGGAGGAGTAGTCATGGGTATCTACCAGGGTGCTGTGGTAGTTGAACATTGTGGCCTGATTGCGAAGCATACGGGCCAGCAGCCCGTTCTGAAAATAATCCCGGAAAGGCAGATAGGATAGCAGGTAGATCAGGGCAGGGAGAGCCACAAAAAACACCAGGCAGAATAGAATGGTCCGCGTGGTACAGGGTTGGAAGGAGGAGAGCACATGGTCGTGAGAAATGCCCTCCGTCCGCCCATACGGATTCTTTTTGGCAAAACGGTATTCCTCATATCTGCAGTAAAGCTGTCGGAAAAAGATTACAGCCAGGCCGGCTCCTGCGTACACGCCGGTCCACTTGCAGGCAATGCCGAGTCCCATACAGATACCGCAGGCGCCCAGAGGCAGAAGGGTTTTGACCAGAGGAGTATCGTAAAAGCTCAGCGTACAGTAACGATACATAAAATAATACATTAAAATCACAAAGAAAGTTACATACACATCAATGGTGGCAAGACGGGTCTGGGCAAAATGCATGAAATCAAAGGTAAAAAGCACGCAGACCAGAGCGGCGCAGACAGTGCTTCCGGTAATCCTTTTGCCGAACAGGTACACTGCAGGAACCATGGCGATACCAAAGAGGACGCCCATGATCCTCCAGCCGAAGGGATTCATTCCAAAGAGCGCTATGCCTGCGCTGATAATGATTTTGCCCAGGGGAGGATGTGTATTTTCATAGGTGGTCTGGCCGTTCAGAAATTCCCAGGCAGTCCGTGCATGGTAAATTTCGTCGAAATACATACTGTTTCTGAAGGTGCTTCTTTCCGGGATAAGGGACTGCTCGTCAAACAGGGCGGAACAGGAGCAGGTATCATTGGGGCGGATCAGATTTCCGTCTCCGTCTGTAAAGGCAAACTCCAGGAGGGAGGCCTGACTGTCCAACAGGGTCAGACGAAGGATGGGTACCTGGGCCTCGATCCGGATGTCCTGCCAGGTAAATACGTTTTCCAGCTTTAGAGAACCCAGACTGACCCAGGGATCATCCCAGGACCATCTGCCCTCCAGGGAAAAGGTTCTGCTTTCCCAGGGGGCAATATAATAAGAGAGGGTATGGGGAACCTCCTGACCGAAGTCAAAGGTCAGGCTGTCGCCTCTGGTCATTTCCAGGGAGGAGACAGGGGCCTGTCTGTCTCCCAGATCATACAGTGCAAAGCAGCTGTAGATGACGGTTATGATCAGCATACATAGCCAGTCTGCCCTGCCAAGCCGGCTTAAGGTCCGGGAGGGACGGGGGATATACCCATTTCCCTGGCCGGGACAGGGAAGTGCATCCGCTTCTCCCATAGGGCCTTTTTTCAGATACAGCCTGATGGCCGCGCGGTATAAGGCCAGAAGACAGATCAGCATGCCGGCGGATACGGCGATGATCTGTGAAGCTTGTCCGTTATAATGAGCTTCATCATAATAAAAGAAGACGTCTGCGGTATTATAAAAGTGCATCAGAGAAAAACCGGCGCAGCAAAGGAAGATCTGCCGGGAAGGCTTATAGATGAAGGCCAGCAGAAGCAGCAGAATAACCGGATACAGATAACGTTCATGCATGCGGACGGAAAACACAAAAACCGTGGCTATAAGCAGGGCCGCCAGAAAGGGATATTTTTCCGTGTCCTTTTTATTACGCAGACTGATAAAGAGCACCAGGATCACAACGGCGGCTATGGATGCCATACCGATGGCCTGATAGGAAATCCCCAGGAAAGTGCTATCCTGGCTTACCCAGTTCAGTCCCAGAAGTCCCCAGAAATTGCAGGCGTTTACGGCGGCGTAGGGATAGGAGCCCAGGGTGTTCAGATATTGGCTGACCACCTTTTCCAGACCGAAAGGAAGGCAAAGCAGGAGAGCGCCTGCCATGGCAGCAAGTCCTTCCCCCAGATTCCGAAGAAGCTTTTTTACGGAAAAGTCCTTCAAAAACACATGATCCAGAATTCCTGCAAAGAGCACGGGGGCGAAGATCAAAGTCTGCGGCTTGATCAGAAGCCCCATAAAAAACACGGCATATGCGGCGAACATTTTTCTCCGGATCAGACAGACGCACATAAGAGCCAGAAGGAAAACGTATATGGAGTCGATCTGTCCCCAGACACAGGAATTAAGGATTACCGCAGGCTGAAAAAGCCAGGCCAGACATAAAAAAAAGGGCTGCCATCCGGTAAATTTTCTGCGGGCTTCCCGGTAGAGCAGAACGCCGCAGCCCATATCGCAGAGAATGGCGGGAAGCTTCAGCAGAAGCAGGTGGGCCTGGCTGTAGGCTTCGATTTTCAGAAGGGAGCGCAGAGCGCCCAGAGGATAGAGCAGATAAATGTATCCCGGCGGGTAATCCGTAAATACATCAGGAGAATAAAAGCTGGCGGGACCAACCTGGAAGATTCTGTCTGCCCACAGGGCAAAACAGGATATGTCCACGTCGAAGCCGGCGGTGTTTTGGGCTGCGAAGATCCTGACCAGAAGGGCCAGACCGAACAAAACGGGGATCAGGCCCTCCGGGCAGCTTTTTTTCTGATTCATAAAATAAAGGCCAAAGCCAAAGAGAGCCAGACCTGAAACAGCGGCAAGATGAATATATAACATGACGGCCTCCGGTAATTGGTGGATTTTTGGCAGCTTTTCCTGGCTGCTATTCACAGTTCAGCCTGCACATTCATAAAAGCGGATGCTTTGCGTCCGACGCCGCTGAACTGTTATAACATTTTTTCCCATTATAACAAAAAATGTGGCGAAGGGAAAGAGTTTGTGGTACAATCGACACCAGGGATACATAATGGGGAGAGATAAATGATGAAATTTGACATGCATTGCCATACGAAAGAGGGATCGCTGGACGGAAAGGTGCCTGTTGAGGAATATATTGCTCTGCTGAAGAAGAAGGGCTATGACGGGATGCTGGTCAGTGATCATAATTCTTATGACGGCTACCGGTTCTGGAAGCGAAATGTTGACAAGGGGAGAATTGGGGATTTTGTGGTGTTGAAGGGAATCGAGTACGATACTATCGACGCGGGTCATATTCTGGTGATTATGCCGGAGAGTGTACATCTGAGAATATTGGAGCTTCGAGGGCTTCCCGTAAAGCTTTTGATTGATATTGTCCACCGGGGCGGAGGGATCCTTGGACCTGCCCATCCCTGCGGAGAGAAGTATTTAAGCATCACCAATACCAGAAAATACCGCAATTGCCTGGCGGTTATGGACCAGTTTGATTTCCTGGAGGGTTTCAATGCCTGTGAGAGCAGGGAGAGCAATGAAAGAGCCCGGGAGCTGGCCCGGCGCTTTCAAAAGCCGGTATTTGGAGGCAGTGACGCCCACAAGACCGACTGCGTGGGAATGGGAGCAACGGAATTTTCCGGTGATATTGCCGACGAATCGGGTCTGATTGCCCTGATTCGGGAGAAGGGCAGAGAAGCCTGCCGCTGCGGCGGAGAATATTATGGGGGAACCACTAAAGAGAGAATCGGAAGAGCAAACGATATTCTGGTACAGTCCTTTTGGTTTTATAATCACCTGGGAAGCATGTACCATTTTTACAGACGGCACGCGGAAGTAAAAAAGCTTTGTGCCGGGGCAAAATAACTTCATAATTTCTTAAAAAGCGCAATGAATTTGAAAAAAGAAATTCATAAAATCTTAAGGTGCAATTCCGGGATTGTGTGATATACTCGATATGTGGTGATAGAAGCGCCGCATATCGAGTATTTTATTATGACAATGAAAGGCATGTGATAGCGCCGCAGCGGAAGACAGCCTTTCATGGTTAAAAGGAAAGAGGGAATGACAGATGAAGATAAAAAAATTCACAAAGCGTTTTGGAGGTGCATTCAAGTTTTTTCTCACCGGGACGCTGACACTGGCCATGGGGCTTTCCCTGGCTTCCTGCGGTAAGGAGGAAACCGGAGAAGAGAATAAAACGGAGACCAAGGAGTGGGTCTGGGTGCCGGAGTATCAGGAGCTGGACAGCATCCAGGGCAGTTCCTTCTGGGAGGCGAAGCTGATAGGAGATTACCTCTATTATCCCATAGAGACCTGGGGTGAGGAAGCAAAGAGCTATAAGGTGTGCAAATACTCCCTGGTAGACAAAACCACTACAGAGACGGAGGTGCCGGTACCCGGGGAGGGCTACTGCCGGAACTTTTCCATTATGGAGGACGGCAGCATTTGTGCGCTGTTTACAGAATATAACTACGATGAGGCAACGGGTAATTCCTCGAGACGGTACAGCATGGTTAAAGTGGACAGTCAGGGGAACCAGCTTTGGCTGCAGGATATGAGCGAATACATAAACCAGGAAAACGATCAGATCGACGCTATGGTTCTGGACGGTCAGAACCGGATCTATCTTTTATGCCAGAACTATGGAGACAGCGGTGCCGAAGGCCGCATTCTGCTGTTTGATTCAGAGGGAGCACATCAGGGAGCCATCAATTTATCTTCAGGCCGGGGCAGCTGGATCAACGGGATGATGACGGACAAAAATGGAAAGGTCTACACCTACGGACATGGAGATATGGGCTATGAGCTGACAGAGGTGGACTTTGATAAGAAAAGCATGGGAGAGACCTTCCAGAACTTTCCCGGTAACGGAAACGGAACCTTTTCCGGAGGTATTGAAAAGGATATTTTGACCTACAGTGATACCACGGTTTATGAATATGATGTGGCGTCCCAGACCAGCCAGGAGCTGCTTAAATGGCTGGACAGCGACATCGTGGGCGGCAATGTAAGAAATATCGGCGTCACCTCGGAGGGAAAGATCGCGGTGCTGACCAGCGACGGGTCCACGAATGATGAGTACAGCCTGGCCATTCTGACCAAAACACCCGGCAGCGAGGTGGTTCAGAAGGAAGAGATTGTGATCGGCGTCATGAACTCCGGCCAGCAGCTGATGTCCGCCGCTGTGAAATTCAACAAGTCCAGCGACAAGTATCATGTTTCCATTCGGGAATATATAGACCGGAATGCCGAGTGGACGGAAAATACCTTTTCCGATGCCCAGAAGCGGCTGAACACTGATATAACCTCCGGCAACTGTCCGGATCTGATAGATTTGTCCTACGTAAATCTGGAGCAGATGACCGAAAAGGGTGTGTTTGAGGATCTCTATACCTATCTGGAATCCAGCAGCGTGCTGAACCGGGAGGATTTTCTGGATAATATACTGGAGAGCTATACCTTCAACGGAAAGCTGGCGGGGATTCCAAAGAGCTTCAGCGTGTCCACTCTGATAGCCAGCTCCGCTGATCTGGGAAATGAAATGGGCTGGAGCCTGGATGAAATGATAGATTATGCGGATGCTCATTCCGGGGCCCAGCTGTTTGACGGATTGGATCAGGCGAGCATGATGCAGTTTATCATGAGATGCAATGAGGAAGCTTTTATAGACTGGACCAGCGGAACCTGTAACTTTAACTCGGATGCCTTTAAAAAGGTGCTTGAGTTTGTGGGACGATTCCCGGAGGATTTTGAATACTCTGAGGATAATCTTTCCACACCCACCAAGATCCAGAATGGCGAGGTGCTGATGGATACTGCCGGGCTATATGATTTCCGGGAGATTCAGATCTATAACGAGATATTTCAGGGAAATGCCGTATGCATTGGATATCCTACTATAGACGGCAGTGTGGGAGTCCTTATGAATGCAGGGGAGATGTATGGTATTTTGTCAGGCTCCAAAAATAAGGAGGGAGCATGGGAGTTCCTGGAGAGTTATCTGAGCACACCCACGGATCAGTGGTATTCCTTTGGGTTCCCTACGAAAAAGGCGGAGCTGGAGGAGATGGCCGCAGAGGCTGTGAAGATAGAGTATGCTACCGACGAGAATGGCGAGAAGATTCTGGACGAGAACGGTGATCCCATCATCAGCAATGAGGGAGGGGGCATCGGATACGGGGACGGCTGGTCTTATACTTATCACGTGCCGACTCAGGAGGAAGTGGATATTGTCATGGAGCTCTTGGAAATTGCACGGCCCGTTCCTTCCGGGAATGATGAGATTATGACGATTATCAACGAGGAGGCTGCGGCTTTCTTTAAGGGACAAAAAACGGTGGATGAAGTGGCGGATACCATTCAGAGACGTGTCCAGACCTATGTAAGTGAGAACAGTTAAACAGACGCCCGCATCTGGCGGGCCAGTGGGAGCTAATGTGAAGAAGCATACTAAGACAACCCGCAGGACACGAAAACTGAAGATCAGCTCGGGGGCATATATTGCCCCCAGCTTTATAGGTGTCCTGTTGTTTTTCATACTGCCCTTTATGGTGGTGATCTACTATTCTCTGGTGGATAATCCCATCAGCGGAAACTTTGTTTTTCTTGAAAATTTTAAGAATATAATTGCCAATGCGGCGTTTCAGAAGGCGGTGCGAAATACCTTTCTTTTTGCGGCGGTGGCAGTTCCTCTGGCTGTGGTGCTGTCCCTGCTTCTGGCTATTGTGCTGGAGGCGAAGCTTCCCTTTCGGAGCCAGTTCCGAACCTTTTTCCTGAGTCCCATGATGGTGCCGGTGGCATCCATCGTGTTGATCTGGCAGGTGCTGTTCCACTATAACGGAGCGGTGAATGACATCCTGGGGGTATTCGGGATCGACAAGATCGACTGGCTGAAATCAGATTATGGATTGATTGTAATTGTCATTCTGTTTCTATGGAAGAACCTGGGCTATAACATGATTCTTTTTATGGCGGCTTTGGCCAGCATTCCCAAGGATATTCTGGAGGTGGCCACTCTGGAGAGCGCAAAGCCTCTGCAGACCTTCTTCTATATAAAAATACGATATCTGTCGTCCACCCTGCTGTTTGTGACGATCATGTCCCTGATCAACTCCTTTAAAATATTCCGGGAGGTGTATCTGCTGACGGGGAATTACCCGGTGGACACGATTTATACCTTGCAGCATTTTATGAATAATAAATTCGGGTCGCTGGATTATCAGACCCTGTCTGCGGCGGCCATCCTTATGTCCCTGGTGATGATCGTGATCATCGGCATTTTGTTCATCGTGGAAAATCATTTCGGAAAGGATGTGGAGGGATGAAGAAAAAAGACACATCTTTGCAGGTGGACCAGCGGGACCGGGGATTGCAGGCGAAGGTCAAACGAAAGAAGGCCTGGGGTAAGGCGAAAATCGTACTGGCCACCATTGTGGCAGCCTTTTTTGCCATTTTATTTCTGGCTCCCATCGTGCTGACCATAACAAATTCCTTTATGGCATCCTCGGAGATATCCGCCAATTACGGCTCTGTGTTTGCCACCAACAGCAACGGAGGAAAGGTTTATATATCGGAGAAGGTTAATTTGAAGTTTATTCCGGATATGGTTTCCTTCAGTCAGTACATAACGGTGCTGTTCAAGAGTCCGGAATACCTGCTCAAATTTTGGAATTCAGTGATCCTTGTAGGGCCTATCGTGGTGTTTCAGCTGATTGTGGCTTCTCTTGCCTCTTACGGCTTCGCCCGATACCGGGGAAGGATCCGGGAAATTGTCTTCTTTATGTATATTATCTTGATGCTGATGCCCTATCAGGTAACCCTGGTGCCCAACTATCTGGTCAGCGACTGGATGAACATTCTGGATACCAACTGGGCTATCTGGCTTCCCGGCATTATGTCGCCCTTTGCGGTATTTCTGCTGACCAAGTTCATGAGGCGGATACCCAAGGAGGTGGTGGAGGCTGCCCAGATCGACGGGGCGGGAGAGTGGCAGATTTACCGTAAAATCTGTATGCCTCTGTGCCGGGGCGCAATATTCTCTGCCGCTATTCTGGTATTTATCGATTATTGGAATATGGTAGAACAGCCGCTGATTCTGCTGAATGACTCGGAAATGCATCCGCTGTCCGTGTTTTTGAGCAAGATCAATTCCGGGGAGATCGGCCTGGCTTTTGCGGTGGCCACAATTTATATGGTACCAAGCCTGTTGATTTTCCTATATGGGGAAGAATATCTGGTGGACGGTATCACTTATCAGGGCGGTATCAAGGGATAAAGGAAAACAATTTAATTATTTAGGAGAGAAACGCGATGAATGAGAACGGAAACAAAAAGAGAGAATGGGTGAAGACGGCGGCCATCATATTTTTGTCCATCATGCTGGTGCTGACATTTTTTTCTAATACAATTATGAATTACTCTCTGCCGGAGGTAGCCACCCAGTATGTGCAGCCGGGAACCGTTACGGCAAAGATCCGAGGCGGCGGCACTGTGGAGAGCGGAGACCCTTATGAGGTGAAGGTCACCGAGACCAGAAAGGTGTCCAGCGTGGCTGTCCGGGTGGGAGACGAAGTGCAGAAGGGCGATATCCTGTTTTACCTGGAGGATGCGGAGAGCGAGGAGCTGAAGGCGGCACAGGAGGAATTGGAGAGCAAGCAGGAGGAGCTGGAGGCGGCCAGGGAGGCGTATCAGCTTGCGCTTTTGACGGCGGAGATCACGGCGTCGGATATCCAGGCCGCCAGCGGCGGCGTGTCCTCCACTGCCTACAGGAGACAGATCACAAATCTACAGAACGCTTTGCTGGAGGCCGAGGATGAGATGGCGCCATTGGAGAAGAGGAAGGCTGAACTGGAGGCGGCTGTAAACGCTTATAAGGCTCAGGAGAGCTATGAGTCCAGCCTGGATGCCAATGCTTCCAGCCGGGTGCCGGTAGCGGAGCAGGCTATGAAAAACGCCAGGGAAACGTTGGAAAGTGCCACAGAAAACAGAGAGAATATGCAAAAGGCTCTGGATGCGGCACAAAAAAATTATGACAGCATAATCGGCTCGGTATCCGCAGGAGATGCAGATAAGAGAAACGCCCAGGAGGCGCTGAACAAAGCGAGAGAAAATCATACCAACGCGGTCAATGCATATAATAACGCGGTCAACGGATATAATGCGTCGGTGACCAACTATAATAATGCGGTGCAGGAGGAAAAGAACAGGAAGGGCAATCAGATCCATGTGAATCTGAGCAACGCCATAGCAGCCTATGAGCTGGAGCTCTTTTCCGTCCAGAAAGATCTGGACGCCGCAACTGCCAAAAAGACAGAGGCAGAAGAGGCGCTGAAGGAATTGCTTTCCACCATCACCAACGTTACCGGCCTGGACAGTAAACTGGATGATATAGCAAAGGCCCAGAAGGCAGTGGATAAGGCCCAGGAAGAGGTAGATGAGCTGACGGCAAAGAGTATCGGAGCAACCATTACCGCCGATATCGCCGGCACGGTTACCGCCATCAATGTGACGGCGGGAAATAATACCTCTGCCGCTACGCCGGTGGCAGTGCTTCAGCCGGAGGGAAAGGGTTATACCATGAGCTTTTCCGTTACCAACGAGCAGGCAAAAAGACTGTCTGTGGGGGATCGGGCGGAACTGGTGAACTCCTGGTGGTATGATGATGTGGAAGTGGTTCTGGAGAGCATCAAGCCGGATCCCCAGGATCCTGGTCAGAAAAAGAAGCTGACCTTTACTGTTACAGGGAGCGTGACCGCTGGCCAGACGCTGAATATATCCGTGGGACAGAAGAGTGCCAACTATGATTTGATCGTTCCCAACAGCGCTATCCGGGAGGACAGCAACGGCAAGTTCATTCTGATCGTGGAATCCAGGCAGACGCCTCTGGGAACTCGGTATACTGCCGTGCGTGTGGATGTACAGGTTCTGGCCAGCGACGATAACCAGTCGGCTATCAGCGCAGGGCTCAGTGGATACGAGTATGTGATCACCACATCCACAAAGCCTGTGGAAGCCGGAAAACAGGTGAGGCTGACAGACAATAATTAGTGCGGTGGAAACGAGGCAGGCAATGAAAAAAATTATATTTGGAATCAGCGGGGGGATATCCTTTCTGCTCTTTCTGATTCTGCTGTTTATAGGGGAGCATCTGGCGAAAGCCCAGTCCTCCCAGCAGATGGCGGAGCGATGGAGCGATAAAAAGGATGTGGCGCAGGTCAGCTGTTTCTTTTCCGTAAATTCAAAAATCACTCAGGATCAAATTCTGGAGTTTGAGCACAGCATAGATAAGGCCCTGCAGGATGCCTCTGTGGTTCAGGAGGCGGAAAACCCATCCGCCAGATTGTGGGTGGATGCCTACAGTGCGGACGGCAAAGTCACGCTTTCCACAGACAGAGGCAGTGTGGAGGCAGATGCCATTGGCATCGGAGGAGATTTTTTCCTTTTCCATCCTCAGGAGCTTCTCAGCGGAGGATATTTTTCAGGCAATGATTTGATGCAGGATTATTGTGTCATCGATCAGGATACGGCCTGGCAGCTCTTCGGTTCCAGCGACGTGGCCGGCATGATGGTTTATATCGGTGAGGTTCCCCACATTGTCACCGGCGTTATACAGAGGCCTCAGGGCCGCCTGGAGGAGGCGGCAGGCCTTGACGGTACACTGGTATATGTGTCCTACCAGACTCTTGAGGAGCTGGGGACCAGCAACGGAATCAATCATTATGAGATTGTGATGCCCAGCCCCATTACAGGATTTGCCTATAATTATGTAAAGGAACAGCTGGGGAGATCCGAGAAGGAAGTGGAGGTGGTGGAAAACACCAGCCGGTATTCTCTGGTCTCCAGGCTGAAGCTGATTCCGGAGTTCGGAACCCGGTCCATGAACGGGAAAGCCATTATTTATCCCTATTGGGAAAATATTGCCAGAGGATACGAGGATATTCTGGCGGTGATTACGTTTTTTGAGGCTCTTTTTCTGGCCTATGCCCTGATCCTCGGGCTGGTGTTTTTCGGTATCTGGTGGAAGCATAAGGGCTGGACGCTGCGTGACGCATGGCTCAAGGTAAAGGATAAGGCGGAGCGCCGAATGGAGCTTTCCAGAGCCAGGCACAAGGCAAAGAAGGGAGATACGCAGGAGCTGGAATTTCTGGAGCTGACGGCGAAGCCGTCCCGAAGGAAGAGATCCGGTCTCGGAAAGAGTCCTTTCAGCAGGATTGGAAAATCTGCGAAAAACGGGAAATCCGCAGGAACCGGAAAATCCGGACGGAAAGGAAAAACCGGGAAGGCGGAAGGTGACAACAGCGTTTTGGGTACAGTTGACATATTGGATTTAGAGGATTTGGAGAATGCAGAGGATTGACTGCGCAGATGAATGCCCGTCCATAGCGGGCAGGGAGGTTATGATGAAAAAATGGATTCGAAAAGGATTGTGTTTGGGGCTGGCAGCGATTATGACAGCCGGGCTCTGTGCCTGCAGCGGCAATGATGGGACGGATTCTCCTGATGGCGGAGGGAAAAAAGGATCAGATTCTTCAAATGCGGCCCTGGCCAAGGAGAATGTTTATAAGTTTCAGGAAATCAGCATGCCGGAGCTGGTAGATGAAAACAACGGTTCCGTAAATGTCCGGGGAGGGATTTTCCAGGACGGAAAGGTTTACTTTTTACTCCAGGTGTATGACTGGATGAAAACCAACAGCCGGCAGGACTTTCGGCTGATGAGTGTAAATGCGGACGGGACGGATATGCAGTTTGTTTCGCTTCAGATGTCTGGTGACAAAGAGGGAGACCAGCAGGATCCCGGCGACAGCCAGGAGCCGGAGGCAGATCAGACGGAGCCCGATGACGGTTCTCAGACGGACCAGCCTGCGTCTGAGGACAGCCCGGAGTCAAATACGGACATCGCGACGGAGCCGGGATATGAGGCCAGTCCTTCCAATATTTATGAGGATATTAATTTTAATAATATGGTTCTCGCGGACGGCGGCATGGTGTATGGCCTAAAGCAGTGGTATTATCAGGATTATTCCGATCCGGAAAATCCTGTCAGCGAGGACCGGCAGTTTCTCTGCTGCTGGGATGGGGAAGGCAAGCTTGTGTGGGAGAAGGAGCTGGAGCCGTTTGCCACAGAGGATGAGTGGGTTTATCTGAACCAGATCGTGAAGGCCTCGGACGGCGGTCTGACACTTTTGTTGAACGGCGATAAGGCATATAAAATGAATATGGACGCGGAGGGTAATCTGTCGGAGAAAATGGAGCTTTCTGAAGAAACCAGTACTGCGCTGTCCAATATTCAGTACATGATTCCCCGCAGAGACGGAACCTTTATTTTGATTTATTCTCCTGAGGATGATTGGACCAAGCAGTTTATTGCGGACTATGATCTGGAGAACGACAAGCTGGGAGAGGCGGCAGAGGTTCCTTCCTCGCTGACTTGGAATGGATTGGGCAATGTAGCAGAGGGAATGGATGCGGATCTGATCTACAGCGGCAGCGACGGTATATATACCTTTAACGCGGGAGATACAGAGAGCAAGATTAAAATGAATTATATTAATTCGGATCTGTATATTTCCGATTTCACTGCTTTGGTGGAGCTGGGATCAGAAACCTTTATGGCCATTTTCCGGGACAATTATGAAGACGGATTAAAACTGGGGTTATTTAACTATGTGGATCCTTCTACCATCGCTGATAAGGTTGTGCTGGTTCTGGCAGGAAATTCCATGGGCGGTGACATTAAGCGCCGTGTGGTGGAATACAACCGGGCCAGCGATCAATACCGGATTGTGGTGAAGGAGTATTACGGCTACACCAGCTATGAGGATTATGAGGCCGGTATTACAAAGCTGAACAATGATATTATCACAGGGCAGATGCCGGATATGTTGCTGACAAATCAGCTTCCCATGGATAATTATATTGCCAAGGGCTGGATCGCAGATATCAATAAGTTGATCCAGGAGGACGAGGAGCTGTCCCAGGTGGAATTTCTGCAGAATGTGTTTGATGCGTTTTCCAATGACGGAAAGCTGTATTATGTGGTGCCCGGATTTTCCGTGAACACTGTGATCGGGAAGGCTTCGCTGGTGGGGAACCGGGAGAGCTGGACCATGGCCGATATGCAGCAGGTGCTTTCTTCCATGGGAGAGGGCACCAGCGCTATCGGAAACGTTACCCAGGGAGAGTTTATGAATATGGTCATGCGGTACTGCGGAAATGACTTTGTAGACGTAAGCACCGGAAAATGCTCCTTTAATACGTCGAATTTTATAGAGATGATGGAGTTTGCAAAGACTCTTCCAAAGGAAATCAATCAGGAGGATTGGGATAACTATTATGATAATTATGAATCCCAGTACAGAGAGAACAGAACGCTGTTAAGTCAGGTTTATATTTACTCCATTGCAAATATGAACTCTCAGATCAACGGATATTTTGGAGAGCCGGTGAGCTTTGTGGGCTTCCCCACGGAAAGCGGCAAGGGATCCTATATTGAGCCGGATTACAACACCTTTGCCCTGTCCGCCCGGTCCAAAAATCTGGATGGAGCCTGGGACTTTGTCCGTTATTATCTCACGGACGAGTATCAGAAGGAGACAGGGGGCATGCCTGTGAACAAGGCGCTGTTCCTGGAAAAGGCTCAGGAGGCGCTCCAGAGGCCCTATTACATCGATTATGATACCAAGGAGAAGGTGGAGTATGATGATACCTTCTGGATGAACGGCGAAGAGATCAAGCTGGATCCCATGAGTCAGGAACAGATTGATCAGGTCACAGACTTTATTCAGTCCGTGGACAGGAGAGGATACAATAACCCGGACATTCTGAATATTATCAACGAAGAGGTGGAGGCCTTTTATTCGGGACAGAAATCTGCTCAGGATGTGGCGGATGTGATTCAGAGAAGAGCCCAGCTCTTTGTGGACGAAAACAGATAAAGCCGTCGAGGGCAGACCGGCATAGGGCAGTACATTTGTAAAAATATAAAGAAGACTTTCCGCTTCGGCGGAGAGCCTTCTTTTGCCATGTATGGAAAAGAGCATTTTCTGACAGGAACAGGGGGTTCAAGCTTGAGGGAGCGCGGGGCATGCGGCTTTTTAAAGAGTCAGAGGGATTCCCACCTGGGCCAGATGGTTTTCCAGAGTCAGTTCCTGACCGTGATCCCGAAGCCACTGCTTCCGGATCCGGTAATCCGGCATTACTCGGGCTACCATATCCCAAAAGTCTTTGGAGTGGTTCATATGGGTCAGGTGGCACAGCTCATGAACCACCACATAGTCCAGGATTCCGGGCGGGGCAAAGATCAGCCGATAATTAAAGGAAAGGGTTCCCCGGGAGGAACAGCTGCCCCAGCGGGTCTTCTGGTCCCGGACAGTGACGGAAGTGTATGCTCCGCCGGTGATTTGGTGAAAATAGGCCACGCGGCTTTCCAGAACAGCCCGGGCACTGTCACGATATCTTTGTTCCAGTGCGGCCAGGCGTTTTACCTCGGCATTTGTAAGCTTTTGAGGCATGGATTTAACTCCTTTCGGAAGTATATTGTTTATCTACTTCAATTACTGCGCAGAATCCGGGATTTTCCTGTTGGATGCGCTGATTGATGGCCTGAATCAGTTCGCTGTCCTGCAGAGGGAAATCGTAGGGCGCCGCCACATCGAAAATCAGGTTTGTGTGGGTGGGGCCTGCCACAATTCTGAAATCGTGCATGGTAAGTCTGGGACTGATTTCTTCCAGATAGCCCAGCACCAGAGATTTCAGCCGATTGGTTTCCTGATCGTTGACACACACGGGATCCATGTGGATCACGGCGTGACAGTCCAGAGCGTCCCGCAGCTGATGCTCAATTCTGTCGATCATGTCGTGGAGAGTCAGGATGTCTCCGTCTGCGGGAACTTCTGCATGGAGGGAGATCAGGATTCGTCCGGGGCCATAGTTGTGGACGATCAGATCGTGGATCCCAAGCACATTCTGGTGGGACATGACGATTTCATTAACCTGCCGCACAAATTCTTTGTCCGGAGCCTGGCCCAGCAGGGGACTGATAGTATCCTTGGCGGCGTTGAAGCCGGTCCAGCAGATAAAAAGTCCCACCAGCACGCCGCACCAGCCGTCAATGTGAAGGCCGGTAAAATGAGCGGTGAGTGTGGCGGCCAGCACCAGGGTGGTAGCCAGGGCGTCGCTGAGAGAGTCTGCGGCTGTGGCCAGCATGGCGGCGGAGTCCAGTCTTTTGCCCAGACGGCAGTTGTACAGATACATATAGCATTTTACCAGGATCGAGACGGCCAGAATGATCAGTACTGCCGGCGAGAAGGTGAGATCCTCCGGGCGGAGAATCTTGGCGGCGGAGCCCTGGATCAGCTCAAAGCCCATAAGCAGAATGATTACCGCTACTAAAAGTCCGGAGATATATTCGATGCGCCCGTGTCCGAAGGGATGGTCAGGATCCGGCTTCTGTCCTGCCATTCGGAAACCGATCAGGGTGATGATGGAGGAGCCGGCGTCTGAAAGGTTGTTGAAGGCATCGGCGGTGACGGCGATGGAATGGCTGAAAAATCCTGCCGCGAATTTTCCGGCAAACAAAAGGAGATTCAGCCCGATGCCCAGAGCGCCGCACAGTATGCCGTAGGTCTGGCGCACGTTGGGATTTTTTGTATCCTGATGATTTTTGATAAATAGTCTTGCAAGTAAACTGATCATAAATGTCTCCTTCGGGGCGCTTGACCCTTTGCGCACGTGATTGCATAGCAATCATAGTTTAACGGGTCTGAGAGGAAAAAACAATGGGATTATTCACAAAAAAAGTCTCTGTGGATTTCACAAAGGGTGATATTGTTGCCGGACTGGTGAAATTTTCCGTACCCTTGATGATAGGAAACCTGCTTCAGCAGTTCTATAATATAGCGGATACCCTGATTGTAGGACGCGTTCTTGGCAAAGAAGCGCTGGCTGCTGTAGGATCGGCCTATACCATTATGGTGTTTCTCACCTCCATCCTGCTGGGACTGAGCATGGGAAGCGGGGCCTTTTTGGCCATTCAGCATGGCAGACAGGACAGTGAAAGCTTTGCCGGCGGCAATTTTATGTCTTTTGTGCTGATCGGGGCGTTGGCGGCCGTCATGAATGGAGCGGTATACCTGGGCATGGATGGAATCCTTGGACTTCTGCAGATTCCCCGGGAGGTTTACGGGGATATGCGTTCTTACGTGGAGGTGGTGTACGGTGGGATCATGGCGGTGTTTTTGTACAATTACTTTGCAAACTGTCTGCGGGCCGTGGGGGATTCCCTGACACCGCTGCTGTTTCTGGGAATTTCGGCGCTGCTGAATGTGGGACTGGATGTGCTCTTTGTGGCGGTGATGCCCTTTGGAATCCGGGGGGCGGCGGCAGCCACCGTGATTTCCCAGTATGTATCGGGAATCGGGATATGGGTCTACACCTGGAAAAGGGTTCCTGCATTTCGGTTTGAAAAAAGTCAGATGAGGTTTCGCCGGAAGATTTTGAAAAGCATTTTAAGCCTTTCCGTGCTGACCTCTCTCCAGCAGTCCATCATGAATTTCGGCATATTGATGGTGCAGGGGCTGGTGAACAGCTTTGGAACAAATGTGATGGCGGCATTTTCCGCGGCGGTAAAGATCGACACTTTTGCATATTCGCCGGTGCAGGATTTCGGAAATGCCTTTTCCACCTTTGTGGCCCAGAACCATGGGGCCGGGGAGGGGGAGAGGATCCACGCAGGAGGCAGAAAGGCCGCACTGGCAGTTCTTTTATTCTGCGGCGGGGTGAGCCTGGCGGTGGCTGTATGTGCCCCTGGGCTTATGAGGATATTTGTGGAGGACCCGCTGGTGGTGGATATCGGAACGAAATATCTGCGGATAGAGGGTGCTTTTTACTGTCTTATCGGTTTTTTGTTTCTTTTTTACGGCTATTTCCGGGCGGTGGAGAAACCGATGGTCTCTGTGGTGCTCACGGTGGTGTCTCTGGGGACCAGAGTGGCGCTCTCTTATATTCTGTCGGCAATTCCCGCGGTGGGGTATGTGGGTATCTGGGTCAGCATTCCGGCGGGCTGGATCCTGGCCGATCTGGCAGGCCTGTGCTGTCTTAGGAAAATGGGCCCTGGTCAGTAATTGCTTGCATGTTCCGGATTCCAGCAGTATAATACAAATAGGATTCAGGAGCGGAAGCGTCACAGTATTTGATGTGTAAGGAGGAGCAGGATGAGCTTTGAAGTGTTGAAGGAAGAAGAGGGAAGGGTGGTTTCCAAGCTGTATTCTTATACCTATGAGGAATACGAGGATGAGGACAAAGGGCCGGGAACCATGGCGGAGGATATACTGGCGGATCCTGAGCTTGCAGGCTTGAAGGAGCTGGTGATCGGCGACTGGGGAGGCGCGTGGGAAAACAGCTGTCAGGAGCTGATCGACGCCATAGTGGAGAAAAAATCCTGCTTTTCCCACATCGAAAGACTGTTTGTGGGAGATATGGACTTCGAGCAGTGCGAGGTGTCCTGGATCATGCAGGGAGATTACAGCAAGCTGTGGGGCGCTTTGCCCGGCTTGAAGGAGCTGATCATCAAGGGAAGCATGGACCTGGAGCTGGGGCAGATCGAGCACCCGGAGCTGGAGTCGCTGACCATTATCTGCGGCGGACTTCCGGTGTCTGTGATCCGGTCAATCCAGGAGGCGAAGCTTCCCAGGCTGAAAAAACTGCTGTTGTATGTGGGCGTGGATGATTACGGATTTGACGGAAATGCGGAAACCATAAGGGAGCTTTTGGATAAAGCCCAATTCCCTGAACTGGCTTATCTGGGGATCACGGACAGTGAAATACAGGACGAGCTGATCCCGGTGGTGCTTGGGAGCAAGTTCATGGGGCAGATCAGCACGCTGGATCTGTCTATGGGAACGCTGACGGATCAGGGCGGAGCCCTGCTGCTGGAGAAGCTGCCTGCATTCCCCAATGTGAAAAAGCTGGATCTGCATTATAACTATCTGTCGGAGGAGATGGCGGAGAAGCTGAAGGGTCTTTCTGCGGAGGTGGATGTGTCTGAGATCAATAAGCCTGACATTTATCGGGATGAGGTCTACAGGAATGCCATGCTCACGGAATGAGGCGGGCGTGTCTTCTGGGAAACTCTGACACTAAGCGGACCATCTATCTGGAACAGGCAGCTGCCCGGACGGGGCTGCCTCTTCTTTTTCTGGACTGGAGAGAGCCGGCAAAAATCCGGGAGCTGGCGGTGGAGAATCAGCTGCTTTTGAAGGTGGATCCGCCTCTTTGGGACAGCAGTCGTCTGGAGGAGCTGGATGCTTTAACGGGTGAATATACTGCCCGTCTGGAAGAGCTGGCCCATATAGCACAGTCGGGAGGGCATCTGGAGTTTTTGAATCATCCCCTGGAGATTGCGGCGGTTTTGGACAAGCGTGCCTGCAAGGCCAGGCTGGCCGGGGCAGCGATTCCGGTGACAGAGCTTTTGGAGGGAGCCGGCATGTCTGCCCGCGGCCTGTTGGACAGGATGCGGGAGAAACGGATTTTTCAGGTGTTTATTAAGCCGGTAATGGGATCCGGTGCTGCCGGTGTCTCCGCGTTCCGCTGGCAGCCCTCCACAGGAAGAATGGCGCTTTATACCTGCGCTATGGCGGAGAACAGCGGTTCCGGCCTGGTGAATACAAAAAAGTTGAGACGGTTTTCTGGCCGGGAGGAAATTTTTTTGCTGCTGGACCGGCTTCTTGGACTGGACTGCATCGTGGAACGGTGGTATGCCAAGGCGGAGTACAGGGGAATGTCCTACGATCTGCGGGCGGTGGTCCAGGAGGGCCGCGTGGACTTTCTGCTGGGCAGGCTTTCATCGGGCCCCGTCACTAATCTGCATTTGAACAACCGCCCACTGGAGGTGCCGGCCCTGGGACTTCCCGGAAAGGTGCTGGAGGAAGTACAGGAGCTGTGCCGCCGGTGTATGGCCTGTTGTCCGGGCCTGTCCAGCGCCGGAATCGATATTCTCCTTGAGAAGGGTACTCTGAGGCCCAGGATTATAGAAATGAACGGGCAGGGTGACCTGATCTATCAGGATATATATCATGAAAATATAATTTACCGCCGGCAGGCGGAGCTGATGAGGCGGTGGCTGGAGAGGCCGTGACAAGTGCCGTCATGCCGGGGCCTCTCCAGGGCTGCATGTTTTTTATAGCGGACGGAACTGAAGTAGTGAACGGAATTGAGAAGGGGAATGGGATTCAAAGGGTGGCCGAATGGAAGAAGTGAACGGAACTAAAAGGAATGATGCAGTTGGAGGAACGGAGCAGGAGGTACCGGTAAGGCTTTTTTCGCCTTCAGGGGTAAAGAGGAAGCCTTCCGTGGATATGACCCAAGTGGTGGGAACCAATGATATTCTGATGATTTGTCTGGACACACTGCGCTATGATGCGGCGGTACAGGAGGAAGAGGCCGGAAACACTCCCGTGCTGAACCAATACGGAAAATGGCAGAAATGCCAGGCTCCCGGAAACTTTACATATCCCTCCCATCATGCCATGTTTGCAGGGTTTCTGCCCTGCAGGCATGACGCCAAAAATGTGGCGGACAGGGAGCTTCTGTTTTTCCCAAAGGCCATCGGTCTGGGAAAGAAGGTTCCGGAGGGAGCCTATGGTTTTTCCGGCAGTACCATTATGGAGGGGCTGGAGAAGGAAGGATATGAAACCTGGTGTGTGGGCGGAGTGGCTTTTTTTGATAAGCGTTCCGATCTGGGAAAGGTTTTTCCAGGATATTTTCAGAAAAGCTACTGGAACCCTTCCTTTGGCTGTCCCGTAAAGGAAAGCACCAAAAATCAGGTGGATTTTATTCTCAAAAAGCTGTCGGAGGCAGATCCCGGAAAGCGGATTTTTCTGTATTTAAATGTGGACGCCATTCACTATCCGAATTATTTCTATTTGGAGGGAGCCTCCGGAGACAGTCTGGCCAGTCATGGGGCGGCGCTCCGGTATGTGGACGGGGAGCTGGGGCGGTTCTTTGAGGGCTGGAAGAAGCTTCGGGGAGGAGCCTTCGTTATCTGCTGTTCAGATCATGGTACCTGCTATGGAGAGGACGACTGTCAGTTTCATGGCATCAACCATCCGGTGGTGAATACGGTACCCTACAAACATTTTTTTATCTGAAGGAACGGGATGGTATGAATCCATATATTCAATATATGTACAGTTATCCCCATAAAACGGCATATAGGCAGATGCAGGCTGATCTGCGGCAATATGTTCATTATTTGAGGGGAGGAGGCCACGGGCTTTATCTTCATATTCCTTTTTGCCAGGCCAGATGCGGATACTGCAATCTGTTTTCTGTGGCTGCACAGGGAAAGGAGGCTGTGAACCGGTATCTGGATGCGGTAGAACGTCAAAGCGGACAGTACCGGGAAATTCTCCGGCCCATGGAGACTTCCTTTTCCAGTCTGACTATTGGCGGCGGGACGCCGCTGTATCTGACGGCGGAACAGCTGGAGCGGATGTTTTGTATTTTGGAGGGCCATTTTTCCTTTGCCGAAGAACGGGAGCTGGCAGTGGAGACGTCTCCCAATCAGACTACTGAAGAAAAGCTGTCGGTTTTGAAGCAGGCGGGCGCCACCAGAATCAGTCTGGGGATTCAGAGTTTTTCGGACAAGGAGCTGACGGCGCTGAAGAGACAGCACAACGGGCAAAAGGCCAGGGAGGCTCTGGAGCGGATTAAAGCCTTTGAGTTTCCTTGTGTCAATGTGGATTTTATTTATGGAATTCCGGGACAGACCTGTGAAAGCCTGCTGGATTCCTTGAGAGAGGCTGATGCCTATGAGCCGGATGAAATATTTCTTTATCCGCTGTATGTAAAGCAGGGAGTGGGCATGGAGCGGGAGGGAACAAAGCCAAAGCCGGAGGAAGCCTTCCGGCAGTACGAGCAGGGCAGGCGTTTCCTGGCAGATAAGGGTTTTCGGCAGGACTCTATGAGACGGTTCGTGAGACGGCGGAGAAATGGAAGGGCTTCGGAGGGAACAGAGGATATGGTGCGAAGGGAGCGGAGCTTTTCTGAGTGTGGTTTCGGCACATCCCTGGCGCTGGGCTGCGGAGGGAGAAGCTATTTGGGAGATTTACATTTCTGCACACCCTATGCGGTTACCGGAAGCGGCTGCAGGGCCAGTCTGGAGGAGTATGAGCGCACAGAGGATTTTTCCCGGATCACAAACGGGATCCTGCTTTCAGAAGAGGAACAGAAGCGCCGCTATGTGATCCGCCATCTTCTGATCCGGCCCGGACTTTTGATTCCAAGGTATCGGGAATGCTTTGGAACGTTTCCTCAGGAGGATTTTCCCATATTGGAGGAATGGGTGAAAAAGGGGTTTGCCAGAGCCGGCGGCGACGGTTTCCTGGATTTGACGGACACAGGCCTGGGGCTTTCGGACTTTCTGGGGCCCAAGCTGATTTCGCCTGAAATTCGAAAGGCTATGGATGAGTGGGTATTATGCTGATTGATGCTAAACATATGATATTGTATCGAGGGAGTCTGAAGAGCTGTAATTACCGCTGTTCCTATTGTCCTTTTTCCAAGCATCCCGGATCCAAAAGGGAGCTGGAGAAGGACCGGGAACAGTGGTTTTCTTTTGTGGAGGATTACCGGAAGAGCGCGGACAGGCTCGGACTGGGCGCATTGATGATAACGCCCTACGGAGAGGCCATGATCCATTCCTGGTACTGGCAGGGGCTGGGCCGGATCAGCGCCCTTCCCGGCACAGATGCCGTGGGAGCCCAGACCAATCTGAGCTTTTCCATAGGGGAAGCTTTGGAGCAATATACATCGGCAGGAGGGAGCCCGGAAAAATTAAGACTTTGGGCCACCTTCCATCCGGAGATGACTGACATAGAGGAGTTTGCGGACCGGTGCTGCCGTCTTAGAAGGGCGGGAGTGATGCTTTGTGCCGGAAGCGTGGGAGTGCCGGAAAGTATTGGACTGCTTAAGGAGCTGAAGGCGGCGCTGGCGCCGGAGGATATCTACCTGTGGGTGAACAGGCAGGACGGCCTGGGGCGGCCATATACCCGGCAGGAGGAAGAGGCATTTTTGGAGATCGATCCTTATTTTGACAGAGAGCTTATACTGGTGCCTGCCGATAAGGAGCTGTGCCGGGGGAGGCTTTTTGTAGAGGGAAACGGACGGCTTCGCACCTGCAATATGGCTCCGGTTATCAATCAAAAGTCAAGCTCTGTTTTGCCCCAGCGGATACCGGAGCCTGTGTGCAGCCGAAAGTACTGTTCCTGTTATCTTGCCTATGGGGGAAGAGAGGATGAAAGGAGCCGGTCCATATTCGGATCCTATCCGCTTTTTAGAATTCCGAGCCCGGGAAATACCCGGGGGTGCTGATTTTGAGGAAACAAAATTTGATGTTTCATTAAATATCCATATATTTATTTATTTAAGATTTATAATAAACGATATAGTAATTGTTATAGTAAAATATGCACAAAAACATAAGGGACAAATTGCCAAATTCAACAATAATAAGGAAACCGGTTAACTAAATAGCGATTGACAGATGTATTCGGGGATGGTATGGTGTAAGTGAAAAGGATGCGCTTCCGAAACCATGTGTGATATATCAGAGAAGAGGAGAATCATGATATGAGTAAAATAAAGCAGTTTCTGACGGCTTTGCTGATTCTGGCAATAGGTCTGTTTGCAGTTCCCTCCCTGGTGATCCCGGCGGAGGCCTCCGGAGACCGGATCGCAGTGTATGTGCAGCTGCCCGGGGACTGGGCGGAGCCTTATTTGTGGGCCTGGAGTGATGACGGTGTAAATGCATTTGATGCCTGGCCTGGCGGGGAGATGGAGGCGGATTCCGGCAATGAGGGCTGGTATTATTGCTGGATTCCAAAGGAAATGACAAATATTATTGTCAGCGCCAACGATGCGTCGGTGCAGACCAGTGATCACAAGATTGAATCCCGCAATGCCTGGGTTACGGTGGAGGATGCGGAGACGGTTACGGTCAGCTATGATCCCCAGACCCAGGGGGACATTCCCGAATATGTGGAAACCTTCCAAGTACACGCCCGGGTGCCGGAGGACTGGACGGAGGCAGGGTTGTGGGCCTGGTCCGCACCCGACGGAAAAAATGCTTTTGATGCCTGGCCCGGAAAGTCTATGAAGCTTGACGGAAATGATTGGTATACCGCCAGTGCTCCGGTGTGGGTGAACAGCATTATTATAAACGGAAACGGAGGCGCGGTACAGACAGAGGATATTTCCATTGATCCTGCGGAGATCTGGGTTACAGTGCTGGCGGACGGAACCGTTGACTTTACTTATAATGACCCGGACGCGCCGGTGGCAGAGGATATCACTGTCTATGTGAAGGTTCCTTCGGATTGGAGTGAGCCCTGCCTGTGGGCCTGGTCCGCTCCGGATGGTACCAATGCATTTGCCTCCTGGCCCGGAGAAGCTCTGACAGATGCCGGCGACGGCTGGATGTCCCTGAAGGTTCCCGGATGGATCAACAGCGTGATTGTCAACGGTAACGGAGGAAGTGTACAGACCCAGGATCTTTCCGTGGAGACAGGCAGGGATGTGTGGGTGCAGGTGACGGATCCGGAGAATGCTGTGGTCAGTTACGAAAAGCCTGAGGAAGCCTTGGGAGAAGAGCAGGCACCGGATGAAAAGGATAAAGAGTCCTCTGGGGAAGAGTCCTCCCAGGAGAACGAAGAATCTGCCTCTCAGGAGCCGGATGCGTCAAAAGACCCGGAGGTGTCAAAAGACGCAGAGGTATCTAAGAAATCCAATGTTCCACTGATCGCGGGAATCGTGGTTTTGGCGGCGGCAATTCTTGGTGTAGGTGGTTTTGTCTGGCACAAAAAGAAGAAATGATCGGAGAGCGGCGCGGAATTTTGTATCCGCGCTGCTTTTGAAAAAAGGGCAGTTTGTTAAGGGGCACAGGCCCCGGGACGCCGCAGGAAGGAGGAAGCCTGGATGTTTCGTATGAATTTGGAAAGTATATTAAAGCATTTTCTCCCCGGGTTTATATGCCTGGTGACGATGGTTTTTCTGCTGGCTGGATGTTCCCGGCAGGAACAGGAGGCGGATGAGGGTCCGGTGACAATTACCATCTGGCATGATAAAGAGGAAGAGGTGGCGGCTGTGCTTCAGGATGCGCTGAATCAGCTGGCACCGGATATCATAGTGAAGCTGGAGAGAAAGGACGGATTAACAGATTCCCTGAAGATGGTAGGCAATGATCCTAATGCGGCGCCGGATATGTATTTTTTTGCCCATGACAAAATTGGGGTATATGCAGAAATGGGGATTTTGGCTCCTATCACGGAGTTTTTGGAGCAGGATGTGCTGGATGGCTGCATGCCCATGACTCTGGAGGCAGCTTCCTACAAGGGTGAGGTCTACCAACTTCCCCTGTATTTTGAAACATTGTTGTTTATGTATAACCGCCGCTATATGAAGGATGAGGAAGTGCCGTCCACGACGGAGGAGCTGTATACATACATGCAGGAGAATACCCGGGGCGGCCACTATGGATTTGTGGAGCAGCACAGCACGGCATATTATGCCGCCGGGTGGCTCCATGCCTTTGACGGCTATATCCTGAAGGAGGACGGGGAACCGGGGCTTGGGGATGAGGCTGTTCTGCGGGCGCTGGAGTATCACAAAAAGTTTGTGGAGCTGATGCCTGTGGAGGGAGAGTATGCTACGGTGAATACACTTTTCCGTGAAGGAAAGGCCCATTCTACCATAGGCGGTCCATGGCTTGTGGCCGCGGTTCGGGAGGCCGGAATCGATCTGGGAATAGCTTCCATGCCGGTGGTGGAAGAGACAGGAAAGCCGATTTCCCCCTATTCCGGCGTACAGGGAGTTCACGTTCTCCGGGTGGCGGCAGAGAAAAAGCACGATGCTGTCAAAAAGGTGCTGGAGGCGCTGGCTGATGACTCTGTGGGAATCTCCATGGCCCGGGCCAGCGGATGCGCGCCTGCCAGAATCAGCTGCTATGATGATCCTCAGGTGGCGGAGGATGATATGGTAATGGCTATGTATGAGACGGCCCAGAATGCGGAGCCCATGCCAAACATGCCGGAGATGGACGTGATGTGGACGGTGGCGGAGAAGCTGCTGGTGGATGTGAATATGAGCGGAAAGGATGTGCGCTCCAGTGCGGAGGACGCCCAGGAACAGTCGCTGAAACTGATTCAGCAGATGAGGTAGCGGTCTATGAAAAAGAAAAGCAAGAATACATTGTGGGCCTATCTGTGCAGCGGTCCGTCCTTAATCCTGATTTTGTTGATTATTATTTTTCCCATATTGTATACGGCATACATTTCTTTCACCAATATGAATGTATATCATTGGTTTGATTTTGAATTTGTGGGATTGAAAAATTACAAGGATGCATTGTTTGTCTTTGATTCGGGTTTTCTGTCAGCCCTGCTCCGCACGGTTCTGTGGACGGTGGTCAGCATGATACTGCAGCTGGTGATTGCGTTTGTACTGGCAAGCCTTTTGAATATTCAGAATTTCCGGGGGCGCAGGATCTACAAAACACTTCTGATGATCCCCTGGGCCATGCCGGGATATGTGTCTATTTTGCTGTGGAAAACAGGGATGTTTAATTCCCAGTTCGGCCTGTTGAATCAGTGGATAGAGAAGCTGGGTATGGATCCAGTACGATTTTTGGCTGGAGATGTGTCTGCATTTATCTGCTGTAGTGTGGTAAATCTTTGGCTGGCCCTGCCCTTTATGATCATGATTATGGACGGAGCACTCCAGGCAGTGGACCGCAGCTGTTATGAGAGCGCGGTGCTGGACGGAGCAGGCTGGTTCCAGCGGGCGGCATATATCACGATTCCGGCCATCCGGCAGATCATTGCTCCTTCGGTGCTGATTACTGTATTTACTACATTTAAGCAGTTTGATGTGGTTTATCTGCTCACCTGTCAGTCGGGAGCACGCACAGGAGCCAATATACACACAATTCTGACCTATGCCTATGAAAACGCGTTTATAACAAATAATTACGGGTACAGCTCGGCGATCTCTATTCTGATTTTTGTGATTTTGATCGGTTTTTCCCTGCTGACCGGCAGAAGAAAAAAGGAGAGTATGCGCGGCAGAGCGCACACAGGGGTGTAAATATGAAGATTAGAACCTCAAAAAAAATCAGGCGTGGAGCCGGCCAAGTGTGTCTTCATGTGTTTTTTACAGGGCTGTGCTTTCTGACGCTGATTCCGGTGCTTTATGCGGTATCTGTTTCTCTGAATGCGGAAAACAGTCTGCTGGGATCCAATTTCCGGTTTATTCCGGAAAGCTTTACTCTGAATAATTATTTGGCGGTATTTACGGACTATCCGGTGATGCTTTGGCTGAAAAACAGTATGATACTGGCTGCGGCTACACTGGCTATGTCGCTGACAGTGGGTGTCCCGGCGGCCTATGTCTTCTCCAGAAGGCGTTTTGCAGGAAGAAATGCCATTTTGAAGGCTTTGATTCTGTTGTATTCCTTTCCATCGGTGCTGTCCATGTTTGCCATTTATAAGCTGCTTGGCCCTATAGGACTGGTGGACAACCGGCTGGGGCTGATTCTGATTTATGCCGGTACCATGGCAGTGTTCGCTCTGCTCAACATGAAAGGATATTTTGACTCCATTCCCCAGGAGATCGAGGAGGCGGCGTCCATTGACGGAGCGGGCAGTTTTTCGCTGGTTTCCCGTGTGGTGATGCCCCTGGCCAGACCCAGTATTCTTGTGACGGCGGTTATGATTTTAATTTATGTATGGAATGAATATCTGTTTGCAACTACCTTTATGACAGGAGCCGAAAACTATACTTTGGCGGCAGGGCTCTATTCTCTGCAGGCCACGGAAATCAGCGGAAGCTGGCCGGTGTTTGCGGCGGCCTCTCTGGTGATCAGTTTTCCGATTCTGCTGGTGTTTTTTGCCATTCAAAGGTATATGACTTCAGGGTTGACGGCCGGCGGCGTAAAGGGGTGAGAAGCCGGCAGGCCTTAATTGGGCCGCAGATGCGAAATCGCCTGTGCAAATTTTGCATCACGTTGCCGCAAGAGACGCGGCGTGGAGGTTAATATGAATTTTTCGGCTATCAGACATATCCCCATGTCCCAGGATGCTCATGGGATTGATCCTGCCCACATTGTGCTGCGGCTGCGGGCAGGGAGAAACGATCTGCGCAGATGCACGCTTTTTTATGGTGACCGGGCCTGCCGGAGGACACCTGTGGATTTTTTCTCAGCGCCTATGGAGCTGGAGGCATGGGACCAGTGGTTCGACTATTTTCAGGTTATTTTAGACAGTCCCTTTAAACGGCTGTGCTATTACTTTGAGCTGGACGACGGAAAGAAAACAATTCTTTATTATGGAGATTTTTTTAGTGAAAGCCTGGTGGATGACCGCTCCGAGTATTATCAGCTGCCCTTTAATCATCCCGGAGATATTACGGCACCTCCCGGATGGGCGGCGGATGCGGTGGTGTACAATATTTTTCCCGACAGCTTTGCGGATGGGCGGTGCAGCATTTCCGGTGAGGGTGCGGAAAAGGAGTGGAACGGTAAAAAGACCCGGGGACGACTGGGGGGGACCATACGTGGGATTTGGGAGAATCTGGATTATATTACAGGGCTTGGGATTAACTGTATCTATCTGAATCCTATTTTCGCCGCAGGTGAATATCATAAATATGATCTTCTTGATTACTATCATGTAGATCCCTGTTTTGGAACAGATGAGGAATTCCGGGGGTTGGTGGAGGCCTGCCATGAGGCTGGCGTCAGAGTGATTATTGACGGTGTGTTCAATCATGTAGGATGGAATTTTTTTGCCTTCGAGGATGTAGTGCAAAAGGGGGAAGCTTCTCCCTACAAGGATTGGTTTTACGGTCTACAGTTTCCCGTGGTCAGGCCGAAGGATCCGGAGGAGTATCCTTCCTACGAATGCTTCGGCTATGAGAGGATGATGCCGAAAACCAATACCCGAAATAGGGAGACAGCGGAATATTTTTGCAATGTAGGGCGATATTGGGTGCGGGAATTTCGTATTGACGGCTGGCGGCTGGATGTGGCCAGCGAGATCGACGACGGGTTCTGGAGGGATTTCCGCAGGGCAGTCAGGGAAGAAGCACCGGACTGTCTGCTGATCGGCGAGGTCTGGGAGAGTGCAGGACATTGGATCAATGAAAATATATTTGATTCAACCATGAACTATGATTTCAGAAAGCACTGCCGGCGTTTCTTTGCGGAAGCGTCCATCGATGCGGCAGAATTTGACGGACGCGTGACCAATATGCGGATGCGGTATAAGCTGAACGCATTATATGCGCAGCTGAATGTGCTGGACAGCCATGATGTCAGTCGATTCTATTCCCTTTGCGGGGAGAATAGTGATATAATGGAGCTGGCAGTGCTTTTTCAGATGACCTTTATGGGAATTCCTTCTATATTTTATGGGGATGAGGCAGGGCTGTGCGGAATTCTGGAGGAGGAGTACCGGCGCCCCATGGACTGGAGGGACCAGCCGGGAGGCTTAAGAGATTTTTACAAAAAGGCCATAAGTCTGCGCAGGCGTTACAGCGCTCTGCGGCGGGGCGGGTGGCATACCTTGTTGGCCCGGCCCGGACAGGGGCTGTACGGATATTGCCGGGAGGACGAAAGGGAGTGTATCGCAGTGTTTCTGAATAACCAGTATAGGGAGGCATCTATTTCCGGGGATTTGGCCCGGGGCGAAATCCTCTGGGAGAAGGGCTGGGGGGGAGAAGCACTGGAGCCTATGGGATTTCTGGTTGTTCGAAAGGAAAACAGCGGGGAGGATTCTGCATGAGTGTGACCATCCGGGATGTGGCGGCGGCTGCCGGGGTATCCAAGGCTACCGTTTCCAAGGTTTTAAACAATTCTTATACCATATCCAAGGAGACCACAGACCGGGTCAACGAGGTGATCAGGGAGATGGGGTATCTGCCTAACCGGCGTGCCCAGAGCTTTGCTTCCCGGTCTACAAAAACCATATTGTTTTTGGCCCGGATGCAGCATGGGGTGGGATTTGACAATCCTCATCTTTTCGAGATTCTGGCGGGGATTGAGAGCGCGCTGTCTCAAAAAGGATACGGACTGATTGTAAAAAAAGCCAGCGCCGAGGAGCTGTGCGGGCATTTTGACGAGCTTCTGCGCAGTGAGTACGTGGACGGAGCCATTCTGCATGCGTCGGTGGTCTCCCGGGAGGCCGCAGGGTTGCTGGCGGAATCGGAGGTGCCATATATTGTTGTAGGAATGCCTGATTTTTCCAATCATCTGTGCTGGATCGACACGGATAACAGCGTGGCGGGAGAAACCGCCGCGAGACATCTTTTGCAGTGCGGATACGAGCGTATCGCTTTTATCGGGGGACCGGAGGAGGATCGGATTTCGGCTCACCGGAAAAACGGCGTCATGGCGGCCCTGAACGGAAGGCTGCCGGAGGAATATCTGCGGGTGGGAAGGGCTGACAGTGCAGGCGGGAGACAGGAGGCGGAAGTGCTGCTTGGGCTGCCAGAGCCTCCCGATGCGGTTATCTGCGCCAATCAGTATATTGCTTTTGGATGCGTGGGAGCGCTGAAGGCATCCGGCGTCAGGATACCGGAGGAGACGGCGGTTATCACCTTTGACGATTTCCCCTTTTCCAGGGTCATGGAGCCGGAGCTTACGGTAGTGAATCTGGATATGTATGATATGGGAGAGCAGGCGGCCAAGCTGGTGCTTCGGAGAATAAAAAAGCCTCAGCTGGTGGTGCAGTCTCAGACCACGCTTCCCGTGCTGATTCGGCGCGGGTCTACAGCGCAGGCGCCGCGCAGGACGTAATGGCCTGCATTCTGCCCAATGGTTTTGAGGAGGAGAGGAATATGGAATTACAGGAATTGTATCGGTTGATCGGGCTGGAGCCGGAGATGGTAATGATCCTGGAGCGGACAGGCAGTGAACTGGATGTGGGCCCAATATCTGTTTTGCTGGAGCGGCTGACGGACAGAGATACGGCCCAGGAGGCTTATGAGGAGCTGTGCAGCTGTCTTTCGGAGGACGAGAATCACATTAAAATGCTATACTGTCAGCTGGAATGTGCCCGAAGAACCGCGGCAAAATACCGGGAGAAACAGATTCCCATGGAAATTTTTACGGACACCATGAAGTGTTTTTCCAGATTCCTCGAAGAGTGCAGGGTAAAAAACGGGCGCATGTTTTTTGACCGGGGCTGGTGGACCTGGCGGCAGATCAGCATGAGAATCTTTCGGATAGGGGAACTGGAATATGAGCTGTTGGAGGGGAGCGAACCGTCGGTGGGCATCCACATTCCTTCGGATGCGGATCTTTCCAGGGCAGCGGTGGATGAATCTCTGAGGCAGGCCGGCACTTTTCTGGAAAGACACTATCCCCAATATTCCGGAGGGAGCTTCGCCTGCGAATCCTGGCTGCTATCGCCGGCCCTGAGGCCGCTGCTGCCGGAGAATTCCAATATACGGGCGTTTCAGGACCGTTTCCGCATTGTCCAAGAGCACAGGGAGGATACGGGCTATATGGAGTGGCTGTTCCGGGTTCCCTCAAATACAAAGGCACAGGATCTTCCGGAACAGACGGGGCTTCAGAAGAGAGCAAAGCAGGTGATCCTGGACGGTGGTCTGATCGGAGCGGCAGAAGGCATACTGGTGTAAAAAAATATTGCAAATCTGTTGACTTTTCCTGATTTTGGGAGTATACTGCATTTGTTAATGATGATTAAAGTAAGAGTGGCTTGACGGCCACTCTTACTTGCATGTTAGAGAGTTTTGAGGAGGCAGAAAATGTCCCGTAGGGCAGACTACGAATCGAAAACGGAGGCGCTGCTGATGCCCATAGCACAGCGCTGGGGAGTATCTATTTATGATGTGGAATATGTGAAGGAAGGCAGTGAATATTATCTTCGGGCCTACATAGACAAGCCTGAGGGTGTGACGATACAGGATTGCGAGAATGTGAGCAGGGCTCTTTCCGATGAGCTGGATCGGGAGGATTTTATTCCGGATGCCTATATTCTGGAGGTCAGCAGTCCGGGACTGGGGCGTACACTGAAAAAGGATAAGCATCTTCAGGCCGCTCTGGGACAGCAGGTAGAGATACGGCTTTTCAAGGCGGTGGATCAGTGCAAGGAATTTGCCGGAATTCTGGAGAGTTTTGACGGGGACCAGATCACCATTGCCCAGGAGCAGGGCACCAGAACCTTCCGGCGGGGGGAGACTGCTTTGATCCGTCTGGCCCTGGATTTTTGACAGGAGATTACAAAAAGCGAATTGACAGGATAAACGGACATAACCGATAAACAGAATATGGCAGAAGGCCGGAATGGAGGAAATGATGAACAAGGAATTGATGGAAGCGCTGGACATTTTGGAAAAGGAGAAGGAGATCAGCAAGGAAACGCTGTTTGAAGCCATAGAGAATTCGCTGTTGACTGCCTGCAAGAACCACTTTGGCAAGGCGGACAATGTACATGTGGAAATAGATCGTGAGAGCTGTGATTTTCTGGTGTATGCGGAAAAAGAGGTGGTGGAAACTGCCGATGATGTGGAGGACGACTGCCTGCAAATTGCCCTGGAGGATGCAAGAGAGGTCTCTGCCAGAGCTCAGGTGGGAGACATGCTCCATGTGGAGATCAAATCGAAGGAATTCGGACGCATTGCCACCCAGAATGCTAAAAACGTGATTCTCCAGAAGATTCGTGAGGAAGAGCGCAGCGTTATCTTTAATCAGTATTTTGAGAAGGAAAAGGATGTAGTCACCGGTGTGGTGCAGCGTTATGTGGGAAAGAATATCAGCATCAATCTGGGCAAGGCGGACGCCATGCTCAATGAAAGTGAGCAGGTGAAGGGAGAAATCTTCCGGCCTACGGAGCGGATTAAGGTGTACATTCTGGAGGTAAAAAACACACCCAAGGGCCCCAGAATCAATGTGAGCCGCACCCATCCGGAGCTGGTAAAGCGGCTGTTTGAGTCCGAAGTGACGGAGATCAAGGACGGTACGGTGGAAATCAGAAGCATTGCAAGAGAAGCGGGAAGCCGCACCAAAATTGCCGTGTGGAGCAATAATCCCAATGTGGATGCCGTAGGCTCCTGTGTGGGTATGAACGGCGCCAGAGTCAATGCCATTGTGGAAGAGCTTCGCGGAGAAAAAATCGACATTGTGAACTGGGACGACAATCCGGGCAATCTGATCCAGAATGCCCTGTCTCCCGCGAAAATTGTAGCAGTTTTCGCGGATCCGGATGAAAAGACCGCCAAGGTGGTGGTTCCGGATTATCAGCTTTCTCTGGCCATCGGTAAGGAAGGGCAGAACGCCAGACTTGCAGCCAGGCTCACAGGCTACAAGATCGATATCAAATCAGAGACTCAGGCGAAGGATGCTCCCGGATTCCGTTATGAGGATTATATGGAAGAGGAGTATGATGAGTACGAAGGCTATGAGGAGGACAGCTACGGAGAAGCCGGGATTGAAGGTGACGGAGAATATGAGGAAGCCGGATATGAAGGCAGCGTAGAATATGAGGAACCCGAATATGAAGGCGGCGCATATGAAGATTCAGAGCGTGAGAGCGGCGGCGCTTATGCGGAGCCTGAGCATGAAGACATAGACCAGTACCCGGAGGAGGGTTATCAGGAGGACAGAGAGGAAAATTAATGGCAAAAAAAATTCCTTTGAGACAGTGCGTGGGCTGTGGCGAGATGAAAGGGAAGAAGGATATGCTGAGGATCCTGAAAACAGCCGAAAACGATATTTCTCTGGACATAACAGGCAAAAAGAACGGAAGAGGCGCATATGTTTGTAGGAGCAGGGAATGCCTGCAGCAGGCCAGAAAAAATAAAGGTTTGGAGCGCTCCTTTAAAATGAAGATTCCCGGTGAAGTGTATGATACTTTAGAGGGGGAGTTTGAGAAGCTTGAAGCAGAATAAGATTTTTTCGCTTTTGGGAATTGCCATGAAAGGGCGCAATCTGGTCAGTGGTGAGTTTCAGACCCTGGAGGCGATCAAAAGAGGCTCCGCCATGCTGGTGATCATTGCGGAGGATGCGTCTGATAATACCAGGAAGTTGTTTACCGATAAGTGCTCATTTTATCATGTGCCATCATTCACCTTTGGGACGAAGGAGGAGCTTGGCGGGGCCATCGGAAAAGACTTGCGGTCATCGATCGGCGTATGTAATGCAGGATTAGCGGAAGCAATTATCAGACTATTGGAAGGGAAGTAAAGCCGCTTGCGGCAGAAATGGAGGAAGGCATGGCGAAGATAAAGGTACATGAACTTGCTAAGGAACTGGATAAACAAAGCAAAGATATATTGAGTTTTTTACAGGAAAAGGGTATTGAAGCCAAGGCGGCGCAAAGTTCCATAGAGGAGGATGCGGCACAGCTGGTGCGGAAGGCGTTTGGAAAGAGCGCAAAAGATGTCCAGACTTCCGGGGAGCCGGCGGCAAAGAAACCGAAGCAGGAAAAGGAGCCGGCGGAAAAAGATCCGGCGGCAGGAAAGGAGCCGAATACGGGAAAGAAATCAGAAGCCCAGGAGCCGGCGGGGAAGGCGCCAAAGGCAGGGAAGGAATCAGGGACCGGGAAGTCGGCGGAGAAGGAGCCGAATACGGGAAAGAAATCAGGAGCTGAGAAGCCGGCGGAGAAAGAGCCAAAGGCGGAAAGCGGATCAAAAGCAGAGAAAGAGTCAGGGGAGGGGAAAGAGAAACCTGTGAGAACGGATGCACAGAATCCGAAGCCTGTTTCGGGAGAAAAGGCTGGATCGGAAAAAAACAGCGGGAAAGGAACAACACCTGTCCCCAAGAAGAAAAAGAATATAATTTTTGTGAGCAATCCTCAGAATTCCAAGATGCAGGGACAGCGGTCCGGTCAGGGCGCCGGCGGAAACGGCGGCAGAGCTCAGGGAGGCCAGGGGAATCAGGGGAACCAAAGAAATCAGCAAGGCCAGAGAGCCCAGGGCCAGGGAAATCAGGGAAGCCAGAGAAACCAGAACCAGGGAGGTCAGGGAAGGACCCAGAGCGGATATTTGGGTAACCGGGTTTCGGGAAGACCTCAGCCTCCCGTGCGTCCCATCAAGCCCCTGACGCCGCCTTCTCCTACTCCCAGTGTGCAGATGGTGCCCTTCAGGCCCCAGCCTAAGCCCCGTCAGGAACAGGTGGAAAAACCGGAGACAGCCGTTGCTCAGGAGGCCGTGCAGGCTCAGCTCCAAGGCCGGGAGGCCGCACAGGCGCAGACTGCGAATTTGCAGGAGTCCAGGCCCCAGGAAGTAAAAGCTTCGGAGGGAAGAGGTCAGGAAGGCCGGTCCCAGGAAGCCAAATATCAGGAGGGAAGGCCTCAGGAAACCAGAAATCAGGATACCAGGCGTCAGGACGGCAGATCCCAGGAGGGACGGTCTTCGGAAAACAGATCCCAGGGATTCAGATCCTCCGAGAACAGATCTCAGGGCGGACGTTCTCAGGACGGCAGATCTTCCGGTGACAGACCCTTCCGGGATGGACGGGGACAGGATAACAGGGGACAGGACGGCCGTTACCAGGACAACCGGAACCGTGATTCCAGATCTCAGGGCGGACGTTCTCAGGACGGCAGACCTTCCGGTGACAGACCTCAGCGTGGACAGTTCCAGGGAAGAGGAGGCAGCGGCACAAATGGCAGACCTTCGGGCGACAGACAAAATGGATTTCAGAGAAATGGCAGACCGGGCTTTGACGGAGCTTCGGGTGATCGGCGTGGTCCGGGCAGCGGCCAGGGCGGTGGCCGTGGGTTTAACGGTGCACTGCGCGATAACCGTGGCAATGCTGGATCGGGAAATCGATTTGGAGATAACAGATCAGGGAAAGGCTTTGCTGGAGAAGCTCCGGCCAAAGACATGGAAAAGAGGCGCGATGAAGATAAGAGACGCGCTAACAGCCAGGAAAAAGACAAACGTTCCAGGAAAGATCATATTTACGAGGAAGACGAGGCGTTAAAGAACAGACCCGGACGCTTTATCAGGCCGGAAAAGAAGAAGGAAGAGGTTGCAGAGGAGGCTATCAAGGTAATCATTCTTCCTGAGATGATCACCATCAAGGATCTGGCAGACAAAATGAAGCTTCAGCCCTCCGTTATTGTGAAAAAGCTTTTCCTGGAAGGGAAGATCGTGACCGTAAATCAGGAGATCTCCTATGAGGATGCGGAGAATATTGCCATGGAATATGATATTCTCTGTGAGCGGGAGGTCAAAGTCGATGTGATCGAGGAATTGCTGAAGGAGGACGAGGAGGATGAAAGCGCCCTGGTGGAAAGACCTCCTGTAATCTGTGTTATGGGGCATGTGGACCATGGAAAGACCTCCCTGCTGGACGCTATCAGAAAGACAAATGTTACAGATAAAGAAGCCGGTGGTATCACACAGCACATTGGTGCGTATACTGTAAATGTAGGCGGAAGAAAAATTACCTTCCTGGATACACCGGGACATGAGGCCTTTACTGCCATGCGTATGCGCGGGGCCAATTCCACGGATATTGCTATCCTGGTGGTGGCGGCAGACGATGGCGTGATGCCTCAGACGGTGGAGGCCATAAGCCATGCCAAGGCTGCAGGCATAGAGATTGTTGTGGCTGTAAATAAGATCGATAAGCCCAGCGCGAATATCGAGCGGGTGAAGCAGGAGCTTACGGAATACGAGCTGATTGCCACAGATTGGGGTGGAAGCACGGAATTCGTTCCGGTGTCTGCAAAATCCGGAGAAGGTGTGGAGAATCTTTTGGAGACCATTCTGCTCACGGCGGATATTCTGGAGCTGAAGGCCAATCCTTCCAGACGTGCCAGAGGTCTTGTGATCGAGGCAGAGCTGGACAAAGGAAGAGGACCTGTGGCTACCGTCCTGGTACAGAAGGGAACGCTTCATGTGGGCGACTTTATTTCCGCAGGAGCCTGCCATGGTAAAGTGAGAGCCATGATCGATGATAAGGGAAGAAGAGTCAAGGAGGCGGATCCTTCCACTCCCGTGGAGATTCTGGGACTGTCCGATGTGCCCAGCGCAGGAGAGGTGTTCCTGGCTCATGACAGTGACAAAACCGCAAAATCCTATGCGGAGACCTACCTTGCCCAGAATAAGGAGAAGATGCTGGAGGAGACAAAATCCAAGATGTCGCTGGATGATCTGTTCTCCCAGATTAAGGAGGGCAATCTGAAGGAGCTGAACCTGATCGTGAAAGCGGATGTCCAGGGCAGCGTGGAGGCGGTGAAGCAGTCCCTGCTGAAGCTGTCAAATGAAGAAGTAGTAGTAAAATGCATCCATGGAGGCGTTGGCGCTATTAATGAATCCGATGTGACGCTGGCCAGCGCATCCAACGCCATAATTATCGGCTTCAATGTAAGACCCGACGCTACGGCAAAGGCTACGGCGGAGCGAGAGGGCGTTGACGTGAGACTGTATCGTGTGATTTATCAGGCCATCGAGGATGTGGAGGCGGCCATGAAGGGTATGCTGGATCCTGTCTTTGAGGAGAAGGTTATCGGTCACGCGGAGGTGCGCCAGATCTTCAAGGCTTCCCAGATCGGCAATATTGCCGGTTCCTATGTGATGGACGGCATACTTCAGCGAGGCTGCAAGGTGCGCATCAGCCGTGAGGGCACTCAGATCTATGAGGGTGCGTTGGCATCCCTGAAGAGATTTAAGGATGATGTAAAGGAAGTAAAAGAAGGCTTTGAGTGCGGACTTGTGTTTGAAGGCTTTGACCAGATACAGGAGTTGGATGTAGTAGAGGCGTATAACATGGTGGAGGTGCCCCGCTAAATCGGGGCGCTCCAAATGAAAATCCTGATTTGGGGCCTGCCCCAGGCAGGCAAAAGGGAGTCAGACTGAAGAAATGAGAAAAAACAGTGTAAAAAACACCCGTATTAACGGGGAAGTGCAGCGTGTTTTGGCCGAGATTATCCGGGGAGAGATCAAGGATCCCCGGATCAGTCCCTGGACAAGCGTCGTATCGGTACAGGTGGCTCCGGATTTGAAGAGCTGCAAGGCCTGGATCAGCGTGCTGGGAGACGAGGCTGCCAGGGAGGATACTTGGCAGGGACTGAAAAGTGCGGAAGGGTTTATCCGGAGACAGCTGGCGAGGACCATCAATCTGCGCAATACGCCGGAGATTACCTTTGTGATGGATCAGTCCATTGAGTATGGGGTCAATATGTCCCGTCGGATCGACGAAGTGATGAAGACCGGAGCATATGAAGATATTCCCGGCAGTATTCCAGCGGGGGAAGAAAATGAAGCTGTCTTTGCCAAAGCAGAGACGGAAGATGCTTCTGCGGATGAGAACAGCCGGGAAGAATAGGACGGTGAATGGCAGGAAGCCGCAGGCAGCAAGGAGGAATAGGACATTAAATTATGAAAATGGATTTATTAAAAGAGTGCAGCGGAGCGAAGAGGATCGGCATCAGCGGTCATGTGAGGCCGGACGGAGACTGCGTGGGTGCGGTTCTTGGCTTGCAGTTATATCTTCGGAAGTGCATGCCGGAGGCAGAGGTGAAGGTGCTTCTGGAAAAGCCGGCGGAGATTTTCAATGAGATAAAGGGGTTTGAGGAGATTGATTCCGATTTCGCGGATAAAGTGCCCTTTGATATATTTTTTGTATTGGATACTGCCGCAGACAGACTGGGCGGAGCGGAAAAGTATTTTAGATCGGCGGGTAAGAGGATAAATATTGATCATCATGTAAGCAATACGGGAACCGGCGATATCAATCTGGTTCTGCCTTCTGTGGGATCCACCTGTGAGATTCTTTTTGATTTGATGGAAGAGGATAAGATGGATCGTGATATTGCCATGGCTATTTATACAGGCATAATACATGATACCGGTGTATTCCAGTATTCTAACACCACGCCGTCCACGATGGAGAAGGGAGCCCGGCTGATCAGCTATGGTTTTGACTTTTCCCGTCTGATTCAAGAAACCTTTTATCAGAGGACCTATCTGCAGGCCCAGATTATGGGCCGGGCGCTTATGGAGAGCATCCGGTTCATGGAGGGAAGATGCATTGTCAGCGCGGTGGATCAGAAGACCATGGATTTTTATAACGTGGAGCCTAAGGATTTCGAGGGTATTGTAAATCAATTGAGAAATATCAAGGATGTGGACTGCGCTATTTTTATGTATCAGACAGGTGTGCAGGAATACAAAGTGAGCCTGCGCTCCAGCGATAAGGTGGATGTGGCAGAGGTGGCGGCCTATTTTGGCGGCGGCGGCCATGCGCGTGCGGCGGGATGTACCTTGAAAGGGAATTTTTACGATTGTGTGAATAATCTGTCGCTACATATCTCAAAGCAATTGGAAGTATGAAGAATGAATTTTCAAGCGGTTCCTGATTCCCGCGGGGGGTGTTGACTGCTTGCGCTGTGGGAGGCAGGGATGAACGGTATCATTATAGTGAATAAGGAAGCGGGCTTTACCTCCCATGACGTGGTGGCAAAGCTTCGGGGAATCTGCGGTCAAAGAAAAGTGGGACATACGGGAACGCTGGACCCGGCGGCTGTGGGTGTGTTGCCGGTGTGTCTGGGGACTGGCACAAGGCTTTGCGATATGCTGGCGGATCGGGATAAGGAATACGTGGCGGAGCTCCTTCTGGGAGTGGAGACGGATACGCAGGATACCACGGGACGTGTGACGGCAGAGCATTCTGTGGAGATTACAGAGGAAGAGATCCACAGGATCTGCCGGAGCTTCCTGGGGGAATATGAGCAGACGCCGCCCATGTATTCAGCGCTTAAGGTGAACGGCAAGAAGCTGTATGAGCTGGCAAGAGAGGGAAAAGAGGTGGAGCGCAGAGCGCGTCCGGTGCAGATTTACAGTCTGGAGGTGCTGGACTGCCGGCTTCCGGTGATAACCCTTCGGGTATCCTGCTCCAAGGGTACCTATATCCGCACCCTTTGTGCCGATATAGGTGCAAGAGCAGGCTGCGGCGGAACCATGCAGAGTCTGAAAAGGACCAGAGTAGGGCAGTTTGTACTGGAAGAGGCTTTGACCCTGGGGCAGCTTCAAAAGCTGAAGGATGAGGGCAGAATCCATCAATGCCTTCGTCCTGTGGACAGTGTTTTTACAGACTGTCCCATGCTTCATGTGAGAAAAGATGCTTTGCGGCTTTTAGATAACGGAAATCCTGTGAGACCGGAGCAGACATTGGAAAAGGAGTGCTTCGCTCCAAAACGGTGGGTGCGCTTTTACAGGCCGGACGAAAGCTTTGCAGGTATATATGCCTACGACTTGACTTTAGAGAAGTACAAGCCTGTGAAAATGTTTTTGGAGAAAGAGTGAATATATTTGGAAATCATTGCCAATACATTGGATTTTTATCTGAACAAGGAAACGGCGGCTGCCATTGGCAAGTTTGACGGGATACATATCGGCCACAGGCGGCTTCTGGACGAGATATTATCCCGAAAAAAGGATGGTCTGGCTGCCTGTGTTTTTACTTTTGACCCTGCACCTGCAGTGTTTTTCGGAGGATCCGACGGAAGAGAGCTGACCACAAAAGAGGAAAAGCGGTTTTTGTTTGAGCGCATGGGAGTGGATATTTTAGTAGAGTTCCCTTTGAACCGTGAGACAGCTGCCATGGCTCCGGAGACCTTCGTGTCGGAAGTGCTTGTCAGACGGATGAACGTCAGCTTTCTGGCTGCAGGGAAGGATTTGTCCTTTGGAGCCCGGGGAGCAGGGAACGCGGAGCTTCTGCGGCAAATGGGGCTGAAGCTGGGGTTTGGCGTGGGGATTATTGATAAGGTGTGCCTGGAGGACCGTGAGGTCAGCTCCACATACGTTCGTTCCCAAGTGGAAGCAGGGAACATGGAGCTTGCAGACCGGCTTCTTGGCATGCCATACATGGTTGCCGGAAGAGTGGTAAGAGGAAAGCAGCTTGGCCGTACCATAGGATTTCCTACAGTGAATATTATCCCTGGTTCAGGTAAATTGCTGCCGCCGGCGGGGGTGTATTTTTCGCAGGTGCGCTGTAAGGACAAATTGTACCGGGCCGTGAGTAATGTGGGGTATAAGCCTACGGTCACCAGCGAGAAAACTCTGGGAGTGGAGTCATACCTCTATGATTATGGCGGAGATATGTATGATATGCTTATTGAGGTTTATCTTCACAGCTTCCGCAGGCCGGAACAGCGTTTTGAAAGCGTGGAAGCTCTGCGGCGGCAGCTGGAGGAGGATATCCGGGCAGGCGTCAAATATAATATGTAGTGTTCCATTAACCGATTGGAAGGGAAACAAAGGATGAATATCAATATACTCTTGTCAATGGCCGGAGGACTGGGACTTTTTCTGTTTGGAATGCGCGTAATGAGCGATTCCATTGAGAAGGTGGCCGGCGCCAGGCTGCGCCGGATTCTGGAAATATTTACCACAAACCGTTTTTCCGGTATGGTGGTGGGGGTTGTATTTACTGCCATTATTCAGTCTTCTTCCGCCTGTACGGCCATGGTTGTCAGCTTTGTGAACGCGGGATTGATGAATTTGTATCAGGCGGCCGGTGTAATCTTTGGAGCTAATATCGGTACCACTGTAACTTCGCAGCTGGTTTCTTTCAATTTGTCTGCCTATGCTCCCGTCATCCTTTTGGCCGGAGTTCTGGCCGTCATGTTCTGCAAAAAAGAAAAGGTAAAAAAATTTGCGGAGATTATTATAGGCTTCGGAATTCTTTTTCTGGGATTGAGCACTATGTCTGCTTCTATGGCAAGCATGAGAGATGTGCCGGAGGTGGTAAATCTGCTGGGCTCTTTGAGGAACCCTTTGGTGGCGACTCTGGTGGGACTTGTGCTGACTACCGTGATTCAGAGCTCCTCTGTGACGGTCAGTATTGTTCTGCTTCTGGCCAATCAGGATCTGCTGGCGCTGAATATCTGTCTGTATATTATATTGGGCTGTAACATCGGCGCATGTTCCACGGCTCTTTTAGCATCACTGGCGGGAAAAAAGGATGCCAAGAGAGCGGCTTTGATTCATTTTTGGTTTAATGTGATCGGAACGGCAGTGCTGTATGTGATTCTGTTTGTTGCCCAGGGACCTGTCATGAAGCTGATCTGGGCCGTTTCCTCCGATAACGGAAGATTTGTGGCAAATGCCCACACGATGATCAAAATATTCCAGGTGATCGTTCTGTTCCCATTCTCCAAGTGGATTGTCAGGCTGTCCTGTCTGTGCGTGCCGGGAGAGGACAGAAATGTGAATTACCGAGAGAGCTATCAGCTGAAATACATAGGTGACAAGGTGGTATTCAACCCGGCTACGGCTGTGGTGGAGGTCATGCGCGAGCTGGATCGTATGGCGTCTCTGGCCAATGAAAACCTGAATCGGGCCATGAACGCGCTGATCACATTGGATGAGGAAGATATCCGGGAGGTGTATGAGGTGGAAAAAAATATTGATTTCCTGAATCATGCCATTACGGATTACCTTGTGAAGATCAATCAGACCACGCTGCCCATAGAGGACCTAAACAGCCTGGGCGCATTGTTCCATGTGGTTAACGACATCGAAAGGATCGGCGACCATGCGGAAAATGTGGCGGATGCAGCAAAGCTGCGCCAAGAGACGGGCATGTTCTTCAGCAAAGAGGCACAAAAGGAACTGGGCCAAATGCTGGACCTGGTAAACCAGCTGATTCAGTATGCAATCAATATGTTTGCCAGAAGCGACGAAAGCCATATGAAGGATATTATCCGGCTGGAGGATCAGGTGGATGCCATGGAAAAGAAGCTGCAAAAGACCCATGTAGAGCGCCTGACGAGAGGAGAATGCTCACCGGAAGCCGGCATGATCTTTTCCGATATTGTATCCGGATTGGAGAGAGTGGCAGACCATGCAACCAATATTGCGTTTGCCATTGCAGATGGGGAGACCGAAGCGGAGGAAGCGTAAAGTAACACTTTAATAACAGAAAAAGTGCAAAAATAGAAAAATGTGGTTGACAAATGCTATTCTTCGAGGTATACTAAATGAGTCGGTTGATTTTGAACCGTGTTGTTTTCAAATTGAGAACAACAGTATGGCGAGATAGCTCAGTTGGCTAGAGCATGCGGTTCATACCCGCAGTGTCGAGGGTTCAAATCCCCCTCTCGCTATGTTTGGGAATGCCTGAAATTGTGATGTTTCAGGCATTCTTTCTTTTTATTTAACTCGAAAAAATGACGTTTTAGACCGTTTCAAACCGTTTGAAATCATTTTGATTGGGGTCAAAATTGGGGTCAAAAAATTTATGAGAATAATTGCTAAGACAGTTTATAATTAAACTGTAACGATTGCAATTAGGTATGCCATAACCTACTACCAGACTAGTACAACTTGGAAAAATCCCTAAAATATGCTATTTCCATTGATTCTTTAGTCATTCTATGTTATCCCTACAGCATACCTAATCAGGTATGCTGTAAGGAGGAAGCTATGGTGGAAAAGCCCAATTATGTACTGAATTTTGTACGGCCTGTCAACACGGAAATCAAGTATATCCGGGGGCATTGGTATTTATATGAGCGGAGTAATGTTTATGATCCACAACTCGGAAGGTCAAGAAAAAAGTCCGGGAAAATACTTGGAAGCATAACTGAACAGGGGCTGGTTCCGAGCAGGGCAAAGCGTGAGTGCGTTAATCCGGTTCTGAATGATGTAGTGGAAGTCGGCGCCATAAATTATGTTTACCAGCGGACTGATTGGCTGCGCAGCAGACTGCAGAAATATTTTCCTGACTTGTGGGAACACATTTATGTGGCAGCGGTCATCCGCGCCATATATGACTGCCGTTTCCGGCGGCTGCAGCTCCATTATGAAGACAGCATTTTATCGTATCTCTATCCGGGACTTTCTTTCATGCCAAATGCTGTTACGGAGTTTCTGAACACTTTGGGGCGGATGAGGGGCGCAATACGCAGCTATATGCAGGAAATGGTCGCTGAACATGAACGGTTTCTCCTTTTTGACGGACACAGACTCCTGTCTGCATCCCACACTGTAGACAATGCAGAATACGGATATGATTCCAAAATGCGTTACAAGCCTCAGATCAATCTGCTGTATATGTTTACTTTGGGAGGAGACATTGGATATCCTGTTTATTATAAACAGTACCTTGGAAGCACTCTTGATGTTTCCGCTTTCTCGGACATACTCAAAGAGTCCACCGCTTATGCGGACAGATGTACTGTCGTAGCGGATAAGGGATTTGCAAGCGATGGTGATTTCACCCTGCTTGAGGAATGCGGCTTAAACTACGTAATTCCGCTGAAAAGGGGGAACCGTTTTGTAAAAGGCCATGTTCCGGCTTCGCCATTCGGATACGGAGAAGCCTTCAGCTTTAATGGGAGGGGAATACACAGCCTGACCATTAAAGGAGAAGGCTATAACATCCACCTGTTTCTTGATACGGATCTTCTGGCACAGGAAATTAATTTAGAGGGGCGGCAACACTTTTTGTTATCGTCCCTCTAAATAGCGATAATAATACTTGATGCTGTTATCAATAGCAGAATAAAACAATATTCATATTTCTGTTGACTTTCCCCTATTAGAATTTTGTTTTTAGCATTCTTTGATATATAAAACATCTGATAATCTGCTGGTATACTTACATTTATTCAAATCACAAGCAATCACTTCATCATTGGAAATGTTTTCAATAGTTACTGAATAAAATCCTCCGGGTTTATTAAATCCTAATCCCAAAAGCAAATTATTTTGTTTCAATCTCACATCACATCTTTTCCCTACAAGGTAATTGCCAATATCCTTAATGGATTCTTTG
>CAJTVB010000019.1 GCA_910579755.1 uncultured Acetatifactor sp. | reverse complement strand
TGACGGGCTGAGGAGTTACCATGCCTTTCCGGGAATTGCGGACTGTACGGTTAAGGACTGCAATAACCAGAGATCGGAAGAATCCTGTTTCTACCATCTGAACACAGTGAACGGATTCCACAGTTTTATCAAAAAACGGTACAATTTTTACCGTGGGGTTGCCAGCAAATATATCAACAGATATAACGCACTGTTTTCAGCCGCTTACCGGAATGCTGAAGCTATGGTCAGGCGGCTGACGGAGGCAGTATTGACGGTGACAGGCGTAAATTATTACCATAGCAATAAAGATATAAGAACGGTCCGTTTAGTGGCAATATAGTCTTACCAACACACTTACGGACTAACACCATTTGAAAATATCTGCCGCATGACGGCGAAAGAAAAAAGCCGTCGTCTAGCAGATACCTTTTCATGCGCTCACACGTGGCGGCTTTTGAGAAATCAAAGCCGCCGCGTTTTTCTGAAGAGAGAAATATCTCTAATGCAAGGGATATGGCGGTTAAAGGAGGGATTTGATACCATGAGAAAATATGGAGAAAAAAGCTATAATCCAGGAACCTTGGTGCTCAGCTGTCAGGGGGATTCGGGAGCGGATAATGAGCCTATGAGCTGCGCCAAAAGAAAGCTGCCCCAGAACATTTTGCTTTCAGCCTATCAGGAATCTTTGACAATCGGACAGCTCTGTATGGAACTGGGAATGCCTGCCGCATATGTGGAGGATGAAGTGGAGAACCTGGTTTCAAACCAGCTTATGAAAGAAATATCGTCTGGGAAATATCAGACAGATTTCGTAATTCTGCCCTGGGGAAAATCAGAGGATAATGCGAATACCACCCATCAGATTTACAATACCTGTTTTCCGGGATACTATGATGCGCTGATGGCATTTCTGGAAGAACATAAGGAACTTCTAACCTGCGGAAAGTTCAATACGGCAGGTTTTTCCTGGGACAGGCTGAGCTTATTTGCTTCTGAATAATGAGTTTTAAGCTTGATGGGGCGTTGGGAAGCGAATGCAGTCATATTTTATAATTAAGCATTTAGAAGCTTGAGAAATGGTCGATATATAAATATATGGAAGGTTTTGGGGAATAGCCCCCCGGCGCAGATAGAAAACAATAATATGTTCGGCTCTGAGTGCAGAGTGACGATTTCCCAGAAGGGAAGAAAGCGCAGCAGACAGCAGGCGACAAATGATATGGGAAATGTTGACCTTTCCAAGGCGCTGAAGGAGATGTGAAAAATGATAAGTGCCAGCAGCTGAAAATGAAAGCGTATGCCATGCAAACGGAATTGCAATAAACATTCAATGGAGTGGAGGAATCAGGATATGCAGATCAGAGCGATAACTGTAAATGCGGCAGGCATGATGGCGGCAGAGAAGGGGATACAGGGAAATGCCTTTCCGGGCGTGAATCAGGCGCAGATAAAAAGCAATAATATGTTCGGCCCTGAGTGCAGGGTGACGATTTCCCAGGAGGGAAGAAAGCGCGGCAGGCAACAGACAGATCAGCCGGGAGTGGGCGGCCAGAGTGTACAGAACGCGCAGAGCGCCAAAAAAGAAAGGATGCTGCTCCGTCAGCTGGATGAAGCTGAACTGGCAAAAAAAGTCAGGGAAGGATACCGGGAGAGGCTGAATGAAATCGATAAACAGATAACGGATTATAATACCTCCTATAACAAAACGGAAATGAGTAAGGTGGTTTATAATGCGTCGTTAATGGAAAAAACCATTGATGAACAGCTGAAATTGCGGACAGCCATGCAGGATCAGAAGCGGTATCTGATGGAGGAAAGCCAAAGAAGGGTGAGGGAAGCACAGCAGCTGGCGATGCAGTCCGCCCAGTATAAGGAAGAGATTGATGGAAACAACAGGGATCTGCTGACCCTGCTAAAGACAATGGAAGAAGCAGAAAAGGCAGAGGAGAATCAGGAAAACAGCGGGGTAAAAGCTGACGGCAATGGTAATGATGCAGCCAATGCGGGGAATTCAGTGAGCAATGTAATTGAAAATTCGGCGGATCAATTTATAGCATCTTCCATAAACCGCGAAAGAATGGTGGAAGAAATGCTAACCGGAGTAGAAGAGTCCGGACGCTGGTTCCTGGAGAAAGCAGATTATATAACCCGAAATGTGCTCCAAAAAAGCTCGGATATCAGGGCGGCTCTTGATGATCCATCTTTCACGGATGGACAGATAGCTGAGATGATGCAGAGCTTTCAGGAAGAGATGGCGCTGAACTATGAGGACGTGAAGGATTTCAGAGGCTTTGGACTGCAGGTTCTGCGGGAAACAAAGGAAGATAAGCTGAAGTATATGGCGGATGACCCGATGAAAGGCATGCTGCAGACGAAGAAGAGCATGATGAGGTCGGCAGCTGACGCTGTTATTGGAGAGGCGAGACAGAGCAGTCTTGATAAGGCGTCCCAAGAGCTTGCAGATGAAGTGAAGAAGCTGATTGACGAACGCAATGACGTAAACCGGATCCCGCAGGACAAGGAAGAAGACCAGGAAGACAAAAAAGAGAAAGAAGACAAAATAGAGCAAGAAAATAGAAAAGAGCAAGACGACAAGGAAGAAAAGCTGGAGAACGCGGAGGAAGCGGAGAACGCAGAAAACGTGGAGAACGCAGAGTATGCCAGGACGCAGCAACGGCTGTGAAGGCCAGGTAAGGCCAGGGGAATAAGGGTATTGCTTATCGGCATCATACTCTCTGGCGCTACATTCGGAGATGCTCCCTGCGGTACGCCTGTGGAAGCACATTGACAAGCCTGCGGAAGGAATCACTGAAGTGAGAACTGGAGCTGAACTGCAGGCGTTCCGCGATATCAGCAATGGACAGATCGGTAGTCGTAAGCAGAACCTTGGCACGTTCCACTCTGGCCTGGCGGATGTAGCCTCCGATGCTGATATTCATTTCCTGCTTGAACTTTCTTGAAAGATAGTATTCGGTATACCCCACACGGTCTGCCAGCCCCTTCAGGTCAAGGGGCTCTTCCAAATGCATATCAATATAGTCGCGGCAGCTGCGGATTTGTATGCTCAGATTAGAAGCGGCTTTGCATTTTCGGACACGCTCAATGAAATCCTCATACATGTTGTGGCTTAAGGTCCGCAGTTCGGAAATCGTATCACAGCGGAACAGATCCTGGATATACCTGTCGCCCACACTGTAGGCAGCCTCCGGGGACAGTCCGCCTTCAATGGCGGCACGGGAGCATAGGGATATAAAGACAATCAGGCTTGTCTTTGCCTGATTGACAGGATTTTCGGTGGAAATGTGCACTCCGTTACTGAGCAGATTAGCCTGTTCCAGTACATCTGAGTAATCAGGGTTTCCGGCCCGTACATTCTGCAGGATGGCCTGTTCTGCCTGGTAGACCTGACGGCGGTCTTTTGTTGAAGAGATATGGTTGCTTTCCCTGGGATTGGCCGCCTGCTGGAACTGAATGTCGCTTCGGGAAAGCTTTTCACCGGTTGCACAGTAATGGAGCATGATGGCGTACTGAAAAAAGAGTGTGCTTGATATTACCGGCAGAATTTGGAGCAGGTGGATAAAGCCGGAACGCCAGGAGAGAGGGATATTGTACCGGTCCGCAGCTTTCCGGATACCGATGGAAGGAATCTCTGTGTTGAACACCGGTCCGATCACATGGAGGCGCAGGAGCACTCCGTCAATCCGCTGGATGACGGCACACCACATGATGCCCAGAGGTGCGGACAGAAGCAGAGGCGCCGTCATGGTTCTGGCATAGTTTACCATATATTCTTTACATCCTGTTGCGCTGAATATTTTGTCCAGCGCCAGATGTTCACAGTTCGTGTCAAGCAGTTCCCCTGCCGCATCATAGGTCCAGCTAAAGATAGTGGAATCGCAGGTCAGGAGTTCCTTGAACAAATGGATTTTTTCGTTTGAATCGAATGCAAAAGTTTCCATAACCTTTCTCCCATAAATCTTATAAATAATGATAGCATAAATTCGATATAAAAACAATATTTTGCACAATATTTCCGATAAAGACAACAATTTTGTGTGCAAAGCAAATATATTGCTTTTAAAGAGACATATATCTTCTATAATGTAAAGTATCAGAAACTATCGCTGTGATCAAAGCAGGGCGGATCCGGCGAGGCATTATTACTTATAGGAGGGATTATATGGGAACAACAAAAACCGTAAAACAGGGGCTTTTGGCCAATGCGTTTTCCAGTTCCAAATGGGATTCCCGCATCAAATCGGCGAATACCACCAGGAAAGAAATGTGGCTGGGTTATGTATTGGGTGTATGGGGTATGATGATGACCAGTTCCGTGGTCAACAGCTACTATAACCAATATCTTACCGACGTCATAGGCTTCGACTCAACCAAGGGCGCGTGGATCGCCACCTTTATGGTGCTGTTCCCGCTGCTGAGCAAAATCATTGATGCCGTCACCAACCTGGTCATGGCTAAGATTATCGACTCTACCACCTGCCGCCAGGGTAAGGTTCGTCCCTGGCTGCTCATATCTACTCCTTTTATTGTAATCACAGTGATTCTATTGTTCTGGATTCCGTTCACCCAGCCTGTCCACCAGGCGATTTGGATTGTTGTAGCCTTTAATCTGTACTACAGTGTTTCCTACACCATGTGGAATATGTCCAAGGAGCTCTCTCCCGCAGTGGCCACCCGAAACGTGAATCAGCGGAAGAATCTGTCCATGGCCGCACAGATCGTGGGCAGTGCGGGTACCGGTGTTGTTTCCATCCTGTTTCCGACCATTCTGGCGGCTGTCTGCAGGGCTGTCAACGGCGATAACGCAAAAGGGTATCTTTTGTGTATGTCTATTGTGGCAATACTGGCGGCCTGCACGACGTTCATACAGTATTTTTATACCCGTGAACGTGTCACCGAGGAGCGCAGGAACCAGCTTGGCATGAAGCATACGGATGCTGCCCGGCTGGAGGTACATAAGGAGGCCGGAATGTGGGACCAGCTCCGGGCCTGCATCCAGAGCAAGTATTGGATTCAAATTTGGCCGCACCAAGACAATCTGGACGACTTCTGTTCTGACTATTGTGGGTTCTGTTTTGGCCTTCTTCAGTGTGGGAAAAGGAACGATGATTTATGCCGGAACTGCCCTGGCTGCCATCGGTAATATTTCTTTCAGCTACATGATTATGACCTATCTGGGAGATGTGGTTGACCAGGTGGAATGGAAGACCGGCGTCCGCTGTGATGGTCTCTCGGGCGGTCTTGTCAGCGCCATGATGATGTTCGCAGTGGGCATAGCTCAGGGATTGTTCAACCTTGGCCTGATGGTCACCGGTTACACCCAGCCCCAGCAGATCGGCACCTCTGCGGAAGGCGTTGCCCTCTATGCTGACCAGGCGGCGGCAGCCACAGGATGGATCAATTTCTCCTACCAGGGCACTTTTATCATAGTCGGTTTTGTTGTGTTTTTTATGTTCTGCTTTGTATTTAAAATTGAAAATGATATGCCGAAAATATCGAAGGAGCTTCAGGAACGCCGTGTGGCTGAGTGTGCCGCAAAGGGCATCGAGTATATTCCTGCCGACGAGCTGGAGCGAAGGGAGCGGGAGGAAGCCGACCGCATGGCCGAGGAAATCCGCATCAGGGAATTGAAAGAAAGGTGCGCCAGGCAGGGACTGGACTTTGATAAGGAGAACCAGAAGGCATTGGATAAGCGCGCCGCCAAGGCTGCGAAAGCCGCCAGGCGTACAAAGAAATAGCTGAAAACCAGTCCGGCGGATGGGAATCTCCTGTCCGCCGGAACAGTATATTTATGAGGAAATCGTAATGAAAAAAATTGATTTTAACCAGAACTGGCAATTTAGAAAAGGTGATGCAGGACCGCAGACTATTGCGCTTCCTCACGATGCAATGCTGTATGAGCCTCGCAATCCCGGATGTCTTAACGGTAAAAACACCGGCTATTTTCCAGGCGGAGTGTACTATTATACCAAGACATTTATGGTTCCTGCAGATTGGCAGGGGAAGTCCGTATCAGTGGAGTTTGAAGGTGTATATCACAATTGCATGGTGTCGCTTAACGGGAATGAAGCAGGCCGCTGGCCTTATGGCTACACCGGATTTATACTGGAGCTGAGCGATATGCTTCGCTATGGAACAGAGAATGTCATCACCGTTACTGCCGATACCAGCAAGGAACCCAATACCCGTTGGTACAGCGGCAGCGGTATTTACCGCCCGGTGTGGCTGTATGTGGGCAGCCGGGATCACATTGAACCAAACGGGATCGAGATCAGTACCATCTCTGCCAACCCTCCCGAAATCCGTGTGCGCACCCGAAGCAGCAAAGGCGTGGTACAGATTTCTGTTCAAAAGGCCGGCAGAACCTTGGCTTCCGCTGCGGGGGATGATGTGCGAATCATAATTCCTGATGCAATGCTGTGGGATGAGGAGCATCCGAATCTTTATACCTGCACTGCGAGGCTGATGAATATGGACGGCGGCCTGCTGGATGAGCAGACGACCCGTTTCGGCATCTGTGAACGTCGATGGAGTACCAGGGGACTGTATATCAACGGAAAAGAGACAAAGCTGCGCGGTGCCTGCATCCACCATGACAATAGGCCTTTGGGCGCCTGTGAGTTTCCTGCCGCTGCCCGCCGTCGGGTAAAAATTCTGAAAGACGCCGGCTTTAATGCCATACGCAGTGCTCATAATCCCATCTCCAGGGCAATGCTGGATGCCTGCGATGAGATTGGGATGTATGTGATGGATGAACTGGCGGATATGTGGTATGAACATAAGAATCGTTACGACTACGCCTCCTGCTTTGAAAAGTGGCATACCCGTGATCTGACTGCCATGGTGCTTAAGGACATCAGTCATCCCAGTGTTGTCATGTACTCAATCGGCAATGAAGTCACGGAAACTGCCGAACCCTCCGGAATTGACTATGCCCGCAGCATGGCAAAGCTCTGTCATGAATTGGACGCGGCAAGGCCGGTGACCTGTGGCATCAATATGGCGCTGAATGTTATGCACTTTGCCGGTATGGGCGTGTACAAACCTGTCGCTGACGAGACGGTTCGCCCGCCGGAGCCTAAAAATCCCAAAGCAGCGGCTATCCTGGGCAAAATGATGGAGGCCCGCAGGGACCAGGCGGCGAAGTCTGCTGCCGCTCGGGAACAGAGTGACACCGGCGCTGCCGGAACCGCCGCATTAGGCATGCCGTCTGAAAACGGAGAAAAGCAAAACGGCAAGCTTGTGGGCAGCGAGATGTTTAACAGGATGATGGTCATGATGAAAGAACAGCAGCAGGCTGTTGTCAAGCAGGAGATTGCCAGGATCTTAAGTGAGGACGCCTATGCGGCGCTGGATATTGCCGGCTATAATTATGCGATTACCCGTTATGAGCTGGATGCCCGTGAGTATCCGGATCGGGTATCCGTCGGCGCAGAAACCTTACCCCAAAGGATATACCAGAACTGGCAGCATGTGACGGCCTGTTCCTATTCTGTGGGCGATTTTATCTGGACTGGCTGGGATTATATCGGAGAGGCCGGGATAGGAATGTTCTGCTATGATTCCGTGGGTGAGAAGGACGGCGGGTATCCGGATCTTCTGGCAGGCTGTGGTGTCATTGATATACTGGGGCATCCTCGTCCGGAGGTTTGGCTGAATAAGGTTGTCTATGGGCTGGAAAGAGGACCTTATATCGGTGTGGAACCGCTCACCCACGCAGGGGAGAACCATATCATCAGCGCCTGGCGTTTTTCCGATGCGGTGCACAGCTGGTCCTGGGCTGGATGTGAAGGCCGCACGGCAGAAATCGTTGTCTATTCCGGCGGAGCGGAGGTGGAGCTGATACAGGACGGTACCTCTTTGGGGAGACAGTCCCTGGTGGAATGCCAGGCAGGATTTAGTACTATATATCGTCCCGGGATACTGACTGCTGTCGCTTACGATGCAGAGGGAAATGAACTGGGCCGTGATGTTCTGCAGAGCGCACAGGGAGATATTCACCTGACGCTGACACCGGATAAAACAGAAATGACTGCTGATGGACAGGATCTTTGTTATCTGGATATCGATCTGAGGGGTGAAAACAACGTTCTTGAAACCGGCATGGATCGCGAGATAACGTTGACCGTAGAGGGCACGGCCGTGCTGGCTGGTTTTGGCAGCGCCGCACCCTGCACAACGGAAAGCTATGTGGACAATCGGCACAGGACTTATTATGGACGGGCGCAGGCAGTCCTGCGGGCAGGAACCGAATCGGGAAAAGCAGTCATTACGGTCTGCGCACCGGGCTGTGAGCCGGTTTTGGCAGAATTGGTGACATGCCCGGGGACATGCGGCTTAAACTGGAGGGATGATATATGAGATTGACAGAAAATTTTAATAAAGACTGGTATTTTGTAAAAGCAGCGGATCTGTCTGCCGCAAAAACCATGGAATGGGAGTCCGTGACGCTGCCCCATACGTGGAATGCGGCGGATGGGCAGGATGGCGGCAACGACTATTATCGCGGCACTTGTCTGTATATCAAGGATTTTAGGAAACCGGAGTTTTATGAGGAGGGCGGCCTTGTTTTTCTGGAGTTTTGCGGTGCGGCCATGTCGGCGGCAGTATCTGTGAACGGAAAGCAGCTTGGGACTCATGAGGGCGGTTATTCTACCTTCCGGATAGACATTACAGAAGCGCTGCAGGAAGAAAACCGGATCTGTGTTGCAGTGGATAATTCCGCCAACGACAGGGTATATCCTCAGAAAGCGGATTTTACCTTCTATGGCGGTCTGTATCGGGATGTGAATCTGATCTGCGTGCCTGCCAGTCATTTTGAACTGGAAAAGGACGGAACGCCTGGTATCAAGGTGACACCTGTTGTACAGGGGGATCTGGCGGAAGTGACAGTGGAGGCATGGATCTGCGGCACGGCCCGGAGTGTGCATTTTTCCATTAGCAGCCGGTCAGCAGCTGATAATGGGACGGCTGCGGATAACAGGCTGACTTTGGACGCAGAAGTCACAGACGGAAAAGCAGCTGCAGTATTTACTCTGGAGAATGTGCACCTTTGGGATGGCGTGGAGGATCCTTTCCTTTATACAACAGCGGCGGAGCTGATAGAGGATGGTGAGGCAGTGGATCAGGTGCAGTCCCGGTTTGGATGCCGCACCATAGCCTTTGACGCGGAAAAAGGCTTTTTCTTAAACGGCAGATCCTATCCGTTACGGGGGGTGAGCCGCCATCAGGACCGCGCGGGCCTTGGAAACGCCCTGACCATAAAAGAACATAAAGAAGATATGGAGATCATCAAGGAGATTGGCGCAAACACGGTTCGACTGGCTCATTATCAGCACGCACAGGAATTTTATGACCTTTGTGATGAAAATGGGCTGATCGTCTGGGCGGAAATCCCATACATCACCCAGCACATGCCAAATGGCCGCAGGAACACTCTTGACCAGATGCGGGAGCTGATTACACAGTGCTATAATCATCCGTCTATTGTATGCTGGGGGCTGTCCAATGAGATCACAGCCAGTAGCAGCGCCATGGCATCTACAGATGCCATGGAAGATCTGCTGGAAAACCATCGTCTGTTGAATGATTTGTGTCATTCCATGGATGCTGTCAGGCCGACTACCATGGCCCATGTGTTCATGCTGGAAACAGACAGCCCGCTGATTTCCATTGCGGATATTGGCTCTTACAATTTGTATTATGGCTGGTATGTGGGAGAGCTTTCTGAAAATGAGGAATTTTTTGATGCTTATCATCAGAAATTTCCTGACCGTGTCATGGGCTTTTCGGAGTATGGTGCGGATGCCAATCCTCAGTATCAGAGTCCTTTGCCGGAACGAGGGGATTATAGTGAAACCTATCAATGCGTTTATCATGAGCATCTGCTTCAAATGATTGAAAAACGCCCTTATCTTTGGGCCACACATGTATGGAATTTGTTTGATTTTGCGGCGGACGGCAGGGATGAAGGCGGCAAGCATGGGGAGAACCAGAAGGGTCTTGTGACCATGGATCGTAAATGCAAAAAGGATGCCTTTTATCTGTATAAAGCACATTGGAGCAAGGCGCCCTATGTCCATATTTGCGGCAGAAGGTATGTGAACCGCGCAGAAGAGAATACGGAGATCAAGGTATATTCCAATCAGCCGGAGGTGAGCCTCTTTGTGGATGGAAGCCTTGTGGAGACAAAGACGGGAAACAGAATATTTACGTTTCAGGTTCCCATAAGCGGAGAACATACCATAGAAGCCGGATGTAAGACGGAAGCGGATGCTGCCATGACAGTGGATGCTGCCGGGCCGGATGTATATGATAAGATTACAATCCGAAAAGTAACAGATCCGGATCCTTCGTACCGAATGATAAAGCGGGATGAGGTGGTCAACTGGTTTGATAAGGAGGAGCTGGATCCCGATTGCTTCTCTATTCAGGATACGATGGGTGAGATTATGGCATCACCCGCTGGCGCCGCAATCCTTGGCAGAATGATGGAAAAGGCGAAGGCGAGCCGCGGCGACGTGGCTCAGTCTGCCGGCGACAATCCGGTACTGCAGAAAATGCTTGCCAAAATGACCGTTCAGAGCATCTTAAAGCAGGCGGGAGACGCCATTTCGGGAGATGAGATCAAGAGCCTGAACGCTGCATTACAGAAGATCAGGAAGCCTGCGGACATTGGCGGCTAACCTGCCGGGTTCTGCTGTCGATATTCTGTGGGACTGCAGCCGAAAAGCCTGCGGAAATGATCCGCAAAATAGCTCTGGGAGCAGAATTGCAGCCGCTCGCTGATATCCTGCACATTCTCATGGGTGGTGCCCAGTAAGAGGGCGGCGCGCTCCAGGCGCTCTTTGCGGATGTACTCTATCGGAGTCAAATTCATCTCCCGCTTGAATTTTTTGCTCAGATAGTTTTCGGTGTAGCCTGTCTGCTGTGCCAGCGCAGCCAAAGTCAGCTTATCCTCTAAGTGCAGACTGATATACTCGCAGCAGTCCCGAATGGGCCGGGAGAGATTGCCGGTACGACAGCGGTGTACCCGGCCGATAAAATCCGCCTGCATTGTATGTGCGATTTCCACCAGATCGGTAATGGCGCTGCAGGCTTCCACACTTTGGAAATAATAGTCGGTCAGGGTATAGGAAACCTCGGGCGTCAGGCCTCCCTCGATGGCGGCTCGGGAAAACAGGGTGATGCACACCAGCACCGTATTTTTCATCTGCCGCAGAGGATTGCCATTACTTAATTTACCCAGATGCCCTGTCACCGACAGTTTGTCCATATGCGCCTGATAGTTCAGATCGCCCTCCCGGACCATCCGAAGCATCTCCTGCTCTCCCTCGTAGGTGCCGTGGGCATCCGGCATTTCGCGCTGTATATAGAGCCCTGCAGACTGCTGAGTATTTTCATAATAGCGCAGGTCGCTGATCGTAATTTTTTCGCCGGTGACACAAAAATGCAGCATGACTGCATACTCAAAGATACGGTTCAGGCTGATGATTGGCAATTTCCGCAAAAAGCGTAAGAACTCCTGACGTAAAGAAAGGCTTAGGTCGTGCCTGTTCAGCTCGCTTCCAGAATTTGGGGAGGAATATTATCCACAAAAAACGGGCCCAGCACATAATGCTGCACAAGCTCGTCGGCTTCAAACCGAGGCGCCACTACCCACATCAGCCCCATTTCATTGGTAAAAAGGATAGGCGTATTGTGGGCTGCGATCTGAGCGTCAAATTCTGTCCGGCGGTGATTCATAACAAACAGATCATTCACCACTGCCTGTGTGGGGCAGTTGCTGTCAATTAGATGAAAAGAGCTGTCATAGCTCCATAGATAAAGCTCGTGGCAGCATGGGAAGGAGCGTTGCCCGGTGGACTGCTTCAGGCGCACATTTTCCCTGAAACAGTCTGTGGCAAAGGCAAGGCTTTATGCCTCCGCCCGGAGTGTGTATGATGTGACACTAAACGGAACACGCCTGGAGGATTTCATTCTGGCACCCGGAATGACGGATTATCGCAGGCGTATTCAGTACCAGACCTATGATGTGACAGCCCTGGTGCAGGAGAGAAAAAAAGATGTTACTTTGGAGCTCCGTCTGGCAGACGGCTGGTATCGGGGCAGCAGCGCTGCTTTCGGCGTCACAAATGTCTATGGGGTTCAGACCAGCGTGAAGGCACAGCTGGAGGTCACTTTGACAGATGGTACGCTTTTAACCTATGCAACTGACGATTCCTGGGAATGGTGCAGCGACGGCCCGATCCGGTTTGCCGATTTAAAGGACGGAGAAATTTACGATGCCCGCCGAAAGCCCGGTTACGGAGGCACTGCCAGAGTGGTGGACGGTCCCGGGAAGGCCGGTATTGGAAAAACGGAGGATGCCTCCCGGAATGGCGTAAAGCTGACGGCATCCAACAATGTACCGGTTCGGGAGAAGGAGCGCTTTACGCCAGTGCTGCTGCAGGGGAAGGACGGCGTCAGGGTATTGGATTTTGGCCAGAACATCGCCGGATATCTGGAGTTTAAAGTGAAGGGCAAAGTCGGACAGGAGCTCAGGCTTACCTGTGGGGAGATATTGGATGAATACGGCAGGGTTGATCTGTCCGGCATCCAGGAGACTCGTCCCTCAAAGGGCTGGAGCCGGCTTGGTCTGGTCAAAAAGCTTTTGACAAACAAGGTAAGCGGCGAAACGGCTCCCACCCCCAGACAGGAAATCCGATTTATCTGCTCCGGCGGAGAGGATCATTACAAGACCAGCTTTGCCGTATTCGGGTTCCGGTATGCGCAGGTGACAGGGGATGTGGCAGTCTGCCCTGAGGATTTTACCGCCATAGCAGTTTACTCGGACATGGAGGAGACCGGAAGCTTTGCGTGTTCGGATGAAAGGATCAACCGGCTGGTGGAGAATACAAAGTGGAGTATGAAGGGAAATTTCCTGGATATCCCCACCGACTGCCCTACCAGGGAACGGCTTGGCTGGACCGGAGACGCCCAGATCTTCTTCGACACAGGGGCCTATCTCATGGACACGGCGGCATTTTTCAAAAAGTGGATCAGGGATATGGAGGACGCCCAGTACAAGGACGGGCTGCTACCGGCGGTTCTTCCCTATCAGGGCGTGGAAATGATGTATAAATCCACCGGCTCCTCCGTGGGCTGGGCGGACGCAGTGTATCTGATTCCCTATCGTTATTATAAACGCTATGGAGATCGGCAGATTTTGGAACAGACCTGGCCCATGGTGGAGAAATATGCGGATTATCTCATGACGCATCTGGGCATGAAGGATAAAAGGGCGGCCAGAGCGAACCCCAACAATGCCTATACGTATGAAAAAGGTGTTCATCTGGGTGAATGGCTGGAGCCGGAGGAATTTCGTGACAAGGTATACGGCGCACAGGCAAGGCACCCGGAGGAATGCACCGCGTATCTGTATTATGCAATGGAAACCATTGGAGAGATAGCGGATATTCTGGGCAAAGACAGCGTGCGGGAACGTTGCCTGAGGACGGCCAAAGGAGCAAAGGCAGCCTACGACGCCCTGTTTGTAAAGACAGGCGCTCTTGACACAGACCGGCAGGCAAAGCTGGTCAGGCCGCTTGCACTGGGGCTGCTGGAGGGAGATGCGAAGAAGGATGCCCGGAAGCGTCTGGTTCAGGCGGTGGAGCATTACAACTATTGTGTGGGAACCGGATTTCTGTCTACGCCCTTCCTGCTGCGGGCGCTGACAGAAGCGGGAGAAGCAGAAACGGCTTATAAAATGCTGGAAAACACCAGGAAACCGGGATGGCTTGCGGAGGTTCTGGAGGGCGCCACCACCATCTGGGAGAATTGGGAGGGGAATTTAAGCCAGAATCATTATTCTCCCGGTGCAGTCTGCCAGTGGCTGTTTGATACGGCGGCAGGTATCCGCGTGGAAGGGGAGAACCGGCTGACAATAGCCCCGGTGCCGGGAGGCAGTCTGAAATCTGTATGTGCAGAATATATCAGTCCCTTCGGGAAGGTGGTAAGCCGCTGGGAAAAAGCATATGAGGGAATCGTCTATACGGTGGAGATCCCGGCAAATGTAACAGCAAAAATTATTTTGCCGGACGGCAGAGAAGAGGAGGCAGGCGCGGGAGTGCATGTTTATGGGAAACAGGAAAGCAGGGCTTGAATATGAGGAAGCTTATTTCTATCTGCTTTTTTATCATAAACATAAAGTATTGGTGGTAATTTTTCTAAAAAATTTCATTGTGATATAAAGAATACAACATTCACGGTATGATGATTTAAATCAGGGAATCAATAGTTTTCTTTTGCGTATGGAGATATAAAAATGGACAGAGTGGAACATCTGCTGAAAGGACAACAGGGAAATTATATTTTCTCTATCTCTGGCTGCATGGGGAGGATGAAGAAACCTTACGGGAAGATATGAAAGCGATACAGAATGTGAACATTCAGGCTGTTTGCGTGTCCTCTGACAGTCGGCTTCACACCGGAGGAAAGCTTTGCCGCTTTTCAGGCGCAGCTCGAATCTCTGGGTATGGCCAGGGGACTGGAGATCAGGCAGGCGGCATACTTATTGTGCTTTGTGCGCAAGCGCCCACGCGCGGTTAAGTGAATTGCTGCATGGCTGAACCGTTGGCAAAAAATATAAAAAAGTAAAATTCCCTCTTGCCAAGTAAAGGCGGATGTGATAGAATACTTTCGTTAGGTAATCAACAAGATTATCTTAAAGAGAATCAGCCGGGAAGGCGTGAGAGAAGCGGCTCCATGGTCAAGCGGTTAAGACATCGCCCTTTCACGGCGGTAACACGGGTTCGATTCCCGTTGGAGTCATTTTATTGAGGAAGTCAGCATAGAATAAAGTATATGATAAGGCGCAGTAGCCAAGTGGTAAGGCGTGGGTCTGCAACACCCTGATTCACCGGTTCAAATCCGGTCTGCGCCTCTCAAAAAACCCCGATGTTTCGGGGTTTTTTGTTATTCATTTTTCCCTTATTGTCCTTTTAGATCTATGACGTAGGCACAGGCTTGCCATGGAGTACGCTTCCCCGTTTGGTTTAAAGCTGAGAGGCTCTGCGGTAAAATTCCAGCAGATGATTCATATGGTTGGTGCTTCTGCCAAAACCGCCAGAACGGTTCCGGGCGCTCCACAGCCGATAATGTTCTTTCAGAATATCGTCCAGATCATCATACAATACCTTCATTTCTTCCCCAAGAACTGCGCTGTCATTTCGAAGTTCCTTCAGGGCGTGATACAGACGGATTCCGTGGCGGACCATCCGGAGTCCGTTTTTCATTTCCTGCCTGATCAGATCTCCTTCCGGACAGAGGATCTGAGCATGTTCGATTTCGCCGTCCACTTTTTCCAGATAGGAGAACAGGACGTCGTAATCTATGGAAATAACCTGGGGCCTGGGAGGAATTTTGTTGCTGCGGGCTATGTTGGCGGACAGCTTCAGCAGACGGTCCATCTTTTGGTCAAATTCCTCAACGGAGTCAAAAGTATATTTGCTGGACATAACGGCAAAGGCCAGAGTGGTGTTGTAGAGAGGCGCATTCTCCAGCCGATAGTAATTGCCCAGATCCCAGGCTGCCTGATAAGCAGATTCGTCGGGACTTTCGTACAGGAAACAATTACAGTACCAAGAAATCAGGGAATCCTCATCCCCGGGACCGCTCCAGGCGTATAATCCGGTGTGAGCAAAGGCGGGATAGCTGGCGCTGATGTACTGCCAGTGTCCCTGATCTCCCCAGTCGGTGGTGATAATGCCCAGCCCGCCGTAGCGGATGGCACAGGAGGCGGCATCACGAATATTGCAGGCCATATTGGCGGACCGTCCTGTAAGGGAGCCCCAGGAACTGGTTCCGGGGCAGAGACAGAACTGCAGTCCAGTGGACTGCATCAGCCGGGCATGCTCTTCGAAATGGGCATCGCCTTCATAGATCCAGTCAAGCAGTATCACATCTTTTGGAAAACGGGATACATATTCGGGCGCCCGAAGTACTTCGTCTCCCCACATCATCATCTTTCTGTTTCGACTCAGGCAGTAGCTGTGCAGTTTTTTCATATAGTCGAAATAGAGGCTCAGTTTTCCATGGCGATCAGCATATTCTTTGCTTTTCCCCATGCCCAGTTCGAAAGGCTCGTCCATATTCACATTGATGTATCCGGAATCGGAATTGTCCAACAGGACATCAAGCAGATTTCTAGCCAGCTCAAAGCTTTTTTCATCCCTGGGATCAACAGTCAGGGAAAAACACTGTTTCTGTCTCATCTGGTAGCCTGGTCCCGGGAGAATGCCCAAAAGGTGTTGAGTTTTGCGAAAAACGGCGGTACTGTGGCGCTGGATGCGACTACAGGCCGAAAGATGCCGGATGCGGCGCTGTACTGTCCCTGGCCCGGCGGGCTGGCAGAGGCCATCGGAATGACCGCCTCCGACCTGGAGACGGATTACAGAGGGTACGAACTTTCTCTGTTTGGAGAGGATGCGGGCAGATGGCTTCTTACCCGGATTGTTCCTGTTTTTTCGCCGGAATCCCCCTGGTCCGCCTGGGACGGCATCTGCTTTAAGAAGGACGGAGCTCCCTGCGTATGGGAGCGGCCTTTCGGAGCCGGGAAATTTGTGCTGGTAAACGGTATGCTGGGGCCTTCTGTTCTTCATGAGACGGAAAATCAGACCGGGGTTAAATATATTCTGAAAACTCTGACGGAGCGATCTCTTCTGCCGGTTCGTCCTGCAGCCTTTGAACATGGGGCTTATGCAATGCCCACGATCTGTGAAAAGGGCAGCCTGACAGCGATTCTCTCCAATCCGAGGACCTGGAGACAGGGAAAAGGGCTGCACGTGATTGCTCCGGCAGGAGAATACACTGACCTGTGGACCGGAGAGACCGTGCAGGTACCTGCTACAGGCCGGATTTGCCTTCCGGCAGAGGATGGAATTGTTCTTCTCTGGAAACCGTAGGGAAAGAGACGAAAAACAGTTGCCTGCGAATGTGCTGTTTTGGAAGGGGATTTCTCAGGAAAAACAATTGTTCCTTTCTGTACTTCTCACAGCAGCGGTATTGGCTCCAGCGCAGATCATCTGCGCACCTTATGCCCGGATTCGGTATATTGGATGGAAGGGAAACGGTTTGAGGCGGAGACTGAAAAGGAAGCGTTGGAGGAATGGCTGGACGATATGGATATTTAGCAGCTTGAGTATTTGAATAAAGGAATGGATTGCCGGGAATCAGCAAATCATATTTGGAAAGGCCAATTTGTCTTGTACAGATTGGTCTTTTCACTATCCAGATTTTCTTGCCGCTTGATGTTTGGTCTATGCCCCATTATAGGAGCTCTTTAATTGCTGAAACATTCATGCAGTATTATATAAAATGACAGATTCGGTCATTTTATGTTGACAAATGATCGAATCAATTGTATCCTGTATTTAAAGGGGACTTTGAAGGATCATTGTGAGAGGCAGGAAGCAATTACAAAAACAGGAAAACGAAGGGCAGACAGGGAAGGGAGGGACCTATGGCAGTTAAAATTCGAACACCGTACTTTGAAATTGGGACCAAAAATTACATTTATGGCGATCAGGTTCTGGAATATGCCAGGGCCGCGGATGCAGCGGCGGAAAAGTATGATATCGACGTGCTTTTTATTACACCCTGCACGGAAATCCGCAGGGTGGCGGAAAACACAAAACGTCTGATCATATTGGCGCCTTACATGGATACACTGAGGCCGGGCAGAGGTATGGCGGATATTTTGCCAGAGGGGCTGAAGGCGGCGGGCGCGCAGGGGGTGGTGATTAACCATTGTGAAAAGCCCATGAGTCTGCCGCAGATGAAGGCTACTATTGAAAGAGCCAGAGAGCTGGACTTTATTGTATTTGCCTGTGCAGACACACTGGAGGAGGCCAAGGCTGTGGCCCAGCTTCATCCGGATATTATTAATCCGGAGCCCACGGAGGTGATCGGCGGCGGAAACGGTGTCAGTCCCATGAGCTATGTGAAGGAATCCATCCGTGTGATCAAGGAAATATACCCGGATATCATGGTGGAGCAGGCGGCAGGCATTACAAACGGACAGCAGGTTTACGATTTTATCATGGCCGGCTCAGAGGCGGCAGGAGCAGCGTCCGGCATTATGAACGCCCGGGATCCCATTGCCATGATTGATGAAATGATCGCGGCTGTCAGACGGGCTGCCGATGATCTTGCGAAACAGAGGAGTTGAGGAGGTACGCTATGGTTTACAGAGAAGCTTTTACAGTACAGACCACTGACCGCGGTGTCAGTTTTCATGATGTGACGGAGCATGTGCGGAAAATTGTATCTGCGTCTCAGGTTCGGGACGGTATCGCGGTGGTAGGCTCCCAATATACCACCTGTGCCGTCATCACGCAGGAATGTGCCTTTGACATGTCAATGACAGGGCTGGAAACACTGCAGCAGGATCTGGTCAATGTGTTTGAAAAATGGATTCCCACCTGCCGATATGAGGGAATGTATCTTTATCCCGGGGATAAGGCGCTGGCTCATGCCCGGGAGCAGGGGGAGGATGCCTTTTCCTGCTATAACGCAGATGCTTATCTGAGGTCTTCCATTATCGGCAGGAGCGAAACGATTATACTGGAGAACGGGGAGATGGATCTGGGGGACTTTGGCCGTATTCATTTTATCGACTGGGACCAGACCGGATCTCATGAGAGAACGATTCAGGTGACGATTATCGGAGAATAGGAGCATCCTTTTTGAAGGAGCTGACACGGAGGTGTAATTGTGAATCAGGCGAAAGTAGGGTTATTGCCCTTTTATCTGGAGCTGTATGATGAGACGGTGCCGGAAATCCGTCCGGACATTGACGCGTTTCACGAAAAGGCTGCCGGGAAGCTGAGAGAAGCAGGACTGGAGGTAGTGGACGCGCCTGTGTGCCGGCTGGAGAAGGAATTTCTGGCGGCAGTAAAAATGTTTGAGGACAGGGAGGTGGATGCGGTGGTGACGCTGCATCTGGCCTATTCCCCGTCTCTGGAATCACAAGAAGCGCTTAAGAGGCTTCAGGTTCCGATATTGGTGCTGGACACCACGCCGGATTATGTCTATGACCAGACCACCGACGCCGGGAAGCTGATGCTCAATCACGGTATTCATGGAGTACAGGACATGTGCAATTTACTGGTGAGGAACCATAAGCTGTTTCGGGTGTTCGCCGGGCATATGGAGCATTCGGATGTGATGGCGCGTCTGGCGGAAGCGGCCAGGGCAGCCGGAATAGTCCGTCTGTTCTGCCGGTCCAGGGTGGGGCTTATAGGGGAGCCCTTTCACGGTATGGGGGATTTTCAGGTTGACTTTGGGGAGCTGGAGCGCAGATTCGGCATTGAAACCGTTCGCTACGACTTTACGGAGGGGGAGCGGAGAATCAAGGCCGTGACGGAACAGGAGATTCAGGAAGAGTACCAGGAGGATCAGGCGTTTTTTGAGATACGGCCCCAGCTTACCAGGCAGGTATATGACCGCAGCCAAAGAACCGGTCTGGCGGTCCGCAGATGGCTGGAGGAAAAACAGCTGACGGCGTTTACCGTGAACTTTCTGGCCACTGCAGGAAGCAATCCCGGCCTGCCGGTTATGCCTTTTACGGAATGCAGCAAGGCCATGATGCGGGGAATCGGTTATGCCGGTGAGGGAGATGTGTTGACGGCGGCTTTTACAGGCGCGCTGCTGCAGGGATTTTCTGATGTGACCTTTACGGAAATGTTCTGTCCTGACTGGAGGAGCGGAAGCGCATTTTTAAGCCATATGGGTGAGTTCAATTACCGGGTCGCCGTAGGAAAGCCGATTTTACAGGAGAAGCCCTTTCCGTTTACCGATGCGGAAAATCCTTCCGTGGCATACAGAACCATGAAACCGGGACGGGCGGTGTTTGTAAATCTTGCTCCTTTGGGCGGAGGGGAATACCTGCTGACAGCCGCTGCCGGTGAAATGCTTTCAATAGCAGGTGAAAACAGCATGGAGGAGGCGGTGAACGGCTGGTTTCGTCCGGATGTGCCCCTGGAGCGTTTTCTGGAGCTGTTCAGCCAGACCGGCGGCACCCACCACAGTGTTCTGATTTATGGCGGGAGCCTGGAGTGTATGGAATATCTGGCTGATTTCCTGGGCATAGAGAAAAGGCTTCTGGTACCATAGGCTGCCCTGCTTAGACGGGGAGGGCTCAGCCGGATATATGGAAAATCCGGGCGGCGTTGTCATAAAAGATTTTTTGGATATCACTGTGGGACAGCTGTAGTCTGTGGGCAGCCCGCCTGCAGGCTGCAATTTCCTCATAGATGAAAAAGGTGATTTTTTCCGCCTCGGGATAAGGGATTTCCCGCATATGAGGGTCAGTGGACACATCGCCCAGAGAACCGGCAGGAATCTCATTGATGTAAAAGCCGTTTTCCACAACTCTGCGGGCTTTCATGCGGAAGATCGGGAAATCGGAGCCGTATATGAAGCGTTCCGGGCCAAAATATGAGAGAACCTTTTCCATTACGTAGGCATTGGTATTTGCGGTGAAATCCCATACGGTCTTTTCCGTATGCCTGAGATATTCCAGGGCGTCCCCCAGATCTTCGTCCGCATAAGCGCGTCCCAGGTGGGCCACCAAAAGCTGCAGGCCCGGATAATTTTGCTCGATCTCCAGAAGCTGCACATAATTTAGGGGGTCGGCAAGCCGTCTTGGGCGGGCGATGTGGAGCTGAACCACCCAGCCGTGTTTGTCCGCCAGGGCCAGCTGCTCCTTGGGGAGGAAGTCATAGATTCTGATTTCGTTGGCGGGAATGTAGGAAGGCGCGTATTCCAGGTAGACCTTCAGTCCGCAGAAGCCGCCTTCCGCCACATTTTGTTCGATCTGCTCCAGAGGCTCCTCAGGCCGGGACAGGTAGAGAGCCGGAAGCCGGTAACGTTTGGCGCAGTCCGCCACATATCGATTGGACTGCAGGGTATCCAGGGACGGGCTCACGTGGGAATACAGAACGGGATATACCTTTTTCCCGGGAAAAAGCTCCAGGTTGGTCTGAAACAGATCTTCAACGGAGTTATCCCGGGCCACCATCTGGGGCCATAGGCAGGAGCGTCCGGCGGCCTCCCCGGACATAAAGCGGTGAAGCCAGATGTGGGTATGGCAGTCAATGATGCTTTCGGGAAGAAAATCCTTTATAAATTCATGGTAGAAATGGCAGTCGTGGGGTGTTTTGGATAGAAGAGCCATGATATTTCCTCTCTTTCGGTTACTGTGGATGATTCCTGACTGTTTTTGCATACCCATTATAAGACTGAAACGTTCGATAGTCAATATAGAATGAATGAATCGATCAGAACTATGTACAGAACGAGGAATTGATGGTATGATCATAAAATGAAGAGGCTACTATAATTATACGGAAGGAACAAAGGAAATGGACAGTAATCGTGATGAGGTTTTGCTGAACAGACTGAAGTTGAAGGGGAGGCTGGAGCTTGGCGAGGCTATGACGCTCCTGCAGATTTCCGAATCAACAGCCCGGAGGCTGTTTTCCCGGCTGGAGGAGGAGGGGGAGGCGATCCGCGTCCACGGCGGTATCCGGCTTCCTGTAAAAAATCCGTCGGAGTATTCCTTTGAGCAGGTGGTAAAGACCTACATAGAGGAAAAGGACGCCATAGGCTCAAAGGCCTGCGATCTGCTGAAGGAAGGTGATGTGCTGTTTTGCGATACAGGGACTACGGTACTGTGCTTTTGCGTGGAGCTGGCCAGAAGAATTAAGGAAAAGCCCTTTGATATAAGGGTGTACACGAATTCCCTGGCAAATTTTGAGGTGCTGGCATCCGCTGTGCCCATTACCCTGATCGGAGGGGAATATCGGGCTCACCGAAAGGATTTTGCCGGGTATCTGACAGAGCTTGTTATCGGAAAGCTGCATTTTACCAAATGCTTTTTGGGAACGGACAGCTGTGACATGAAGAGATATTTTGCAACCACAGATTTTGACACGGCCAGGATGGATGAGATCGCCATAGGAAATTCCGACGAGACCATTATCCTGTGTGATTCCTCCAAGTTCTCGGCCAGCGCCCACGTGGGCTTTGCCTCCTTTGCGGATATTGACAGGCTCATTACTGACAGCGGTCTGCCCTTGCAGAAAAGGGAGGCTTTGGAGCGTCTTGGGCTGAAGCTGCTTGTGGCGGAGGTTTAAGAAAAAGGAGTGTTGTATTAACAAAGAGGTATAAATATGGGAAAAAAAGGAGATATTGGCGAACTGAAAAGAATATGGGACGAAATAAAGGAGCCGGAGAGCCGGTTTCGCCCCCACCCCCTTTGGTCGTGGAATGACGGGCTGGAGGCGCAGCTGTGCAGGGAAGAGATCGATGAAATGGCAAAGGCCGGAATCGGAGGCTTTTTCATGCATGCCCGGACAGGACTCTCCACAAAATATTTGTCGGAGAAATGGATGGAAGTCACACAGGACTGTATCAGATATGCCAGTGAAAAGGGCCTGGTTCCCTGGGGATATGATGAGGACGGCTGGCCGTCGGGCTTCGCAGGCGGACAGGTCCAGAAGGAATATCCGGAAACGGTGATCACCTGGCTGGAATGCCGGCCCGGGGAAGAGGTATCGGAGCAGGATGAGATCCTGCTCCGTTTCCGTCTGGGGGAGGACGGAGCTTATGAGGATGTGGAAGCAGGTCCTTCCTTCGCCATTGTGGTACGCTCTAACCCCGGGTATGTGGATCTGCTGAACCCCGAGACCACAAAAGCCTTTATCCGCCTGACGCATCAGAAGTATAAGGAGAGTCTGTCCGGGGAGGCATGGGGGAAGCTGGGAGGCTTTTTCACGGACGAGCCTCAGGTTAAGCGGGAGAATATCCCCTGGTCTGTAATTCTGGAAAAGGAGTTTGAGGCGGCCTTCGGTTATTCGGTGAGAGAAAGGCTTCCGGCGCTCTTTTTTGATGTGAAGGACGCAGAGGCGGTGAGGTATGATTTTTACAGCCTGGTGAGCCGGCTTTTTGTGCAAAATTACACAGGGCAGCTGTACGGATGGTGCAGAGAAAACGGACTGGGGTTTACGGGACATTTTTTGAATGAGGATTCCCTGTTTTCCCAGATGCATGGCTCTGCGGGGGTTATGCCCCACTATGAATATATGTCCGTGCCGGGGATGGACTGGCTGGGGAGAAAGATAGGAAGTCCGCTGATTCCCAGGCAGGTCAGCTCGGCGGCGGCTCAGACGGGTAAAAAGCAGGCGGCGGCGGAAACCTTTGCCTTATGCGGATGGAATGTAGGATTTGAGGAGCTGAAGTGGATAGCCCACTGGCAGATGGTAAACGGGGTAACATTGATCTGCCAGCACCTGGAGGGCTATACTCTGCGCGGCAGCCGAAAGAGGGACTATCCGCCTTCCCTGTTTTATCAGCAGCCTTACTGGGAGCAGTACAGGAAGCTGAATGATTATTTTGGCAGAATCGGTCAGCTTTTTGCCGGGACAAGGGAGATCGTGGACATTTGCATCCTTCATCCCATCCGTTCCGCCTGGACTGCCTTTTCGGAACGGGACAGCCGGCGCACTTTTGCTCTGGACGAATCTCTGGAGGCTGTGAGTCTGGAGCTTTCCGGTCTGCATCTGCCTTATCATTATGTGGATGAAGGCATGCTGGCACGGCTGGGGCTGGTCACGGAACAGGGAATGCTGCAGGTGGGGGAGTGCAGGTACAGGGCGGTGGTGCTGCCTCTGCTGTACTCCATGGACACACGCACCCTGGAGCTTTTGGAGGAGTTTGCCCGGGCAGGGGGAAGGGTTTACAGCAAAGCTTCAAGGCTGCCCTGGCTGTTAGAGGGAAGACAGGCTCCGGAGCTTCCAAAGAGGCTGGAACCTTTGGTGCTTTCAGGCGACGGAGATGTTATTCTAGCGGAGATGAGTGAATATAGTCCCTGTGATATCAGGATTTTGGACGAATCGGGCAGGGAGGCCCGGGATATCCATGTGATGTGCCGGGAGGGCCGGAGCGGAAGGATCTATTTTCTGGCGAATCTGGACAGGGACACGGACAGGGTATTGAAAATAAAGATGAAAGGAAGGGATCCGGTTTGCCGGTGGGACCTTTGGGAATATAAAAAGCATGGGATAGAGAGCCTCCGGGAAGGGAGCAGAAGCGTCTTTTGGCTGAAGCTGCATGGGGCGGAAGCGGCGGTGCTTGTCTGCGAAAGCAAAAGAGAGGTGATAGTGCCTGACCGGCGTCTTAAGGTACAGAGCATGGACTGGAATTCCATTACCCTGGACCGTGCCCGATATCGGGTGGACGAAGGAGAGTGGAAGCCGGAGAAGGCTGTGATCAGGATCATGAAGGAGCTTCTGGAGCAGAGACGGGACGCATGGGTGGAGCTGAGGTTTCACTGTGATATCCGTTTCAGTCCCGGCCCGGAAGCGCCGGTGTGGCTTGTGCTGGAGTCGCCGGAGCAGTACGAGATAGAGATCAATGGAGAAGGGCTTTGCTTTGAGGATGAAGGCTTCTGGAGGGATTCCTCCTTCCGAAGGGCCCGGGTGGACGGGTATCTTCGCAGGGGCGGAAATGAAATTCGGTTAAGAACCCGGTTTCGGCAGGAGCAAAGGGTCTATGACGCCCTGTTTGGAGAAGGGGTCATGGAGACGGAGTTAAATAAGCTTACTTATGGCACGGAGCTGGAGAGCATATATCTGTGCGGCGGGTTCGGTGTATACGATGAAGCGCCCTGCCGGGAAATCCAGCGGAATGCCTACGTGACGGAGGGAAAATTTTATCTGGGAGAATTGCCCGGGGAATTGGCGAAGGGGGATTTTTCCAGGCAGGGCCTGCAGTTCTATGCGGGAAAGCTGGAATTGCTGCAGGAGTACGAGATTCCGGAGAAGGGAGACAAGCTTTATATTCTGGAATTGGACAGAAAACCGGACTGTGCAGTGATGACCATTCTGGTAAACGGGCAGGAGGTGCGGACCTTTGCCGGAGGCAGCCTTGAGACGGATATCACGGAGTATCTTCAGGAGGGCACAAACAGAATCGTGTACCGTTTTGGGGGAACTAACAGAAATCTTCTGGGGCCGCACCATTTTGCGGGCGGAGAATCCTATTCCGTGGGGCCGGATACCTTCGGGGATACAGGGGGCTGGACGGAGCCGGAATATCTCCGGGGGAAAGGGATCTGGACGGATTCCTGGTGCTTTGTGAAATTCGGCTTTTAGGTAACTACAGCCAACCCTTATACTCTACCATGTCGGGGCGTTTTTCGGTGGAGCCGGAGAGCATTTGCCTGCGGAAGTCCGAGGGCGTCTGACACATCATCTCACTGAAGTGGCGGTTAAAGTTGCTCAGGGTGCGGAAGCCTGACATTTCGGACACGGTGAGGATGGACAGGTTTGTGCTGTGCAGCAGGTTGCAGGCGTTCATGATGCGGACGCCTGCAATGTAATCTATAGGGTTTGTATCCATGATATTCTGGAAAACACGCCGGAAATGGACGGTGCTCAGGTGGCACAGGGAGGCCAGCTCGTCCACGGAAATTTTATTCATGTAGTTTTCTTCAATATAGTCTAAGGCCGGCGCAATGCTCAGGGTACTTGAGCTTGCGGATCCCGGGCCGGCTTCCGGAGAAGGTTCTTCCGGAGGGGCAGAGCATAGCTCTGCCCCTTTTTCCATGGAGCGGCTGATTTCCATATACAGACAGAACAGGTAGGATTTTGCCACATCCAGATCGGGCTTGGCCAGGGACAATTCCTCGATCAATACCTGAAATAAAAAAGAAGACCGGGGGGAAGCGCCGGCGGGGATCCGATAGCTGCTTACATCGCTCCGGGACCTGGGGACAAAGCTGGTAAAGGAAGGCTTATCCCGAAAGAGAATTCTGGGATTAAAAAAAAGATAAGACCAGCCGCTGGGAGTACCGGGCATGGCGTAGGTGGTGTGGGGCACATTGGGAGGAATAAAGAAAATATCCCCTGCCCCATAGGGAACGGTCCGGTCATTGATAAAGGCCAGTTCGCCGCTGTTGTCATGGCATATTCCCAGCTCCCAGCAATTATGAAAGTGAAGGTAATTGCTGGGAACATCAGAAATAATCCACTTTTCCCCCGTGAGCAGCAGTACGGGAAAGGAGAAGGGGAGATAATAGTTCCTGTTTTCGATCATGTCTTTTCTGAAAGTATACAATGCATTTCACCTCTCAATAATCCACAAAGAGAACAAGAATAGTTTAGCACATAATTGAAAATATTACTACTGAATTATGCCGTCACAGGATTCTGCCTGTGAAATTGATGCTTAAACTCTGATATCATCCGCTGAAAATGGTAATAACTGACAGAAATCATTGCTCTGAGACTCGAAAAAGATAGAATACGCACAGAAATGAACCCAAAAGAGGGAGAAAGAAACAGTGGCTTATATGATAATTAAATTGTTCAAGCTGTCCGGGAGGGGCGGAGTGAAAAGGGAGACAAAGCCGCCGTTATAGCGGGGAGAGGAGTAGGCATGGCAGGGAAAATACGCTTTGGGATTTTCGGATGCTCCCGGGGGAGCGGGCTGATCACCTGTATTTACGGGTCGGGAGCGGAAATCGTTGCGCTGTGCGATTACCGGCCTTCTGCAAAGGAGTATGTGTACAGCAATTATCCCAGTGTAAAAGACGTGAAGTTTTTTGACAATTTTGATGAGTTTATTCAGGAGGACATGGATGCGGTACTGATTGCAAACTATTTCTGCGAGCATGCGGAATATGCCGTCAGGGCTCTGAGGGCCGGCAAAAACGTGCTGTCGGAAACGCTCAGCAACATTACGCTTGCGGAGGGAGTCATGCTTTGCCGGGCGGTGGAGGAGACGGGAAAGACCTACGCGCTTCTGGAAAACTATCCCTACTTTAAGGGAAATCTGGAGCTGGAGAAAATTTATAAGGAAGGCACTCTGGGCAAGGTGGTTTACGCTGAAGGATCCTATGTGCATCCTATGGATGCGGCGGAACAGAACAGTCTGGCGCCGGGACTGCGCCACTGGAGGAACTGGACTCCCCGCAGCTATTATCTGACGCACGCGCTCTGCCCGGTGATGCAGATGACGGACACGCTGCCGGTGAGAGTTACCGCTATGGCATCCTTTGCGCCGGAGCTTTCGAAGGGAACGGCTTTGCGATCCGGTGATGCGGCGGTCATCGTAATGTGCCAGACCGATAACGATGCGGTGCTGCGGGTCACCGGCTGGGCCAACTACGCGCCCCATGGCAATGAATACCGCCTCTACTGTACGAAGGGCGGCGCGGAGGTGAACCGCTACAACGGTAATATTCACATTTCCTATAAACAGCATTCCCGTCCGGAGGGGGAGGAGCGCTGTGACATAGAGTATACCCCGGAATGGCCCGTGAAGGAGCTTGGGGAGCTTGCCGACAAGGAAGGCCATGACGGCGGAGATTTCTGGGTGATCTATGACTTTGTCAAGGCGCTGGAGGAGGGCAGGAAGCCCTATTGGGATGTGTACCGGGCCACCCGTGCGGCGTCCGTGGCGATCCTGGCCTGGAGGAGCGTGCTGAACGGCGGTCAGCCTATGGATATTCCGGACTTTCGGCGGGAGGAGGATCGGAGGAAATATGAATTTGACAATATTTCCCCTTATCCGGATGAGAACTACAGGGTAAATATTCCCTGCTCCTCCAGGCCTTACGCTCCCACGGAGGAGGATCTTGCGGCATTGAAGGAAAGGTTTGGCCAGGAGGCGGACCTTCCCATGAAATAGAAGATCCTTGAGACAGGAGAAAGGCGGGGATGCCCATGGAGAGCAAAACACAGAGCCAGCAAAAAGAGGCTGTAGTCATGGAGGGAGAGGCCTGGAGCAAGCTCCGCTTTGGCGGAATTGAAGAAGGCAGTCTCATCCTGTGTGACAGGAGCTGTCCGGATGCGCCGGATACCCTCCGCTACCGTGAGGGCAATGACTTCGAAGTGGATTATCAGAAGGGAAGGATCCGCCGTCTGCCGGGGAGTACAATTCCCGATTTCAGGGAAAACAGCTCTTTCGGGGCAGAGCCCCGCTCGGTGAACCTGGAGAAAATAGCGGATTTCGGTCCCTGGCACTGTCAGAAATATACCGTGTATGCCTTTTATGTATTTGATCCATCCGGAAATGAGACCTACGGGGACGTTATCAGAAGGATCAGCCGGGACGGTCCTGTGGCACTGCCCCTGGGGCTGGCCGCAGGAATACGAAAGAAGAAGCCCCTGATCTACGGTGTAATCGGCGACAGCATCAGCACGGGCTGTGAGGCATCGGAGGGAAATGACTATTTTTCACTGTTTGCAGACTATATGAAAGCGCTTGGGGCCGCGGAGGTAAAAATCTATAACACTGCGGTGGGCGGCACTACCTCACAGGATGCGGCGGCAGCAGTGGAAAGGCTTTATGGAGAGCAGGCCGTGCAGCCTGATTTGATCACTGTGGGCTATGGCATGAATGATATGTGTTCCCTGGGGAATGATCCGGGAACAGACCCGGAGGAGTATATTTCCCGGATCAGGCAGGCGCTGGAGCGGATCAGAAGCCTTGCGGTCAATGACCCGGAGGTGATATTAATTACCTCCATGCCGGCAAATCCTATCTGGAATTACACCAGCGGAGGGTCCACGGCCCTTGCGGAGGCGCTGCGCAGATTTGCAGTACAGGAAAGACTGCCCCTGGCGGATGTCAACAGGCTTTTCCACAGCGAACTGGAGCACGGAAAACAATATCAGGAACTGATTATTTCCCTGATCAACCATCCCGGCGACTATGGGCATCATTTGTACTTTCTGATGCTTAAGGAGCTTTTGGACCGGGCGGTTTGGTCGGACCTTAATCAAAAACATATTTACAAGGAGGAGAAAGAATGAAAGCGAAAAAGCTGACAGCAATGATTTTGACAGGATGCCTTGCCTTATCCATGCTGGCGGGCTGCGGAAACGGAGCGGATGACGCTCCCGGAAGCCAGAGCGGAGGAGATTCCCGCCAGGGAGAGCAGGGAAGCAGCACTGAGGGAACCGGACAGGAAACTCCCCGGCCGGAAACCGCGGGAGTGACATTTCCCCTGGAGGAACCCTATGAGATAGATGTTTTTGTCTGCTCCGGCGATGCCTCCTATAATTTTGAGGATACGGTCATTTTCAAGCATATGGAAGAGATGACAAATGTGAAGATGAACGTTACAAACGTAGGGCTTTCGGAATTGCTGGAAAAGAGGAATTCCCTGCTTCAGACAGGAGATTATCCGGATGTATTTATCAAATCCAGCTTTAATACCGGGGATCTTTATGAATACGGAAGTGAGGAGATCCTGATTCCGCTGGAGGATCTTATGGCTCAGTATGCGCCCAATTACTGCGCCCTTATGGATGAGAGGGATGCCTGGGCGGTGACCACCTCGGCAGACGGACACACCTACGGCTTCAGCGAGGTAAATGTTCTTAATATTAATTCCTGCTATATGTTTATCAATGAGCAGTGGCTGAAAAACCTGGGACTGGACATGCCTACAGACCGGGAATCCTTCTATGAAGTGTTGAAGGCCTTTAAGGAACAGGATGCGGACGGCGACGGAGATCCGAACAACGAAATTCCCTGGATTGCCCCCAGTGATCTGAGAATGCTTGAAAATATTTTTCAATACATGGGCGTCAACTATTCCAGCTCATGGGATACCATGGCTCTGTCCGGCGACATGAACAGCATTGAATTTTATCCTGCTACGGAAGAGTACAAGGAAATACTGGCATATTTGAAGAAGCTGTATGACGAGGGGCTTTTGTACAAGGATTCCTGGATTACCACCTGCGACCAGCAGCGTGCCATGGCACAGACCGGCACATCCATCGGTGTCTTTGCAGAATGGGCGCCCGTCCTGACCATGGGCTATGAAAAAGGTGTAAACGAGAAGGTTCTGGAATATACGTTGATGCCTGCCTGGGAGGGCGGCGGCTTCTGCTCGGCCATCGGCATTAATCCCAGCGCATTTTCCATCACAGACAAGTGCGAGAGGCCGGAGGTCATGGTTGCATGGGTGGACTATCTCTACAGCCAGGAGGGAGCCATGATCGCAGGATACGGCTATGAAGGCAAGCATTATGAGGTCATCGACGGCCATGTGAAGGCTTTCACGGAATCTGAGGATTACGGACAGAATATGTCTCATGTGAGCATCAATATGGGCGGCGGCAGCGTATCTCCTGTGAATGCGGCGGGAATCCTTCCGGCATATGTGGATCCGGAGGAGGATGCGGCGTCCTACAAATTCAATATGGATAAGGAAAAGGCCATGCAGCAGTATTTTGCCCCCTGGCCCACCCTGATCATGACGGAAGAGGAGACGGAGCAAAACGGCACTATCAGCGCAGATGTGGAGGCGTACAGCAGATCCTATCGAGCGGATGTGATCACGGGCGTCAAGGACCTGGACGCTACCTGGGACGAATATATTTCCACTCTGGAGGGAATGAAGGTACGCGATATGGAGGCGAACTATAACGCCGCCTATGACAGATATAAAGCGCTTCAGTAAAGGAATCTTGACCGGACCTTGGTATCCTTAAAGGATACCAGGGTCATCAGATGGAGGGGTTTGCTTTGGGAAAAACTGCGGTATCAAAAAGGAAGCAGCCTGAGGGGCGGAAAAAGAGCTTTTGGGAGAGACTGAAGTATGACATGAGAAGGAACTGGCCTTTGTGTGTCATGTTTCTGCCGGTTCTGATCTACTATATTATTTTCAGCTATACACCAATGTACGGAATTCTTCTGGCCTTTAAGGATTACAAGGTCAAGAAAGGTATTTTGGGCAGCCCTTGGGTGGGCTTTGAGCATTTTGAACGTTTCTTTTCCGGGTATAATTTCTGGGGACTGATGAAAAATACCCTGGGAATTTCCGTATACAGCCTGGCTGTGGGCTTTCCGATTGCGATCATTTTTGCCATTATGCTGCATTATCTGACAATGAACAAATTGAAGAAAACGGTGCAGATGGTGTCCTATGCGCCCTACTTTATTTCCACGGTTGTGATCTGCGGCATGCTGAGCATTTTTATGGATCCTGTAAACGGCGTTTTTAACACGGTGCGCAATTTGCTGGGGATGGAATCCGTGGGATTTTTAGGAGTCCCTGGATGGTTTAAATCGATTTATGTGTGGAGCGGAGTCTGGCAGGGAATGGGCTGGAGCGCCATTATTTATATTTCTTCGCTGGCGGGTGTGGACTATGAAATGCATGAGGCAGCCATTATAGACGGCGCCACCAAGCTGCAGAGGATCCGCCATATCGATCTTCCAACCATACAGCCCACCATTATCATGCTGTTGATCATGAACCTGGGCAATCTGATGAGCGTGGGCTTTGAGAAGGTTTATCTGTTGCAGAATGATTTGAATTTTGCCACATCGGACATTATTTCAACATATGTTTACCGGGTAGGCCTGGTGAACAGTGATTTTGGCTATTCCACGGCGGTGGGGTTATTTAATACCCTGATCAATCTGCTCATTCTTGTCACTGCGAATACGGTAGCCAGAAAGGCCACGGGTGAAAGCTTATGGTAAAGAGAAAAAAACATAGGATCCTGAGCAATTCTCCCTCGGACAGGTTATTTGATATTTTCAATATTGCAGTTATGATCGTCCTGCTGTTTATCTTTGTGTGGCCGCTGTGGTTTGTGGTGATCGCCTCCTTCAGCGACCCCTACGCGGTGTGGGCGGGGAAGGTTCTGCTCTGGCCGGTGGATTTTACGCTGAAGGGATACCAGGAGCTGGTGAAATACAGGGCCATATGGATCGGGTACAGGAATACGATTTTTTACACGGTGGCAGGGACTCTGATCAATATGATAATGACAGTTCTCTGCGCCTATCCTCTTTCCAGAAAGGACTGGATGCTTCGGAACTTCTTTATGAAGATGTGTTTGATCACCATGTATTTTAACGGCGGGCTGATACCCACCTACCTGGTGCTCCGCCGGCTTCATATGATAAATACCGTCTGGGCCATGATGATTCCCTGCGCCCTGGCGTTCAGCAATGTGCTGATCGTGAGAAGCTATTTTATAAACAGTATTCCGGGAGAATTATTTGAAGCCGCCAACATGGACGGAGCGGGCCCCTTTCAGTATCTGTTTAAGGTGGTGATTCCCCTGTCCAAGCCGGTGATGGCGGTGGTGTGCCTGTACTATGCGGTGGCCCACTGGAACGACTATTATACGGCGCTGATTTATATCAGCAACCGAGAGCTGGTGCCGCTGCAGACGGTGCTGAGAGAGGTGCTGATGTCCGCTGCCAGCATTGCCGAATCCATGCACAATGCCAGCGAATCCGCGGCCATGCTGATGCAGCAGAAGCAGGAGCTGGCCCAGAGCCTGAAATATACCTCGATTATTGCGGGGATCGTGCCCATGATGATCGCCTACCCCTTTGTCCAGAAATACTTCGTCAAGGGCGTTATGGTGGGAGCCATCAAGGGATAAGCAGACTGGAGGAAAAAAGATGCTGTATCTGTTGGACAGCGGAAGTCCCGGGGACGTCCGCTATTGCAAAGAATATTATCCCCTGGCGGGGGTGACCACGAATCCTTCCATTATTGCGAAGGAGATGCGTGCCGGAGAGAAAAGAGGGTTTTGGCAGCTGCTGGAGGAGATCCGCGGCATTATCGGCCCAAAGAAGATGCTCCATGTTCAGTCCGTGCAGAAGCAGGCGGAGGGAATTGTGGAGGAGGCCAGGCTTTTGGAGAGCCGGATCGGCGGGGCCCTGTATGTAAAGATCCCTGTGGGCGCGGAGGGACTGAAGGCGGCCATGAAGCTTAAGGGCCTGGGGATCGGAGTGACCATGACCGCAGTCTTCACGCCGGCACAGGCGCTGATGGCGGCAGAGGCGGGAGCGGATTTTGTGGCGCCCTACGTAAACCGGCTGGACAATGTGGCCGGCGGCGGATGCGGGGTGGTGGAGGAGATTGTCCGGGTGCTGGAGCTCCATAAGTCGGGTTGTAAATGTCTGGCTGCCAGCTTTAAAAATACCTGGCAGGTTCACAATTGCGCTATGTCTGGCTGTCAGAGCGTAACCATGTCCGCGGATATTTTCAGGGCTGTACTCGGCCATCCTCTGACAGACGCGGCGGTGGAAGGCTTTGACCGGGATTGGAAAAGCGTTTTCGGAGAGCGCACCATTCTTTCGGAGGATCTGTGAGGAATCGAAGGCGGAGCGGCAGATTGCCGGGAAATCCGCCCAAGCGGGCAGAAAGGAATCGGAATGAAAGAGGAGTCATTGCGCCAGGCCATGCAGGTCTATGAAATTGAGAGTCAGTGTATCCGTGAGATGGCGGATTATTTTGACATAAACAGCTTTTCCCGGGCGGTGGAGCTCTTGGCAGCGGCGGAAAGAATCGGAAGCTGCGGCTGCGGACATTCCGGGATTATGTGCCGGCATTTTGCTCATCTGCTCTGCTGTATAGAACGCCCGGCCAGATTTATCTCTCCGGCGGAGGCGTCCCATGGAGCCAGCGGTTTTTTAAAAGAAGGAGATGTGATGGTTTTCGCTTCCCGGGGAGGCCGGACGGCGGAGCTTCTGCCTGTTATGGAGATCTGCAGGAAAAAGGGAGTACATACCATTACCGTCACGGAAAACACGGATTCTGTGCTTGCCAGGCGCTCTGACGTGGTACTGAAGCAGCATGTGAACCGGGAGACGGATCCTGATAATTCCCAGGGAACAACCTCGTCCACGGCGCTGTGTGTGATTTTTCATGTACTGCAGACAGCGCTGATTGCACAGACGGGATTCACCGGAGAACAGTTTGCTCATATTCACCCGGGGGGAGCGGTGGGAGAACGGTTGAACGGAATGCATCAGGGAAGCGGTTTTTGAGACAATTTTATCATGATATTGTTTCCTTCCGCATCTGTTTATGCTATTCTTAGTAGAGACAGGATCCGTTTTTACAACCTATTATTCTTATGGCAGGAGGGAATTTTGAAGGTTCCCTTTCAATGATGAATTCGTGCCCAAGGAGAGGTGTTTACACATCCTCTTATGAAGCGGGCCAGGAGGTATAAGTTTGGAACTAAAGTTCCAAATATTGATTGATATGTGCGCTGAAGCGCGTAAAGGGGTATAGAAATGGATTTTAAAGTGTATCAAAAAGAATTGGAGCTGCAGTCCAGAGGATGGATTCCCACATTTCATGATGTGTCAAAGGAGGTTCTGGAGATCGTGAAGGCATCGGGAATCAAAAACGGAACTTGTTGTATTGCCTCTCATCATACCACCTGCTCGGTTATGATTCAGGAGTGCTCCCATGATATAGATTCCTTTGATCTGGAATATCTTCAGCATGATCTTTTGGATATTATGCGGAAAATGATTCCCGATTTTGCCGAGGAGCATCAATATCGTCATCCGGGTCCGCTGCATGCGCAGTTTGGACGTTTCGTGGGAGAGCCCGGAGATTTTACCAGCATGAATACGGATGGTCATCTGCGCAGTGTCTTTTTTGGCCGCAGCGAGACCATGACCATCAAGGACGGAGAGCTGGACGGAGGGGAATTTGCCCATATTTATTTTGTGGACTGGGATCATGTCCGCGCCCGCCGCAGACAGCTGAATATCACTGTGATGGGGACCGGGGATGAGATCGAGGACCGGAAATGGAATGAGGGCCGGGTAATCGATACCCTTCGAAAATATACCGATGAAGAAAAGGCTTATGATGTGAGATATACCTTACAGCAGAACAGATAACAGTGTGAAGGTGCCGCCGAAGGCGGCATGTCGGGAAGTGCGTAAAAAAGAAAGGAAAATGGGTGTCATGGTATACAGGGAATCATTTAAAATACAGTCCAATGACAAGATCTGTACCTTTCACGATGTGACGGATCAGGCAGGGGAGGCGCTTGACCGTTCCGGCATAAAAGACGGCATATTAGTGGTGTATTCGCGCCATACCACCTGCGGCGTAATTACCCAGGAACGTGCTCATGACATGTCCATGACGGGGCTGGAGACGCTTCAGCAGGATCTGGTGGATGTCTTTGAGGCGGCGGTTCCTGTCTGCCGGAAGGAGGGTACATATCTGCATCCCGGGCCTGAGGCGCTGAAATTTGCGGATGCCCACGGGGAGGATGCAAGAGGCTGCCATAACACGGACGCTCATCTGCGCTCCGCCATCATCGGCAGGAATGAGACGATTACAGTAATTGACGGGAAAATGGATCTGGGAGACAATGGGCGTGTGTACTTTATAGACTTTGATCAGACCAGAGCCAGGGAACGGACCGTTCAGGTCATGGTCATAGGTGAATAATTTTATGATAAATGTGATTGGACTGGATATAGGAACATCCTCGGTCAAAGGTGTGGCTGTGGGGCCAAAGGGTGAAAGGCTTTCTGCCGCAAAGAGGGATTTTACGTATCAAAGTCCCCGGGAGGGATGGAAAGAGCTGGCAGCGGAGGACTATCTGGAAACCTGCGGCAGTCTGCTCAGGCAATTGGAATCGGCGGGAAGCGGTGAAATCGGAGCCGTATGCGCCGCGTCGGCCAGCGGGAATCTGTTGGTTCTGGATTCAGACGGCACTCCTTTGACGAAGATTATCAACTGGCAGGACCGCCGTGTGAAGGAGGAGGCCAGGGAGCTTCTGAAAGATATCTGCGCTGAGGAAATTTATAAGGCGTCCGGCTGGAGCTTTGACTGCCAAACCTTTCCCCTGGCGCAGCTTTGTTATCTGCGCTGTCATCAGCCGGAACTGCTGGACCGCGGCGGCATGATCTGTATGAGTACGGAATATCTTTATTGGAGACTCACCGGCGTCTGGGGGGTGAGCGGATCGGCGGGGACGCCTTCTTTCCTGCTGGATCAGAGGACGGGGGTATACAACAGGAGACTGCTGGATATTTTGGGAATCCGTGAGGACCGGCTGCCGCCTGTGGGAGAGACAGGCCGGATCCTTGGCAGAGTTACCCGGGAAGGAGCCGCCTGGTCGGGGCTGCCGGAGGGTATGCCCCTGGTGCTGGGAAGCTTTGATCATCCCGCTGCGGCAAAAGGAGCGGGAGTGCTGCAGGAAGGACAGATGCTTTTGTCCTGCGGTACTTCCTGGGTAGGGTTTTATCCTGTGAAGGACCGGGACCGCATTCTTCGCTGCGGAGCGCTGGCCGATCCCTTTTATGCCCCGGAGGGCTGCTGGGGAGCCATGGTTTCCGTGCCCTCTGTAGGGGAACGCATCAGAAATCTTGTTGCCAGGTATCTGGGAGACGGAGAGGATATGTTTGAGCGTTTTATAAGCCTGGCAGGGGAGAGCGAACCCGGCGCGGGAGGGCTGGTTCTGGATCTGAAGGAGGAGCCTTCGGATACACTGTCGGGAGACGGGGGCCAGGGGAAGTCCAGGCAGCCGGACACCGGAGTTGATGATAGAATCCGCAGCTTTCCTTCAAAACATATTGCCCGGGCCATTATGGAGGGCACGGTACGGCTTTTGCAGGCACAGATAGAGCGTCTTGCAGGAGAAGGTATCTGTGCCCGGGAGGCGGTTATGGTGGGCCAGCCCTCGGAGAGCGCACTCTGGCTGGAGGTGATCTCTCAGATGACCGGTCTGAGGGTACGGCCCGGGAAGGGCGGGTACACGGGAGCGGAAGGGGCTGCCCTCACTGCTGCGGAGGCGGTTGGATAGGGTTATCTTGTGTTTCGATTGGATGCACGGTTACGCAGGCAGGTTTGATATGTCTGTGCATATAAATCGGTAGGTGTAAGTTGTAATTATGATGGAACGCTTGTAATGGCCGATGGTTTTAGAAATGATGTAAAGCCGTTTCCAAAATCAGAAAAATTTCAAGGTGCAGATGTTTTAATTATTGGCAATACAATTATCGGGGATATATTAAAAGATGGTTTTGTATTAAATGAAGATAACCCGCTTCGAAAAGAATTATTTACTTTAGACGAAATTGATATGATACGGGAACAGTATGGAATCAAAAGAGTTATCATTACACATTTAGAGGAAGACTGGGGAAAATCATATGATGATTATAGAGAATTGGAGAGAGAATTGAACTTAATATATTTTGCATATGACGGTATGAAAATAAGGCTGTAAGATAAACCATATAAATTGGAGAAAGATTATGAAAATACGGTGTGTGTGGGAGCACAATGGCAATGACAGTATTTTGTATGCCAACAACTTTGTTGGAGCATATACACGTGGTGAGACAAAGGATATTGCTCTGCAAAAGATGGCAGGAGAGGTTGCATCTTACCTGGAATGGAAAGGCGAAGCAGTCCCCGTCTCTTTGGAGACGATAATTACACAGGAGAAAGCCTCACTGCTTACGATTTCGGATGCGGATTCTGATGTCCTTTTTGAAGAAGAAAAAGAGCCTTTATCCAGAGCGGAATACGAAGAATTAAAAGCACTTGCACTGAAATCCGCACAGGATTTTCTGGATTTGTATGAGGCGATTCCCGACAAGAATAAAAGCTGTCTGCCAGTCCGGAAAACCTTCTATGGGCAAGTTCCCCGCACGGCATCTGAAATGTATGAGCACACAAAAAACGTCAATGATTATTACTTTGGGGAGATTGGTGTTGAGACTGATCATGAAGGAACGATTGTGGACTGTCGGCAGCGAGGTTTTGTGCTGCTCGAAGGCCAGCCGGATTTTTTGAAGAATATTGTCAGCCTGGGCAGCTATAATGAAGAATGGTCGTTGCGGAAAGTGCTGCGGCGTTTTATCTGGCACGACCGTATCCATGCAAAGGCGATGTACCGAATGGCAGTCAGAACATTTGGCGGTGACATTCCAAATGTGTTTCACTTCACATACTAGCAAGCCCCTGGGAGAGACTGCCTCACAGGGGGCATTGCTATTATAGGCGGCTTGTTTTACAGCTGGGCAAACACTTCTCCGATAGGGGCCTGAATCAGCAGATCGGCGTAAGAATCTCTGGGGGTGGGGGCCTTGTTGATCACCACCAGTTTGTCCCCCTGGAAATAATCGATCAGGCCGGCGGCGGGATATACGGCCAGAGAGGTGCCGCCGATGATCAGTACCTGGGCTTCCCGAATGAAACGCACTGCGGCGTTTATGGTTTTTTGATCAAGACCTTCCTCGTACAGCACCACGTCGGGCTTTACGGAGCCGCCGCAGGCCTGGCATTTGGGGATGTCCTGTGAGTTCAGGATATAGGGGGCATCGTGGAATTTTCTGCAGCTTTCGCAATAGTTGCGAAGAACGCTGCCGTGCAGCTCCAGCACGGTTTTGCTGCCTGCAGCCTGGTGCAGGCCGTCGATATTCTGGGTGATAACTGCCTTCAGCTTGCCCTGCTGTTCCAATTGGGCAAGCTTTTTGTGGGCGGCATTGGGCTGAGCGTCCAGAAAAAGCATTTTGTTGCGGTAGAACCGGAAGAATTCCTGGGGATTTTTCCGGTAAAAGGTGTGGCTTAGAATGGTTTCCGGCGGGTAATCGTATTGCTGATTATACAGCCCGTCCACGCTTCGAAAGTCGGGGATGCCGCTTTCGGTGGAGACGCCTGCACCGCCGAAAAATACGATATTGTCATTGGCTTCAATGATATTTTTCAGTTCCCTGATCTGATTTTCATAATCCTTCATAATGACCTCCCGGGGTGCGGCGCCTGACCTGCACCATGCATTTTTTCTTATAACAGGCAATTCCATAATGGTAGATTGTTGTCATTCCGTTTTGCAAAAGTTTTTCCTCATACCGCAGACGCTCTATTTGTTCTAATGCTTCCAGACATCCTTTTTCCAAATTCCCGTTATCCGGATATTTGATTTCTACTACAATTCCAACCTCTTCATTTTCCAGCTCGATCAGGATATCGCTGTAGCCGTCTCCGGATTCTGCATTGGATACAAGGATCCAGTCTTCACGATGGCTCAACAATCCCAGCAATATGCCATGGTAAAAATTTTCTTTCCGATCCTTACGCACATTTGTGTCGCGGATGCTGATAGTTTTTGAAAGATAGGCATTAAACTGTGATTCCACGGCCATGGCATCTGCCGTGGCAAATGCTGTACAAAATGCATCCAGCTTTGCGGTATCCTTGCTGACTTCCTCTTGAAACCAATTTAATATCTGCTCAACGAAAACCTCTTTGATTTCCAGATTCGGGATTGCCAGCTGATAGAATTTATCGTCTGTTTTTCCACGCTGGGTAAGGTACCCCGTAGTAAACAACACGCTCCACAGATTATCGATCTTCCTATAAAGATCTCTGTAGGTTAATTCCTCATTGACTTTTCGGGTGACACTTTCCCCGTTCACAAGCTGTTCAAGTTCTCGCCTTGTCTGCGGACCGGCCATTCGGATAAAGTTTCGGACAATGCTGTTTTCGCTGGTATTGATCCAGAAGGATTTCGGAGAAGCATCCGGTTCCCCGCGGAGCAAATCTACGTAGTTGATCACATCCCAGGGACAATAAACATCTTCATTGCCAAAATGATATCCGTCATACCATGTTCTGACCGTATCGTATTTGTTGTCCAGATCATAATAATTCAGAAGCTTTCTGATCTCTGCGTCTGTAAATCCAAAATGCTCATCAAACTGTACATTTGTAATTGACATGATCTTAAGATTGTTTAATCCCGTAAATATGCTTTCCCTGGATATTCTCAAACAACCGGTCAATACGGCAAAATAAAGGCTGTCATTTGTTTTCAGAACCTGGCCGAACAGAGAGCGGAGAAGAGTAATCATGCTGTCGTAGTAATCGTATTGCTGTGCCTTGTCCAGCGGAACATCGTATTCATCTATTAAAAGGATGACTTTCTGTCCATAATGTTTTCGCAGAAGACCGGATAAAGTGCGCAGGCTGTCTGCCAGTACATCGTCCGGCATAATGTATCCGTGCTGTCCGCTTGCATCCACATGGATCAACTGTGCAAAACGTGCTTTTTCTTCTCTCGAAAGACGTTCGCTGTCCAGCAAAAACCGAAAACGCAGCGCCTCATCTCCAATGATGGACCGAAGCATGGCCCGTGCGCCTTCAAAATTGTCTGAGGCTGCCCCCTTCAGAGTGATTGAAATTACTGGAAACTTCCCCATATATTCTGCACATAGCTCCTGTTCCCCGGCAATCAACAGACCGTCAAACAGAGACCTGTCACAGCCATATTCAAAAAAGTATTTCAACATGCTCATATTGAGAGTTTTCCCGAATCGCCTGGGCCGGGTGAACAGATTTACTTCTCCCCAATTATCCAGCAACTCTTTGATTAATCCTGTTTTGTCAACATAATAAAATCCCAGGGTGCGCACTTTTTCAAAATTTTCAATGCCGATAGGCAGTTTGGCTTTTCTGCTCACAGACTCACCTCTTTTCGCATACGGCTTTTCTTTTATTATATCCAAAGGAAATAGAATAGGCAACGGGAAAAATATGTGGGGCTGCGTCAGAGAATCCTTGAAGAATCATAAAATCTTAAGAAAATCTCAAGGAGCATCCTATTGAGAAGGCTGTTTATTATGTGCTATATTAGTTATGTTGCGGAAGGAGACTTCAGAAAACTGTTACGGGAAACGAGAAGAATGGGAAAAAAGAAGGATCGGCTGATTCCCTTAAGTGAAGCAAAAAGGGTTATTTATCTGGAAGAAAGAGGGAGAAACAGAAAAAAATTGTCAGCAGGAGCAATGATATTCGGCATATTGGGTGCAATTTGCATTATTTATTGCATATGCATTTCCATAGCGGGATTCGGATCCCGTTTTTATCTGGTCTGGGGGGTTCTGGGGGCCGCATTTTTCCTGGCATCCTGGGTGTTTATGGACCGAAGGCTCATAAACGCCATGCCCGGGTGGCTGAAGGCAGGAATCCTTGGAGTTACAGGACTTGGCCTGTTGATATTCATAGTGGTCATGGGAATGATCCTGGCGCGGTTTGAGGCGGGTGCCTTGCCGGGAGCGGATTATTTGATCGTGCTGGGGGCTCAGTGGAAGGCAGACGGCCCCAGTCAGGCCCTGCGCCTCAGACTGGACCGGGCGGCGGAGTACCTGCTGGAGAATCCCGGGACCCGGGTTATTGTGTCCGGAGGCCAGGGGAGCAACGAGCCGGTCAGCGAGGCGGCCGGAATGGAGCAGTATCTTATCGACGCAGGAATTGCTCCGGAGCGGATTACGAAGGAGGACCGGTCTACGAACACCTTTGAAAATCTTAGGTTCAGCGGTGAACTGTTGGACAGGAAAAACAGCAGGGTGGTGATCGTGACCAACAATTTTCATGTTTTTCGGGCTATGAAGATCGCAGAAAAGCAGGGATATGCAAACGTAGAGGGGATGGCGGCAGGTTCTGTATTGTGGATGAATCCCAATAATCTGCTGCGGGAGTTTTTGGGAGTGATAAAGGATTTCCTGGTGGGAAATCTGTAGGTTTGCGCCGGCGACGGCAGTAAGTGGGTCAGAAGGGAAGGATGAAGATGGACATCAATATAGGAGATATTTTGAAGCTGAAAAAGCAGCATCCCTGCGGAAGCAAGGAGTGGGAGGTGCTTCGGGTAGGAGCGGATTTCAGGATTAAGTGCAGGGGCTGCGGCCACCAGGTCATGATTGCAAGGAGGCTTTTGGAAAAAAATGTGAAGGAGATTCAGACCGCGGATCAGGCGGGATGAGTATAGCGCTTCGGAGATTCGGCGCCGGGAAGACAAAGATTAGATAAACCGAGGGGAAAGGAATCAGGAAAAGTACAAATAAAGACACCAGGGAAGATGTAACAGTTTCCGATAAGAAACTGTTGCATTTTCTTTTTTTGTGGATATAATAGTTGTTAGATAAGGAAACAGTTGAATTATGAAACAGTAGAAAAGAGAAACAATTATAAAGGAAAAATAAAATGTATAAAATAGCAGTAAAAAATGGTAAAGTGAGGAAACATTATTTTAAGAGGGAGGTTCAGCCATATGGAGGGGAGAAAGGATGAGGAGATGCGGCAGAAGCGTTCCAGTGTGGTACTGGAGCTGAATGGGCTGGCTCATACCATCAAACGGTACTTTGCAGGGATCAGCGAGAAGGCTGCCGGGGGAAATCAGGTTTGGGAGGGACTTTCTCCCGCCAATTTCGGGGTAATTGCTTTTCTGTGGGAGAACCGGGACAGGGATATTTACCAGAAGGATCTGGAGGAGCAAATGAAGGTACAGCGTTCCACCATTTCCAAGATGCTGCAGATGATGGAGAAAAAGGGCATTGTACAAAGGAGACCGGTGGATCACGACGCCAGGCTGAAAAAGATTACACTGTCGGAGGCGGTACAGGACAGCATACAGAGCTGGATGGCGGGAGCCGGACAGATGGAACAGCAGGCTACGAGGGGCTTTTCCGAGGAGGAGTTGGATGAACTTATCCGCCTGATCAACAAGATGAAACAGAATTTCACATAAGCATATGACAACAGGAGGAGAGAAGCATGTTAAAGATTTTCAAGTATTTGAAAAAAGAAGACTGGCTGATTGCGGCGGTCAGCCTGGTTTTGGTGGTTGCTCAGGTGGGACTGGATCTGAAGCTGCCGGATTACATGTCTGAGATCACCAGGATGGTGCAGACACAAGGGAGCCAAATGAGCGATATTCTTGGAGCCGGAGGCAGGATGCTGGCCTGCGCCCTGGTCAGTCTGGCACTGGCCGTGACCGTGGGATTTTTCAGCGCCAGACTGGGGGCGTCCTTTTCCAGAAGGCTGCGCGCCGCGGTATTTTACAAGGTGGAGAGCTTTTCCATGGAGGAGATCAACGGTTTTTCCACCCCCAGTCTGATCACCCGTTCCACCAATGACGTGACCCAGGTGCAGATGCTGATTACCATGGGGCTGCAGCTGATCATCAAAGCTCCTGTGATGGCGGTCTGGGCCATGACGAAGATCGTGGGGAAAAGCTGGCAGTGGACAGCCAGCACCGGCGTGGCGGTAGTGGCCCTGGTAACACTGATTTTGATTATCACCTCTATCACACTGCCCAGGTTTCGCAAAATGCAGACCCTGACGGATAATCTGAACCGGGTGACCCGGGAAAATCTGATGGGCATCCGGGTGGTGCGGGCCTACAACGCAGAAGAATACCAGGAAGAGAAGTTTGAAAAGGCCAGCGGCGAGCTGATGGATAACAATTTGTTTGCCTTCCGCACCATGGCGGTGATGAATCCTTTTATGAATATCATTATGAATGGGCTGACCCTTTCCATTTACTGCATCGGGGCATATTTGATCAGTCAGGCGGCCATGGCGGAGCGAATCGGGCTGTTTTCGGATATGGTGGTATTTTCCTCCTATGCCATGCAGGTGGTCTCCGCGTTTATGATGATGACCATGATCTTTATTATGCTTCCCCGAACGCTGGTGTCCGCGAAGCGCATCAACGAGGTGCTGGACAGACAGTGCGGTATTTCTGACGGGACTGTCACAGAGGGAAAGCCCGGAATGGAGGGGCAGGTGGAATTCCGCAATGTGAGCTTTCGGTATCCGGATGCGGGCGGAAATGTACTGGAAAATATTTCCTTTACCGCCCGCAAGGGCGAGACGGTAGCTTTCATCGGCGCTACCGGCAGCGGAAAGTCCACGCTGGTAAATCTGCTTCCCCGGTTTTATGATGCCACGGAGGGAGAGGTTCTGGTAGACGGGGTCAACGTAAAGGATTATACCCTGGAGGCGCTGCACAACAAGCTGGGGTACGTGTCCCAGAAGGCGGTGATGTTTGCCGGTACCGTGGAGGAAAATATCGCCTACGGGGATAACGGCAGGGAAACTTCTTCGGAGGAGATCAAAAAGGCCGTGGCTATCGCCCAGGGCAGGGAGTTTGTGGAAAAGCTGGAGGACGGATATCAGGGGGCTGTGGCCCAGGGGGGAAGCAATTTTTCGGGAGGACAGAAGCAGCGTCTGGCCATTGCCCGGGCGGTGTGCCGGAAGCCGGAAATCTATATTTTCGACGATTCCTTTTCCGCCTTGGATTATAAGACGGACCGGATTCTGAGAAGCGCTTTGAAGCAGGAGACGGACCAGACCACTACACTGATTGTGGCTCAGCGCATCGGCACCATCAAGAATGCGGACAAAATCATTGTGCTTTCAGACGGAAAGGCAGTGGGGATCGGCACTCATGAGGAGCTGATGGAAAGCTGTCAGGTATATCAGCAGATCGCATTGTCACAGCTGTCAAAGGAGGAGCTTGCGGGATGAAAAGAGAGGAACAGGTAATGAAGGATAATAAGGCGCAGGGAGCCGGTCCGAGAATGCATGGACCGGGAATGCACGGACGGGGGCCGGCAGGGAAGCCCAAGGATTTTCGAAAGGCCTGGGGGCGGCTGATGGTCTACAGCAAAAGCTTTATGCCCTTTATCGTAATGGCGGTGGTGTTTGCCATGGGCGGATCAATCTGTTCCCTGATCGGACCGGACCGGCTCAGCGATATGACGGACGCCATTCAGAGAGGACTGATTTCCGGGGTGGATATGGATGCGGTGTGGGGGATTGCCATTTCTCTGGGATGCCTTTACGGCGTCAGCGCCATTTTATCCTATGTACAGTCCTATACCATGACCACTATCACCCAGAAGCTGACCAGAAGGCTTCGGGGTGACATCGATGTGAAGATCAACCGGGTGCCCTTAAGCTATTTTACTACCAACACCTACGGAGATGTGCTGAGCCGGGTGACCAATGATGTGGATACTATCGGCCAGAGCATGAGCCAGTCTATCGTATCCCTGTTTACGGCGGCCACCATGTTTCTGGGTTCTCTGATCATGATGTTTTATACCAACTGGGTCATGGCCCTGACGGCAATCTTTTCCAGCCTGTTTGGATTTGCCATCATGTCCGCGGTGATGGGACGTTCTCAGAAATATTTTACCGCGCAGCAGAAGCAGCTGGGACTGATCAACGGGCATATTGAGGAGATTTATACCGGGCATAATGTGGTAAAGGCTTATAATGGGGAAAAGAAGGCCATTAAGACTTTTGACCAGATCAATGAGAGTCTCTATAACAGCGCCTGGAAGAGCCAGTTTTTGTCGGGACTTATGATGCCGATTATGGGATTTATTGGAAATTTCGGATATGTGGCAGTGTGTGTGGTGGGAGCGATGCTGGTGCTTCAGGGGCATATTACCTTTGGCGTGATTGTGGCGTTTATGCTGTATGTCCGTCTGTTTACCACGCCCTTGAGTCAGATCGCTCAGGCAATGACCAGCATGCAGTCCATGACGGCGGCAAGCGAACGGGTATTTGAATTCCTGGACGGTCCGCAGATGGAGGATGAGAGCCATAAGACCCGGGAGCTGAAGAACGCCCAGGGAGACGTGGAATTTCGCCATGTAAAGTTTGGATATGAGCCGGGCAAGACGATTATTCATGACTTTTCCGCTCATGCCCGGCCAGGAATGAAGGTGGCTATTGTGGGTCCTACAGGTGCGGGAAAGACCACTATGGTGAATCTGCTGATGCGGTTTTACGAGCTGGACGGGGGACAGATCCTCATCGACGGCATTCCGCTGGAGGAGCTGACCAGGAAAAATATTCACGATCTGTTTGGAATGGTGCTTCAGGACACCTGGCTTTTCGAAGGAACCATCCGGGAAAATATTGTTTACAGTAAAAAGGACGTGCCGGAGGATGAGCTTCGGGGAGCCTGCCGGGCGGCAGGTATCGACCACTTTATCAGCACTCTGCCTAACGGGTACGATACCGTATTGAACGATAAGGCCAATCTGTCCGCAGGGCAGAAGCAGCTGATTACCATTGCCAGAGCCATGGTGGAGAATGCTCCTCTGCTGATTCTGGACGAGGCCACCAGCTCCGTGGATACCCGTACCGAGGCCAGGATTCAGGAGGCTATGGATATCCTTACCAGAGGGCGGACCTCCTTTATCATTGCGCATAGGCTTTCTACCATTAAAAACGCCGATCTGATTCTGGTGATGAAGGACGGAGACGTGATCGAGAGCGGCAATCATGTGGAGCTGATGGCGAAGGGCGGTTTCTATGCGGAGCTGTACAACAGTCAGTTTGAGGCGGCATAAGGGGCTTCAGGACTGACGCAGCACCAGTGAGGTTTCGATTTCTATTTTCACGGGAGAGGCGTTTTTGTCGGCGATCAGGTCGTTGTCCGCGAAATAGCAGCGGGCAGGGGCTTCTCCCTGACGGAGAAGCTCCCGCATGTCTTCATAAGCGCCCTCCATGGAGGGCGAAAGAGTGTGGACCGGTGATTTTGAGGCGGGCATGCCGTTTTTGCGGATTGCTTTGTAAAAGCCGTCCGCCCGTTCCGAAAAATTGCCTATGGGATAGGATGAGCGCAGATAGCCGGGCTGGGTCCGGTATTTCCGAATCAGGTGGCCGGCGGCCAGAAAAGCGCCCTGCACATTGGCGATCTGTACATAATTGGCGCTGATTCCCTCGAAAAAGGTGTCCAGCACAACGATCGGAACGGGAAGGGTGAGAAAAGGCGCAAAGGCGTGCTCGTCCATCTCGGTGCCCAGCAGGATAATTCCCCGGCATCCGGGCGCCAGAAGCTTTGACAGCTGGTTTGGCAGGTTATCATCCTCATATAGATAAGTGATATTCAGAAAATAACTGGCCTGCCGGCAGCCGGTGTCGATGCCCTCGGAAAGCTGGGAGAAGAAGGGGTGTCTCCTACCACGGCGCCGTTTTTTCGATAGATAATAAACTGTATGGTTCCGCTGGGGGCACTTCGGAGAAGGCGGGGAAACAGAGGGCCTATTGGCGCTGGGAACCATGGACACCTGGCTGGTGTATCGCCTTACAGGGGGAAAATCCTATTTAACGGATTACTCCAATGCCTCCCGGACGCAGCTTTATAATATTTATGAAAAGAAGTGGGATCAGGAGATCTGTGCCCTGTTTGGTATTGACCCCGGAATTCTTCCCCGGGTACAGGCTTCGGACGATTGCTTTGGATATACGGATCTGGAGGGCTTTCTGCCGAAGCCTGTTCCCATACACGGAGTGCTGGGGGATTCCCACGGCGCACTGCTGGGACAGGGATGCCTGCTGCCGGGAATGTGTAAGGCCACTTATGGAACCGGCTCCTCGGTCATGATGCAGACCGGGGAAAGGCCGGCGGTAAGCAGCCATGGACTGGTGACCTCCCTGGCCTGGGGGCTGCGGGGGAGGGTGGAATATGTGCTGGAGGGAAATATCAACTATGCCGGCGCAGTGGTTTCCTGGATGAAGGACAATGCGGGGCTGATTGCTTCTCCGGAGGAGACCGAAGCGCTGTGCAGGCAGGCGGATCCGGATGACGGCCTGTACCTGATCCCGGCGTTTACGGGCCTGGGAGCGCCCTATTGGGACAGCTGCGCCGAGGGGCTTTTTACTGGTATAACCCGATCCACCGGAAGAAAGGAGCTGGTTCGTGCGGGGGTGGAATGTATCGCCTATCAGATTGCAGATGTGGTGCGAACTATGGAGGCGGATGCCGGATGTATGGTTTCATGTCTTCGGGCAGACGGCGGCGCGGCAAAAAATGACTATCTGATGCAGTTTCAATGTGATATACTGGAAAAAGAGGTGGCAGTTTCCGCGCGGGAGGAGCTGTCCGGATGGGGGGGCTGCCTATGCCGCAGGCTTAGGGATCGGGCTGTACGGGGAGGCGTCCATGAATTACGGAACAGACATGAAATACAGGCCCGGAATGGAAAAGGGGCTACGGGAAAAGAAGCTGGCGGGCTGGAGACATGGTGTGGAGCTGGCCATGAGCCATGGAGGAAATGAGGCAGGCGGGTGATCTGTCTGAACGGATATGATGAAGGCGGGAAAATGAGAGCTTGTGTTGACGGAAGGAGGAACAATTGTGATGAGACAGTATGAGATGAAGGAGCTGGTATTTCAGGGAGAGGTACTGACGAAGGAATGGGCGTCCGTTTCCCTGGAGGCCGTTTTTACAAACGGCGAAACCACGGTGAAGGCGAAAGGCTTCTACGATGGAGACGGGGTATACAAGGTGCGCTTTTTCCCGGAGAAAACCGGGCTCTGGAGCTGGAAGGTGACCGGCGCGGTTCAGGCACAGGGAAGTGAAGAGTGCGTGGCAGAGGCTGCGCATGGGTCTGTGTGGGATGCTCATGGCATCGTCAGGGCCCGGGAACAGCACTTTGCATATTCGGACGGCACCCTTTTCCGCCCCTTCGGCACCACCATATATGCTCTGATGCATCAGGAGCAGGAGCGGATCGAACAGAGCCTGGAGAGCCTGGCGTCCTCTCCCTTTAATAAGGTACGGTTCTGCGTTTTTCCCAAGCATTATAATTATAATGCGAATGAACCGCAGTTTTATGCTTTTGAAAAAACAGAGGACAGGTGGGATGTGACCCGGCCCTGCATCGCTTTCTGGAGGCATTTTGAGGAGCGGCTGACCCAGCTTTTGAAGCTGGGGATCCAGGCGGATATTATCCTGTTCCACCCCTACGACAGATGGGGGTTTTCGAAGCTTTCTCAGGAGGAAAATCTGGTTTATCTGGATTACGCGCTGAGCAGGCTTTCCGCCTTTCCCAATGTATGGTGGAGCCTGGCCAATGAATATGATCTGTGCGCACCTGCCAAATCTTTGGAGGATTTTCAGCAGATTGAGGAATTTGTGGCGGCCAATGACCCGTACCGCCACCTGCTGTCCAACCATAACTGCTTTGCTCCGTGGGATTACTCTCGGGAAAATGTGACCCATGTAAGCATTCAGACCAAGGAGCTGACCAGGATTCCCATGTGGTGGGAAGCCTATAAAAAACCTGTGATGATCGACGAGTGCTGCTACGAGGGCGACATACCGGAAATGTGGGGATGTATTTCCGCAAGAGAGATGACCGCCCGTTTCTGGCGCACGGTGGTAAGCGGCGCCTACTGTACCCATGGGGAAACCTTCCTTGATCCGGAGGATGTGCTGTGGTGGGCCAAGGGAGGTGTGCTGAAGGGGGAAAGCCCCAGGCGGATCGCTTTTTTAAAGGAGCTGATGCAGGAGCTGCCCGGCCCCATAGAGCCGTTGATTCTGGGTATGGACCAGCTTCGAAATATTCCGGAAGGCAGGGAGGAAGAAATTTTGAAGACAGTGCCGGAAGAAGTGCGGCACTTTACGGGAAGCTACCTGCGGATGAGCTACGCGGACAGAATGCTTTTTTCTGCTTCCGAGCATGGCTGGAGCGGGCACTGCAAAGAGCTGGCCTATCTGTATTATTACGATCTGCGCTGCTGCAGGCGGGACACCATAGAGCTTCCCCGGTCCCATAAATACAGGATCGAGATAATTGATACCTGGGAGATGACCCGGAAGGTGCAGGCCGAGGGAGTAAACGGGAGAGTGGAGGTAAGGCTGCCGGGCCGGGAGGGAATGGCGGTACTGGCGTCACTGTTCACGGAGTAGTTCCGCCAGGGGGGGGTTGTGCGCTGAACTATAACTTGTCCGGAAATAAACCGTGCATCTTTTGTTGTCATATGCTGCAATTTATGGTAAGATGATTTTGCGTTTATTGTTTAATTTTCAGGAAGAGCAGAAAATCGCCGGCGTCATGGTATAGTTGATGCAGGCGAGGGGGTTAAGCATGGATATGTTTATGGACAAGCTGGCACAGAAGCTGACAGCGCAGGAGATCATTAAGGCAAATACAGCGGCGGATACGGAGGAGCTGAACAGACTGAAAAATCAGCTGCAGGAATATAACGACTGTCTGGAAAAGCTTGGGAAGCTTATCGAAGAGGCAGAAGGCCGGATTCAGGCGCCCCCGGTGGAGGCGGAAAGGATCAGCCATCTGGTGGAGGAGGGGATCGGAAGGATCCGGGCCGTGCAGCTGGACAACTCGACCCTGGAACAGATCCCCATCATATTGACCCAGCAGCTGGAAGAGCTCAGGGATGCCTTGGAGAAGGAGCTTTCAGAGCGGGCGGAGCAGGACGGCGTCCGGATGGAAGATAAATGGAATATGCTGAATGACAGCGTCCATAAAGAGTGTGTGAAGGTTTACCGGAACGTACAATCCGTGGTGGTGGAAGAAAACCGAAAGCAGGAAGCGGCTGTCAAAGCGCAGACAGGCAGGCTGAAGGCTGTGCTGGGAATTTCCATTGCCGCGCTGGTGATATCTTTGGCGGGAGCGGCAATGCAGCTTTTGAATCTGCTTAACATCAAATTTTTTTAGAACAGGGCGGTACGGGTGATGGCAAAGGAGATATGGAAGCCGGGAAACATGCTGTATCCTCTGCCGGTGGTCATGGTAAGTCTGGCAGACCGGAATGGGAAAAACAATATTATTACCATTGCCTGGGCGGGGACGGTATGCACCTCCCCGCCTATGGTGAGTATTTCGGTGCGTCCCGAGAGATACTCCTATTCTATATTGAAAGAAACAGGAGAGTTTGTTGTGAACCTGACTACCCGGGAGCTGGTCCGGGCTGCGGATTACTGCGGGGTGAAGAGCGGACGGGACGTGGACAAATTTGGAGAGCTTGGATTGACGCCTCTTCAGGCTTCCGGTGTCAGCGCTCCTTTGATCGGAGAAAGCCCTGTAAACATTGAGTGCAGGGTGAAGGAGATTATTCCGCTGGGCTCCCACGATCTGTTTTTGGCACAGGTGGAAGCCGTTCATGCGGATGATCGGTATATGGACGAAAACCGCAGATTCTGCCTGGAGAAGGCGGAGCCTGTGGTCTATTCCCACGGTGCGTACCTGGCTTGTGGGGAACAGCTGGGAACCTTTGGCTACAGCATTCGTAAAAAGCCTGGGAACGGAAGAAAATGTAAGAGGACGTAATGCTTTCGGGGTATGATTGCCATGGCAGGGAAAGTGCAGGCGCTTACAGATCAGAATGGGGGGAGTCCACGAGGCTCCCTCTTTTTATGGCATCCTGGCCGAAACGGCGGCGGATCTGGTCCAGTGCCGCATCCAGCTTGCGCTGCTTTTCGGAAACGGAAAAATCAAGGTCAAACAGGCTGAGCTGTATGGGATCCGTTTCCTCTGCCAGACGGCCGGTGCGAATGCCCAACAGCCGTATGGGAGTGCCGTCCCACAGCTCGTCAAACAAAGCGCAGGCCTGCCGGTATATCTGATCGGTGGAGTCGGTGGGGGCGTCCAGCACTGTCTGGTGGGACACGGAGCGGAAGGTGTTGTACTTGATTTCGGTGCACACAAGCCCTGCCAGCTGGTGAGAGTCCCGAAGCCTCCCGGCCACTGATTCCGAAAGCTTCAACAGAAATCTGGCCGCTTCCTCACGGGTGACGGCGTCGGCGGACAGAGTGACGGAATTTCCGATTCCTTTTGCCTTTGCAGGTTCGGAAAAGATGCCGGAGCTGTCCTGGCCGTTGGCATAGTCCCACAGCGTCCGTCCGTGGCTTTTCAGGTGAGATTCCAGAATGGAGGGATCGGTTTTGGCCAGATCTCCTATGGTAAGGATCCCCAGGTTGCGAAGCACATTTGCACTGGAACGTCCGCACATGAACAGAGAGGAAACGGGAAGCGGCCAAAGCTTTTCCCGGATTTCCCAAGAATACAGAGTGTGTACCAGATCCGGCTTTTTAAAATCCGAGGCCATTTTAGACAGAACCTTCCGGTCCGAGATTCCCACATTGACTGTGAACCCGAATTTTTCGCGTATGGTGTCCTTGATCAGAGCGGCGGCCCTCTCAGGAGATGCATAATTATGGGAAATGGGGGCATAATCCATATAGCATTCATCAATGCTGACCTGCTCCAGATCAGGACAGACGCCGGCCAGATACGCGATCATTTCGCGGCTTCTTTTGTGATAAAGCTCGTGATCCGGGGGAGAGGTAACCAGGCCTGGACATTTGCGGAAGGCGTTTGCCACTGGCTCCCCAGTGACGATGCCGTAAGCCTTGGCCGGAATGGATTTGGCCAGAACCACGCCGTGGCGGGTGCTCATGTCGCCGCCTATGATGGAAGGGATTTGCCGCAGATCCGTATTGCTGCCTGCTTCTAAAAGAGCCAGGGCTGTCCAGCTGAGAAATGCAGAGTTTACATCAATATGAAAAAAAACGGGTGTATTCATGGCATGTCCTCCAAAAAAATTGCATCATAGTTGTTATCTTTACTATATCCGGGGAAAACTTACTTTACAAGCCCCTAAAATGCTGTTAGAATAGATTGTGGATTTGTTACGAGTTGTTACAAAATTATTAAATAAATGGAAGAACGATGAAGAAAAATAATATTAATTATAAAAAATACAAATTTACATATATTAAAACTACACTGTTTACCCTGTTCGGATGCATGCTGTTTCTGAAGGGATACACACCTTTTGAAAAGACGGGAGAAAATTACTTTCATATAATGCTGAACGGCCAGACAGTGGGAACCGTAGGGGAGCGGGATAAGGCGGAGGAGCTTTTAATCCAGGCCCGCAGGAACGTGGCTTCTGCCAGCAGCGAGCTGATGTTCATGACGGCTGATATGGGCATTGTGGGCGAGGAGGTGCTCTGGGGAGCTGTTGACGATGAGGAGGATGTAATTAAAAACATGGAAAGTGCGCTGAAGGGAAGCATCCGCGAATCCCTGCATCGTTCTTACACCATGAAGGTAAATGATTATTTGGTGAACCTGGCCAGCATAGACGACGTGGTCAGTCTGCTGCAGGCGGCCATCAACAAATATGGCGGCGGGGAGAAGTTCTCCGTGGAGCTTAAGCATGATACGCTCCGGGAATTCAGTGCTTTTACTACCAACATTGTGGACAACTCCCTCAGGGAGGAAGAGGAGGAGACGGATTATCGGATGGACGCAGGAATTGAGCCTGCTCTTGCGCTGATGGGTAATCCGGAAGATACCGGAGACGGTGAAATGGAGTTTGAGGACTATGAGCAGGGAATCCTGACCATGGATTTTGCTGAGGAAGTGGAGGTAGTGGAGACTTACCTGCCGGAAAATCAGCTGACATCTCTTGAAGTGGCCATAGATCAGGTGATTAAGGAGCAGGAGGTGCCCGGTGAATATGAGGTGGTGTCCGGGGATACGCTGTCTGAGATCGCCATCCGGGTGAATATTCCCATGGACAGAATCGTGGAGATGAACGACAGTCTGGAAAGCATCAACTCCACTCTGCAGATCGGCCAGAAGCTGATCATTACCGTTCCGGAGCCGGAGCTTTCTGTGACCAGGGTGGAGCAGAGGTATTATGAGGAATATTATGATGCGGAAATAGAGTATATAGAAAACGACGACTGGTTCACCAATCAGGAAGTGGTGCGGCAGAAGCCTTCCACGGGCTTCCGCAAGGTGGTGGCAGACGTTTCCTTTGTAAATGACAAGGAAGTTTCCAGACAGATCCTGAAGGAAGAGGTGGTCATGGAGGCCGTGGCCAAGGTGGTGGAGCGGGGTACGAAGATACCTCCCACCTATATCAAGCCCATCTACGGCGGACGCAGGACTTCCACCTTCGGACCCAGACGGGCGCCTGTGAGGGGCGCCAGCACCTATCACAAGGGAGTGGACTGGGCGACGGCCACCGGTACGCCGGTATATGCCTCCTGCGGCGGTACCGTGGCAAAGGCCGGCTGGGGAAGCGGATACGGATATGTGGTGTACATTAACCACATCGACGGCAGACAGACACGGTATGCCCACCTGAGCAAGGTGCTTGTCAGCTCGGGCCAATATGTGAAGCAGGGGGATCGGATCGCTCTCAGCGGAAATACCGGAGTCAGCTCGGGACCTCATCTGCATTTTGAGATGCTGATCAACGGCTCACATGTGAATCCCGAGAACTATTTGGACAGGTAGCGGTCTGTGAATGGGTGTTCTGTTTACAAATATAGGAAAATGTGATAACATGTAGTAACGAAAAGGACAAACGAAGGCCCACAGAGGGGAAAGCTGCCCTTTCGATTAAATTTTGATTAAGACGCTGACCTTTAGCAGAGGTATCGATAGATGGAACAATATGCGATCAAAGGCGGAAATCCGCTGGTGGGTGACGTGGAGATCGGAGGCGCCAAAAATGCTGCCCTTCCGATTCTTGCGGCTTCTGCCATGACGGACGAGACGGTATATATAGAAAATATGCCGGATGTCCGGGATACGAAGGTTTTGCTGGATGCCATGCAGAGCATCGGAGTTATGATAAAGTCCACGGGACGCCATAGTGTGATTCTGAATGCAGGCAATATCAACAGTCTGACAGTGGACAGCGAGGGGATCAAAAAGATCCGGGCTTCCTATTATCTGCTGGGGGCTCTTTTGGGAAAATATAAGCATGCGGAGGTAGCGCTTCCCGGGGGCTGCGACATTGGCTGCCGTGCCATTGATCAGCATATCAAGGGCTTTCGGGCGCTGGGAGCCGATGTGTCCATCCGGCATGGACTGATCAGAGCCACGGCGGAGCGTCTGACAGGAAGCCATATTTATATGGATGTGGTCAGTGTGGGAGCAACCATCAATGTGATGATGGCAGCTGCCATGGCAGAAGGCATGACCATCATTGAGAATGCCGCCAAGGAGCCTCATGTGGTGGATCTGGCCAATTTTCTGAACAGCATGGGTGCGAATATTAAGGGAGCGGGAACGGATGTGATCCGCATCAAAGGAGTTTCCCGGCTCCACGGAACGGAGTATACCATTATCCCTGATCAGATCGAGGCGGGGACGTTTATGTTTGCCGCCGCCGTAACCAAGGGGGATGTGACTGTAAAGAATGTAATCCCCAAGCATTTGGAATCCATTACCGCAAAGCTGAGGGAAATAGGGTGCGAGGTGGAGGAGGCGGACGACTGTATCCGGGTGGTGGCTTCCAAGCCCCTTCGTCATACCCAGGTAAAGACTCTTCCCTATCCGGGCTTTCCCACGGATATGCAGCCCCAGATCACGGTGGCGCTGGCTATGTCCCGGGGAACCAGCATCGTAACGGAAAGTATTTTTGAGAACCGTTTTAAGTATGTGGACGAGCTTACCAGAATGGGCGCCAATATTAAGGTAGAAGGAAATACCGCTATTATCGACGGTGTGGAAAAATATACCGGAGCCAGTATTTCGGCGCCGGATCTGAGGGCAGGAGCAGCCCTGGTGATCGCGGCCCTGGCAGCGGAGGGCGACACTATTATGGATGCCATTAAATATATCGAGCGGGGCTATGAGGATTTTCACGTGAAGCTCCAGGGGCTGGGGGCCCAGATTGAGGTTGTCCAGACAGAAAAAGATTTCCAGAAGTTTAAGCTGAAGACGGGTTGACAAACGCCGCTTTTCATAGTATGCTTATATGCAGAAAATTTCATAGGATTTCTCTTATTCAGAGTTGGTGGAGATACATAGGATCGAAGAAGCCACGGCAACCCCCTTGAGGAAGGTGCCCACCTGAGCGAGTACGAGTCGAACAATAAGAGGATTGAATATCGAAAGATTTAGGTCCGCTTATTCTGTAGGCGGACTTTTCTTTTTTAAAAGGAAGGTCCGTCCTGTGAAATTAAAAGCACCGGAGGAACCGGAATAGTGCTGTTAACCGGCTCTCCAGAATACACAATTACCAGTACAGCACAGAAAAGAGGATAAAGATGGAAAAAGAAAAACTGTTGTTTACGTCCGAATCCGTCACGGAAGGACATCCTGACAAAATGTGCGACGCCATTTCAGACGCGATTCTGGATGCTCTGATGGAAAAGGATCCCATGAGCCGCGTGGCCTGTGAGACAGCCAGCTGCACCGGCTTCGTGCTGGTGACCGGAGAGATCACGACCAGCGCTTATGTGGATATTCAGAAGCTGGTGCGGGATACGGTGAAGGAGATCGGCTATGACAAGTCGGAGTATGGCTTTGATGGAAATACTTGTGCGGTGATGGTGGCTATTGACGAGCAATCCGCGGATATTGCCATGGGCGTGGACAAGGCCCTGGAGGCCAGGAGCCAAAGCGCGGCGGCAGAGATGGGGATGACGGAGGAACAGCTGGAAGCCATCGGCGCCGGCGACCAGGGCATGATGTTCGGCTATGCTACCAACGAGACCGAGGAGTATATGCCTTACCCTATTTCTCTGGCCCATAAGCTGGCCAGACAGCTGACTCAGGTGCGCAAGGACGGAACGCTTACATATCTGCGGCCCGACGGCAAGAGCCAGGTGTCCGTGCAGTATGACGAGAACGGAAGGCCGGTGCGTCTGGAGGCCGTGGTAATTTCCACCCAGCATGATCCTGATGTGAGCCAGGAGCAGATCCATGAGGACATCAAAAAGTATGTGCTGGATCCCATACTGCCCGCTGCGCTTGTGGACAAGGATACAAAGTACTTTATCAATCCTACAGGACGCTTTGTAATTGGCGGTCCTCACGGGGATGCGGGACTTACGGGAAGAAAGATTATCGTAGACACCTACGGCGGCTACGCCCGTCACGGCGGCGGCGCATTTTCCGGCAAGGACTGCACCAAGGTGGATCGTTCGGCGGCTTATGCGGCACGGTATGTGGCAAAGAATATTGTGGCGGCAGGACTGGCCGATAAATGCGAGATTCAGCTGTCCTATGCCATAGGCGTGGCCAGACCTACCTCTGTCAGGGTAGACACCTTCGGCACCGGAAAGCTGACCGAGCTGGAGCTGGTAGGCATTATCCGGGAGAACTTTGATCTGCGCCCCGCAGGAATCATTAAAATGCTTGACCTGCGCCGTCCTATTTACAAGCAGACAGCTGCCTACGGACATTTTGGACGCAACGATCTGGATCTTCCCTGGGAGAAGCTGGACAAAGCGGAGGAGCTGAAGAAATATCTGAAATAAGAACTGACAGGATGCCGTTCCATAACCGGGACGGTGTCCTTTTTTCTTTACAAATTCTTAGAAATTCAGTATATTGGTATGGTATCCTGTAAATTTTACCTGCAGAAAAATATCGTGTCCGAAGGCTTTCTTCGGATGCGCACGAGATGTCCGCCCATAGCGGACGGGAGGGATTGTCATGGCATTTGCTCATCTTCATGTTCACACGGAATATTCTCTTTTGGACGGTTCCAACAAAATCAAAGAATATGTTTCCCGGGTGAAGGAGCTGGGCATGGACAGTGCGGCCATTACGGATCACGGAGTCATGTACGGCGTGATCGATTTTTATCGGGCGGCAAAAGAGGCGGGGATCCACCCCATCCTGGGCTGTGAGGTGTATGTGGCCCCCGGCTCCCGCTTTGACAAGGAGCTGAACGGAGGCGAGGACCGATACTACCATCTGGTGCTGCTGGCGGAAAACAATACCGGATATGCAAACCTGATGAAGATTGTCAGCCGGGGCTTTACCGAGGGATATTATTACAGGCCCCGGGTGGATATGGAGGTTCTGGAACAGTATCATGAGGGACTTATTGCCCTGTCGGCCTGCCTGGCGGGAGAGGTGCAGAGGTATATTGCCAAGGGAATGCCCTATGAGGCCAGGGAGGCGGCCAGAAGGTACGAGGCCTGCTTTGGTAAGGAAAACTTCTTCCTGGAGCTGCAGGATCATGGACTGCCGGAGCAGAAAATGGTCAACACGGAGCTCTTGAAAATGAGCAAGGAGCTGGATATTCCCCTTGCGGCCACCAACGATGTACATTATACCTATGCGGCGGATGCGGATTCTCACGACATTCTGCTCTGTCTCCAGACGGGCAAGAAGCTGGCGGACGAAAACCGGATGCGGTACGAGGGCGGCCAGTATTATGTAAAAAGCGAGGAGGAGATGAAGGGTCTCTTTCCTTACGCATGGGAGGCGGTGGAGAATACCCAGAGGATCGCAGATCGCTGTAATGTGGAGATTGAGTTCGGGGTTACAAAGCTGCCTCGATATGATGTGCCGGAGGGGCATGACTCCTGGAGCTATTTAAACAGTCTGTGTGACCAGGGCCTGAAAGAGAGATACGGGGACGGCAGCCTGCCGGCGGGAGACACGGGGCAGACCCTGAGAGAGCGCCTTGACTATGAGCTGGGTGTTATACGCGCCATGGGGTATGTGGATTACTTCCTTATTGTATGGGATTTTATTAATTATGCTCGCAGCAACGGGATTCCGGTGGGACCGGGGCGGGGGTCCGCGGCGGGCAGCATTGTGTCCTACTGCTTGAAGATTACCAACATCGATCCCATACGGTACAGTCTGCTGTTTGAACGTTTCCTGAATCCGGAGCGGGTGTCCATGCCGGATATCGACATTGACTTCTGCTTTAACCGCAGGCAGGAGGTCATTGATTATGTGGGCCGCAAATACGGCGCGGACAAGGTGGTGCAGATTGTTACGTTCGGTACGCTGGCGGCAAAGGGTGTGATCCGTGACGTGGGACGTGTGATGGATCTTCCCTATGCTTTTGTGGATTCCATTGCCAAGATGATACCGGGAGAGCTGAATATTACCATTGATCTGGCGCTGGAAAAAAATCCGGAGTTTCGCAAGCTGTACCGGGAGGATGAACAGGTGCACCGGCTCGTTGACATGAGCAAACGGCTGGAGGGGCTTCCCAGACACACCTCCATGCATGCGGCGGGAGTGGTGATCTGTCCGGAGGCCGCCGATGAATTTGTGCCTCTTTCCAGAGGCAGCGACGGTTCCATAACCACCCAGTTTACCATGACGACCCTGGAAGAGCTGGGTCTTCTGAAAATGGATTTCCTGGGACTGCGGACGCTGACGGTGATCCATGACGCCGTGGAATTTGTAGCGTCTGTCAAGGGAGAGCATATTGATATAGATCATATTGACTACAATGATCCCCAGGTGCTGGCCTCCATCGGCACCGGCAGGACAGACGGCATTTTCCAGCTGGAAAGCGGGGGGATGAAGAGCTTTATGAAGGAGCTTCGTCCCCGGAATCTGGAGGATATTATAGCCGGGATCTCTCTGTACCGGCCGGGGCCCATGGAATTTATTCCCAAGTATATTAAGGGGAAAAATAATCATGATGCGGTGGTCTACTCCTGCCCTCAGCTGGAGCCGATTCTGGCACCTACCTACGGCTGTATCGTGTATCAGGAGCAGGTGATGCAGATCGTGAGAGACCTGGGAGGCTATACCATGGGACGAAGCGATCTTGTCCGCCGTGCCATGAGCAAGAAAAAGCAGTCTGTGATGGAGAAGGAGCGGGCCAATTTTATATACGGAAACCAGGAGGAAGGGGTACCCGGCTGTATCGCCCGGGGCATCGATGAGAAAACGGCGGGAGAGATCTATGAAAACATGATGGATTTTGCCAAATATGCCTTCAACAAGTCTCATGCGGCCTGCTATGCGGTAGTGGCCTATCAGACAGCCTGGCTGAAGTATTATTATCCGGTGGAATTTATGGCGGCGCTTATGACTTCTGTCATTGACAATCCCAAAAAGGTGTCGGAATACATTCTTACCTGCCGGGGCATGGGGATCGAAATGCTGCCGCCGGATATCAACGAGGGAAAAAGCGGATTTTCCGTGTCCGGGGGACGGATCCGGTATGCACTTACTGCCATAAAGAGTGTGGGGAGGCCTGTAATCGATGGGATCATCCAGGAGCGGCAGGAGAGAGGACCATTTACCAATCTGAAGGACTTTATCACCAGGTCCGCAGAGCAGGAGCTGAATAAGCGGATCATAGAAAACTTTATTAAGGCAGGGGCGCTGGACAGTCTGGGAGGCACCAGGAAGCAGTTTATGAGCGTCTATGTGCAGATCCTGGACCGTATCACCAAGGATAAAAAGAACAATCTGGCAGGGCAGATTTCTCTGTTTGACATTGCGGACGAGTCGCTGAAGGAGGAATTTGATATCCGTATGCCCAATGTGGGGGAATATACCAAGGACATGCTGCTGGCTTTTGAAAAGGAGGTGCTGGGCATCTATCTCAGCGGTCATCCCCTGGAGGCTTACGAGGAGCTGTGGAGAAAACATATTACCCAGACTACCGGCGACTTTGCCCTGGACGAGGAAAGCGGCGCAGTGCGTGTCCGTGACCAGGCCACAGTGGTGGTAGGGGGCATGATAGCTGACAAGACCGTAAAATACACCAAAAATGATAAGGTGATGTCGTTTTTAAATCTGGAGGATCTGGTGGGCAATGTGGAGGTGGTGGTGTTCCCCGGGGAATACGAGCGCTATGGCCCTCTTCTGACCGAGGATGCCAAAATCTTTGTCAGAGGGCGCGTCAATTTGGAAGAGGACAAGGACGGCAAGCTGATCTGCGAGCAGATTGTCAGCTTCGAGGAGGCGGCCCAGACGACGGAGGGTTCCATTTTTCCCGACCGCTATGGAAAAGGTCCGGGCCGGGGCGGCTGGGGCAGAAGCAGCCGCAGCGGTTATACCGGAGGCGGTTTCGGAAAGCCTGGATCCGGGAACACAGCGCCGCCGGGAAATGCCAGCGGGAATAAAATGCCCGACGGTATGTGGATCCAATTTCCTGACGCGGACAGCTACTTTGCCAGAGAAAAAGAACTGCTGGGGGCCATTGCCGATTCTGATGGAAATGACGATGTTGTCATTTTTTTGAAGAGTACCAGAGGAATCAAGGTACTTCCGCCCAATCTCCGGGTAAGGGCAGGGGAGGAGCTGAGACGGAAGCTGGCAGAGGCATTCGGAGAGGAAAATGTAAAAATTCGCGGAATTTCAGGCTCTGCCTATTGAAAAGCATATCAAAATAGATTAAAATACTTGTGTCAGTTTGTGTGCGAAGTCCTTTGACAGCGCAGATTATGACCAATGTTTTATGCATCAGAAGAGATTTTGAAGAGGATTTCCGGCGGCTTCACAAAGCATTGCCGGCGGAAGGAAAATGAGTATATCCGTAAAGCATTTATGACCACAGACGGAGGGGTGCTTTGGGATGCTCAATATATCAGCGGGAGGTAAACAATGGCAGGTGAGATCAAAACAATTGGAGTATTGACAAGCGGAGGCGACGCCCCCGGTATGAATGCGGCGATCCGTGCGGTGGCCCGCACCGCTATCGCCAGAGGATTGAAGGTAAAGGGAATCAAGAGGGGCTATACGGGGCTGTTGAATGAGGAGATCATTGATATGCAGGCCCGTAATGTGTCCGATATTATTCAGAGGGGCGGAACTATTCTCGGAACGGCCAGATGCCTGGAGTTCAAGGAAGAGGAATACCAGCAAAAGGGAGCGGATATCTGCAGAGAGCATGGGATAGACGGAATTGTTGTCATTGGAGGCGACGGATCCTACCGCGGCGCCCAGGCGCTTTCCAGACATGGAATCAACACGGTGGGTGTTCCCGGGACCATCGATCTGGACATTGCCTGTACGGATTACACCATAGGCTTTGACACAGCCGTAAACACCGCCATGCAGGCCATCGACAAGGTAAAGGATACCTCGTCATCCCACGAGCGCTGCAGTATTATTGAGGTTATGGGGCGGCATGCAGGATATATTGCTCTGTGGTGCGGCATTGCCAACGGAGCTGAGGATGTACTGCTTCCGGAGAAATACGATTATAATGAGCAGGAAATTATAAATCATATTATTGAGAGCAGAAAGAAGGGGAAGACACACCATCTGATTATTAATGCAGAGGGAATCGGACATTCCACCTCCATGGCCAGACGGATTGAGGCTGCCACGGGTCTCGAAACCAGGGCTACCATTCTGGGCTACATGCAGCGGGGAGGAAATCCCACTGCCATGGATCGATATTATGCGTCTATCATGGGCGCCTATGCCGTGGACATTATGCTGAAGGGTAAGACCAACCGCGTAGTGGGATACAAAGAGGGTACGTTTGTTGATTTCGATATAGAGGATGCACTGGGTATGAACAAGAGCATCGACAATTATCAGTTTGAGGTGGCTCATCTGATGACTGTTTAGAGGCACTTGCCTGCAGGGCATTCTGCGGACTGTGATGCAGGGCGGCTGTTCCGTAGGGAAGAGCCGCCCCTTTTGCAAAGTGTGAGGAGAATTTTTTATACGCCAAAGTATGCGGGGGCTTTCTCATGAATTGTCTGCATTGTTAAAAGCAACATTGACGGCCCAGGCCGCATGATGGGAAGTGCGGAACATAATTGCAAAAAAGGAGAATTTGGATGATCACCAGCAGTTCCAACCCACGAGTGAAACAGGTGGTACAATGGCAGGCCAGCGCCCGGGAGAGGCACAGCACAGGAGTCTTTGTGACAGAGGGGTTTAAGCTTTTTCAAGAGGCCCCGGCAGAATGCCTGAAGGAAGTATATATTTCCCGTGAGATTCTGGATCGGGAGCCGGTTTCCTCAAGGATTTGGGAAAAACTGGAGCAGACGGGCTATGAGACAGTGTCGGCGGAGGTTTTTCGAAAAATGTCCGATACACAGACTCCTCAGGGAATTCTCTGTGTGGCAGGGCAGCCCGTTTACCGGCTGGAACAGCTGCTTCAAGCCCCCTGCCCTTTGCTGACGGTGCTGGAGGATATTCAAGATCCCGGGAATCTGGGAACGATTTTCCGGACAGGAGAAGGAGCCGGGGTTACGGGGATTATTATGAGTCGGGGAACGGTGGATCTCTTTAACCCCAAGACTATCCGGGCAACCATGGGTTCCATATTTCGAGTTCCGTTTATCTATGCGGAGGAGCTTAGGGAGGCTATAGGGAGCATGCGGGCGGCAGGAATCCGCGTGTATGCGGCGCATCTGGCCGGCGAAAAATATTATGACCAATTTGATTATAAGACTGCGGCGGCTTTTCTGATCGGAAACGAGGGTCGGGGACTGAGGCAGGAGACGGCAGAGGCCGCGGACGAGTATTTGAAAATTCCCATGGAAGGCAGGGTGGAGTCGCTGAATGCGGGAGTAGCGGCAGCGCTGCTGACTTATGAGGCCCGCCGACAGCGCAGGCAACAGGCTTGATCTGCCCTGGCGACAGGAACCCATGGGCTTGAGCCGGAGAGAGCAGGAAGCCGCCGGAGAAGGATGGAGGGCAGAAGGCGGCATGAGATGAGCCGGAGAATGCCGGGGGAAGAGAACGGCTGAAATATCAGGAATGGAAATGCCGGGGGAAGAATAGGGGAGGAAGACAGAATGAGGATCGGAATAATCGGGCTGGGAAATATGGCAGCGGCTATGATCGGCGGAATGCTGGGAAAGGGACTGGTAAAGCCCCAGGACATTATCGGCAGCTGCCGGACTGTGGCTACGGCGGAAAAGGTGAAGGCCCGATTTCAAATATCCGTGGCCGAAAGCAATGCTAAGGCCGCAGAGGCGGCGCAGCTGTTGATTCTGGCCGTGAAGCCGGGCGTGATTTTCCAGGCGGCCCGGGAAATTCGGGAAGCGGCAGCACCCGGCACGCTGGTGGTCAGCGTGGCCGCAGGCATCAGCCTTTCCCGGCTGAAGGAGGCCTTTGGCAGACCAGATTTGAAATATGTGCGCTGCATGCCCAATATGCCGGCGCTGGTGATGGAAGGCTGTACCGGGATCTGTGCTGGTGAAGAAGTAACGGAAGAGGAGCTTGGCCGGGTTACGGAGTTGATGGAATCCTTTGGAAAGGCTTATGTGGTGCCGGAGCGGCTGATGGATGTGGTAGTCAGTGTCAGCGGCAGTGCACCTGCCTATGTGTTTATGTTGATCGAAGCCATGGCGGACGGGGCGGTTGCAGGAGGAATGCCCCGGAAGCAGGCTTATGAGTTTGCAGCCCAGGCAGTTTTAGGCAGCGCCAGGATGGTGCTGGATACAGGAATACATCCGGGAGAGCTTAAGGATATGGTATGCTCACCCGGCGGGACCACCATTCAGGCCGTGAAGGTTTTAGAGGAAAAGGGGCTGCGCGCCGCAGTCATGTCGGCCATGGAGGTGTGCAGAAAGGCCTCGGAGGAGCTTCAGGGGTGAGACTTTCGGTTTGCAGGATGTGAAAGTAAAGGATAGGATTGACCGGAGGAGGGAGTTTGAATGAAGGAAAAGAGGACACTGCAGAACGTCGCGTATATCCTGTTTTTTCTGGCAGCGATTATTATTCTGTTTCACTGGTATACCACAAGGAACAGAGAGCGCATGGAAGAGCGGAACAAAAATTATGCGGCGGATTCGGCACAGTTGAAGGCGGCCCAGATTGATGAGGAATTGACAAATGCGCTGAACCGGATCAATACATATTCCTTTTTTGTGGGAGAAGGCCTGAGCGAGCCGGAAATCATCGTGCAGATGCTGACCAAAATAGAGCAAAATTCCATGTTCGACGCCATTCTGTTTATGGATACTAACGGTATTGACCATGCTTCCGACGGGCGGACGGCAGACATATCGGGAAGCAATTTATATACCGATGGATTAAGGGGAGAAAGTAATATTACTATTGTTTTCGATCATCATTTTTTTGATGAGACTATGGCCTGCTTTTATGCGCCGGTGCGTTTTCAGGATGAGATTATAGGTGTGCTGCGGGGAGCCTTTCTGGCGGAGGCATATCTGAAGGATATGCTTGCCACCACATACTTCGGTCAGGCGGCGGACGTATTTTTGTGTACGCCGGATGGCAGAATTATAGCCAGCTCTGACGATGAACGCCATAACGGAAACCTGATGGAGATGCTGACAGAGTCCGGTATGATCGATGAAATAGCGGCAGACAGTGTTGAAGAGGTTTTTAAAAACGGAGGGAAAGGCGCTTTTGTCTGTGCCCCCGGCTGTAAGACTGACAACATTTGTGTGACATATCTGCCGGAAAATGATTTTGTGTTGGTGCAGACCTTTCCCAAAAGCGTCACACAGAGTATGACAGAAGCGGAAAATTTGGTGGGAATCCAGCTGGAATCCGCGCTGATGGTGCTGTTTGCCATTTATATTGTTTCGCTGGTGGTTCGGGCGAGAAGGGAAAAGAAGCGCCTGGAGCTGGAAAACCGGGAGATGGGATATATTATCAGCGGGGTTAATACCTTATTTAACCGGTTTACCATGGTGGATCTGGAGGCGGGAACCTATCAATATCTGGCAGGAACCCATTCGGAAGACAGCGGTGTTGCCGTGCGCGGCAGGTATGAAGGGCTGCAGGCACATCTTTGCTCTATTTTGCTGGAGGAGAAGGAACGTCCAGAATTCGCAGAAATGATCTCTCAGGGCTCTATAAAAAAGAGGCTGACGGAACAGAATGACTTTCGACTGGAGTGCCATGTGGTACGAAGAGGACTTGCGGAATGGGAGCATCTGAATATTATTTGCCTGGAAAGGAAGAACGGAAGGCCCAGTAAGGTTCTGTTTACCCGCCAGAATATTACAGAAATCAAGGAGAAGGAACTGAGGATACAGGCAGAGATGTCTCTGGCAGACCGGAAGGAGAGACAATACCGGATTGCCATCACTTCCAATGCTTTCTGTACCTTTGAGTTTAATCTGACCAAAGACCTGATTGAGGGTGACATTTTGCGGGAGCTTGACGGAACCCAGGTTTCTCTTCTTGAAGCGGTAGGGCTGAAGGCGCCATGCATGGCTTCGGAATGCTTTGAAAGATGGGAGAAATATGTACTGGAGGAATCGCTCGAAGAATATCGCCGAGTTGTCAATGTGGAAAAATTAAAAGAACGTTTTGAACAGGGCGATGCGGAGGTAGACATCGATTATTGGGGCGGCGCCCGCGACGGCAGACAGATGTGCGTCAGGCAGTCTTTTGTCATGACACAGGACAGAGATACCGGAGATGTCATAGTTATGGTGGTGACCAAGGAAATTACGGAGCAGGTCCGGAAACAGAGAGAGCAGACGCAGGCATTGCAGGACGCGCTTCTTCAGGCCCAGCGTGCCAACAGGGCAAAGTCCACCTTCCTGTCCAACATGTCCCACGATATCAGAACCCCCATGAATGCGATTATCGGTTTTACCACAATTGCAGTCAGCCATATCGATAACCAGGATCAGGTCAGGGATTGTTTGCAGAAGGTTCTGTCCTCCAGTAATCATCTGCTCAGCCTGATCAATGACATTTTGGATATGAGCAGGATCGAAAGCGGCAAGGTACAGATCAAGGAGCAGGAATGCAATATTTCCGAGATGATGCACAGCCTGGTGAATATAATTCAGCCCCAGATCAAGGCAAAACAGCTGGAACTGTTCATTGATACCTTTGAGGTGGCAAACGAGGACGTGGTAGCGGATTCCCTGAAGCTGAATCAGGTTTTTATCAACCTGCTGAGCAATGCCGTAAAATATACGCCTGCAGGGGGAACAGTCTCTTTCCGGATCATGCAGAAGACCGGATTCCGGCATGGATACGGGGATTATAAATTTATTATCAGAGATAACGGTATTGGCATGTCTCCGGAGTTTGTAGAGCATATTTTCGAGCCTTTTGAGCGGGAGGCAACGGCCACGCAATCCGGTATACAGGGAACCGGGCTTGGCATGGCCATCACGAAAAATATCGTTGAAATGATGAATGGTAAAATCAGTGTGGAGAGCGAGCCGGGCAAGGGAAGCGCCTTCACCGTGGAGCTGAGCCTGAAGCTGCAGGATGTGGAAAAAAATGCGGAGCAGATCAAGGAGCTGGAGGGACTCAGAACGCTGGTGGTAGACGATGATTTCAATGTCTGTGACAGCGTGAGCAAAATGCTGAAGCAAATTGGTATGCGTTCTGAGTGGACCACATCAGGCAGGGAAGCGGCATACAGAGCAAAGCTGGCGCTGACCGAGGGGGATCCTTACCATACTTATATAGTGGACTGGCAGATGCCGGAAACCAGCGGTGTGGAGACTACACGAAAGATTCGCAGTGTTGTGGGAAACGATGCGTTTATCATTATTCTGACGGCATATGACTGGACGGATATTGAGGAAGAGGCTAAGGAAGCGGGAGCGAATGCGTTTTGCGCCAAGCCCCTGTTTATGTCAGACCTGAAAGCCGCTCTGCTTGCGGCCAATAATCTTGCGGAAAAGGAGGCGGAAGCCGCGGCGTGGACCCTGGCTGATTTCAGCGGAAAGCGTATCCTTCTGGTGGAGGATATCGAGCTCAACCGAGAGATTGCAGAGGTTATCCTGACTGAAGCCGGGTTTACGGTGGAATCTGCACCGGACGGAACAGATGCCGTAGAGATGGTAAGACGTTCGGAGGAGCATTACTATGACGCCGTTTTGATGGATGTACAGATGCCCATTATGGACGGCTATGAAGCCACTCGGACGATCCGCGCATTGCCGAGAGAGGATGTCAAGCAGCTGCCGATCATTGCCATGACGGCCAATGCCCTGGAGGAGGATAAGGAGGCCGCCCTAAAGAATGGTATGAACGCTCATATTTCAAAGCCCCTGGACATGGATGTTTTCATCAATGTGCTGGGACAGTTTCTGAAATAGCAGTGACGAATCGTGATCAGGAAGTCTGCTTAAAGTCATGTTTGTGGAATAATGCGTGGTAAAACATATATTGTTGCAGGATGCCGGCGGCAGAGCCGTATTGGGGGAAAGGATCCCGGCCCTGATATCGCTCCTGAATCACGCGCCGGATCCATGTGTCAACAGGGGCGATTCCCGTGCGGCCATATGCAAAAAGGCAGATACAGCTGGCCACCTTGATGCCTACACCCTTTACCGCTTTCAGCCTTTCCAGAAGCGCCGCATCCGGCAGATCCGCCAAAAGCTGAAAATCCAGCTCTCCGGATGCGGCCTGCCGGGCCGCATCGGCTACATAAGGGGCGCGGTAGCCCAGACCGCAGTCCCGAAGCTGAGACTGTGACAAAGCAGCCAGAGAACGGGGGGAAGGAAAGGCATATAGAGTTTCCCGGGAGGTGTGGAGCTGCTGTCCATATCTTTCGCAGAGAACCTCCACGGCAGAGCGGATAGCGGGAATATTTTTCCGCTGGGAAATAATAAAGGTTACCAGCATTTCCCAGGGATCCTGCCGCAGGATACGGATCCCTTTTCCGCATTCCGCGGCTTCTGTCAGATAGGCGTCCCCGGAAGCGATGCCGCCTCTGATTTGGGCGTAATTCCGCTCCAGATCAAAATAGAATTTCCAGAGAGATTCCCATGCCTGGGGAGTGGTTTCCGCCAGATATTCGCAATCCCCTGTCTGCTTCAGGTATAAAATATTATTTCCACAGATAAAGCGAAAAATTTCGTCGGGCAGCTCCTTTACTCGGAAGCACTGCCCGCTGTCAGCTATTTTCTTCAGATCAAGATCATCAGTGACTCTTATGTGCATTATATTCTCCTGTTTCTTTCCGTATTTCTGTAGTTCATTTTCTGTAGCTTATTTTACTCCGGATGGAAGCCTCAAGGCAAGGTATCAGAGAAGATTTCCTTACATATATTGTAAAGATAAATTGCCGCCTGTTCTGCTGCCGGGAGATTAAGGATGGGCGGCTGTATAAAAGTGGAGAACGGGATATGAAAACGATCTATGTGAGAGACCTTGTTCACAAGGTGGTGCATGACGAACGACTTAACCTGAAGAGAAATGTGCCTGCCGCGCTTTTTTTGTGCGCCATGTTCTTTTTGGGCAGAGCGGCGGCAGAGATTTATGGCAATAATGATACCCCTCCGGATCAGGTGCTGAGCAGCCGGACGATCAGCTCTGAATCGGAAAACTGGGGGCTGGGATTTGGAGCAGAGGGCCAGAAGCCCACCGGCAATGCCTCCATACAGGAGATGAAACAATATGATGCCTACTATATGGCAGAGGGAGACGAAAAGGTGCTGTATCTGACATTTGACTGCGGCTATGAAAACGGGAATACGGCGCCTATTCTGGATGCATTGAAAAAACATAACGCTCCGGCTACTTTTTTTGTAGTTGGGCATTTTCTGGAATCTGCTCCGGATATCGTAAAACGCATGGTGGAGGACGGACACACGGTGGGAAACCATACATATCATCATTATGACATGTCCAAAATTTCCGATCAGACTTCTTTTCAAAAGGAAATGAATGATGTGTCTGATAAGTTCCGTGAGATTACAGGGACGGAACTGGCTATGTATTATCGCCCGCCTCAGGGGAAATACAGTACTGCAAACCTGCAGATGGCAAAGGACATGGGATATTCTACTTTTTTCTGGAGCCTGGCTTATGTGGATTGGGACCAGGATGCCCAGCCCAGCCATGAGGAGGCGCTTAAAAAGCTTATGGGACGTGTCCATCCAGGTGCTATTGTGTTGCTGCACAGCACTTCAAAAACCAATGGCGAAATACTGGACGAAGTGCTGACAAAGTGGGAGGAGATGGGCTATACCTTCCGCCCTCTGGCAGACTTTTTGCAAAAATCTTCCACTGGAGCAGACGGAGGGAATGTGCCGGGAAGTGAGACTGACCAGAGTAATGGAGGGAATGTGCCGGGAAGTGAGACTGACCAGAGTAATGGAGGAAATGTGCCGGGAAGTGAAAGCATCCCAGGAAGCGGCGGGGGAAGGATCCTGCAGGATGAGACTCCAGTCATTGAAGACACAATGGAGAAAGGATCAGAGACTCATTAACTGAGCGACAGTTCACACATCAACTGGCAGGATCAAATTTCATGCCTGCATAAAAATTTGATCCTACAGTTTGATGAAGGGATCGCTATTTCATGAACAAAAGGAGCTGCGGCCCAGCGGAGAGTGCTGAAAGGACGATTTTGCGAATGGCGCGGTGTGAATAGCTGATTAACTGAGTCTCAGGAAAGACAAGACAGGACCGGAAGACTGGTTGACTTAAGCAATTCTCTATTTTATAATGATAGAAGAGTGACCGGAAGAAAAGACTGCCACAGGCTGGTCAGGCACTTGGCTGGGAGGAACAAAATGGATAAAGAACGGGTGATCGTTATTGACTTTGGCGGCCAGTATAACCAACTGATTGCCAGACGAGTCAGAGAATGCAGTGTATATTGTGAGATATTTTCGTATAAAACAGACTTGGGAAAGATCAAAGCCATGAATCCTAAAGGGATCATTCTTACAGGAGGACCGAGCAGCTGCTATGGGGAAGGTGCGGCTTCCTGCTCCAGGGAATTATTTGAGCTGGGGATACCTGTGTTGGGATTGTGCTATGGCGCCCAGCTAATGATGCATGTGCTGGGAGGCAGAGTGGACCGGGCACCTGTTCGGGAATACGGCAGGACTGAGGTGAGGGTAGATACTTCTTCAAGACTGTTTCGGGACGTACCATCACATACCGTCTGCTGGATGAGTCACTTTGACTATATTGCGGAGATGGCACCTGGTTTCCGGAGTGTGGCAGTCACAGCGGACTGTCCTGTTGCGGCGGCAGAGTGTCCGGAAAAAGCACTTTATGCTATTCAGTTCCATCCGGAAGTGCTCCATACCATAGAAGGCAGTAAGATTCTTTTTAATTTTGTTCGAGATATATGTGGATGTGCCGGAGATTGGAGGATGGATTCCTTTGTGGAGGAAAATATCGCATCGATTCGCCGCAAGGTGGGAAAAGGCAGAGTGCTCTGCGCTCTGTCAGGCGGCGTAGACTCTTCTGTGGCAGCTGTATTACTTTCAAAGGCAGTGGGAGAACAGTTGACCTGTGTTTTTGTAGATCACGGCCTTCTGCGAAAAAACGAGGGAGATGAGGTAGAAGCGGTTTTTGGCCCTGAGGGCGGATACGATCTGAATTTTATAAGGGTGAATGCCCGGGAACGCTTTTATGAGCGGCTGAGAGGTGTGTCTGAGCCGGAGGCAAAACGTAAAATCATTGGAGAGGAATTCATTCACGTGTTTGAGGAAGAAGCCAGAAAGATCGGCGCGGTGGACTTCCTGGTACAAGGAACCATTTATCCCGATGTGGTGGAAAGCGGCCTGGGGGGCGAGTCGGCAGTTATCAAGTCTCATCACAATGTAGGCGGGCTTCCTGACTGTGTTGACTTTAAAGAGATTATCGAGCCCCTCCGCAGTCTATTTAAGGATGAGGTTCGCAAGGTTGGACTGGAATTGGGCATTCCTGAACATCTGGTATTCCGTCAGCCATTCCCCGGTCCCGGCCTGGGGATCCGTATTATCGGTGAGGTTACAGCTGAGAAGGTGAGGATTGTACAGGATGCAGATGCAATATACAGGGAAGAAATTGCCAATGCAGGCCTGGAATGGGAGATTGATCAGTATTTTGCCGCATTAACAAATATGAGAAGTGTCGGTGTCATGGGTGACGAGCGGACGTACGATTATGCCGTAGCGCTTCGAGCCATGAAGACCGTAGATTTTATGACAGCTGAAAGCGCACCGATTCCATACGAGGTTCTTAATAAGGTGAGCAGCAGGATTATAAATGAAGTAAGCCATGTGAACCGGGTGTTGTATGATATTACCAGCAAGCCGCCTGGGACGATTGAGTTCGAGTGATGAAATGAACTTTAGGAAGCCAGTATTTATGCGCTTTCCAAGCAAATTTGTTTAGGTACTGGCAACGATTTGGCAACATTTTCAAC
>CAJTVB010000018.1 GCA_910579755.1 uncultured Acetatifactor sp. | reverse complement strand
TGCATAGGCCACATCGTACATAGATGTCGACTCCGAGGGTAAAGCGGACGTTTCACCGCTTCCATGGGGAAGTACCGATGCAGCAGCCGCACTACATCCGGCAAGGCAGGCTGCTAGAAGCAGGGCCAGAAGTGCATATGAGATTTTCTTTGTTTTCTTCATCTGAAAACACCATCCTTTCTTAATATGCCCATATCATATCACCTCTTTTTGTGATACCTGTGGGATTAGTTTGTGATTATGTGTAGATGAAGAAATTGTAAAAGAAAACTTTACCCCGGCCTGTGTATTGCAGACCGTACATTCACTTCCATGCTGGTGTAGTATCTCCTGCACGATATACAGCCCTAACCCGCTTCCGCCGGTTTTACGGCTTCTGGATTGCTCCACACGATAAAACGCATCAAATAGTTTGGGAATGCTATCCTCCGGAATACAGGTGCCTGTGTTTTCAAAAGAAAACTTTATCTGTTCATGTTCCATATGGGCGGAGATACGAATGGAGGCTCCCTGCGGAGAATACTTGATTGCGTTTCCTATTAGATTGGAAAACACTTTTTCCATCAACATTTTGTTTCCAGTTATAAGAACGGATAAAGGAAGATCCAGGTATATTTGTAGATCTTTTCTTACAACCAAGTCTTCTGTTTCGTTTAAATAGGATTTGATAATCTGAACACAATCCAAATGGTCCATTTTGAACTCTGCCCCCGCAGTTTCCAGCCGAGAGATTGTCAATATCTCCTGCACCATTGTTTCAAGGGTGTTTGCAATTTCCAGCGATCTATTCAAATATTTCTCACGGTCTTTGTATGCCCCAATACCGAGCAACATTCCTTCTAACTGGCCTTTGATAATGGTTACAGGTGTTTTCAGCTCATGGGACACCGCCGAAAAGAAATTTATACGGGCCTGTTCCAATTTCTTTTCATGCTCAATGTCTGCTTCGAGTTTCTTGTTTGCGTTTTGCAAATCAGAGAGGGTGACAGAAAGATTGTGAGATAGCCTGTTCAGGCTTTTCCCCAGTGTTCCCAATTCATCAGTTCGTTGTTCATCAACCATCCAATTCAACTGCAAGTCAGACATCTTTTCGGATATGCGGCTGATTTCCAGTACGGGCTTTGTAAGCATACAAGAGTAAAGCCAAGACACAATAAAAGCAACTGCTAAAACGATCAACAGGATAAACGGAAATACACGGATAAAAGACTGCTGCAATTCTCCGATTTGTTCTGCTGCTCCGTAAACGATGAGCATATATCGCTCATTACTATCAGAAAAGGAAAAGTGGTAGCTGCCCGACAGAAGGGGGACTGTTTTGCGCAACTCATTAATCTGCGTTTGCTCAATATACGCCGTGTTACCGTCCCGCGCCTCGGCATACTGTTCTGTCGGCAAGGGCACGAACTCGCCTTTGCCATTATACAGTTCAACGGAATTGATTTCCATATCTTGAAGAAGCTGGTCAAACAAGCCGCCGCTATTCGGAAAAGCTACTTGCTCCAGTTCGGAAACAAAACGCTGTACCCGTTCATCCAAGACTGTATTCAGCCTGTTAGAATAGGTTTGCGGCATCAACCATGCTAATAAGCTAAATACCAATAGTGACACACATAGAAGCATGGCTGTTGTGGTGAGAAACACTTTTGCATATAAACTACTTCTAATTTTGCTTATCAATTTTATACCCCACCCCTCTGATCGTCTGGATGAAGTCAATCCCCAGCTTCTTCCGCAAATTCTTGATGTGTGTATCAACCACACGTTCATCTCCATAAAAATCATAGCGCCATAACCTGTCCAAAAGATTTTGCCGGGTCAAAATGCGTCCTTGATTCGTGAGCAGCTCTTTCAGCACTTCAAATTCCCGCTGCGTCAATTCATAAACGGTTCCGTCCACCGTGGCTGTGTAATTGTCGCAATCCAAAACAAGGTTCTGATAGGAAATCATTTGGTGTTCATCTTCATGCGGCCCGCCGCTCCGCCGCAGGACAGCGGCAATCTTCCGAATTAAAATCGGCATGGAAAAGGGTTTTGTGATATAATCGTCCACCTGCAAATCCAGCCCCCGGATTTGTTCTTCCTCTCCGCTCAATGCAGTAAGCATAATGATAGGAACCTGCGATTGCTTTCGAATCAGCTCACAGACGGCAAAGCCATCAATTTTGGGGAGCATTACGTCAAGCAGCACCAAATCAAATTGTGAGGCAGAAAATACGGAAAGGGCCGCTACACCATCGCCGGCTAAACTGATCTCATATCCTACCTCTTGTAGAAAGTTTTTCAAAAGCTCTTGAATATCCAAGTCATCCTCGACAACTAAAATCTTTTGCATAATGACACCTCCTGGAGATAGATTACCACAAGTTTTTGTGATTAGTGTGTATTATGCAAATTTATTTGCCTTCCGTACTTACCCCGCCAAAGAAATCAAATACTCTCCCACCTTGCGCAGATGCACCCACAGGGAATCCCGCAGATACTCCGGCACATGAGGTCCCATACGAATCACCTCAAAGCTGAAGTCTCCCTGATAACCGATTTCTTTCAGAGTGGGCATTATGGCCTCCCAGTTTACATTCCCCAGATAAGGAGGCCTGTGCTCGTCAAATTCGCCCCGATTATCGTGCACATGTGTCACCTTCAGACGATGGGACAAATACCTCAGGCAGGGCACCTGATCCCCATACACCAGGTTTGCATGCCCGAAATCCCAGCAGACGCCCACATTGGAATATTTATTCCCCAGAGTATCCACCAGCTCACACAGCTCCTCCACCTGGGCACAATAGCTTCGCTTATAGCCCTGGCCCGGAAAATCCGCCATATTCTCGATACAGATACCCATTCCGTATTTTTCCGCAAACTCCAGATGTCTGGAAAAATATTCCACGTTCTTACGTCTGGATGTCTCCGTCATACTGGCGGCAAAGTCTGTGGCCGGATGAGAAACCGTCCATTTTGCCCCCAGAATCTGTGCGCAAACAATGGATCTTCTGGCAATTTCCTCCGTGTCCTCTATGATCCCCGTGGCAGGATGACAGAAATTGTAGTAGGGCATATGCGCCTGCACAAAGGTAATCCCAAGGTCCTCTGCCTCCTGACGCATGGCCTTTGCCCAATCCTGCCAGCGGTCTGTGCGCAGAGGCGACGAAGGATTCGCCGCGGAGCAAAAGATGGCATCCAGGTTTCGAAAGCCCAGAGCGGCGTAATGACGCAGATCCTCCCGGTAAGCGTTATAGCTTCCGTCGTCCTCATAGATAAAAAAATTCACTGTTGTAGATAAACGCATTATGGTACCTCCCTGACCATATAACCACATATTTCCCTTACGCATAAATACGGATGGATTCCGTATCCTTCTCAAACCGGGCGCTTTGAGCATCCCACTCCTCCAGCAGCTCCTCCAGAGAGATTTTTCCGTATAAATAATCATCCACCCGCCTGCTGCCGGTCACATAGTGAAGATGCTTGCCTCCCTCTCCGCCGTCCACCAAAGTAAACTGCTCCGGATAAAGCCTGGCTGTCTGACGCATCAGCTGAAGTGACACCGGAATAAAGTCCACAGTCTTGTCCAAAGGCACGAACTCCAGTCCAAAGCAGACCTGCCCGATATATTTTCTCTCCACCGGCATAAATGCCCTTTTTCGGAAAACAATTCTTTCCTCTTTGACCTCCCTTTTCATCTCCTCATAAAGGCGGTCCATATTGATATAGGGTGCGCCGTACATCTGGAAGGGCTTGGAGCTGCCCCTGCCGTCGCTGATGGATGTGGCTCCCACAAAGCAGCCCCCAGAATAGCAAATGGTGCTGTCAAAATCCACCAGTGCCGGAGAGGGAATGTTCCAGAGAAGCCCGGTATCGCAAAAATACGTGTCCCGGGTATAGTTTAACATGGGGATCACCCTGTAATCCATTTTCATTCCCTTGTACTGCAGAAAATAGTTTCCCACCTCCCCGCAGGTCAGGCCATAGCGCACCGGCAGCTCATAATCCCCGATAAAGGAGTGAAATTCCGATTGAATCGCCCCTCCGGACACAATTCTGTTTCCCAGAGGATTTGGCCGATCCAGCACCACAAAGGGAATCCCGGCCTTGGCCGCAGCCTCCATACAATAAGTCATAGTATAAATATAAGTATAATACCGCAGTCCCACATCCTGAATATCGTACACAAGCATATCGATGCCTGACATTTCCTCTTCATCGGGCCTCAGATGATCCCCGAACAAGGATACGATGGGAATCTGATATCCCGGATAAACATCGTTTTCCACCGGCTTTCCGGCGCCCTCTCCGAACATTCCGTGCTCCGGAGTGAACAGCCTGACAAGCTGCAGTCCCATTTTCATAAACAGATCCACATTCATCTCCCAACGGGAATCCACCCCCGAATAGTTGGTGATCAGGCCAATCCGTTTTCCTTTGAATACGGATTCCATTTCCTCCAGCCGGTCCAGTCCCAATACTGTTTTCATTGCATCCTCCATACCTCCGGCCATCCGGGAAATCATTATTATTCATCCCAGCCGATTTTCCAAATGGCCTGATTATAATCAGATGGGGCGGATCACCCGCCCCATATCTGTTTTTGTGATCGATGAAATCCCTACTTTGTCATATCCCTGTAAGCCGCCTTGACGTCCTCGATCATTTTTGACAGCCCCTGATTTTTCAAAGCCTCATAGCCCTCGTTATACTGCTCTTTTGTGATCTCTCCTGTGATATACCGATCCCTCAAAGACACCTGCTGTTCTCTTAAGTCAAAGCATTCCACATAGCTTTCCGTCTGCAGGACAGCCGGCTCGGTATAATAATACGGAGCGTTGATGGTCAGGCCGTCCATAAAGGTCTTTCCCGTATCCTCCAGCTCATCATAGCTTAAGCCGCCGGTAAGAATCTGCATATAAACGTCGTCCGTAAAGCAGAAGGGAATCGTGGAGGGGATCAGACCCTTTTCTCTGGCTACTTTAAAGCTTTCGTTATAGGGAGCCTTCAGCACGGGCTTTCCGTCCACCTTTTCATGCCATTCTCCCTCCATACCATAGTTGGTCAGCTCGATCCCTTCGTCGCTGTATACATAGTTAAAGAATTTCAGAATATCCTCCAGATGACCGTTCTCAATGGCCTTCACCGTGATAAAGGTACTGGACTGCACCTTGGATCTGGCGGGTATGCTCTTGGCTCCGTCAGGCCCCTGGATGGGCGTCACACATTGGAAAAATGCATTTTCATCCAGCTCTCTGCAGGATACGGAGTAATTCTTGCTGTATTCCGCATACCCCACCAGGCTGCCCAGCCGGTTGCTGGCGCCCAGGGTATTGAAGTCCGCTCCCTTCAGATTGATCAGCTCCTGGGACAGAAGACCTTCTTCATACATCGTCCTCAAGGCATCCATGTAGGTTTCATAGTTGGGATTTTCCGGATCGTAAAGGTATTCCCCGTCCACCACGGAAAATTCGCCGTTACTGTTCATGCCAAAGCTGGACAGAACCAGCTTCTGGAAATTATAGTCGAAGCCGAAGGGCACCTCGTCGTTGGGGTCTCCGTTTCCGTTGGCATCCTGTGCCTTAAAGGCTCTCCATACCGCCATCCATTCATCCCAGGTCTGGGGCATTTCCAGATTCAGCCTCTCCAGCCAGTCGGTGCGGATCATGGCGCTGAAGGAGCCCGGCACATCCATCACAAGACCAAACCCATAGATCTCGCCGTCGTCCTGATAAGTGAGAAACAGCTTGTCCTCCTCCGTGAGCAGACGCCCGTAATTGGACAGCTCCGTATCCAGATAGTCCGTGATCGGTACGATCAGCCCTCTGCTGATCAGATCGTTGATGCCCGCAGGACCTCCCGTGCCGCCGCTGATTACATCCGGCAGATCCTTGGAAGCCACCTTGGAGGACAAGAGCGTTTCCATCCCGTCTCCGCTGACCCACTCAAAATTCACCTTGATGCCGGTTCGCTCCATAAGCTCATCAAAGATCGGAGTGCTCTCCTGATAGGGACTCCAGATGGCGCCGAAATAGCTGAATTCATGGGTTCCCCCATCTTCGCCGCCCTGACTGTCATCGGAGCCTGCAGACTCATTTGTTCCCGTCTGACTGCTTCCGGGCTCATTTCCCGCAGAACTGCTTCCCTGTGTGTCATTCTTGTCACCACAGCCTGCCATAGAAAGCACCATAGCTGCCGTCAATGCCGCCGCCACAATTTTTCTGTACACCTTCTTTTTCATTTTCTATCCTCCTTTGGATTGAAATAAAATTAATATGTGAGCGAGGATTCCATGCCTCTCCGGAAAGGCTTTCTGCTCCTCTTCAATCTGTCTATGCAATAAAAATCCGACTTTGCAGTAAATATCTGTCTTCTCAGATTTTTCAGCCTTTTACAGCCCCCAGGGTGACGCCTTTCACAAAATACTTCTGAACGAAGGGATAAATAGCCATCATGGGAACCATGGATACAATCAGCACCGCATAGCGGATCTGATCCGCCAGATTCACGCTGGGCTGGCCCGGCCTCACCGTCCCCAGATCATACTGCAGTGCATTGGCCTCCAGAACGATCTCTCTGAGCACCTGCTGCAGGGTATATTTGCTGGAATCCGTAAGATACAGCAGGGGGCCGAAATAGGCGTTCCAATGTGCCGCGATCACCCACAATGCGATGGTGGCAAAGGATGCCTTGGCCATTGGCGCCACCACCTGAAACATGACTCTCAGCTCGCTGGCTCCGTCGATGCGGGCCGACTCCAGCAGATCTTTGGGAATCCCCTTCAGGAAGCTGGAGAGAATCAGCACATGGTAAGAAGAGATCAACGCGGTAAGAATCAGCGCCCAGTAGCTGTTGATCAGTCCCAGCTTCTGCACACACAGATAAGCGGGAATCATGCCTCCCTGAAACCACATGGGAATCAAAACGAAAATGTTGTATATCTTTTTCCCGGGAAATTCACAGCAGGCGATTGGATATGCCGCAAAATAAGTGGCGATCAAGCTTAAGGCACAGCCTGCCAGCGCTATAAAAATCGAATTTCCGAAGGCCCTCAGAACTCCCTTGTTCACAATGACCTCTTCATAGGCCTTCAGTGTGAATCCCTGGGGAAGCAGCCTCACCTCGTTGCGCAGCACCGGCCCGTCCGCGCTCAGGGATATGGCAAGAATATTCAAAATCGGATATAAAATACAGACACATATGAGGACGCCTATCAAAATCAATATGACTTCCACAATATAATCCATACGGCTCATTTTCTTATGCAGCATATAAAACCTCCCATCCCTGCCAACCGCCATACCGCTCACCAGACTCCCGAGGAATCGGAGTAACGCTTGCTGAACCAATTTGCCGCAATCACCAATATCAGCGCCACCGCTCCGTTGAAAAGCCCTGCGGCAGTAGCCAGACTGTAGTCATATTTGATCATGCCCCTCTTATAAACCCAGGTCTGGATTACCTCCGATACCTCCAGGTTCATGGAATTCTGGAACAGATAAATTTTTTCAAAATTGGCGTTAATCAGAGATCCGATCCTCAGTATGAACATAACCACTATGGTAGGCATAATGCCGGGAAGAGTGATGTGTATCAGCCGCTTCCACCGGTTTGCCCCGTCGGCCATGGCCGCCTCATACAGATTTACATCAATGGCCGTCAGAGCCGATAAATAAATGATGGCGCTGTAGCCCATTTCCTGCCACACTCCGGAAAACACCATGATTGTCCGGAAATACTTGGCCTTTCCCAGAAAAAATATGGGTTCTTTTCCAAAAAACCGAAAAATATCCGCCAGCACTCCTGTGGATGGAGAAAGAAATTCCGTCACTATGGTCACAAAAGCCACCATGGAAATAAAATGGGGAAGAAAGCTCACGGTCTGAACCACCTTTTTAAACTTTCTGGTTCGGAACTCATTCAGAAACAGCGCAAATATAATGGGTATGGGAAAACCTACCGCCAAAGCGTACAGATTCATCAACAGAACATTTCTGATCAGCCTCCAGAAATCCAGGCCCGTGAAAAATTTGATAAAGTTCTGGAGTCCCACAAACTCGCTTCCGGATAATCCCCGGTACAGATCATAATCAAAAAAGGAAATGGACAGCCACATCATGGGCCAGTACTGGAACAGGATGAACCAGACCACCACCGGCAGGATCAAAAGATAGACATGCTTTGCTCTCCACATTCTCTTCCCGAGACTTTTCCTGGGAGCTTTCACTTGAGAAGCTTTCACCTTGCTTTTCATTCAGACCTCCTTTGCTTTATCCAGAGCCACCCTCAGAAAACCATCGTTTTGAGCCAGCACATCCTCCGCTTCCTCTTTATTCAGATGGGACAGACACATCAGAATGGCAACCTTGCTGTTCATCCCCGAAGCCTTCAGATATTTGTCAGCCTCCTCTCTGGATCTTCCCGTAGCCTTGCAGAATATCCTTTCGGCTCTGTCCTCCAGCTTCTTGTTGGAAGCCTTCAGATCCACCATCAGATTACCGTAGACCTTTCCCAGCTTTATCATGGAAGCCGTGGACAGCATATTAAGTATCATTTTCTGTGCGGTGCCGGCCTTCATTCTGGTAGAACCGCTGATCACCTCCGGACCCGTCACCGCTTCGATGCACACATCCACATAATCTCTGATCCGGCTTCCGGGATTATTCACCACCGCAATGGTCTGCGCTCCCCGCTCCCTGGCCTCTTCCATGGCACCGATCACAAAGGGCGCCCTTCCGCTGGCGCTGATCCCCACCACCACATCCTTCTCTCCGATTCCGCAGGCCCTGACCTGTTCTCTCCCCAGTCCCGCATCATCCTCACAGCCCTCGATGGGAACACGAAGAGCCACATCTCCGCCGGCGATGTATCCCTGTACCATATCTTTTCCTACTCCAAAGGTGGGTATACATTCCGAAGCATCCAGAACCCCCAGCCTGCCAGAGGTGCCTGCCCCCATATACAATAGATGCCCGCCCTCTCTCAGTGCTTTGTAGATTCTCTCCACCGCCTCACCAATCTGAGGCAGCGCCTCTTTTACCGCATCCGCAACCTTTGCGTCCTCCTGATTGATCATGGTGACAATCTCCTGAGCGCTGCACAGATCGATATTCTGTGTGCGCGGATTCAGTTTTTCTGTTTCCATTCCCGAATAGCAGTCTCCCATCGCTGTCTCTCCCATCTGTCTGCCCCCGCAGACCCTCCGTTTATGTTCTTATTCCTGTTTCCTGATATGCGTTCTCTGCAGACGGTTCATGTTATTTTCAAAATCTCTGTTGATGTATGCCGTATACAAAATATCAATCATATTCAGCTGAGAAATACGGGATGACATGGCTCCGCTTCTCACAATGTATTCCATTGCCGCCACACTCAGGTTGCAGTCCGCTATTTTAGCCAGAGGTGAAGCGCCGAACTTAGATATCAGTATGATGGGAACCCCGTTTTTGCTCAGCTCCTCCGCACAACGGATCATCTCCTGCGTTCTTCCCGAATAGCTTAAAATGATGGCCACACTTCCCTTTCTGGCATTCATGGCCTGCAAATACTGGGCGTGTACGTCCGGCCCCATAAAACAGGGCTTATAGATCCTCAAAAATTTTAAATAGGCATCCTGCGCCACCACAAGGCTGGCCCCCAGTCCGAACAAATGGACACTTTCCGCGGCGACCAACAGATCCACGCTCTTTTTCAGCACATCCAGATCCACCAGCTTCTGGGTGTTTTCCAGAGACATGATATTTTTGATGGTAACCTTATTTACGATTTCCTCCAGGCTGTCCTCCTGCCGGATCTCCTCCATGTGCTTCATGGCAGACTCCTTGCGGACAGCCGTTTCGTAAAGAAGCGATTTTCTGAAATCCTTGTATCCCTGAAACCCCACCTTTTTGCACAGGCGGATGATGGTGGATGGAGAGGAATAGGTTTTTTCCGCTATTTCATAAATACTCAGCTCCCCTGCTTCCTCCGTCTTTTCCAGAAAATACAGGATTACGTTTTTTTCTGTGGCGCTTGCCTGCTTCTCATATTCCTGAAGTCTCATCAACACATGTTTCATTCTCTTCTCCTTTCTGTCACAATACCTGTTTGCAATATTTTTGTCAACAATATACAACTTAATAGGCACATTGTTCCACCATATGGAACAATGTGCCCTAAATTATATATTTTTATGACACTAATTCTTCACATTCAGGATGTTTGCTGCCAGGCCTCAATCGCCTCCGCCTTTCTTTTCAGCTTTGTGTAAAGAAAGGCAAGTCACTCGAACTGCGCCTCATACATCCGCCTGTATGTGCCGCCCCGGTTCATCAGCTCTCTGTGAGTGCCCTGCTCTACCACTTCCCCTTCGTCCACCACCAGGATCAGATCGGCGTTTTCGATAGTGGACAGCCGATGGGCTATGACAAAGCAGGTTTTTCCCTCCATAAGCGTGCGCATGGCCCGTTGGATCTGCTGTTCGGTGCGGGTGTCCACATTGGAGGTGGCTTCGTCCAGGATCAGCATCCTGGCGTCCAGCAGCATGGCTCTGGCAATAGTGAGAAGCTGCTTCTGTCCCTTGGATATATTGGTTCCCTCATCGGTGAGTACCGTGTCATACCCTTCCGGCAGGCGCATGATAAAGGAATGGATCCGGGCGGCTTTGGCCGCCGCCTCCACCTCTTCCCGGCCTGCATCCATTTTCCCGTAAGCCAGATTTTCATAGATAGTACCATGAAACAGCCAGGTATCCTGAAGCACCATGGCATAGGCCCTGCGCAGGCTGCTCCTGGTATAGCTCAGCGCGTTTTGGCCGTCTACCAGAATCTCCCCGCTCTGGGGATCATAAAACCGCATCAACAGGTTGATCAGGGTAGTCTTGCCTGCTCCGGTGGGACCCACGATGGCAATAAGCCTTCCCGGATGTGCCTCCAGGCTTAAGTTCCGCAGAATCATCCTTCCCGGCTCATACCCGAAATTCACATGCTGCAGTCTCACGTCTCCCCGGACCCGGACCAGCTCTCCTGCTCCGGGCGCATCCGCAGACTCCGTCTCCTCATCCATCAGACGAAACACCCTCTCTGCCGCCGCCAGAGCCGACTGTAGCTCGCTGAAAATATTGGCCGCCTCATTGATGGGTCCGGAAAACTTTCTGGAATAAAGCACAAAGGAGGAAATATCCCCCACACTCATAGCGCCGCCCAGATACAAGAGTGCCCCAAACACACTGATCAGAGAAAGAGAAAGATTGTTGATAAAATTCACACAGGGTCCCACTACGCTTCCATAATATTCCGCCTGGTAATAGGCCTCCACCGCCTCCTTGTTTTTCCGGTCAAAACGGCTCTGGGTATACTCCTCCCTGCCATAGACCTTCAGGGTTTTCTGGCCGGAAATCATCTCCTCCACAAAACCATTCAGCTCCCCCAGGCTGGCGGACCGCTTCCGAAAGAGAGGCCTGGTCCGGCCGGTGATGTATTTTGTGATAAAAAGTGAAAGAGGCACCGTAAAGGCAAACACCAGCACCAGCCTGGGAGAAATAGTTACCATCATCACCAACGCTCCTGCCACGGTGATCACGGTGGTCAGAAGCTGTACCAGATCATTGGACAGGGAGGCGTTCACCGTGTCGATATCGTATGAAATCCGGCTGATCACATCCCCGGTCTGATGAGTGTCAAAATACCCCACCGGCAGGGCCATCAGCTTCTCAAACACCTCCTGGCGCATCCGAAACACCACCCGGCGGCTGATGGTCAGCATCAGCACCTGCAGCCCATAGGACATACCTGCGGATATCACATAAAAGCCCGCCATCCAGGCCCCATAATAAAACACGGCCCCGAAGTCCACGGCTCCTCTTCCCGGCTCCACGGCTCCGATACACAGTCCCGTAAGCTTTGGGCCGATCAGGGAAAAAAGATTGCTTCCCAGGGTACACAAAAAAGCCAGCGTCAGCATCCACTTATATTGGAGCATATATCTCCCCAGACGCAGAATGGTTCTGCCCGAATACCGCTTCTTATCTTCCTTCATACCCTTCACCCTGCCGCCTCCTCTCCCATCTGTGAACGGCTGATCTCCCGGTACACAGCGCAATTATCCAAAAGCTCTTTATGAGAACCGTATCCCACAGGCGCCCCATCCTCCATCACCAGAATATGATCGGCGTTTCTGACAGTGCTGACCCGCTGGGCCACCATCACCAGTGTAGTCTCCTGAAAGTGCTCCCGGATCCCCCGGCGCAGCTGGGCATCCGTGCGATAGTCCAAGGCGCTGGAGGAATCGTCCAGTATGAGAATTCTGGGCCTGGCGGCCAGGGCTCTGGCAATGAGCACCCGCTGCTTTTGTCCTCCGCTGAGATTGGCCCCTTTGATGTTCAGCGCTTCCGCCTCCCGCCCCGACCTGCTTTCCACAAACTCACTGGCTCTGGCGTACAGGAGAGCCTCCTGTACCTGCTCCTGGCTCATTTGGCGTCCCAGGGTCACATTTCCCGCAATCGTGTCCTCAAACAGGGTATCATTCTGAAAAGCCACCCCGAACATGTCCTTGAACTCCCGGGTCGGAATCTCACGCACATCCCGCCCTCCGATGAGGATCCGCCCCTGGTCTGTATCGTAAAGCCGCAGAAGGAGATTGATAATGGTAGTTTTCCCGGATCCGATTTCCCCAATGATTCCCAGCGTTTCCCCCCGGCGGATACGAAAAGACAGATCCCGGATATTGGGTTCCCCCTTTTTCCGGTAAGAGAAGGTCACATGGTCAAAGCAGATTTCACAGTCCTCCATAGCCTCCTCCCCATACATCTCCTCATACTTCTCCTCCCCATACACCTTCTCAAGCACCTGCAGGTCTTCACCGCACTCCAGCACCTGCCAGATACGGCTGCCGGAGGCGATAGCCTTGGACAGCATGGTAAACATTCTGGTAATTGACATGACCGCATTGAGAATAATGGTAAAATATGTAGTAAAGGCCAGAATCTTTCCCACCTCCGAGGTGCCTGCGTTCACCCGGAAGGCGCCGGTAAGAATAACCCCCACCAGACCAAGATTCAGCAGAATGCTCACAGAAGGGTCGATCACCGCCATGACCATTCCGTTCTTTTTCTCCCTCCGGGCCACCTCAGCGTTGATGCTCCTGAACTTTTCCGTCTCAAAGCCGGTCCTGGACAACGCCTTTATAACCCGGATCCCTGCGATATCTTCTCTCACCATCCGGACAAACCGGTCAATGGCCTCCTGCAATGCGCCAAACATAGGAATACTGCGCCGGGACACGGCTATGGTGATCAGCGCCAGCAGCGGAAGGGCGGCCAGAAGCACGCAGGCCATAGCCCAGTCCAGAGTAAAGGTCACCAGGATGCCCCCCAGCAGCAAAATGGGCGCTCTTACCCCCAGCCTCTGGACCCTCCCCAGGGCTTGATGCACATTATAAGTGTCTGTAGTCATTCTGGAGATCAGGGACGGCTTCGTAAAGGAATCTATCTGAGCGTTGGACAAATGCATTGTTTTGCAAAACAGATCCCGGCGGATGATCTCGGCGGCATCACTGGCCACCCTGGAAGCCATGCGGTTTGCTATGATATTCATGGACACGGCCAGAAACGAGCACAGCAGCATCAGGCCGCCCCAGCCAAATACGGCGGGCCGGTTCCGGGCCGGTATCACTCGGTCAATGATATGGGCCAGAATGTAGGGAATGCACAGATCCATAATCGTTCCCCCGAACTTGATTCCAAACCCGATCCCCATTCTGAAAAAATACGGGCAAAGATATTTCCTCACAAGCTGTTTCAAAACACACTCTCCTTTATGCCGAAAAACCGTTCAATCCCTTCCTCAGGAAACCACATCTGCTGAATATATATGTCTCCAAAGCTTTCCTCCTCCGCCAGATTAATCACTTCCGTATTCGAAGCGATTCCAGCCAGAAGCTCCTCCAGTCCCTCCGGGCTGCCCTCCTCCAGTATCTGTCTGCCGGCTCTCAGACAGCCGGCCAGAGCCGTATTGCCTCCTGCTGCGGCCTTTCCGGCCAGCTCCTTCGGAATCAGCCCGATCCTTGCGGCGTCTGCCGGCTTTAAATAATAGCCGAAGCCTCCCGCCAGCACCACCCTGTCCACCTGATCCGCTCCGATGCCATACCGTTTCAGCAGAATCTCCGTTCCCGCCCGTATGGCCGCCTTGGCCAGCTGGACACTGCGCACGGCCTCCTGTGTCACCTGGACGTTTCCGATACGGATACCGGTATCAAAATACGGATCCGCCAAAAGCCCGGTTTCATCCATAATGCCTTCCCGAAGCAGACGGGCCAGCAGGCTCACCATATCCGCCCCCCAGATTCCTCTGTTTACACCGCCTTCAAAGGCAGGGCCCGCGGCGGTGGCACAGGATATGCGCCGCTGCCTGCTCCCCAATACCATCTCTCCGTTGGTTCCCAGATCAATGAGAAGCGTGGTCTCTTCCTTTTCCTCCATACAGCAGGCAAAAATTCCCGCCAGAATATCGCCGCCCACAAAGGCTGACAGACCGGGATATAGAAAGCAGGAATACTCTCTCAGCATAAAACTCCCGCCCGAAAGCCGTGACGCATAAAACGGGGCCCGCCCCAGCTCGGACGTATCCCACCCCATGAGCAGATAACTCATGGCGGTATTGGCCGCCAGTACCAAATACAGGCTCTCACCGGGTTCCAAATCCAGAGTAAAGCGGCGTAATCCCTGTTCCAGCACCTTCCGAATCTCCTCCTGCAGCTTTCCGGCCACAGCCTTATCCCCCGCCGCCCGGATCCGGGAGATTACGTCCGCCCCCCAGGCAGTCTGAGGGTTCACTGCCACATATCTGTCCCGGACTCCTCCGTCTTGTCCAAAAAGGAGCATGGCCACGGTGGTGGTGCCGATATCCGCTGTTGCCAGGCGCCTGCTTTCACCCTTCAACGGATGTCTCTCCCCCTGAAAGGCATCCTCCGCCAGAACGTGAACTGCCCCGGCAGAGCTTCCCGCCGGGGTAATACCGGGACAAAGCCCGCAGCCGGTACAGATCTGGCAGCGCAGTCCCTTCCTGTTTATGATTTCCTCACACAAATTGATTTCTCTCCTTGTCATAATGGTAGTCGATAGCCGCAAGCTTTTCCCGAAGATTCTCCCGATCCAGCTCCATTTCCTCACAGAGCGCATCCAGACTGCCGTAAAAGTCCCGCAGCTTCAGGTTTACAAAGCTAAGCAACATCACCGGATCCTTAGGTATCATACTGATCTCACCTCCTGACCATTCCGGGCCTCATCCTGTCGGACAGATTACTGACGACTGCCCGGGGCATTATCCTCCCGGGCCGTGGACAGTATCAGCTCCATCTTTCCCGCAAGCTCCAGTCTTCCATAGCCCCAGGGCAATAGCAAATGGGAGCCCTTTGATACCTTCCGCCCATCCACGGTTCCCTCTCCCTCCAGCACACTCAGAATCAAAAAGGGATCCTCCTGCTCCATGGACATGCTGCCCCGCAGGGAAAGCTTCCACACCTTATAATAATCGCAATCCACCAACAGATTCCTGGAATTTTCCGGCAGTCCCTGCGTGTGGGACAGGGCCTTCTGATCCGCATGATCCGGCACATTGATCACATCGATGCTCTGCTGTACATGAAGCTGCCGGGGTTTTCCATCCACCAGCCTGCCGTAATCATAAACGCGGTAGGTGATATCACTGTTCTGCTGAGTCTCCAGAATCAGCATCCCCCCGGTGATGGCGTGAACCGTCCCCGGAACAATCTGCAGAAAGTCTCCCTTTTTCACAGGAACCTTCCGGATCAGCTCCTGATATTTGTCCTGATGAATCAGATCCTCCAGCTCCTGCCGGGTTTGGGCATGATGGCCGATCACAAGCTGCGCGTTCTCCGGACAGTCCATCACATACCAGCACTCTGTCTTGCCGAAGGGACAGTCCTCATGCTCCTTTACATATACATCATCCGGATGCACCTGGATGCTTAAATCCTCTCTGGCATCGATAATCTTTACCAGCAGAGGAAACTGCTCTGCGGACAGAGCGCCGAACAGCTCTCTGTGCTCCCCGTACAGCCAGGATAAGGTCTTTCCCGCGTAAGTGCCCTCCGCAATCACACAATCCCCATGAGGGTGTGCGCTGACCGCCCAGCACTCTCCGATGTGCTCCTCACCGGCCTCATAGGGAAACTCCGTCACCAAGCGCCTGCCTCCCCACACATTTTCCTTCAATACCGGCTTCAGTACAATGATCTCCCTGTTTTCTGCCATGTCCAGTCCTCCGTATCTACTTGTATTTTCTTCTTGTATTATATTCGTTTTTTTTCCCCAAGTCCAGTGCGGATTTCCCGCCTAACGACCCGATTTCGTCTTGACGGGAATGCATGATTATGATATTGAAACAGCCATGTCAAATCCAAACCATCCTGGAGACCTGCCGGGTTATTCAAAATTCTTCATACCGCCTCCGCATTTTCCAAATGTGGTATTTTTTCCACAATACCGTTAGTTGCTCTCAGCGCCTGTGATCTCTGCGCCCAGGTACTTACAGCGTAGTGTGATTCCTCCTGCCTCCGGAAAGAAAGAAATTCTATCCTTCTTCACCTGGGATCCGTCATCCTCTGCCACCGCGATTTCCTGGCCGTCCACTACTACCTTCAAAGTGATTACCGTATTATCCTCATTGTTATCCACCGTAAACTGAATCTGGTGAGGCTTTCCGTCACCTAAAGGCCAGTCGTAAATGCCGAACACATCGTCATAACCGGATCTTCCCAGCGCAAACTGGTTCATATCTCCCCAGGAGGTGATACAATAGCCCGCCTGGCCTTCCTCGCCCTCTACATAAGCGGATCCCGCAAAATTAGATCTCACCAAGCATAAAAACTCCGTATCCCACCAGGTGCCGTCCTCCTCCGAAACATCTGCGGCAATCTCTGTCAGCTGAAGAGTGAATTTTACTGTCACATCCTGAAATTCCTCATTGAGCCTGACCGCACAGAAATCACCGTAATATGCATTATTAAAGGTCAGCTTATCCCCTGTGAGGGTGTAATCGCCCCCGTCGTCCTCCCATTTGGAAGCATCGGACATATACTCAGCCAAATCTACCTCCTGAATATCGGAACCACCCTTCGCCTGATCCCCCTGCCCGCCGCAGCCGCCCAGTAATAAGGAAAATACCGCCATTGCCGCCGCCAGCTTCCCCAATCTGCTTTCTCTTGCGCTTTTCAGTCCTCCTGCATAAATTTCCTTTCGCTTCATTGCCTTTCTTCCGTTCATTCTCTTACCCTCCTGTCTGTTCTTTGTTTTTATGTTCTTTGTACTTACAGGTGAATTCTCTCCGTCCCCCGGCTTTCCTCCACAATCACTCTCATTTTACTGCTGGAAAAGCTTCCCGCCTCCTGACAGTATCCCACCATGCCCCAGGGATGTGTGCCGTCTTTTGCAGACACTGCCTCCTCCCCGTTGATAAACAAGGTAAGACTTTCGCCTCTGCACACCGCCTCCAGCTCATAGGGCGTATCGTATTTCCAATCATAGGGCACTGACTTCAGCACTCTGCATCCATGGTCATGACAACAGATTCTCACCTCGCCTGCTCTGCCAAAGCCAAGAGAATAATATTGCTCCGCCCCTCTGGCCCGAACGACCACCTCCTTTCCCTGTCCCTCCAGCACCGTAATATCCGTGCGAACAGTCACATCCTTTGCATAATAGCTTCCCGTAAAAGCCTGCCCTGGCTCCGACGCTTCCGCCCCCAGCCTTCCGTCCACGATTCTGCCCCGGCACTGGTTCCAGGAAAACGGCGTAAGCTGTCGGAATTCCTCTTCCTGAATCTCCATGGCAATGGAATAATCCGCGCCTCCCGTTACAGCAAACTCGTCCAGATATATGTGCCCGAACACTCTGTGACTTGTTTCCTCTGGCGTATACAGCAAAAATCCCAATTCTGCCGCCTGGTCTCCCTCCAAATCGGGAACCACAAAGGAAATTCCATTCCACCGCTCTGCTTCCAGCTCCAGCTCCTCCCCATAGATGTACCGATCCCTCATGGCGGCGCGCACATAGGGCCTCACACAGAGCTTACCCTCAATCCACAGCTCCGGATACAGCTGTGCCGAAAACCGCTGACCGCTGTATACCGTTGGTGAAAATACCGGCTGGTACCTTTCATCGTCAAAATCCTTCCGCCGGTAAAATGGTTTGTAATAAACATGACACTGATCCCCGGGCAAAATCCGGTCCACAATAATTTCCAGACTTCCCTGTCCGCTGAAAGCACGCTCCCGGGAATGCCGTTTCATAAACCGGATCTGATTGGAAAGGCGGATTCCGTGGGTGGAACCGGGCAGTTCAAAGTCAAACAGCAGCTCTCCGTCTCCCGCTCTGCGCATGCCTTCCGGCATCTCCTCGCCTGTCAGCAGACAGGCTGCAGCGGCCAGGTCTTTGACATAGGAGGCTGCATCCATAATGTTCAGATATCCTGAAATCCCAGAGGTGATCACGACGTCATTCACCGGCCCCCGGTACCTGTTTTTAATCCCTTCCAGTCCATAAAACACTCCCGCAATGGTTCCCACGTTCCCTGCGTTACAGTCCGTGTCCCAGCCGCACATAGAGGCGATTTCCACCGTCCTGTTAAAATCTCCCTGCCCGTAGAGCAAAGCCAGAATGCAGACCCCTGCATTGGGTATAATATGACACACTCCTTCATACCTGTCGTAACCCCAGTTTTTCAACAGAAATCTCATACACTCTCGAAAATCTCCCGGATGCCGGCGGTAAAAATCTCTGACAGCCAACACCACTTTGGCATACTCACAGTCCTCCGGAATCTGACAAAGCCCTGCGTCAATCACCGCCTCCATGCTCCGGGCGCAGAAGGCTTCGGCGATACAGGCGCTGATAAACGCCGCTCCATGCAGGCCGTTGCCGTCATGGGAAACGCTTGCGGCAGTCCTGGCATATTCCGCCGCCCGGTCCGGTCTTCCAGGCCAGATCAGTCCCCAGGTATCCACAAAGATTTGTCCGCCGATCTGCTCCGCCGCCACTGTTCCGTTGGTCTTTGCGCTTCCCGACAGGGGTGCAGGTATACCTGCCTTCAAATTCAGGTATGCTGTATGCTCCGTGCTGACTCCACAGCCTCCCCACCAGAACATACCGATCCCGTTTCTGGTATAATTCAGCCATGCCCGGCCCGCCATATCCGGCGTAAATTCTTTTCCCACCCCTGCGTCCGTGAGCCCTCTCAGGAAATACACCGGTCCGTTTACATCGTCGTCCGCCGCGAAATTTCTATAGTCCTTCAGATATCCTGCGATCTCTCCGTATACCTTTGCTATCCTGTCAAAATCCCAGGCCTCAGGCTCCACAGGAGCCCCCAGCCGTATTCCGATGTTCATTCCCAGAAAGCCCGCATATATTTTTTCCAGAAAATCCTTTGTCACGCTTATACCTCTCTTCACCTCATACAACAATCAGCTCCCCCAGCCTTCGTGCCGTCTCCGCTATGGTCAGCTTTGCGGTGAACTGCAGACAGGTTCCGGAAGGGCGGGCCGTCCGCTGAATCCATTCTCCGGGAATGCTTTCCGCTCCCCCGCGCGCTCCCAGTATGGCGCCCACAATGGCTGTAATGGTATCTGCGTCCCGTCCGAAATTACCTCCCAAAAAGCACCCCAATCGAAAATTTCCCTTCGCCAGAAGCAGTATGCCGAAGGCTGCCGCCACTGCCTCCGCTGACGCCGCCTTGTACTCGCACCTGAGCAGATCATGCAGCTCCATCCAGCAGCGGAAAAAGTCTCTGTGGTTTTTGTCTGCCAGCTCCCGGGTCTGCTCCAGACTGTATCGCAGCCAGGTATCCGACGGAATGACTCTCAAAGCCTGCTCCAGAATCTCATCATCCGTCCCATCCGCCATGGCTGCCGATACCCCGGCGGCCACCGCCTGAGCCGCCCAGACTCCATCCCCGCTGTGACTCACCTGGGCGTCCCGGAACGCAAGCTGCGCCGCCCTCTCCGGATCCCCGGCACAGACAATGCCTACCGGCGCAATCCGCATGGCTGCTCCGTCACTCATGGCATAGGCATTATAAATCCCGGTCTGAGGCGCATGCAGCCCTTTTTTCAGATTGCTCACAGCTTCTCTTTCACTGGCTCCTCCTCTGGGGAAATCATCCTGAGACATGATATATTTCTTCCACCCTTCCTCAAAATCGGCCACTGAGGGGTCTCCCCGGTGTTCAATCAGCATTACTGCCGTAAAAAGGGCAAATTCTGTATCATCCGTGCTCCAGGTCTTCCCCGGAGCAAAGTCCGTCATCATCCCATAGGTCAGATGGTTCTCGGGTACCCTGCCTGCATCCCCGAAGGCATCTCCTATGGCCAGGCCCGCCAATGCCCCAAGGGCTTTATCCTGTTTCCTTTTCTCGTCCGCCGCCAGTTCTTCTCTGCTGATCATTTACGTCTCTCCTCCCTTTTCTGCACCGCTCCCTGCGGCCCGCGTTCTCTCTGCCGGCTCTACTTGCTCCGGCCCGCCCGATTTTGAGAAAGCAGCCAGTCATACAAATCTTCTCTGGCATAGACCGTAGTCCATGTGTCATGAGAAAGATACGGATACACCGTCACTTTAAAATATTCATATCCCTGGCTGTAGGCTTCCTCCACAATCCTGTTCACATTGGAAAAGGCCACCGTGTCATCCTGCGCTCCGTGAAACATCCATACCGGCAGATCCAGAATACCGGAAAAATCATAGCTGTTGGTACGCCCGCACACCACGGCGATAGCCGCAAAGGTATCCGGCATGGCCAGCGCCTGCTTCCAGGTACACCTTCCTCCCATGGACAGACCTGTAGCATACACCCTGTCCGGATCGATCCGGTACTTTTCCATATTTTCCTCTATAAACAGCTTCAGCTTTCCCTCCTCCACATCCGTGTCCGCCCAATGGGAATCCTCCGGACACTGGGGAGCAATCACAATCGCCTCCGGACGTCCCCCGTTCACAATATACTTAGGGATGCCGTAAGCTGTCAGCTTTGACAAATCATCCCCCTTTTCTCCGATTCCGTGGAAGAAATAGATCACCGGCCATTTCGTAACACTATCTTCAGGGTCATACCCCTGGGGAAGATAGAGCAGATAGTCATAATACTCGCTCTGCCCTGAAACCGCCTCCAAGGGCTCCGATTCGGTATGTCCTTCCGGCTGTTCTTCCTGCTTTCCAAAAGGTTCTCTTACCTCCCGGTTTCCGGCCAGAACCTCCATGGAAATCCTTTGCCCCCGGTAAGTATAAGTGATTTCCGTCAGCCTGCCGGGCACATTGGCCGCCAGCGCATCTGCCAGCTTTCGAAATTCCTTTCCGCTCACAAGGCTTCCGTCTTCCCTGTCCGGGAAGAGCGCCGCAAATACATCCATATCCTTCGCCTCCTCGGTGTTTTTGTCAGTTTCAGTATCCTTGGCGGAATTCACCTGCCCATTCTTCTGTGCGTCTCCCTGCTCTTCCTCCGGGATCTGCCCCTGTCCGCCGCCGTCCTGGGACTGCCCCGGCAAAGAGCAGCCCGAGGCAATCAAAAGCACCCACAACAGCAGTCCTGCCGCTTTGTATCTTTTCATTTATTTTCCTCTTTTTTCATGAATCTGCCGGTTAATCTCCTCTTCCCATGCCCCAATGCCATATGCATCCATCTTTTTCACGGCCTCCTCATACAGAGCAATGCACTGCTCTTTGGATTCCGCCATGATAATCAGATTGATCTGATCCTTGATAATCGACGCACACCTGGAACCTGCAATGGCCGCCTCCGTCTCGGCTTCCATCACAATATCCACCTCGGAATAATCATCCCAGAAGGTTCCCTTCCAGTCCTCATGCCAGTTGTACACCGGATCTGCTTTGATTGCAGTATCCCTGGCATCCACCCCGCCTTCTGTGGAATAGTAGGGCGCAAACCTGGCAAATGCCGACTGACCGTCTGTGGTGAAGGTGGGAAAATTGATCACACCGTACAAAGAGCGGATCCCCCTGGCCAGGTTATAGTCCGCACTGGCATTCATTTTCTCCAGAAGCTCTTCCGTCAGATCCCGGAGACCGTCTTCTCTGATAATGTAATCCTCTCCTTCAATCCCCCAGCCATGGAGCACAAGCCCTTCATCGGAATATAGATATTCCAGCAGCCTGGCGATCCTTTTGGCATAGGGCGAAGTATTCATGATCATAAAAGCTTTTCCCCCGGTGTAAGCCGCATTGTACTGCCAGATTCTGTCAGCTCCCTCCATTCGGAGCTGTTGGGGAATATAGCTGATTTCCGCCGTCTTACCGTTGGCCCCCAGAGATTTGTTGGTTTCATATATGGTAAAGTAATTGCCTATAAACGAAAAGATTTTGGCCTTATTCATCTGACGGATAAACTGGTCGTAGCTTTGCACGGTGGCATCCTCATAAATATAGCCCTCCCGGTACAATTCATTTAAAAACAGCAGCCAATCCAGCGCATCCTCCGCCTTCAGTCCATAACTGTAATTTTCCCCATCCTTCGTAACGTAGAGCCCACCCTTATAATTGCAGCGATAGCCGTACATGGACAAACCCGCCCACAGAATATCCCCGGCGCTGTCCTTGTCCATGGACAGGGCATAATATCCGTCCTCCGCCTTATGGCTTTCCCGAAATGCATCCATGGCTTCCCGATAGGCCTCTATAGACCTGATGCTGTCTCCGTACAGCTCTTTGACCAGCGGATACTGCACATAAAGACAGCTGTGCCAGGGCAGCTCATCCTGAACCCTGTCCGGATTGGCCGCATCCTCAGGATGTACCTCCCCCTCCCTTACAAGGTCGGCATTCTCCGTCAGGTATAAAAGCCTGCCCTGATCATCTTTGAAAATGTCCACGAGAGTGCTGTTCATCTCATACACAGTTGGGGCGTACTTTTTCAGAAGGGGCTCCAGATCCACCATATCCCCCGTATCCAGGTAATCGTAAAAGGTGCTGTCCCTTTTTATCACCAGCACATCCGGGTACTCTCTGGAGGCCATAAGCATCTGCAGCTGATCCGACTCCACACCCTTCAGCTCCACGGTCACTCCTGTAGCCTCAGCAATGGCCTGCAGAATGGGGCTGTCGCTTTTGGAAGCCTCTGTCATGTCCGCCACCATAACGGTAATTGTCACAGGGTTCTCCCTGTCCAGCGCCAAAAGCTCTTCAAAGCTCATGTCCTCCTCTCCCTCATATGACTGTTCCTTCTCCCCGGAGCCTTTTCCGCATCCGGCAAGCCCCCACATGGCGCACAGCAGCAAGCAGAAAATACAGATTCCTTTTCCGGCCTTTCTCCTGACTCTTCCTTTCATGATCCTTATCCTCCTCTCCCTGTTCAGCCCTTCATGGAGCCAACCATAATCCCTTTCATAAAGTATTTCTGTAAAAACGGATAGACGCAGACGATGGGGACTACCGTAATCACTGTAATGGCCATTCTCAGGGAGAGCGGATCCGTCAGAGCCGCGTCTCCGTGAAAAATCTCAAACATGGCCGCCCGGTCTATCATCTTTTCCCCTTCTGCTTTCTTGATCATTTCCATACAAATATACTGCAGTGTGCGAAGTCTGGTATCCGTGGTGTAATACAGGGTGTCCCGCCAGGAATTCCATTGGGTCACAGCCGCATACAGCCCTACTGTGGCATAAATGGGTTTTGACACCGGAATCAGTATCCTGAAAAATACCTGCAAATCATTTGCTCCATCCACCCTCGCCGCCTCGGAGAGATCCCCGGGAATAGACATAAAATAGGTCCGAAACAGCACCACATACCAGAGATTGATCACAAACGGAACAATATACACGAAAAACGTATTATAAAGCCCCAGATTCAGATACAGCATGTATGTAGGAATCAGACCGCCGCCGCCAAAAAACATGGCGAAGAAAAAGATGGCCTTCATGGGCTTGTAAAGCACAAAGTCACTCCTGGTGAATAAAAAGGCAAAAAGGGAAGAAAACAGCACCGTAAGGCAGGTTCCCGCAACGGTTCTGGCCACACTGACCAATGTGGCCGCAAACAGCTCTCCCTCCCGGAAAATCAGCCGATAGCTTTCCAGGGAAAATACCCGGGGATACAGCCAGATCCCTCCCAGCTCCGTATCCGCAGGATCATTCAGAGAAACTGCCAGCACATACAGAAACGGATACAACATTGAGATTCCCACAACTGCCAGCACTGCCACGATTATGCCCTCAAAAATCCGGTCTCCCGGCTTTGTCCCGATCCTGGGTTTCATACCACCCCTCCTTACCATAATGAATAATCCGTAGTCTTCTGAGCCAGCTTATTGGTAAGCCAGACCAGAGCAAAGCCCAGCACAGTCTGAATCAGGCTGACGGCTGTGGAATAAGAATACATACCCATAGACAGACCCATCTTGTAAATATAGGTTTCAATCACCTCCGCCACATTGGCTGTGGTGGCATTCCCCAGCATGTAGGAAGCGTCAAAGCTGGCGGAAAACAATCCCGACATGTTGGTAATCCACAGGATCATCACCGTGGGCAGCAGATTGGGCAACGTAATGTAAAATATCCGCCGTATCCTTCCGCATCCGTCGATGGCAGCCGCCTCATATTGAACCTGATCGATACCTGCCAGCGTGGCCAGATAGATGATGGCTCCCCACCCCACTTCCTTCCAGACCCGCACAAAGGTGGCCAGCAGCCAGAACAGAGACGGCTGCTGCCAGAATTTATACGCGGTCTCCACCACTCCCATATTCCGAAGCAATTCGTTCACAGGTCCGTTGGTTCCCAAAAGCTCCAGGAATATATTTGACACCACCACAAAGGAAACAAAATGGGGCAGATAGGTCAGTGTCTGGATTGTTCTCTTAAATATGCGGCTGCTCACCTCATTAATCATCAGCGCCAGCATCAAAGGAAACAGATTGATGGCAATCAGGTTCAGGGAGCTCATGGCCAGCGTATTTCTGACGATTTTGCCCAGATCCGGATCCGTGAAAAACTGCTTGAAATAGTACAACCCCACATACTCGCTTCCCCAGATTCCCTTGGAAGGCTTATATTTGAAAAAGGCCATCAGCCATCCGTACAGCGGACCATAAAAGAAAATAATAATATAGATCAGACAGGGAACTGCGATCAGGAAAAGATATTTCTGGTTAATCAGTTTGCGCCTCAGGGCACCTGTGTTTGCTCTTGGCTGCCAATGCTTCCCCATTCCTACACCTCCTCTTCCTCCAGGGCAATAGCCATCAGCGGTGCATGCTGCTGTGCCCCGTACACATCCCGGTCGCCGCAGGTACCCGAGGAAATCCGTCTGTTAAAGGTCACCTTGATCCCACAGGCCTGATCGAAATAAACCAGCTCCGTGATCTCATCCTCCGACAGCTTATATATTCCGGCGATCCGTTCCCTGGATATAATTCCCTGCCGTTTAACCTGCTCATAGTCACGCTTATTCTCAAACAGCACGTCCAGCGTAATAGAAAAGGGACCTGCGTTCTTGCTTCTGAGCACCTTTGCCACATCATATAAACGTCTCATACAGCTTCTCCCTCCCTGTATTCCCGGTAAAAAATCGGGAACGCACTTCTTCCGTCTGCAATCTGCATCAGGTGGTATACGGAAAATTCATACACCGGACCGAACGGGATGTCGCTGGGCGCATAGGGAAATGCCAGATTTCCAGCCGTGGATTTCCTTCCCGCATAGTCACAGTGCAGGAAGGTGGACCGCATACAGGCACAGACCGCATCGGCAGTCTCCTGGGTATCCGCCAAAGCTTCAAAAAGCACACATACCTCATGTCCGTGAAACTCCTCCGGCTCCAATTCCCCCATAATGCCATTCTTTCCGTAATTGATAAAATTCATGCGATAGGTTCTCTGGGGAATTTCCTTCAGATAAGCCGTAACACTTTTTCTGACCTTCTCTTCGATCTCCTCCAGCCTGTCCAGAAGAATGGGATCCCGCACGGCCCCGATTACAAAGGTTCTGTAGGCTGCCCTTCTGGCGCCCTCCAGCTTGACCTTATACGCCTGATCCGGCCAAAAGCGGCTGCCTCTCACAGCTACAGTATCCTCGTCTTCCTGGCTGAAGCTGCAGTCTCGCAGGTCAAGCGTAAAGCCCGGTCCATGCAGGATACAGGGATTTTCCTTCTCATAAAAGGTGTGGGCCGCCACGCTGGTCACATTACAATGTCTTTCAGGATTGAGCGCTCTCACCGTAAAATATTCCTCATACAGGGTTCCCAGAATACAGTCCTTGGCTGTGCCCGGCTCCGCACACAGCGCGCCGCATTCCAGCACCTTGCCCATATGGTAACAGAGTCCCGGATCAAACCCCTCCCGGATCCCGGGAGCCGCAAATACGGAAGGGTCATAGGCTCTGCCGCAGACTACAATATCCGCTCCATCCTCCAGAGCCCTCACCACCGGCTCATGACCCATCTGAGCCACAATATCCCCTGTCTGATCCACCGTCTCCTCCGAAAGCGGGGGAATATTGCTGCCCATAGGATATATCTCCTTACGGCGGATGCTCTCCTTGATTCCCTCCTTGTCCATGTCCGAAAAAATCACCGCCAGCTTCCCGCTGATCCGGTTGTCCCTCAGGATTTCATAAATAATATCCAGCGTCCATTCCACATGCACCCGGGCGCCTGCTCCTCCGGCAGACCCGATGATCACAGGAATCCCCTTCTCAGCCGCATTCACCAGGATAATCTCCAGATCCTTGCGGGCCGCCATACGACTGACGATGCTGACTCCTGCTCCCAGCTTGTGAGGGCCTGCGTCGGTGGAGCCGGCATCCACCACCACCGCATCCGGGTGAAGGCTCATCCCCTTCAGGAACGAGGCTTCCGGAAATCCATACCCCAATATCCCACAGGGCGACAAAATACTGTATTTTTTCATTTTAACCTCCATGCCGCGTCTCCAGCGGCAGCTCCACGTGATTTCCTTTGTCTTACGGTCTATTTGTTTAACAATTATACCAATAGGTTCAAAGTCTGTCAACACCTTTTAAATAGATTGACAGTTTCACGCCTTTCAAGTATAATTCATTTGTTAAACAATATATCAAAGTGATGGACAAGTTAGGAAATTAACTTCCAAATATTGAATTGATGCCCGCCAAAGCAGGCAGGAGGTATAGAAATGAATTTTTCACCCATAGCAAATGAAAAGCTGTCAGACAAGGTGGTAAAGGTCATTACGGATCAGGTCAAATCCGGCGCCCTGAAGCCCGGAGACCGGCTGCCCAGCGAGCCTGAGCTGGCAGCCGCCCTGCAGGTCAGCCGGGGAATCCTGCGGGAAGCGCTGACTGTTCTTCAAGCCAGAAACATCATTTACCGCAGGCCGAAGGAGGGAACCTTTATCAATTCCAGCGCCCCCGATATTCTCATCGGAAATTGGGAAGCCTCCATGAAAAATGCAAACTATCTGGATCTGATTGAAGTGCGGGAATGTATTGAAAGCAGAACAGTTGAAAAGGTTATTGATCTGATAACGGATGAGCAGATTTGTGAACTGTACGACCTGGCTCCTGTAAAGGAAAACGAAAATGTCTCTCACAGCACCGATTACTATTTCCACTATCGGCTGGCAGAGCTTTCCCATAATATGATTTTCACCAGCTTTATTGATAATTATTATGATATCTTCCATGAGATCACTGCTATTTCCTCCAGACAGACCGCCAGAAGCCAGGCGATCACCCAGGAGCACACAGCAATCGTAGACGCCATAAAGGCAAAAGATAAGACAGCCGCCAGAGAGGCCATCTGTTACCATCTGATGATGGTGCGGAAATCCCTCCGGCAGGAAAATAATCTGTGAAGCACTTTCCATGCCCCGCCGCTTGCGGCGGGGCGATTGGCTGCAATGCAGACGGGCCGTCGGATCAGCAGCCCGCTCCTGCATTCTGTGATTCTCATTTTCCACGGACGCCGGCCTCCAGCGCTCCGTCCCTTACACCGATCTCCACCACATCTCCCGCCTGGACACGATCCTCCAGAATCAGTCTGGCTGTCAGAGTCTCCACATGCTTTTGAATATAGCGCTTTAAAGGTCTGGCTCCATACACCGGATCGTAGGCGTTTTCCACCACAAATTCCGATGCCTCCGGCGTCAGCTCCACAGACAGATCCCTGTCCTCCAGCCGCCTGTTTAAATCAGCCAGGATCAAATTGATGATACCTGCAATATGCTCCCTGGTCAGCGGCCTGAACAGGATCGTCTCGTCCAGACGATTTAAAAACTCCGGTCTGAAGTGAGCCCGAAGCTCTCCCATCACCGCTTCCTCCGCATCCTCACGGATACTTCCGTCCTCACGGATCCCTTCCAGCAGATAGCCTGCCCCGATATTGGAGGTCATAATCAGTATGGTATTTTTAAAATCCACCGTCCTGCCCTGTGAATCGGTGATGCGCCCGTCATCAAGCACTTGCAGCAGCACATTAAACACATCCGGATGAGCCTTTTCGATTTCGTCAAACAGAACGACGCTGTAAGGCTTCCTTCTGACTGCTTCGGTCAATTGACCGCCCTCCTCATAACCCACATATCCGGGAGGGGCTCCGATGAGCCTGGACACGGAATATTTCTCCATATATTCGCTCATGTCGATACGAACCATATTGTTCTCATCATCAAAGAGAGATGCAGCCAGGGCCTTTGCCAGCTCTGTCTTTCCCACGCCGGTAGGCCCCAGGAACAGGAAGGAGCCGATGGGCTTGGAAGGATCCTTGATCCCCGCCCGGGAGCGGATGATTGCCTCCGTCACCTTGGTGACGCCCTCTTCCTGGCCCACTACCCGCTTATGCAGCTCTTCGTCCAGATGCAGCGTCTTTGCCCTCTCGCTTTCCGTAAGCTTTGTGACGGGAATTCCCGTCCACCGGGATATGATTCTGGCGATCTCCTCCTCGGAAACCTTTTCACGAACCAGCGACAGTGCGGTAGAATTGACGCTCTCCTCTTCCTGCTCCAGAGCCTTCCGCAGGGCGGGCAGTCTGCCGTAGCTGAGCTCCGCCGCCTTTTCCAGATCACCCTCCCGCTGGGCAATCTGAATTTCATTGTTCACGGAATCGATTTCTTCCCGCAGCTTTGACAGCCTTTCCACCGAAGCCTTCTCATTGTCCCACTGAGCCTTACGTCCGGCAAAATCCTCTTTCATCTCTGCCAGCTCCCGCTGAAGCTCTGCCAGCCTCTCTTGACTGATCCGGTCATCTTCTTTTTTCAGAGCTGCCTCCTCGATCTCCGTCTGCATGATCTTCCGCTGCAGCTCGTCCAGCTCCGTGGGCATGCTGTCCAGCTCCGTCTTGATCAGCGCACAGGCCTCATCCACCAGATCAATGGCCTTGTCCGGCAGAAAACGGTCCGAAATATAACGATTGGACAGAACCGCGGCGCTGACCAGAGCGTTGTCCATGATCTTTACTCCGTGATAGACCTCGTACCGCTCCTTCAGTCCCCGGAGAATGGAAATGGTATCCTCCACCGTAGGCTCCGCCACCAGCACCGGCTGGAAGCGCCTCTCCAGAGCGGCATCCTTTTCGATATACTGCCTGTACTCGTCCAGGGTGGTGGCGCCGATACAGTGCAGCTCCCCTCTGGCCAGCATAGGCTTGAGCATATTGCCCGCATCCAGAGCGCCGTCGGTTTTCCCGGCCCCTACGATGGTATGAAGCTCATCGATAAACAGTATGATCTGTCCGTCGCTGCCTTTCACGTCCTCCAGCACCGCCTTCAGACGTTCCTCAAATTCACCTCTGTACTTGGCTCCCGCCACCAAGGCCCCCATGTCCAGTGCAAAAATCTTTTTGTCCTTCAGATTCTGGGGCACGTCCCCTCTCACGATTCTCTGAGCCAGCCCCTCCACCACTGCGGTCTTACCCACGCCGGGTTCTCCGATGAGCACCGGATTGTTCTTGGTCTTTCGGGAAAGGATCCGGATAATATTGCGGATTTCGCTGTCCCGTCCGATGACCGGATCCAGCTTTTGGTTTCTGGCCTTTTCTACCAGCTCCTGCCCGTACTTCTCCAATGTATCGTAAGTGGCCTCCGGATTGTCGCTGGTGACTCTCTGATTGCCTCTCACGGTGGACAGGGCCTGCAGAAAACGCTCCCGGTTAATGCCGTACTCCTTCCAGATCTGGGCAATTTCCCGGTTAGGATTTCGGAGCATTCCCAGAAACAAATGCTCCACGGATACATATTCATCCCCCAGCTGCTTCGCCTCGTCCTCGGCTCCGATCAGGACCTTATTCAGGTCCTTTCCCATAAACACCTGGCCTCCCTGAACCTTCACGCGCTTTTCCACCGCCTGCTTCGCCCGGGACACAAAATGCTCCTTCTGTATTTCCATCTTCTCGATAAGCTTCAGTATCAGACTGTCCTCCAGGGTCAGAAGGCTGTACAGAAGATGCTCCTGCTCGATCTCCTGGTTGCCATACTCATAGGCAAGCTTCTCACAGCCTTCCACCGCCTGCATGGACTTCTGGGTAAATTTTTGAATGTTCATATGCCATTCCTCCCTCTGTGGCTCTTGTTTCTTTGTTCTATACATAATATAACACTGTTTGCCGGAAAATCAATAAAAAAAGTATAAAAAATATACGGAGCTCCATTCCTTTTAAATGGAATGAATGCTCCGTTCATACTCCTGCTTTACAGGTCCTTACTGCTGTGACAAAATCCCCGTAATCTTTTCAATCATTTCATCCTCCTTCAGCCGGAACTTGATTTCCACCCGCCGGGAAGCCGCCATATCCACATCCTGGGTCAGATTGCCGGATGCATCTCTTTTGTAGACAGGGCTGCTCCAGGACTTTCCGTTGACGGTGAGAAGCTGCTGAAGCTGTTCGATCTTGGCTTCGCTGAGGCCGTTCTGGCTGTCCAGACAGAAATCCGCCACCGCCTTGGCCCTTTCATAGGACAGCTCCATATTGGTCTGGTATCCGCCGTCCGTGTCTGTATGCCCTTCGATAATGATCTCGGCGATATAGCTTCTGAACTGATCCTGCAGAAGCACATCCAGATATCTGGGGATGATCTCCTTCAAGCTTCCCTTGCTGTCCGCCGTAAGGGTGGAGCTGTTGTACCGGAACAGCACATCCGACGAGAAGGTGATGGAACCAGTCTGGGCGTCCACCTTCATGCTGGAATTGTCGAAGGTGGCCTGCAGTGCACCGATAATATCCGTGCGGATCCCCACAATGTCCTGAAGCTCGTTTTTGGTGGTGGTCAGCTCCTGTCTGGCATTCTCAATCTCCAGATAAGCCTTGTTCAGCTCTTCCTGGGTCAGGGCCGCCTGGGCGTACGCCTGCTGCAGCTCTGCCAGGGAAGCCGCCAACTCCTCATTGGATTTCTCGATCTCTATTTTGGAATTTTCCAGATCCGCTATGGCGGAATCCAGCTTGGCCTGCGCCGCTCCCAGCTCCTGTCTTGTCTGGTCCAGATCTGTGGTTTTTTGCTTATAAATAGCAAGGGTAATGGCTATGATCAGTATAAAGATCAGAAGCAGCGCCGCCATCATATCCGAATAGGACTGCCAGTAGCTGTGCTCCGCAAAAGCTTCCCTGTTTTTTCTTCTATTTTTCATACAGGCTCCTCATCTGGTCAAAGGCATACAGCTGGCCCGTAATCTCATCGCTCAGCTCACTGCAGGAGCTTGCCAGCCTCTCCTTCTGCTCCTTCAGTTCCCCGGCAAACTGTTCCTGTCTGTCCATGATCTCCGCCAGCGTCAGCTGCACGCTTTTATTCACCTGTGCCAGCGTGGTCACCGCCTCCAGCAGCTCCTTTGCATTGGCGGCGCTGACAGCCTGGGCTTCTCCCGCGGCCTTCAGCGTACCTCCCAGCTTTCGGAAATCCGCTCCCAGAGAAGTCTGCATCTGTTCCGTAAATCTGTCCACGATCCGCTCCACCGCCGCAGTCTGCTCCGCCGCATTACCCTTCAGCAGATCCAGTATCTGCTTCAGCGCATTGGACATGCCCGCCTGGTACACCACCATGGCCGCACTGTTCTCATCCTCCTTGACTGCCTGCGGCTGAGCCGTCTGACGGAACATGCACAAAAATTCCTCCAGTTTTTCATAGGCGTCGGACATGATGCTCCGATAAATCACATTAAATACCAGCGAAAAGAAAATGCCGTACACAGAGGTATGAAAAGCCACCTTCATGCCGGAGAGCAAAGGACCTACGTTGTCGGAAATGGTATAAATGTCATCACCGCTGAAGGATCCCAGCCCCATGGACAATCCCAGAAAGGTGCCTAAAATTCCCAGGCCGGTAAGGGTGCCGGAGATCCCGGAGTTGAAAAAGTTCATCCCCACCCTGTCAAGAAGATTCTCATTGATATATTCCTCCAGATCACAGGGAAGGGCGATCCCTCTTTTGGTGCGAAGGCTCTTCACCCGCAGTCTGTACTTATTGAAAGCCGTCCGCAGCTCTTCGTTCTCAAAAGCGTCCTTGCGGTCCTGGTAGCCGGTCCACAGATTTTTTCCGTTAGACTCCTTATATTCCTTCTGCAGCCGGGCGGCAAAGGCCGACAGCTCATCCGTAACGGAATTGAGCCTGCCGAAGCTGACGGCGGAGATCAAAAACAGGACGCCGATAACAATCAGGAATCCAATATTGATAGCCAGATTCACCAGAGAGCTCTGCTCTCCTGTAAACACACCGTTTACATATAAGACAAAAGCTACAACAATGGCATATACCACAAACAGTATATAATATGATCTGTTTTTCATCCGTTTACCCCCTGCCGACCTGTGCACGTCCATTTGACTGTCTTTACAAATTTGATTGCCTTTGCAAGCTACTTCTATAAGGTAACACATTTTTCCCGACAGCTCAAGGTTTCTAAAGAAATCTTAAGTAATCCGCCTCAGGAGATCGCTTTTACCTCATAGCCTGCTTCCGTCACTGCCGCTGTCAGGGTTTCCTCGGAAGCCTCACCCTCCAGCTCCACCACAGCCGTCTTTGCCTCCAGGCTCATGGTCACAGACTTTACGCCCTCCACAGCCTCCAGAGCCTTCTGAACCCTGCCGGTGCAGTGTCCGCACATCATTCCCTCGATTGTCAATGTCCTTGTCATAATTTTACTCCTTTCTTTCTCACCGGTTTTCCCGGCATTTTCAATCTTCAAGCCGCTTTTCAGCTTAAAGCCGCTTTTAAAGCCTCGAAGCCTGAGGGCGTTGCCCACCACAAAAATACTGCTCAGACTCATGGCCGCCGCGCCGAACATGGGATTCAGCTTGATCCCAAAAACAGGATACCACAATCCTGCCGCCAGGGGAATCCCCACACAATTGTAAAAAAAGGCCCAAAACAGGTTCTGCTTGATATTGCGGATCACCGCACGGCTCAAGCCCACCGCCGTCACCGCATCCCGCAGATCACTCTTCATCAGAATAATATCCGCGCTTTCCATAGCCACGTCCGTTCCGGCGCCGATGGCCATGCCTACGTCAGCGGCTGCCAGGGCCGGGGCATCATTGATGCCGTCTCCGATCATGGCCACCTTATGTCCCGCCTCCCGCAGGGCGCTGATCTTTTTTTCCTTATCCTGGGGCAGCACCTCCGCCGCCACCTCGGGAATATCCAGGCGGGCTCTGACGGCCTCCGCCGTGCGCCGGTTGTCTCCGGTGAGCATCACCACATGGATTCCCATCTGCCCAAACCGCTGTATGGCCTCCCGGGAGCTTTCCTTGATCTCATCGGCTACGCCGAGCACTCCCAGAAACCGGCCCTCTTCCGCTGCCAGCAAAGGAGTCATCCCTTCGTCGGCCATTCGCTCAATGGCCTGACGGACCATGGAGTCGATGGAAATGTTATTTTCCTTCAGATACGCCTCATTGCCCACCAGATATCGGGTGCCTGCCGAAGCACCCCTGTCCAGGCGCCCTCCGGTCAACGCCGAGGGTGATGAAGCTCCCTTTTCCAAAATCACCCCGGGACCGTCCGCTTCCTTCGGCACAAAGGGCTTCGGCGGAATATCCTGATCCAGCACCCCCTCAACGCCTCTGCCAAATACGGCTTTAAAGTCTCTCACACGGGGAAGCTCCAGACCCTGGCGGCGTGCGTCCTCCACCACCGCCTCCGCCAGCGGATGCTCGCTCATTTTTTCCAGTGCCGCCGTAATCTGCATAAAGGTTCCAAGGCTCATGTCCTGGACCCAGACCCCTGCCTCCATAACCTTCAGCCGGCCTGCGGTAATGGTTCCCGTCTTATCCATGACTACTGTGTCAATGTCTCTTGCCTGCTGCAGGGCCTGACCGGACTTAATCAAAATTCCATGTCCGGCTCCCACTCCCGTACCCACCATGATAGCCACGGGAGTGGCCAGCCCCAGCGCGCAGGGACAGGAGATCACCAGCACCGCAATGGCCGTGGAAATGGCAAATTCCGCGCCGGCCCCAGCCAACATCCACCCTGCCAGCGTCACCAGGGAAATGACGATCACCACCGGCACAAACACCCCCGCCACCTTATCGGCCAGCTGGGCAATGGGGGCCTTGCTGGCGCTGGCTTCCTCCACCAGACGGATGATCTGGGACAGTGTGGTATCCTCCCCCACCCTGTCGGCCCGGCATTTCAGAAAACCGGCCTTATTTACTGTGGCTGACACTACCCTGTCGCCCTGGCTTTTCTCCACTGGCACGCTTTCACCGGTGATGGCCGCTTCATCCACACTGGAATTTCCCTCCAGCACCGTACCGTCCACCGGCACCAGGCTCCCTGGCTTTACCAGAAAGATGTCCCCCTGCTTCAGAAGCTCCGTGGGAATTTCCTTCTCCAGTCCGTCCTCTCCAAGTACCACCGCTGTTTTGGGCGACAGATTCATGAGTCTGGTGATGGCCTCGCTGGTCTTGCCCTTGGAGCGGCTCTCCAGATACTTTCCTACTGTAATCAGTGTCAGGATCATCCCCGCCGATTCAAAATACAGGTCATGGGAATACTGCTCCACCACAGCCATATCGCCGTGGCCCAGGCCATAGCTGATCCGGTACATGGCAAATACGCCGTAAACCACAGACGCGGAAGCCCCCAGGGCAATCAGACTGTCCATATTGGGACTGCCATGCAGCAAAGTCCGAAAGCCCACCGAAAAGAATTTCCGGTTCATGTACAAAATAGGCAAGACCAAAATAAGCTGGGTCAGGGCAAAGGTTATGGCATTCCCATTTCCATGAATGTATCTGTGTACCAGCTCCGGCATGGGAATGCCCAGCCCCTCATGAACCATGTGATACATGGCCACGTACATCAGCGGAATCAGAAAACCCACAGAAATCCCCAGCCGAAGCTTCATGGCTCTTGTCTCTTCCCGGGCCCTGCGCTCCAGACTGTCACGGGCGCCTTTTCCCCCTTTTCCCTCCGGGGAACGGGCGGCACAGCTTCCGGTCGTACCGCACAGCTTCCCGGATTCCGGCTCTTGGGATGCCTCCCGCCGACTGCCGCTTCCTCCGATGATCAGGGACGCGCCGTAACCGGCTCTTTCCACCGCCGCCTGAATTTTATCCTGGTCCAGCTTTTCTCCGTCATAGGCAATCTCCATGGTCTCCGTCAGCAGGTTCACGGAAGCGCTCTCCACACCCTCAAGCTTTCTCACAGCCTTTTCCACATGGGAAGAACAGGCCGAGCAGGTCATCCCTGATATATGATATCTCTCCTTCATTGTCATACCCCCTGTGCCCACCCGGGGCACTGTGCCCGCCTGGGGCAGGCATCCCTTTATAATTCTGCCAAATGAACTCTCCGGTGATCACTTCAGCTTCTTCATCAGCTCCACCGCCTCATCCACAATATCCGAATTTCCCTTCCGGATCTCCTCCACCACGCAGGTTTCCATATGTTCCTTTAAAATCACGTACCCAAAGGACTGAAGCGCACTTTCCACTGCCGCCACCTGGGTCAGAATGTCGCCGCAGTAGCGATTTTCATCCAGCATTTTTCCGATTCCCGCCAGCTGTCCCGTCATACGGCTCAGCCGATTTTTCAGCTGTCTCAGCTCCCTCTGGTCCCTGGGCACAGACTTTTGATGACAGCTGCAGGACTGGGACGCTTCTTTGAAGCAGTCTTCCCCATCCTGTTCTCCCATTTCATGACATTTCATATCGTTCTCTTTCATGATTATCCCCCGTGCCCGCTTATAGAGGAGTGTTTGCGCACCCTCTTGGGCATACCAATCAATTTTTCACAGTGCCGGAAGCAAATACCCCATTGGGGTATTTTTATAATATACCCCAACGGGGTATTTGTCAAGGGATAATAGAAAAATTATGCCTCCTCCATTCTGATTTGAATAATGTCCTCGCCTGTTCTGACATTTTCTCCGGAAACAGACAGGATATCGCTGTCATAGGAGCGGTTTTCCAGACGTACGGACACCTCCGGCGATATACCCTCCGCCTCCAGTCCCTGTCTGTCAAATTCCAGCAGCAGCTTACCCTTTCCCACTATTTCATTTTGCAGAACCCGGGGACGGAAATACCTGCCAAGAAGGTCATCCCGGGCATCTCCTGCCTGAATAAAAAGCTCCGTTCCAAACTCCGTATGAAATAAAAGCGCATTGCCCATGGGAAATAATCTGTTGATCTTTCCATTGGCAGGCGCGTACAATCTGTCTTCCCTGGGATCGATTACAATGGAGGGACATTCTCCTTCCTTAAGCCCTAGAACCTGTCCTGACACAGGACTTCCCACATAGCCGCAATTCCCATGCCTTTCGACTCTGCGCTCCTTTTCCGGTTTCCTGCCGCCGGACGCTCTTTCATCCCCCTGGCGCTCTCCGTTTCCCGCTGTCCTTCTGCCTGCCGGCGGCTTTCCGTCTTCCGATGCCTTTTTATTCCCCGGCATTCTGTCCCCCTCTTCCCAGGCATCCCCTTCTGTTTCTACCTCCGATTCTCCTTTTCTCCCCGTTATTCTTCCCATGCAGAACCCGGCTGTCATGGCGGCTCCCGTCACAGCTGTCAACACAAAAAAATACCACATCATACCGTATTCGCCTCCTATCGTCTCGGGCCTTTCTGTCTTCTACCATTTTGTCCCAAAAATGCAGAAAATATGCCTCCAAATGGAATATCTGCAAGTTTAGAAAAATTTTATAAAAAATATGTTGACATTTCGTCAACAAGGGTGCTACACTATAATCGTATTCTAAGTGAAAGTCATTGAACTCACATATTTTTGTAAGTCATTGTTACTTTGATGATGGTTTACAAAAATATGTGATTTTTTTGCCCTTGCTTTAGAATCACATAATATTTAAGGAGGTACCAACAAATGAATAACGGTACAGTAAAATGGTTTAACGCACAGAAGGGTTATGGTTTCATCACAAATGATGCAACCGGCGAAGAGGTGTTCGTACATTTCTCCGCTATCAATGCTGACGGATTCAAGTCCCTGGAGGAAGGCCAGAAGGTTACTTTCGACACCGAATGCGATCCTCAGAACAGCAGCAAGATCCGCGCTACCAATGTTACAGTTGTAGCATAAGGCAGCTGCCCTATAGAGAGTGCGAAAGAGAACGGGTAAAAAGCAATTGCTTTCTGCCCGTTCTTTTTTGTACCTTTTATTTGTTTCAATCTTACTATTCACAGCCACGTGAGAATCAGCAGACAGCTTCGCCAAGCTGGATTCAACTTTTCTTAGCTCCACAAAGCCTTGTAGATTGTGGTAATATCCTCCTGGGACAGCTCCTTCCTGGTGTTGGCCGGAGAACCGGAGGCTATGGCATCCTTTGTCATCTTCGGGATGCTTTCCATAAATACTTCTCTGTCTATTCCGTATTCCTCCAGAGTAGGGATCCCGCAGGATATACACAGCTCCCTGCAGGCCTGAATAAATTTTTCCGCCGCCTTCTCGTCGGATTCTTCCGCTCCGGCAGCTCCAATAGCCCTGCCCAAATCGGCAAAGCGGTCCGCCGCTTCCCGATATACATACTCAAAGCAGGCGGAAAGAAGCATGGCGTTGCTTACGCCGTGGGGCACATGGAATAAAGCGCCGATGGGCCGGCTCATGCCGTGAATTACCGTTACGGAAGCATTGTTAAAGGAAATTCCCGCCTCCAGGGCTGCCAGACTCATCTGGGCACGGGCATCTGCATTGTCACCGTGGGAAAAGCATTCCGGCAGATAGCGGAATATTCGCTTCACTGCGCTGACCGCCAGCGTATCCGTCATGGGCTGTGCCTTGCGGGAGGTATAGGCTTCCGCCGCATGGCAGAGCGCGTCCAGACCGGTGGCCGCCGTAATGGCCGGAGGCGCCGTCATGGTAAACCTGGGATCGTCCACGGCAATATCCGGCATCAGGGTCTTTCCCTTCAGCAGCATCTTGATGTCTTCCCGGGTGTTGGTAATAATGGTAAACTGGGTGGCCTCCGACCCGGTTCCGCTGGTGGTGGGAATAGCCGCCATGGGCGGCAGCGCCCCGTTTATTTCCTTTCCGTACCAGTCGTTAATAGAGCCTCCTTTTATCGCCACTACTCCGATGGCCTTCATGGTGTCGATGGGGGATCCTCCCCCTACGGCGATCAGGAAATCACACTGTTCCTGCTTCCACATGTCCAGTCCCGCTTCCACCATTTTGTCCGTGGGCTCTCCTGTGACACCTTCATAAACCGCATATCCCACTCCCGTCTGCTCCAGCATTTTGGTGACTATCTCCACATTTCCAAGCTTCACCATCACCGGATCAGTGACGATCAGAGCCTTTCCGCCGCAGCCTGCAATGGCAGGGGCCGCCTGTTCCAGCGCCCCCTGGCCGTAAAAAATCTGTTTCGGCATTATAAATTGATATGACATAGCTGTCCCTTTCTGCCTGCTTCAGGCATCCATCTCGGAAAGCTTCACCGGCCGGTGCTCTTCCACGGATTTTTTCGCGGCCAGACCGATCTTCACTGCCTGCATTCCCGCATGAATGCCCACGGGAACCTGGCCGCCGCTTTCACAGGCATCTACAAACTGCCGCATCTCCTCCGAGAAGGACTCCATATATCTCTCCAGGAAGAAGAATAGCGGTTTTTCCCCTGTGACTCCCTCTGCGTTGGAAACCACCACTGTAGACAGGGTATCGTTGGATGTGGCCGCCATTCCCTTGGAGCCGAACAACTCCGCCCGCTGATCATAGCCGTAGGCCGCACGTCTGGAGTTGTCGATCACCGCCAATGCGCCGTTGGTCATTTTCATGGTAATAATAGCCGTATCCACATCTCCCTGTTCGCCGATGGCAGGGTCTACCAGCACTGCGGACTGTACGTAAATTTCCTCCACATCGCTGTTGGTCAAAAAGCAGGCCATATCAAAATCATGAATGGTCATATCCAGGAACATGCCGCCGGATACCTTGATATAAGCGGGATTAGGAGGCTCCGGGTCTCTGGAGGTAATCTTCAGCACATGAGCCTCTCCGATCCTTCCTTCATCATAAGCCTTTCTCACTGCCGCAAAGTTATGGTCAAAACGACGGTTAAATCCTACCTGGAACCGGCACTGGGGATGGGCGGCCAGAGCCTCCTCCACAGCCTTGATTTTTTCAACGGCATGATCCACAGGCTTCTCACAGAACACATGCTTTCCCGCCTCAATTGCCTCGATGGATATTGCCGCGTGGGTGTCGGTGGATGAACACACAAGGACAGCGCCGATCTCCGGATCCGCAAGAATCTCCTTGTAATCCTTATAGATCTTCTTCACCCCCAGACTCCGGGCAAAATCTTCCGTTTCACTGTTCATAAAGGGGTCTGCCACCGCCAGCACACAGGCGTTTTTCACATGATAGGTGATAGACTGTAAATGTACCTTTCCGATACGCCCCATTCCGATAATACCAATGTTGATCATAATGTTTTGTCCTTTCTCTGATTTGGTTTTCTTTTCCGACTGGTGTCTTCGTCTTGCTGTTTACGTCAGACGCTTCGGAAGATTCCTTACAATCCGGCCTTTTCCGCGATATATCCTCTGGCTTTGATGGCGTACTCCAGAGGATTGGCCACCGCCGGATCCTGTTCCGCCTCCACCAGCACATACCCTTCGTATCCGCTGTCTGCCAACACGTCAAAGATCGGTCCGAAATCCAGGCTTCCGTCGCCGGGTACCGTAAAGGTTCCCATGCGCACTCCCTGAAGGAAGCTTAAATTCTCTGCCTTCACTTTTGCCACAATCTCCGGGCGAATGTCCTTCAGATGCACATGTCTGGTCCGATCCGCATATTTTTTCAGCACGGCCAGGTAATCTTCTCCGCAGTATGCCAGATGTCCGCTGTCAAACAAAAGACCTACCAGCTCCGGATCCGTATTCTCCATCATTCTGTCAATCTCCGCCGCGGTCTGCACCACGGTTCCCATATGGTGATGGAAGGTAAGTGCGATGCCCATATCTTTTGCTATACGGCCCAATCTGTTAAGTCCTGTGCACAGCAGCTCCCACTCGCTGTCGTCCATCACATATTTATCCCGGAAGATGGAGCGGTCCGTCCCCTGTATGGAATGACCCTGCTCGGATACTCCCACTACCTTAGCCCCCATCTCCTTCAGGAAGGTAATATGCTCCACAAAGCCCTTCTCCGTCTCTTCGTAAGGGGCCGTGGTCAGAAAGGTGGAGTACCAGGCATTACACACCTGCATTCCTCTCAGCTCCAACGCCTTTTTCAGCACTGCCGGATCTTTCGGATACTTATTTCCCACCTCGCAGCCGGTAAAGCCCGCCAGCGCCATCTCCGAGACACACTGCTCGAAGGTATTTTCCGCCCCCAGGTCCGGCATATCGTCGTTTGTCCATGCGATGGGGGCAATCCCCAAATGTACCTTTTCTTTGCTTAACATCAATATTTCCTCGCCTTCTCCAAATTTTTCTGCATATTTTCGCCGGCGCTGCGCACCTTTTCGTTTTTGGAGGTCTGTGCCACTCCCACATGCCACCAGGCCCCATACCCGTCGGTCATGGTCTTAGGCAGCACCTTGATATCAATCAGGGTGGAAACCGTCTGCTTTTTAGAATCCTCCAGAGCCTCTTCCAGCTCTTCCATGTTTGTAACCCGATAGGTTTTTACACCGTACCCTGCCGCGCAGGCCGCAAAGTCGATGGGAATCAATCCGCCCAGCAGATCCCCTGCCCGATCCCGATAACGGAATTCTGTGGCAAGATTGCCTACACCGTTGGACATTTCCAGATTATTGATGCATCCAAATCCGCTGTTGTCAAAAAGCAGTACATTGATCTTTTTGTTTTCCTGCAGGGAAGTGACCAGCTCCGAGTGCAGCATCAGATAACTGCCGTCCCCGCACATGGCATATACCTCTCTCTCGGGCTCCGCCAGCTTGGAGCCCAGCGCCCCGGCAATCTCATAGCCCATACAGGAATAGCCGTACTCCATGTTGTAAGAATATCTGCAGTCGGAGGTCCACATCCGCTGCAAATCTCCGGGCAGAGATCCGGCGGCTCCCACGCAGATGGCATCCTCCGGAATCAGCTTCCGGATTTTAGCCACCACCGCCGTCTGGGTCAGATTACTGCCGGTCATCAGCCGAAATTCCGGTATGGTACTGGGATCACCTGCCTTGATCAGCGGCTTGAAATCATCTCCCCAGCTGTAGGAGGAAAGGAATTCCATCTCCTCCTCCCATCCCGCTTTGGCAGCCTTCACCTCATGAACATAACCGGAGCGGTATCCCTTCTCCCCCAGGATAGCACCCAGACCATGGATGGCAAGCTTTGCATCTGCCACCACCTTTACCGCTCCCAGCTTATAGGCGTCAAAACGGGAGGTATTCACAGTCACTACCCTGGCATCCCTGCCGAATAAAGACTTGGATGCGGAAGTGAAATCAGAAAACCGTGTCCCGATTCCCAAAATTACGTCTGCCTTCTGAGCAATATCATTGGCGGCGCTGTTGCCTGTGACGCCCACTCCTCCCAGGTTCCAGGGGTGTGAGGACAGGCAGGCCGTCTTTCCGCTCTGGGTTTCCGCAAAGGGAATACCGAATCTTTCACAGAATTCCTCCAGAGCCTCCCCCGCTTCGGAATACCGGACGCCACCGCCGCAGATTACCAGCGGCCTCTTTGCCTCCAGCAGAACCTGTGCCGCTTCCTCCAGTTCCTCCGGCGCAGGAACGATCCGGGTAATACGATGCACTCTTTTTTTGAAAAATTCCTCCGGGAAATCGTAGCATTCCCCTTCCACATCCTGAGGAAGGCTGATGCATACCGCCCCCGTCTCAGCCGTATCCGTCAGCACACGCATGGCGTTGATCATAGCGGACATCAGCTGTTCCGGCCTGGCCACCCGGTCCCAATACCGGCACACCGCCCGGTAAGCGTCATTGGTTGTCAACGACAGGGAATCTACCTGCTCAAATTGCTGCAATACCGGATCCGGCTGTCTGGTGGAAAAGGTATCCGCAGGCAGAAGCAGCAAGGGCACATGGTTCACTGTGGCCGTTGCCGCCGCTGTGATCATGTTGGCCGCCCCCGGACCGATGGACGAGGAACAGGCAATGATCCTTCTCCGATTATTCTGTTTGGCAAACGATGCGGCCACATGGGCCATTCCCTGCTCATTTTTTCCCTGGTAGACCCGCAGGCCTCCCCGGCCGTTATCCAGGGCCTCCCCCAGACCGCACACGATACCGTGGCCGAATATGGTGAAGATTCCCTCCACAAACTTGTTTTCCTGCCCGTCAAAGGACACATACTGGTTATCCAGAAAACGTACCAGCGCCTGAGCAGTTGTCATATACGCCATTTTTGTTCCGCCTTTCTGTGGTTTTATGGTGTTTGTTTTATGGTTTTGTCGTTTGTTTCCGGCAGCTTTATTCTTTACAGCTTCATGAGCCAGCTGTGCTCCGGCACATCAATTCTGGTCTTTCTCCAGGGGTCTCCCTCCAGGTGTCGGATCAGCCAGGCATAATACATATGATATCCCGGCGCCGCCGCCTGCTGATGAGCGTTCATGGGAGTAATCGCCAGACAGCCCTGGTCTCCCACCTTATAACATTCCTCTCCGTCAAAGCCGATCCCAAAGCCCTGAGGTTTGTCGAACTCGTAATAATACAACTCCGGCTGAGGGTGATAATGGGGCGGATAGCTGGACCAGCACCCCGGTTTATGAAACACTTCTCCCATCACCATGTTGGAATAAGGCGCATTTTCATAGTCAAACACCGTAAGCACCTGTCTGTGGGCAGTCCCGTCCCACTGCTCCTTTCCAAATTCCTGGAGGGTACACATTTCGGGGGTATAAAAAACAGATTCAAAGGTTCCCGGGTTGGTGGTCTGCTGAATCAGCAGTCTGCTGTCTTCCAGCGCCTTTACAATGATTTCCTTTCCCCGGCAGCAGTGCAGGCAATAGGGCTTATCCTGAAAAACACTGCGCCGGGACGCCTGCTCCCGTTTTCCTTCAAATGCAAACTCCACCTTTCCTGCCAGCAGCATCACCGCTGTCTCCTTCCCCGGCTCCAACAGACGCACGCTCTCTCCCCGGGCCAGTCTCTGCACCCTGACATCCATCAGCATATGGCTGTTTTTGCCGTTTTCCTGGCAGAGAATCTTCTCCCCTTTCTCATTAAATTCCGGATTCTCGTACATGTCTTTTTCACTTCCTTCCTTATATTATAGTTCTCCATATTACATCCTTAATTTTGCTGTGGATGCTCCACAAGACGTCTGCACACTTCCTGCACAGATGCTTTTTATGCAACTGCGTTCTTCATCACTGCAGGGCTACCATCTCGCCGTACTTTTCCTTTTCTTCCCGAATAAACTGCTCCACCTCCTGAAGCGTGGGCATAGCCGCAGAGCAGCTGTGGGCGGAAATCAGCATGGATGCGGAAGCGGAACCGTATTCCAGCGCCTGAGGCACACTGCAGCCATCGATCAGCGCCCGTATAAAGGAAGAAGCATAACCGTCGCCGCCGCCGAAGCCCTTCATGGCATTGGTTGGAAAGGGCTTCACTGCATAATGGTTTCCGTCACAGGTGTAGGCAGTGGATCCTTCCTTCCCATGCTTAATCACCACAATCTTGCAGCCGTAGGACTGCCACCTTTTTGCGCTTTCGTTATCGTCGGCGCAGACTCCCATGATCCGCTCCGTCAGGTCAAATTCCTCACGGGATCCCAGAATCAGGTCGCTCTCTTTCGCCACCATAGAATAGTAAACAGATATTTCATCCTTGTTTTTCCAGGTATATTCCCTGTAATCTATATCAAAAATCACTACTGTATTGTTCTTTTTAGCCAGCATCAGAGCCTTCAGCGCCGCCTCTCTGGAAGGACTGGCCGCCAGGGCGGTTCCCGAAATCAACAGTGCTTTCGCTTTTTTGATGTAATCCTCATCCACATCCTCCGGCTCCAGCATCAGATCTGCTACGCCGTCCCGGTACATGAGTATCCGGCTCTGTGACGGGCTCAAAATTTCCGTAAAAGTGAGTCCCAGATTCTCTCCGTTCCGGCATCTGGAGATGTGACTTGTATCAATTCCTTCCTTATTAAAGTAGTGCGTCACATAATCTCCGAATTGATCGTCGGAAACTCTGGCTATAAATCCTACCTTTTTTCCCAGCCTGGCCATGCCCACCGCTATATTGGCCGGAGATCCTCCCAGATATTTGTTAAAATTACTGCTTTCCTCCAATGGACGGTTCAAATCCACCGGATTGAAGTCAATAGCCACTCTGCCCAAAAGAATCAGATCATATTCCCTGGCCGGGTCAAATGAAATGTATTGCATGCTCTCACTCCTCTCTTATATAGTACTTCGCAATTCCTCGCGGTTTCCCTTTCACGGGCTTTTCCCCTTCTTGGGCCGCAGGAAAAACAAATGTCTCCTTCGGAACCGCTTGTTTTTCCTTTGCGGCTATCATTATATCATTCTCCGGGGGTTTTCGAAATAAAGATTATTCCTGTGTCAAGTGGATTTTTCTATGCAGGAGTATGGCCCGTTACTATTCACAGCCTCTTCACTCACATTCGCAAAACCGGTCAGCGCTGATCTCGTCTCCCAGAGTTGAAAGCCGGCGGACAATCATCTGGTCCAGTTCGCCGTAGGGCATCAGAAGCTCTTCGGCGCTTCTTCCGTCAGGGCTCCGTTCCGTAAATTCCCAGCTGGGCGTAAAGGCAAAGTGTTCCCGAATATAAGCCTCCACCCTCCGATCCTTCTCCTGGTGGGTAAACAGCCGCCCCTCAAACATGGGGGCAATGAGAAAACCGTCTTTCCCCGCTTTCTCCCGGCAGGCCCAGTCCCGGTCTATCACCAGCTGGAAATATTCCGGCGCCGGAAAAAAGGCATGCTTTCCCGGCTGAACGTACAGCACCGGGTGACAGTCCTCAAATTCCAGCACTCCCTGGATCATACTGTTCAAAAACTTCCCATGAAAACTGCTCTCCACTCCTACAATCCTGCCTTCTCCGTCCAGATACACAAAGCTGTGTTCCAGATCATACAAATGCTGGATATCAAAGTCATAGTAAAATGCATATTCAATTACGGCTCCAAGCTCCGGAGGCTCCAGAGTGCGCCTGCAGGATGGGCTTTTGGCCCGGCTCCGGTTCACTGTATAACCAATTCCAGCCAACGGAAACGGCTCCCTACGGTCATATCGCAGGTGAGGAACATACCTTTTGGCCAGTTCCCGGTCCTCGTCCTCCTTCATTTTGTCGTTCCCGACGCAGTCAACGTTTTCTGCCATACCAATTTCCTCATTCCCTTTCCAGGCCTCGCCCAAATCCCGCCTTTTTCAGGTAAGGGGTACCGGCGAAATCCGTTTTACAGACAACTTCTTTTATCTCGAATTTCAATCACATGGTCAAAGGCTGTATAATCCGTCAGGTAAAGTGTTGCGGCTCCCGGCGTCTTGGCCTCGCTGTCCTCCTTGCCCTCGGTAAAGTGGTGCAGTCCAAAGCAGGGTCCCACGATCAGGGCGTCTCTGCCATTGGATACCTCCGCATAGCCCTGCTTCATCACCACCACCTCGCTGCCTCCAAGAGGCATATCCACAAATTCGCTGGTCAAAAAATTCACTCCCGAAAAGGCCAGCTCGATCCGCCAGGGGCCCCCCTCCACGCCGGAGGTCTTCACCCTTACGTCCACACCGTTTTCAACCTCCTTCACCCACACATCAATCTTCATATCCGGTCCCAGCTTTTTCTCCCGGGAAGCATTATCCATGCTCCACCAGTCGCTGGTGGGAGGCTTCTGGGCAAAGGGGAGATAATACCATCCCCTCATGGTCTGGGACAAATGATATTCCTTTTCGGAAAGCCTCTCCATTTTTTCACTCTTAAAAGCCCTATGCTCACAAAAGCTTCCCGCCACCTTCATCTCCAGCTTGATGGTGCCATTATTAATATAGAAGAAATTGGATTTCCCTCCCATGACCGTGTAGGTGAAACGTCCCTGCTGTCCTCTGGCAATGGCCGACTCCCGGTAGTAGCTTCGAAAGTCCTCCCGCACATAGCTTCCCTGAATCTCCAGGCTCCGATATGCCGGCTCCAGCATGAACCAGATCAGGAAATCCGGAGACGTGATATGTATCCGCTCTACCACATCAAAAATGAAATTACACATCTGCAGGAACTCCGGAATATTATACTTGAGTCCCATTTTCAGAAATTCCATGTAATAGTCCTTGGGATAAATCAGTCTGTCCTTGTCAAAGCGGGTGGAGTTCGCCGTAAAAATACTGCTGTCCGGCTCACAGTAGGTCAGCATCATATGAAGGTTTCTCACCGCATTGCGGTCATAGGAATCATCTCCGGTGGCCTCCGACAGCATAATCATGGCATCGTTGTTGATACGATTGTAATTTCCAGCAGACTTCTCCGCAAACTCGCCATCCTCATTGCAGTCGATCCCTTCCTTCAGGTAGCCATATGCCGCAGTCTCCATTTCTTTGCAGTCAAATAATCTACTGCAGCTCATCAGCACTGAAGCAATGGCCCACCGGTGGTTGGGCGTATGAAATCCGCCCTCCAAAAGACCATAAGCGCCCGCCCTCACGATTTCCTCCACCACCGCAAGAATCTGTCCTTCTCCCTGAGGCAGACCGCCTTTTTCCGCTTCCCTCTGCAGATACTGATACACCGGCAGAAGCTTCTTCAGACAGAAGGCCGTATCCGGCGCAGAATAGAAATTGCAGGTGATATAATCAAACAGACCATTTTCATGCTGCACGCTTCTCACATAAGAAAGTCCCAGCAGAATGCTCTCCAAAATTTTCTCATCATGATAATAGCAGCTGTCCTGATTGCAATAGACCGCTGTCATGGAAGCCGCCCGGTAAATCGAAAACTTGGCCTGGACAATGCCGTTCTCGTCTGCAAAACCGCCATATCTGGGACTCTCCTTATCAAGCACCTGAATCTGCAGGGATTTAGCCGCTCGATCCTGGGTATCCTGAATCATTTTCTGATAATGCTTTTCCATACTCTTTTTTCCTTTCATATCCTAAGAGTGTATCGGCAAACTCATGCCGCCTCAGCCGGTGCCATCCGCCCGGAAATTTCTCTCTCTGGTTTCCAGCAACAGGGTCTGAATCTGAAAAGCGCCGAAGTCCAATGCAATCCGTCCTTCCCGGATTTCCAATTCCTTCTGCCTCTCCTCCAGCATATTGCAGGCATATGCCCGCTTTACACAGGCCGGAACCGTAAGATGCGCCCTTCCGGCACAGCCCATGGACTCATAGAGCCGCAGAACCACTCCGTTTTCTATGTCGAATGCAGGTTTGCAGGTCTCCAGGATCACATGATCCCCCTCCACTTCAAAAAAAGAGAACCGTTCCATGGAAGGTGTTTCTTCCATATTAAAGGGATTCGTCTGAGCAGTCGTCTCCACAGGCTCCACATTCCACTCGTATGCTTCTCTGGGAACCCGGCTGTACACAAAGGGACCCAAAAAAGGGAGGATTCCATAGGAAAACACATGAACCCCCTGATCGGCTTCCATGTCCGGCAATACCGGAGCCCGCAGTAAAGTCAGCGACAACCTGCTGTCCCTGGCAGAAATCCCGTACTTGCAGTCATTCAGCAAGGCAAACCCATTCTTTCCGTCGGTGAGAGCCGCGTACTTGTGATGGCAGGTTTCATACAAATCCTGTTCATACTGCCTGGATCTGTGAGTGGGCCGTTTCAGATAACCAAACTGAATCTCCTCCAAGGCTTCCTTCGTATAAACTGTAGTAGGGAAATCCACCTTCAGGATCCTGTGGCGCTCCCGCCAGTCCACCTGTGTCTGAAATCCGATTCTGGAAGTATCCGCCAAAAAGAGAATCTGCTGGTCCACGGCAAAATGAGGTTCCTGCTTATGCAGCGCCACTATAAGATTCCGACCCTCCCGCCGAACCTCCATGACGGTCTCTCCTGCCAGAGCTTCCTCCATTTCTTCGTACATCCGGCCCAGCTCCCAGGCATCATAATCCACATTCACATCCCTGTACAGCCTGAAATGGTTCAGAGGGCCCTCCGCATATTCATATCCGGTGCTGCGGTCCTTCAGGCTGAAAATCCGGCCCTCCCGATCCATTTCCACCAGATAGAAGCTGTTTTGGATTCGAAGACCGCCTTTCCCGTCAAAATTTTCCCGCCAGGAAACTGCCTCCGTCCCGTCCGGCCTGCAGCTCACTTCTACGCCTTCATTATTATCCTGCAGCTTCATATATCCGCAGGCCGGCAGCACCTTCCCCTTCCAGCTCCGTTCCCAGCTCAGAGAATTAAATACCGCCCTTCCTCCCGCCAGCCGCTCCAGAAGCTTTTCCGCAAGCTCCCGGCTCTCCTGCTCCACCTGCTCCAAAACCTCCAGGGCTTCCCGGTTGACTCTGTGAATGGAAGTGCCGGGCAAAATATCATGAAACTCCTGAAAAAGAAGCTTTTTCCACAGCTCTGCCAGCTTTTCTCCAGCCTCTGCGTCCAGATTCCTTTCTAGCACAGCTTTTTCAGACAGTCTTAAAAGGCCGGCCAGATACTCGGCCTCCCGCAATGCATACTCCGCTCTGCGCACTCCTTTCTTGATCCCGGCCTGGGCGGTGTAGGTGCCTCTGTGCCAGGCAAGATACAGCTCTCCATAATAAACGTTGCGCACTTCAGACGGGGAAAGCCGGTCAAAAAAGGCCGTGGGGCCTTCAAAGCTGCACCTGGGAAGCCCCTCCAGATCCCGGCACCTGAGAGCCGTCTCCACCATCAGCTCTGTAGGGCCTCCTCCTCCGTCTCCATAACCAAAGGGAAACATCAGACTATCTATATCCTGCCGCTGATTTCTGTCCTTCTCCCATCTTTCGATCAGGGCTCCCGGAGCAAACACAGCATTGTTCTTCTTATATATGTGAGAAAGAATTCTGGTGCCGTCGATGCCCTCCCACCAGAATATATTATAAGGAAATTGCTGGCATTCCGGATCAGCGCGCAAAAGCTTCTGGGTGGCAAAATAGGACACGCCGCAGCCTGCCATAATCTGAGGCAGAGCCCCGGTAAAGCCGAAGGTATCCGGCATCCAGGCCATCCGGGAATCCACATTAAACTCCTGCCGGAACCACCGCTTTCCCAGTACAAACTGACGGATCAGGCTCTCTCCCCCTGCAAGATTGGTATCGCTTTCTATGTAGACTGCGCCCTCCGGCAGAAACTGTCCTGTCTCTACCCGCTCCTTTACCCGCCGGTAAAGCCCAGGATAGTATTCCTTCAGATTTTCCAGAATCGGGGGCTCACAAAGTAAAAACTGATATTCAGGGTACCGGTCCATCAAGGCCAGCTGATTAGCGTAGGTTCTGGCGCACTTCCGCTTCGTCTCCTCCCAGGGCCACAGCCAGGCCAGATCCAGGTGGGACTGCCCAAACACGGTATATTCCACTGCCGTCTCGCTGTTTTTCCTTTCCAGGAACGGCTTCAGCAGACTTCCCGCCCGCAGAACGCTTTCCCGGCGGGCAGGCTCCTGAGCCTCAAAATCCGCTTCAAAGGTAAATTCCTGCAGGGCCCGGCCAATCTTCATTCCCCGCAGACTGCTCTCCGGAAGTGCCTTCCACAGCTCATAGAGAGTGTGGTAATCCGCATAGGTCTGAAAATAAACCGGATCCTGAATTCCGAAATGGCTCTCCCCCACACTGCACTGGTTCTCCGGCGGTTCCGGCACCGGCACCGCCTCCCGGGTAAAGATTCCCCCGCCCTCCAGTTTGGGACCATGCCCCGCGTAAGCCTCCGCCCAGATCTCGAACGCCTGACCGGCCTGTCCCCGGGGCGTCAGCTCCACAAAATCATGCTTCGCATCTATGGAGCCTGCCTCCCGGCCATCCACATACACCAGCATTTCCGGTCCCGGCGCCAAATGAAGCAATATTCGTTCTCCCTCTGCGGCCCGGGGCAGGGTAAGCCTGGCGTGAAACCATCCGTATTCCCACTTGGCTCCCCATGTCCTTCCCCGGGGAAAAGCCTGACGCTCTCTTTTGGCCGCCTGTTCCAAACAAAGCTGCTCGCTGGTGGTGAACCCCTCCAGCTCTACCGTTCCCAATGAACGATAGATATTCGGCAAAAAGGCCTCATCCCATATTTTCAGCCGTTCCTCCCATTGTCTCCCCAGCTTCATCCTGCCGCCTTTCCCTGTGCTCCAAAGTTCTCACAGAACAATACCGCCCGCCATATCCTCCACAGGCCTTTCCTTTATCCGCCGGAAAATCTTTCCTTTCATCTGCCGGCAGATGCCGCTCACCGATTTCCACCTCAGAGCCTGATTTTCTGCTGACAGCAAACCTCCCGATATTCCATCAAAAACAAAATCGCCAGCGCCTGACCATAGGGCATGGGCTTGAGCTCGATCTCCTTGTAAAAATTCTTGGAAATGCGTCCCATGGGCGTGCCGTAGGACACCTGATTCACCACACCATCGTCGGATATGCAGTCCAGAATCGGCTCCAGCGCCTTGACAGCGGCCTTCAGACAGGCCTCATCCAACAGACCATCCTTCACCGCCTTTAAAATGCCGTAGGCAAAACCGCAGGTAGCGCTGGCTTCCACATAGGAATCCTCATCGTCCACCAGGGTATGCCACATACCGTTTTCGGCCTGATATTTTATCAGACTCTCGATCTGGGCCTTCAGCGCATTTGTCAGCATTCTTCTTACAGGAGCGCCGCAGCTGTGTATGGACAAAAATTCCGGCACGGCCATGGTGATCCAGCAGTTACCCCTTCCCCAAAAAGCTCCTGCAAAGTTATTCTTCTCCTGGAAGCTCCAGCCATGATACCAGAGCCCCGTAGCCTTGTCGCATAAGTACTTGTCGTGCAGAAGGAACTGGTATTCCGCCTCCGCCTTCATGTCCCCGTCCTCCAGGATACGCCCCATGTTGGCTAAAAACAGCACCGTCATATAAAGCGTATCATCCCACAGCTCCTGATCGTTCAGTGAGTCGGATGTCATATGCTGGAATCCGCCCTCACTGGTCCGGGGAAAGCTCTCCATGATCTGCCGCGCCGCCTCTGCACAGGGCTGCATATATTTTTCCTCCCCGGTGTACTCCGCCAGAAAGGACATGGTCAGATATGGCGCCGCCGTATTTACATTCAGGGCAGGAAAGCCAATCTCGATCTGCCTGTCATAATATTTTTTCAGAGTGTCAAGATACTTTTCATTCTTCTCGTAGCAGAACAGCTTCCACAGCCCAAACAGCCCCACTCCCTGGGTCCACTCCCAATACCGGTATCTGGCGATATCATCCCCGGCCAGATTATGGCTCTCCATGTTCTTCAGGAAGGTGTCGTCTGTCTCATACAGGATATGGGAAAAAGCATCCACCATACTGTGGATTTTGCGGGTAATCCTGCTGGCCAGCTCCTTTTTCTCCGCACATTTTTCTTCCAGCCGGGTAATAAGGGCCTTCAGCTCCTCCGGCGTGCTCACCGTGTAATCAGGCTGCCAGTCCGGCTCCTCCACAGTGTGGAAATACCTGGGAGACCAGTCCAGCCACACGGAAGTAATCCCATACCGGTTGGCGCCTGCCACATCCTTCTTCAGATTGTTTCCGATCATGACAATAAAAGGCTTGTCAGCCTCCGTCAGCCCCATTTTTACCATGGCCGTGTCAAACATGGATCTGGCTGGCTTCTGCTCCCCCACCACTTCCGACACGATCCATTCTTCAAAGCAATATCCCAGACCGTTCTCCCGGTACACATTCTGAAAAGACTCCCACTCTCCGTCCGCCACCAGGGCGATCCGATATCCCTCCTCCTTCAGCTGGCGAAGCACCTCGCCCGCCCCCGGAATAAATTCCGCCCTGGCAACAATTCCCCTTTCGTCGAAGACCTGTGTGCTTTCGTCGATAATGGTATCTCCGCTGTCTGTAAATATGATCAGATTTTTATCCATAGTCCTGCCCTCCTTGAAAGCTTAATTAAAGATTACCAAACACAGGAGCGCATTTCCACACATCTCTTGTTTTTTTACCCCAACACATTGCACTTTTTGCTTTTATTGAGACTTTTTTATGGGGTTCTTGCATAACATTTGCAATATATCTGTACTCAATTTGTCTATTTTGCTTGCAAATTTACCCAATTTCACGCCATTTCCCTGCCGCAGAAAACAAAAAGCGCAAACCACTTGACTTCTTCTCTCCACTGTCCCTGCCATAATTCCGCAGGGCATGCCTGAATGCGGACACATCCCTCTCCCATCCAATTCGCCCATCCGTAATGGGTCGTGAAAATAACCATAAATGCAGTAATTCCCGCTCTTTTAGTCATTCCTAATGAGCGTTTTTACATTTTTTTTAACTTTTGTGTTGACTTTTTTGGGCACAATTGCTATACTCGGCATAAAAGTTGCTTAGCGAGTTGGCAATTTCAATTTCATGAAGGAGGATGTTTTATGAAAAAAAGACTTTTTGCCCTGCTTTTAGCGGGCACAATGGCGGCTTCCCTGATTGCCTGCGGCGGCCCCAGCGACACTACTGACACAACACCTTCCGGTACCCAGGAAAGCACACAGCAGTCCTCGGAATCCAATTCTGAGGAGTCCAATTCTGAGGCATCGAATTCCGAGGAAACCACACCCCCTGCCGATGAAGCAGCAGGCTACAGTGAAGCTCCCATGCTGGCAGATCTGGTTTCCGCAGGATCCCTTCCCAAGGTGGAGGACAGACTTCCCGTGGAAGGCGATATTTTCGTGGATACCAAGGATGCCGGCGGCAACGCTTTGGAGATCGGTACATACGGCGGTGTGATCAACCTGGCCGGCGCCGGCGGAAGCTGGGGCTTGTCCAGACCGGTTCTGGAGGGCATTATCCGCTACAATTCCGATGGCACCTACTATGCAAACGTTATTAAGGAGTTTTCGCACAATGACGATTACACAGTATGGACCTTCAAGCTCAGAGAAGGTATGAAATGGTCCGACGGCGAAGATTTCAATGCCGATGACATTACCTTCTGGTACTATATGTGCCATCTCACCAACTATGACACCAAGAAAAACTGGGCCGCTCTGATGGACGGCGAAGATACCTGGGCGACTCTGGAAAAGGTTGACGATTACACTGTGACCTGGACCTTTACAAATCCCAAGTTCCCCGCTGACTTTATCGAAAACGGCGATTTCAAGTGGTGCTGGGCTCCGTCCCACTACCTGCTGGATATGATTCCGGATTCCATCTATGTGGAAAATCCTTACTGGGAAAAGACCGGACTTGACGATGAGGCCGTGCTGGTCAATGCCAAGAATAAGGGAATCGATGCCGCTACCGTAAATGACCTGGGCAAGGCAATCGCCTACTACTGGTGGAACGAGGACGGCATTCCCTGCCTGAACTCCTACACACTGTCCACGAAGGAAGGCAACAACTCCAGAGACGCCCAACTGTGCATTCTGGAGCGCAACCCCTACTTCTGGAAGGTGGACGCTCAGGGACAGCAGCTTCCCTACTGTGACGAAATCCATTTCAACACCACCTCCGAGGACGGACAGGATCAGCTGATGTTCCGCTCCGGCGAGCTGGATATCATGGAAGTGGCCATGCAGGATATCGCTTCCCTGTTGCAGGATCTGGGCGACCAGGCGTATCTGCGCGAGCTTGCCAGCACCAACTGGGGCTCCTATCTGATGACCTTCAACTATACCTGTAAGGATGAAAATTATGCAACGCTGTTTGCAAATCCTGATTTCCGTCAGGCCATGTCCATCTGTGTGGACCGCGAGCAGGTTTCCGGCCTCCTTACGGAGGGCTTCCTGGAGCCCGGCCAGTGCGCTCCTCAGGAGGGTAACTTCGGCTATGATGCGGAGTGGGAGCAGAAATGGACCGAATATGACGTAGATGGCGCCAAGGCTCTGTTAGAAGGATGCGGCCTGGTAATGGGCAGCGACGGCTTCTATGACTTTGCAGACGGTACTGATTTCGTATTGACCATTTATACCTACACGGATTCCGGAGCCGATGCCGCATATCCGGTACTGGAGCAGTACTATAATGCAGCAGGTATCAAATGTGCCACAAAGGATCTGGAAGTATCTGCCTTTGATCAGGAAATCGACAACAATGACTGGTATGCGGTTCTCGGGCCTCACACCGCTATCGGCGGCGTTTCCCTGAAATCCAGGGTACAGCCCTTCGTTCCCATTGCTCAGTCCGCAGAATGGTACGGCGAGTATGGCACCTACTACCAGACAAGCGGCGCGCAGGGTGTTGCTCCCGAGGGCGACATGGCGAAGCTGGTAGAGATCTACGAGCAGTGGAAATCCACACCTGATACCGACGAAAGAGATCAGTACACCCTGGATATCTACAATCTCCACAAGGAAAATCTCTGGACCATCGCTTACCTGAAGGCTGCCGGCTCTTACAGCCTGGTGAGCTCCAAGATCCACAACTATCCGGAGCTCCTGGTGAACGACGACCTGTATCAGTATCAGAATATTATCCACTACTGGACATTGTTCAAAACCGAATAATCAGCATTATAATCAACAACAAACGCATCAATGACAACTTCCGGAGGCGGGGGATCCGGTTCCCACGCCTCCGGATTTTTTAAGAAAGGGAATTTCTCATGGAAGAAAATGCGTACAAATCAGAAAGCATGCATGAAGATGCCCCAAAGAAACCCCTGATGACTGCTGTGGGCGATTTCTTTAAAAAGGATCTCGTCCAGTACATCATAAAGCGTCTTCTGATGTTCATTCCCACATTATTTTTAATTTCGATTCTGGTTTTCTTCGTGATCCAGCTTCCTCCCGGGGATTATGTGTCCGCTCACATTGCTGCCCTTGCCTCGGAAGGAGAAATTGTGGACGCAGATTACGCCGCACAGCTTCGCGCTGACTACGGTCTGGATCTGCCCATTCATGAGCAGTATTTCAAATGGATCAAGGATATTATCTGGACTCCTACAGATTCCACCTATTACAGGTTATACGGTTCTCATCACAACTGGAAATATTCCTTCGCCTATGGCCGGGACGTCTGGGATGTGGTGGACGACAGGCTGGGGCTCACCATTCTGGTCACTGCAATCATTATGATCTTCCAATATGCCGTATCCCTGCCCATCGCTGTTTACGCTTCCACACACCAGTATTCTGTGGGTGATTATATTTCATCCATCATCGGATTCCTGGGTGCGGCAATACCAAACTTTATTCTGGCAATCGTGCTGATGTATCTGTCCTATAAATGGACAGGAAATGCGAATGTTGGCCTGTTTTCGCAGGAGATGCTGCAAAACGGCATTCATTTATATAATTTCGGTGAATTTTTAAAGCGTATGATCATCCCCATCCTCGTCATCGGGACCAGCGGTACCTGCGGTATTATCCGCTCCGTGCGTGCCCAGATGCTGGATGAAGTGGGCAGACAATACACCCTGACCGCAAGGGCAAAGGGCGTGCCGGAACGCACCATTATCATGAAATACTGCTTCCGCGCCGCCATCAATCCCACCGTATCAGGACTGGGCGGCGTGCTCTCCAGCCTGTTTTCGGGCTCCACGGTAACTGCCATGGTTTTGAACATGCAGATCCAGGGACCGGTGCTGTTTAAGGCCCTTCAGGCTCAGGATATGTACCTTGCAGGAGCGATTGTCATGGTTCAGGCAGTCCTGGTGGTTATCGGCATTTTGTTCTCCGATATCGCCCTGGCCTTCCTGGATCCCAGAATCCGTTATTCAGGAGGTGGCAGATAATGTGGAAAAAGAAACAGAAGACCAACGAAGATTATTATCTTGCTTCCCAATGGACTCTGATGGGCAGAAAACTGAAAAAGCATAAGCTTGCCAAGCTTTCCATGCTCATTCTCCTGATTTTATACCTGGGCGCTCTCTTTGCGGATTTCCTGGCGCCCTATTCGCTGGATGAATTTGACGCGCTGTACAAGGACAGCGCTCCTTCCAAAATCCATTGGACCTACGAAGGACAATTTATCGGCCCTCACGTATACAAGCTGGAAAAAACCATTGACCGGAAGGATTTCTCGGTAACCATCACGGAGGATACCTCCGAATATTATAAGATCAACTTTTTCGTACACGGCTCAGAATATAAAATCCTGGGGCTGATCCCCTGCGATCTGCACCTCTTCGGCGTAGGCGAGGGAAGCAACGGCGGAAGCGGCGCGAAAGTGATGCTCTTCGGCACAGATTCCCTGGGGCGTGATATTTTCTCCCGTGTGCTTCTGGGAAGCCGGATTTCCCTGACCATTCCCTTTGCCAGCGCTATTATCAGCTTTTTCCTGGGCGTCAGCATCGGTTCCATCTCCGGTTACTTTGGCGGAGCCATCGACATTGTGATCCAGCGTATTATTGAGGTGATCGGCGCCGTTCCCCAGATCCCTCTCTGGATGGCGCTTTCCGCAGCAATTCCTCCGGGAATTTCAACCGTGAAGATGTATCTTTACATAACCATTATCCTCTCCTTTATCAACTGGACCGGAATGGCCCGGGTGGTACGCGGAAAATTCCTGTCACTGAAAAATGAGGATTATGTTATGGCGGCGAGGCTTTCCGGCGTTTCCACCTGGAAGATCATCTGGAAGCACCTGGTTCCGGGCTTCATGAGTTACCTCATTGTTTCCATCACTCTCGGCATTCCGGGTTCCATCGTGGGTGAAACGTCCATGTCTTACCTGGGACTTGGCATTAAATCCCCCGCAACCAGCTGGGGTGTGCTGCTTCAGGAGGCAAGCTCCGTCACCGACGTTGCCAGCAATCCTCATAAGCTGATTCCGATCATTTTCGTGACGATTGCGGTTCTGGCCTTTAACTTCCTGGGCGACGGAATCCGTGACGCTGCCGACCCTTATAAGTAAGGCTGATTATTTTATGCGCGCTGAAGCGCGCGGACGGGAGCAAAAAATGAACAGTGAAAATATTCTCGAGGTCAAAGATCTCCATGTTGACATTCATATGGCGGAAGGGCTTTTGACCGCGGTCCGGGGCGTAAACTTTGAGATGAAAAAAGGTGAAACGCTGGGCCTGGTAGGCGAATCCGGTTGCGGAAAATCCCTGACCTGTAAGGCAATTCTGGGAATCAATGAAAAAAAATGCGTTTCCAGCGGCCAGATCATGTTTGATTCGGAGGGCCTGGGTAAGGTGGATCTGCTTTCTCTGGATCAGCGGGGCCCGGAAATCCGTTCCATCCGCGGCAAGGAAATATCCATGATTTTCCAGGAGCCCATGGTGGCCTTTTCCCCCATGTACACCATCGGAAATCAGATCAACGAGGCCACCAGACTCCATATCACAAAGGACAAGAAGAAGTCCAAAGAAATATCTCTGGATGTAATGCGCAAGGTAGGCATTGCCAACGTAGAAAAACGTTATAACCAGTATCCCCATGAGTTTTCCGGCGGTATGTTGCAGCGCGCCCTGATCGCCATGGCTCTGGTGTGTAATCCCAAAATGCTCATCGCCGACGAGCCCACCACCGCTTTGGACGTTACCATTCAGGCACAGATTCTGGAACTGATGAAAGAACTCCAGAAAGACTTTAACATGGCAATTCTTTTCATTACCCACGACCTGGGTGTGGTTGCCAAAATGTGCGACAGAGTGGCTGTAATGTATCTGGGCAAAATCGTAGAGAGCGCGGACGCATCGGAAGTATATGCAAATCCTCAGCATCCGTACACAAGGGGACTGATCGGTTCCGTTCATAAAATTGGTTCCAGGAAAGAAGAAAAACTGTTTTCCATCGAAGGAACGGTTCCTCTTGCCATGAATCTGCCCAAAGCCTGCGGGTTCTATGACCGCTGTGACGTCCGCATCGAAGGTCTCTGTGACAAGGCCGAACCGGAGCTTACGGAAATTGCCCCGGGACACAAAATTGCCTGCTTTAACTGCCCTCACGAGGCCTGCCGTGCTCAGAGGGAAAAGGTTGAAGCTATCCTGAAGAAAGAGGAGGGCAACAAAACATGAACAAAGATAATATTATGGAGGTCAAAGGTCTCCACAAGCGTTTCACCTCCAAGGGCGTTACGGTAAAGGCGGTAACCGACGTAAGCTTCACCGTCAAGCCGGGAGAAACCATCGGTATCGTAGGCGAATCCGGCTGCGGTAAAACAACCCTGGGACGCTGCATTGTCCGGGCATACAACGCCTCTGAGGGCGAGGTTTTTTACCGCACAAAGGCCGGCGAGGAGCTGGATTTTTTGAAGGCAGACAAGAAAAAAATGAAGGAAATCCGCAAGGAAATCCAGATGATTTTCCAGGATCCCTACTCTTCTCTGGACCCCAGAATGACGGTTCTGGACATTATTAAAGAGCCTTTAAAAGCAAATTATCCCAAAATGCCCAAGGCGGAAATGGATCAGCGGGCAAAGGTCATGGCGGAAAAAGTGGGATTAAATCCCATGTATCTGATGCGCTATCCTCATGCTTTTTCCGGTGGACAGCGCCAGCGAATCGGCATTGCCAGAGCACTGGTAATCGAGCCACAGATTATCGTATGCGACGAAGCCGTCTCCGCCCTTGACGTATCCATTCAGGCACAGGTAATTAACCTGCTGCGGGACCTGCAGAAGGAGCTGAAACTGACTTATTTATTTATCAGTCATGACCTTTCGGTAGTGGAACATATCTCCGATAAGGTGGGCGTTATGTATCTGGGCCGGATGGTGGAATTTGCCCCCACGGAAGCCATGTTTGAAAAGCCCATGCACCCCTATACAGAGGCCTTGCTTTCCGCAGTTCCTGTAGCAGATCCCACCATTCAGATGGAGCGGATTCCCCTGAAGGGAGAAATTCCAAACCCTGCAAACCCGCCAAGCGGCTGCTATTTCCACGAAAGATGCCGTTACTGCATCGATAAATGCAAAACAGATTCGCCGGAGCTGGCAGAAATGCCCGACGGAAGACTCTGTGCCTGCCACAGGGCAAAGGAACTGAACCTGCGCGGCTTTACCTATGACGAGGGCGCAAAAACACAGTAGACCGCTTTCATAAAATCCCCATGGACTTTACTATTCCACAGACTGTCCATGGGGGTTCTTTTTATATGGAGTTCCTTTTATATGGAGCTCTTTTTATGATTGCATTTCTTTTCCTTTTGCTATATAATTTATTCACTACATCGGCTTCTGCGGCAGTTCAGTTTTCGGGAAAAGATGGTAAACACCATCGCCGGTGTTTGTACCGTCACGTTTCCACTGCAGAATAGGAGAAACCATGCTGATAGACAATATTTTGGTATACTCTCAGGAATATAAGATCGAAATCGGACGGCCCGACAAAAATCTATATTACTTTTTTGATTATGATGAGCGCTCCTATTCCATCAATATGGAATTCCAGCACTTCCACCAATTTTACGAGATATGCATTTTTCTGGACAAAAAGGCCGGCCATCTCATAGACGGCGTGTGGTATGATCTTAGGTGCGGCGATATTGTGGCTCTGCGTCCTGCTCTGCTGCACAAGACCTCCTACCCCGAAGGAGATCCCTGCAAGCGGCTGATCATTCAGTTCGTCATCCCGCCCATGATCTCCCAGTTTGAGGGCTGTATGCAGCATATATACAGTATTTTTGCGGGAGAATGTCCCATCTACCGCTTCGAAGAACGCCCTAAAAAGGCCGTGCTGGAGAAGCTGAATGATATCTATTATCTGTCTCAGTCCCCCAACGAATTGACGGATCTGGCCATCCACAATAAATTTATAGAATTTTTGAGTATAATCTATCTGAACCGCGATAAAAACGTGTATACCAACCGTTCGGATCTGGACGGCATCACCAATAAGATATACAACATCACTGCCTTTATCCACGGTCATTACGCGGAAGAATTGTCCCTGGAATCCATTTCCCGGGAGTTTTTCATCAGCAGCTATTATCTGTCCCACCAATTCAAGCGCATCACCGGCTTCACCCTGACGGACTATATCTCTCTGACCCGGGTGCGCAATGCCCAGACCCTGCTGCTTTCCACGGAAACTCCTATCACGGAGATCGCCTTCCTTTGCGGCTTTACCAGCTTTTCTCAGTTTAACAGGGCCTTTCACAAGTTTCTGAAGGTCTCGCCCTCCGGCTTCCGAAAGGAGGCCCGGCTGAAACAGCACGGATCATTACTGTTGACAAATTCAGCAGATTAGGATATCATCATCACCCACAAAAAGAAAAAACCATAGGAGAAACACCATGAGTCTGCTCACCTTATTCATCACTGCTGTAGGATTGTCTATGGACGCCTTTGCCGTATCTATCTGTAAAGGACTTGCCATGAAAAAGCTTTCCATAAAAAACGCCTGTATCGTTGGTCTGTGGTTTGGCGGCTTCCAGGCCCTGATGCCTTTGGCGGGATACCTGCTGGGAACCCGGTTCCAAAAATACGTCACCGCCATCGACCACTGGATCGCCTTTGGACTGCTTGTGCTGATCGGCGCCTCCATGCTTCGGGAAGCCTTCTCGAAAAAAGAAGACTGCGCCAATGATTCCCTGGACATAAAAACCATGTTCCTGCTGGCGGTGGCCACCAGCATCGACGCTCTGGCCGTAGGCGTTACCTACGCATTTTTACAGGTCAGCATCCTGCCGGCAGTGGCCTTCATCGGCATTGTCACCTTCCTGCTCTCCGCCGTAGGCGTAAAGGCGGGTAATATCTTCGGAACCAAATACCAATCCAGAGCGGAGGCTCTCGGCGGCATTATTCTGATCCTCATGGGCACAAAAATCCTGCTGGAGCATCTGGGAATGATTCCCTGACGGCAGATGGCGCCCCAATTACGGACAGCCGCGCTATATCAGTTTAAAATGCTTCTCTAAAAGTCCGCAGACATATTCACGGGTATCTTTTCCGTTATCCTCACGCACCAGCGTAAAAAATCCGCTGTTTACATATTCATCATAATGCTCCCGGCTGTTGATGCGGGCCAGTCCCTTTTTGTAGTTCGCCATAACAGCTTCCGGATCATCACAGCTCTCAATTACACTGAGAAGAAACTGCTTCTCCGGGTCACTGCGGTCAAAAAAGCGTTCCACACTCATCGATTGCGGCGAGACCATCGCTGCAACATGATGGTAATCCGAAATTTCCTTTAAAATGTCAATGGGAATATTTGTATCTACAATTACCTTTTTATCCCTTGCAATCGAAAGGAGCTCAACAATTTCGAATTCCGCCGCCTCTCTTCCCACGCTGTATATCCAGCGTTCATATTCTTCCGGTGTGCGGGTGACGAATTCCTTCCAGTCAGTCAAATTTTTCATATAACATAAATCCGGCTGAACATCCGGAACTGCAACAATGTCCGATATCGCACTATGATAATTTTCACCGCAGCAAATCATATCATGCCTTTCTGACAGCATTCTGACCATCGTGGACTTTCCTGCATATGCCGTTCCGGTAATAAAATAAACATTTTTCAAATAGTGCTTTAAAATATTATTTTCTATTTTCATTCATGTCTCCTTTAAGCGCAAATCCTTATTTACGGGTTTCGTCAATATTACAGCATACACTATCTTTTGGGGTTTATCAATGCCGGCAGGTTTTCCTTTTCTGTCCGTCCTGCCGCCGGCGGTCATGGACATGGCTTACAGCTGCATAAAGTATTGGCATCATGCAATTGGACAGCCTGGCTGGCAGGCGCACCCACAGCGCTTTTTCATTCACTCCATAATCCGCCCCCAGATACCGTGAAATTTCCAAGGAAAAGTCAGAAAATAGTTCAACTATTAATTCAACTTGTTTATCAGAGTTCAACAGAAAATAAATACAACCTGAGAGTGAAAGACACAAGAAGTCTAGCACTCCTCCTTAAAATCACTTTGCAAATAAGCTCTTTCGGGGTATAATAAGCTTAAACCAATCAGCTTGATTTAAAACGGAAATATAGCAAGCTTCCATCCGAAGCAGAAAGGGATCGCAATGAGCACATTAGACACTACTGTCTCTATGATTCAGAAATGTACGGAAGATGAATTGCAGGTCGTCCAGCAAGTAATTCGACAGTTTTTTCTGAACAGGGGTCCGCACACCACAACAAAAAAACAATTTCTCGAGGAACTACAAATTTCCAGAGGACAGCACCAAAGCAGCCAGAACCAAGAGGCCGGTGAAGCGCTGGCGGAACTGAGGACAAAATATGGACTATAAGGTGATATTGTCAGATCTTGCCAAGCGGCAGCTCGATGACATTCTTTTTTACATTTATGCAACGCTGGGCAACGAAGTTGCTGCCGCCCGCGTTTTAGAAGACGCAGAAAATACCATACAGAAGCTTGCTCAGATTGGTGGTTCCTTAAAAATATGCGAAGAGCCGGAGCTTGCCGAATATGATTACCGGAAGATGCATTTTTTATCGCATCGCTACCTTATGCTGTATACGATAAACGGCACCTGCATCCATGTGGATAGAATCTACCATGAGCTTGAAGATTATAAAAATCTGCCGGATTAGTCGCCATACCGCTAAAAAAGTATGTATCACCACATTTCTTGACAGTCAAAAGGACAGGAGAATGATATCTTTCCGTCCTATCCTTTCACTATTCTAATAACTTGCAACATCATTTGCCGCCCACTACCCTCAGCTTCACCTTCGCCGTCAAGATACGTCAGGAGCAGGTGGAGGGGCTTCATGCGACGGTTCAGGTTTGGGGCAAGGGTCGTGCCCCGGAAACTGTCGATCTGTTTACCTGTTTTGAACTGTATGCATTTAAGGCAGGTTTCTTCATTACCTCACAGATTGAATTTTCTTCTAAATACCGTTCAAAAATTTTGGCTCAGACAGTTGGGATGCGCCGCTCTCCCTGAAAGAAATGTATTCAAGTGTTGACAGTGTAATTCTTGCCCATGCACCAGACTACCATGTAAACCTGATTGCTCCAAGGGAGATATCAGATGATGAAATCAACGAATTCCACTCGTACCTGCGGGAAGTGATGCTTTACATCAAGTATTCTAAAGATAAGAAAACCCTGAATAAGGTTGTAAAAGAAGACATAAAGTTCCAAAGCATGGAAAGACAGGCAGCTGAAGTAATAAATATTGTTACGGGATCCAAACTGAAATATCCCGAAGGGAAAGGAGACGTGAATATGTGTTTGGCAATTCAACAAATGCGAGAAGAAAGCGAAATTAAAGGTGCAATTTTAATGTGTAAGGATTTGGGAGTCTCATTAGCCGAGACTATAAAACGGATTGCGGAGAAATTTCAGTTGACTGAAAATGAATCCAGCGAAATGGTAAAACAATATTGGTAAAAAGACAGTGGATGCGTACTTGAATGGGAACGCATCCACTTTTCAGTTACTACTGTTCTTAATCCCCCACTACCCTCAGCTTCGCCTTCGCCGGTTTCAAGATCATATCCGCCACGCAATCGCTGATGCGCTCCTCCGTCTCTTTAATCACATGGCTATAAATATGTAGTGATGGATACATGGGTATGTCCAAGGCGATGACTGATGCTCACACTGTCAATTCCGTTAAAGAATAACAAGCTGGCTTGCGGGCCACAAGCAGTTAGAAACCACCTTGATATGCTTATGCCGATACAGAAACAAAGAGAAAAGCAATCGAGAAAGCAATGGGGATGGAAACTGTTTTAGAAGCCGAGAATGTAAACTATACCGTGGATGATGAGGAAACCTTAAAACGCCTCTATGGATTGTAACAGCTCAAAGATTATCCCGAATGTTACCAAGGATTGTAGGAAATATGTGACCAGATAGCCGGAAACGGCAAAAAAGTTATCCCGAATATCCTGACTGAAACCCGCATAATTCCAGGCTTTTCCTCAAGTATTCGGGATAATCTAACTTTCGGTATAACAAATTATCCTGAATTAGGTATAGCAAAAATATAGCTGCTTGTTTTAGTCCTTATAAGAAAGACATCCCTGCCTCTCACGAGGATAATAATATGTACGATAATGACTGCAATATCGTCTCCCATTACTATCTCTGTCATGCGGATTCCAATAAATACATCCATCCGCACAATTGTGTCCACAGAATTTACCCTCCGGAATTCTTACCTGATCGACTTTCTTTTCTCCCATTTCCCGTACTCCTTCTTTCTTATGTTTTTTACAATATGTGTATAATAAAGAACTACAATATTGTCAATGTTATATAGTTTCTAAGTAACTAGCCTTAAAATCTTTGCTCCGCTTTAACTATTTTTTACCATATTAGCCAGAGCTTCCGTCGCCATTCTTGATATTTTCCCTTGCTCTTCGAACGCCTTCCATTCTTCCTTCGTAATTCTATCTATATATTCCTTCCGAATTTTTGAGCGTTCCTCATATTCTTGCATTTCTTCCTCATATTTCTTATTCAAGTGCTCTTTAGTTGATCTTAATGTAAAAAGGCCAAAATGAGGAACTTTAGGAACAGGAATTTCATTCCACCAATACCCTAATGCAAAACTTTTCAATTTAATTTGTGGTTTGCTATTTATATAGCGCCTTACATCATCATGATAATCCGGATCATCAAACTCAATAGCTGGACATCCATGACTCAACATCATATTTATTACCGCCTTATTGAATGTTTGAGTAAATAACCACTTCCAAAGAGGATATGGTTCATCTCTACCTTCAACCCAATACCACTCGCAACCATTACCCCAGCTACCAACAAACAAATTAAAGCCTGCGCCAAACAACAAATCCATAATTCTATACTCTTTTAAAACGAATGCTCGAGTCAGTACTCCCCATGGACGTTCTCTTCCATCTCTACATTGTGGCCTGGGAAAGAAAAATGCATTATATCCATTTTGTGTTAAGAATTCCATCATTCTATAGTCCGCCAAATAACTATATAAAGCTTTTTCAAATGCATATTCCTCTATATCATGCAATCTTCTTCCCTGCTGAATAAGCTCCTTAGCCGTACCATAATCTTTTTTGTTCAATGCATCTAATAAAATATCAGCCATTTTATCTACCCTTTCTCATATGCTCTATCTAAGTCTTTCATCTCCTTCAACTAATATTGAGTCTTCAATAATATCCACATCCTTTCCTTTCCTTCTTGCTATATAAGACTTAATCATTCTACCCGGAAATACTATTGGAAAATATAATTCATTAATTGTGGCAGGCATCGAAATAAGTATAGTTCTAATATACCTTATATCATCCATAGAAAACGCAGACCACTGATCCGCATGTGTATGAAACATTCCGGAAAAAGTAATCTTCATTTTTGACCACTGTAAAATTAATTGATTTAGCTGATATACGTTGGGAATATAGACGCAATCGTTAGCAGTACTTATCCCCTTATCAAATATAACCTTATTTACTATTTTATCCCTGCTTCCTAATATACCACCTATTTCTGGAGGTACTTTAGAGCAATTCAATAATTGATCATATACTAACTTTGTCAATATCATTTTTGTTTCTATCCTTCCGAATCAATTATCAACCCCATTTCTGCCCCATAATATGCAGAAACAATATTATTTCAACACCTCCTCCATCAAATTTCCAGATACCCAATCTCTCGGAAATACTCCACATACCCTTGGATATATTCCAAGTCAATTTCATTCCACTCAAATCCCAGCCTTTTCAAAAACCACACCGTAAAATCATTTTCGATATGGATATTGCTGTCATACAAAAGCCGCCCCTGGGCATCCATATCATTTTGGAACGCCTCGAAAATATATTCCGTGACACGGTCACGAATGGTCTCCCGCAACGCCCGGTTAAAGCTGTCACTGTCTACCACCTTCATGGAAATCCCCAGTTCTCGTACTACTTCCAGGAAGCGGTCAAAATAGATAGGCCGGTTGCTGTTTAAGTGGAATACGGTCTGCCTGTCTGCATACTGCGCAATCTTCACGATTCCCTCCGCCGTCAGGTCTATGGGGGAGAATTCGGAATACAAAGACATCAGGTAATCCGGGAACAGGCCAAACTCCAGGATGGCCTTAAATCTCGTAAGGAATGCGTTCTGTCTATAATTGGGCTGGAACTTGTAGTCCGATGCCCGGCTGGTCAGGTTGCCCACACGGATAATCTTGGCGTCCAGCCCTGTAAGCATGGCGTCCAGAACCGCCCGCTCCGCCTCAAACTTGCTGTGGACATAGACATTATCCAGAGGCTGTCCGATATAGAGCGAGGTCTCGCCAAAGAATTTCTCCTCCTCCGAACGGTACACCGCAAACTCATCCGCCAGACTGTTTCCGCTGACGCTCAGGGTTGAAATATGAATCAGTCTTGCCCCCACTGACTTCGCATAATTTACCACATGCCTTGTTCCCTCCACGTTGACGCGGTTGAAATACTCATAGGAGCCATAATGCTTGACGCTTGCCGCCGTGTGAATTACAGTCCGTACATCCCCCGGCATGTTCTTCGACAATGTTTCCGCCTCAATGTCCCCGCTGACAGGAATAATTCTCCGGGCAAATTCTGCCTCATACCTGTCTCCAAAATAATACCTCAGGATCTCCTGAAGCCGTTTGCCGCCGCTGCCGCCTTCCCCGTCCCGCACCAGGCAGTAAACCTTTCCGGCCTCCTCCCGCATCAGCCCGTCCAGCACATGCGCCCCAAGGAACCCTGTTGCGCCGGTTAGCAGCACATTCCCAAGGGATTTCCTCTCCGGGATAAATGCCCCGTCAATCACATTCTCCGCAAGCAGGCCCTGGTACTTGTCAAAGTCCCCAGGCTCGTAGCGAATCTTTGCCTCATCCCCCGCCTCCATATGCTCACACAACTGCCCCACGGCAGAGAAATCAAAAATATTCTGCAGTGAAAAAACAATCCCTCTGTCATGGGCCTTCGCCACGAATTCTATCGCCGTCAGGCTGTCACCGCCCAGCTCAAAAAAGCCATCCGTCACACCCACCTGCTCCACATGCAGCAGTTCCTCCATCAGGCGGCACAACTCCTTTTCCTTCTCCGTAACCGGCGGGACATACTCCCTTTTCTGCTGTGAAAAATCCGGCTCTGGTAAGCTTTTTCTGTCCGTCTTGCCGCTGGCGGTCATAAGCATGGTTTCCAGCCGCATGAAGTAATTCGGCACCATGTACTTGGGCAACTTGGCGGACAAATGCCCCCGCAGGGCTTTTTCATCTAGATCAGAGGGTGTCTCCGTAGCCACAGTATAATACCCCACAAGGTACTGCCTGCCCATCTCGTCCCGCTTGTCCGCCACGGCACACAGCCCCACACCCGGAAAGCTTCCCATGACGCTCTCGATCTCCCCCAGTTCAATCCGCAGTCCCCGGATCTTCACCTGGGTGTCCATGCGCCCAAGATACTCGATCTCCCCGTCACTGCGGAACCGGGCTAGGTCTCCTGTGCGGTACATGGTTTTCCCGTGGTGGTTTTCTGCCGTAGCAAAGGGGTTTGGCACGAAACGCTCTGCGGTCAGTTCCGGGCGGTTTAAGTACCCCTTCCCAACACCCTCCCCGGCAATACAAAGCTCCCCGGGTACGCCGATAGGAACGGGATGCTGGTCACTGTCCAGGATGTAGATCTGGGTGTTGGCAATGGGAGTACCGATGGTAATATCACTACCGTTTACCTTTTTAAAAGAAGCTCCAATTGTTGTTTCTGTGGGGCCATATCCATTATATATAGCGGCATCCGTGTACCTTGATACTGTCTGGTACAGATTCTCCGTGAAGACTTCCGCACCGACCATCAAAACTTTTATCTGCGCAGTTGCCTTTTGAAACGCCCGGTCATGAAGCAGTGTCAGCAGCTTTGTCGGTGTAATATGGAGTGCGTCAACATAGTATTTCTCAATCAGCCCGGCAAGGTATTGGGCATCCATTATCTCCTTTGTCAGGATAAGGCACAGCCCGTTCAGCAGCGATAAAAATATTTCAAATGCCGATATGTCAAATATAAATTCCGTATCTGCAAGCACTGTACTGCATGTACCCAGCATTGCATGCTGATAATGATTATTAATATTGTTGCTGATAAAATTAGCCATATTGGTATGACTTATACATACCGCCTTCGGTCTGCCCGCAGAGCCTGACGTATACAATACATAGCATATATCATCACTGGAATTATGGTTTTCTATCTGTACCGTATGTTTCCCATAATCCACTTCGGCCAGATCAACCACTTCATATGTGCCATTATTTGTATATCCGCATACCAGGACAATCTTAGCCTGTGTTTCTGACAGCATATATTCAATTCTGTCCTCCGGGTAGTTCGGATCTACCGGCATATACGCCCCACCAGCCTTCAGCACCCCCAGCATAGCCGCTATGACATGCCAGCTCCTCCTGGCAATAATCGGCACCACGTCCCCCCGCTGTATCCCTTTTTCCCGAAGGAAATGCGCCAGCGAATTTGACATCTCATCCAGCTGCCTATAGGTAAACTCTTTGTCCTCAAATACCAGCGCAGTCCGCTCCGGCGTTTTGTACACCTGCTCCGTGAACAGCTCATGGATGCACTTCTCCCTTGGGTATTCCACATAGGTATCGTTGAACCCTTCCACTATCCTGTGGTACTCTTCCGCTGACAGCACGGAGATATCCGCCAGCCTCTTCTTCCCCAGCTGCCCCAGGATGCGGATATAGCCTTCCACCAGGGCATCCATCAGCTGCCCGTCATATTTCGCCAGGTTATATTCCAGCCGGAGCCTGCAGTCATTCCCTGTGGGGGTAAGCTCCATGGACAGGTCAAATTTCGCTGTATGAGTGTCCATAAACAACGGTGCCAGTTCCTGCCCGTCCAGGGACAGAGTCTTCTCCCCGTCCCCCTGGTATACAAAGGACGTATTGATAACCGACCTGTCATTCATCCTGACTGCTTCAGAAATCTCCTCAAAAGGCAGCTCCTGATAACGGAACAGTCCCAGCAGCTTCTCCTTTACATCTCGCATATACCCTGTAACGCTGTCCCCCGTCCCGGCACAGTTTCCCAGTGCAAGGCAGAACGGCAACGTGTTTACAAACATCCCCACCATGTCCCTAGTGTCCGCATAGGTTCGGTTCTGTAGGATAATGCTGCTCAGAATCTCCTTCCGCCCTGTATACTTGGACAGCAGGATTCCGTATGTTCCCAGGAAAACCATGGTGTCCGTCAGGCCGTTCTCCCTGGCGTATTTCCTTGCCCCTGAGAACACTCCTTCCGGTATTTTGTACAGCCGGGACTCACCGCCCTTCCCCGGGTTTTTCGTCTCAGGCAACGTTACCGGCTCCCAGCCGCATTTCAGCGCTTCTTGAAAATACGCCTTATGCTCCTTTGTATCCAGCCCGTAAAAATATACCGCGTAATCCGAGTACTCCGCCTCCGCCTGCGGCAATGCGCCGCCCTCATACACGGCGGTAATCTCCCCCAGCAGGATATTCATGGAAGCCCCGTCCGCAATAATGTGGTGCATGTCGAACAGCAGGGCATCCTCCGTAAAGCCCACACGCACAAGGGGCGCTTTCCCCAGGTCAAAGGGTCTTACAAAGGCATCCTCCTTCCCCGTTTTGTATTCCTCAAACACAATCTGGGCATCCCCGTCATAAACACCGTACAGTCCCGCCTCATCCATACGGATGCAGCTTTTTAACAGCTTATGCCGGTCTAGCACCCTGGCAATACTTCCCTTAAGCCTATCCCTGTCAATTGCATTCGGCAGGATAATTTTAGCGGGCATGTTATAGACCAAGGTGCCCGGTTCTTTCATGCAGGCCGCATAAACTGCCTTCTGCTGGGGGAGCAGGGGATACCGGTCTGCATGACGGGCGATAATCCTTCCAACGGCAGTGCCTTCCACCATACCGCCGCTTGCTGTATCAAGGCAGACTAACCCACGGGCATCTTCCAGACACCGTGCCAACGCCGCCAGTTCGGAATGCTCCATAATCTCCCTGACGGAAAGCTCTACCCGGAAACCTTTCTCTATCTCAGTCAGCATGGAAATGGCAAGCAGGCTGTCCCCGCCCAGCTCAAAAAAGTCGTCCGTCCTGCCGACCCGCTCCACCTGTAGCAGCTCCTGCCAGATTTCCGCCAGCTTTTTCTCCGCATCCGTCTCCGGAGGCGCATATTCCGACGTCTGCTGTGAAAAGTCCGGCACAGGCAGGCTCTTCCTGTCCGTCTTTCCGCTGGCAGTCATGGGCATGACATCCAGCCGCATGAAGTAATTCGGCACCATGTACTTTGGCAACTTGGCAGACAAATGCAACCGCAGGGCTTTCTCATCCAGGCCAGAGGGTGTCTCCGCAGCCACAGTATAATACCCCACAAGGTACTGCCTGCCCGTCTCGTCCCGCCTATCCGCCACGGCGCACAAACCCACGCCTGGAAAGCTTCCCATGACACTCTCAATCTCCCCCAGCTCGATGCGCAGTCCCCGGATCTTCACCTGGGTATCCATTCGTCCAAGATACTCGATCTCCCCGTCACTGCGGAACCGGGCCAGGTCACCTGTGCGGTACATGGTTTTCCCGTGGTGGTTTTCTGCCACAGCAAAGGGGTTGGGTACAAAACGCTCTGCAGTCAGCTCCGGGCGGTTTAAGTACCCCTTCCCCACACCCTCCCCGGCAATACAAAGCTCCCCGGGTACGCCGATAGGAACGGGACGCTGGTCACTGTCCAAAATGTAAATCTGTGTGTTGGCTATGGGAGTGCCGATTGTGATATCAGAAAAATTGTCCACCTTTTTACTTGTTGCAACATGTGTTTCTGCCGGTCCGTACTGATTTTGTATCACTGTTTTTTGCACATATTGTTCAAATACTTTTTTATCGATTTCTAACTTTTCACCTGCAAAGAAAATCCTGCGAACACCCTCCAGTTTCTTTGCTACTCCCATTTTCACAAGCATATTAAAATAAGATGGTGTTGTAAACAATGTGTCAATTTTATTTTCATCAATATAATGCAAATATTTTGATATATTCATTTTCACATCATCATTAGTAAAATACAGACATCCACCATTTAATAGTGAATACATAATTTCCTGCAAAGAAACATCAAAGGTTATAATGGTTGAACTTAAGATATTACAACCAATTGCGGTAGTCTCCTTTTCCTGCCAATTAATCAAATTGCTTAAGCATTTATGTGTTTGACATATACCTTTAGGTTTTCCTGTTGATCCTGAAGTATAAATAACATAACACAGATCTGTACTACTATTTCTATTCTCAAGTGTATCAATATGATAACTATAATCTATTGTCGAAACATCATACATTTCTATTCCTGTTTCACCGCAAAATTGATAGTATAATACAAGCTTTGCACCAGCCCCTATAACAACATCTTTAATTCTCTCCATTGGATAGTTTGGGGCAACCGGCATATACGCCCCGCCAGCCTTCAGCACCCCCAGCATAGCCACAACGACATGCCAGCTCCGCTTTGCAATAATCGGCACCACATCCCCCGGCTGTATCCCTTTCTCCCGCAGGAAATGCGCCAGCGAATTTGACATCTCATCCAATTGCTTATAGGTAAACTTCTTATCTTCAAACACCAATGCCGTCCGCTCCGGCGTTTTGTCTGCCTGCTCCATAAACAGCTCATGGATGCACTTCTCCCTTGGGTATTCTACATGGGTGTCATTAAATTCATACACAATCCTGTCATATTCCCGCTTGGGAACAATTCCGATATCCCCGACTTTCTCCGCAGCCTCTGCCACGATCTGTTCCAGAATGTATTCCAGCCGTTCTATGAGTAGCTCCACTTCCGTCCCGTCACGGAACACCGCCGCTTGGTAATCCACATTGATGGTATGGCACTCTTTCCCGTCGCGGTTATCAATATGTACCAGCAGCGGCACCTCGCTGCAGCCGTTGGAATACCATTTGGTATCCGCCCCGGTCTTCGTTTTTGCATTCTGGTAGCTGACCATGACATCGTACAGATTCCCGGAGAAATCCTGCTTCTCCCGGAGCTGCCGCAGGATGCCCGCATAGGGATATTTCTGGTGCCGGAACAGATCCATATGCCCTTTCGTGATCTGTGCTGCCAGTTCTGCTATCTCCGTATCCCCTGCCACAGCCACCGTAAGGGGCATGGTAGATACAAACATCCCGGCAATCTCCTTCTCCCTCGCATTGCTCCTGTTTAACACTGGAACACCGACTGTGACTGTCTGGATATCGGGGTTAATGCGGGACAGGTAAATAATCAATGCTGTCTCAAACAATACCGCCTCTGTTACCGGATGACTTTTGCAATAGGCTGCAATCCCCTGTTCCAGTGAGGGCGGCAGTGTTCTTGTGACCCGTCCCGCCTCCACAGAATCCGCCGATACGGAACGCAGTTTTACAGGGCTTTCCTCAGGGCGGACAGGGTATTTCCCCTCCCAGTAGCTTTTATCCTTTTCATAACGCCCGGATGCAAGGTACGTATCCTCCGACCGTATAAAATCCGCATAGTCCCCTTCCAGAAGGATTACGTCTCCCTCCCCTGCCAGCCTGCGGTATTCCGCATCCAGCTGGTTTGCCATCAACCCAAAGGTCCAAGCATCCGATATCAAGTGGCTTAACACTGCCAGAATGCCGCTCCTGTTTTCCTGCTCCAAATGGAAAACTACAAAACGGTACATCTGCCTCTCCGACAGCCCTATGGGATCCTTTGCACAGGTTTCCGCATAAGCGTCAAATTCTTCCCTTGTACGGAATGTCCTGACCGGAATGTCCTCATTCACCTCTTCCGAGACATACTGCCCGGGTTCCTCCCCTTCGTGAAAGCGCAGGCGGATACCGCTCTGGCTGCGGATAAACCGGCAGATCGCCCTGCAAAGCAACGCCTCGTCCCGTTTCTCCTGAAAAAACACAGCACCGCAGAGGTTGGCGATTGCGGTACCTTTATAATATTTCTGCAGATTCCAGATGTTCTGCTGTGGTGTAGTTAAGTGAAAATATTCCATCTTGTCCTCCAAAATAAATCCTTCATTTTTCAAAACATGCTTGTTAAGCATCTCGATTATCCCATGATAGGAGCGAACACCTTGAAAGCCTTTTGGTATGACGAAAAACGAAAAAATGTCTGTGGCCTGCGCATCCGCCAGCTCCGCAAAGAGCAGAAACTCACACAGAAAAACTGGCCATCATGGCACAATTAACCGGATATGACTTCATCACAGAGACTGCAATCATTAAGTTAGAATCAGGCACCCGTTTTATTCCGGATTATGAGGTCAATATTTTTGCGCAGTTGCTGGGAACCACTCCAGAATATTTGCTACAATATAATCAAGACCAATAATTAAAATCGTTTTAAAGAGTTTATTTCATTGGCATTCCGTCAAGAAAGATATTTCAAATACGAAACCATTAAAATGATATGCGCGCTAATATTGTAATCAGTTCAGCAGACTCTTAAGTTACACCAATCTTATTTATCCGAAAGTCATGAATCACCGAAACACCACTTTGCCTTTAGTCTCACAGGCGATTCTCCAAATATAACAAAACCGCAAAATATATTTCTTTTCTCTTGTCTTGTGGATACTAAAGTACACCTTTTTATCCACTTTCCCATTGCCAATAATATCCTCTCATGTTATACTAAATTTCAGGAAATCAGACAAATATCACCATGGATAGTAAAATGTACTTTAATCCCCATCCGAATACTCCTTTGCCCAACGCAGAAAAGTCCGATGT